>PAQK01000040.1 GCA_002709665.1 Gemmatimonadota bacterium | reverse complement strand
CTTTTTCTAAAAAAATATGCCCAGGAGGTAGGCCTGGACGTAGAGGAAACTCTGAGAAGCTATGAAATTGCTAGCCGGCCACCGCCCCCGCCTGAAAATCCAATAAAGTCCCGGCAACGCGAATCGTCGACGACAGTGCCTGTTATTGCAGCCCTGGGAGTGCTTGTAATCATAGTTTCCTTGGGCTTTTGGGCATTGAACGATACCGAAGCCCCTCAATCCCCACAGGTTGAGTCGCTGGAAATGGCCCCAAAACGCACGCTGTCGAGAGCTTCTGACCAGGCAACGACAACGCCATCCGAAACCACAAAGACGACACCGGATCGCCCAGGGGCACCAGACGGTGAGAAGGCTCCGTTGGATGACCCCGAAGAGTTAGGGGGAGCCCCCAAAGGAGACCGTGTGGTTTCGGCCTATTCCCTGTCCCCGGGGTTCCCAATCAACAGGCAGGACAGCATCCTTGTGCTCTCCGTTATCGCTAAAGAGGCCACAGGAATTTCCGTGCGTGCCGATGAGCGATCGGTTTTCGAAGGTTTACTCACGGTGGGAAGCCAGCGAACCTGGGAGGCAATAACCCGGATTCGTGTGGAAATCGAAAAGGCAGATGCCTTGACGCTGTCGCTTCAGGGAAATCCACTGAAACCCCTGGGCAAAGCAGGACGAAAGCTGAGGCTGTTCATCTCCCGAGCCAGCATCTGGGTGGAGGAGATTGAACCTGCTGCGCCCTGAAGCGCTGATCCTCACTCTCTTCAAGTTTCCCCTAACCCCATGAACAAGTATGCACAGATTGTATCCCTGGGCTCCCCCGTCGACAGGGAAATGACCTATCTCATCCCGGAGGACCTCCAGGGAAAAGTCCTTTCCGGCAGCCGAGTGCTCGTCCCTCTGGGTCCCAGGTGGACCACGGGTATCGTGGTTGCTACTCAGGACCGGACGGACCTGGAGAGGGTCAAGTCCGTGGGCATACTCCTGGACGATGAGCCTGTCCTGTCCGGCGAACTGCTTGAGCTGAGTCGCTGGATTTCGGATTACTATGCCTGTACCCTGTCCGAGGTGCTCAAATCTGCCCTGCCGGCGGGCATACACACAGACAGTGGTCAGAAATTCGTGCTGGCCGAAGCGAACGGCGGCAGCAGGGCAACTCCCACCCAACAACAGGTGATAGATCAGTTGATGCAGGGGGGCAGCTTGTCTCTTCGCCAATTGGAGCGCAGATTGGGAGGCAAAGGAACGCGGTCTGCCGTGTTCGGATTGGTGAGAACGGGCAAAGTCACCACCATCCAGGAGATGGTGGAACCCAGGGTGAAACCAAAAACGGAACGGGAGGTGGAGTTGCTGCCCGATGCAAGGTGGCTGGAAACAGAACTCCCCAAATTGGAAAAACGTGCACCCAAACAGGGTGAATGTCTCCGGGAGCTCTGGCAGTCGGGTGGAAAATTGAGAGCTGCCGACCTGTCCAGTATAGGCATAAATTCTGGCATAATCCGCGCGCTGCAGAATCGAAAACTGGTCCGGCTCAATGACACGGAGGTGCGGCGTGACCCATTCGCACACACGGTGTTTGAGACACCCGAGCAATTCGATCCCACACCCCACCAGCAAAAGGCGTTGGATGCAGTCGTAGACAGCATGGATGCGCTTCGATTTCAGCCACATCTGCTTCACGGGATAACAGGAAGCGGGAAGACCCTGGTCTATATTTGTGCGGTTAGGCACGCGCAGAAACGCAACAAGGGTTCCTTGATCCTGGTACCGGAGATTTCTCTGACTCCCCAGACGGTGCGCCAGTTCAAGGCCCACTTTGCAGACCGTGTGGCCGTGCTTCACAGCGCCCTGTCCGATGGAGAACGGTTCGACGCCTGGCGCGATGTGAAAGAAGGTAGGCGAAACATCGTCATTGGCGCACGGTCCGCCATCTTCGCGCCGGTTCGGGACCTGGGCCTGATCGTTGTTGATGAGGAACACGACAGTTCCTACAAGCAGGCAGATCCTGCCCCCCGATACAATGCCCGTGACGTTGCCCTCGTCCGAGCGAAAATGAACGCGATCCCGGTCATTCTTGGCTCCGCAACGCCCTCTTTGGAATCCTTCCACAACGTAAAGAAGAAGAAGTATGAGCTCCTGTCCCTCCCGGATCGAGTGGATTCCAGGTCTCTGCCCGGTGTCACACTCGTAAACATGAAGGAAGAGGGTGGCAGTATATTTTCAAACGTCTTGCGCAAAAAAATGAAGCACAGACTCGCCAAATCCGAGCGTATCATTCTCCTCCAGAACCGGCGAGGGTATGCGCCTTATGTACAATGCACCGATTGCGGCGCGTCCCTGGAGTGTCCGAATTGCCAGGTCACCTACACCTACCACGCGAAAGGTCGTCGCATCATCTGCCACTATTGCGCAGACAACTTGGCCGCTCCTACGCAATGCGAAAGCTGCGGTGGCGGACATTTGCAGTTGTTCGGCGTGGGCACGCAAAGGGTCGAAGAGTCCCTGGTGGATCAGTTTCCGGATTGTCGGGTCCTGAGGATGGATGTGGACACCACTCGGAAGAAGGGCGCCCACGACCGGATCCTGGAATCTTTCCGAAAAGGCGAGGCGGACATTCTCCTGGGCACACAGATGGTCGCAAAAGGGCTCGACTTCCCGGGCGTTACGCTCGTAGGGGTGATCTCCGCAGATACCAGCATCCACCTGCCGGACTTCAGGGCGAGCGAGCGGACCTTCCAGCTGCTCACTCAGGTGAGCGGAAGAGCGGGCAGAGGCAAAAGTCCCGGTGAGGTGGTGGTGCAGACCTACCTGCCGGATTGCGAGGCGGTTCAATGTGCAAAAAAACACGATTTCCTGAAGTTTGCGGAGTTGGAATTGGAGGGAAGGCGTGTTCTCGATTACCCACCTTTTGGACGAATGGCACTCCTCCTGTTCAAGGGTAGAAATGAAAACGAAGTGGCCATGAAGGCGGGAACGTGCGCGGAAGTTCTTCGTAGCGAGGCACCCAAGGGTTTGGAAGTGATGGGACCGGCGCAGGCCCCGCTTGCACGCATACGAAACAGCTACCGGTGGCAGGTGATTCTCAAATCTGTATCCCCCCGCCTGCTAAGAGAAGGCACACAGACCGCCAGGCGTCATTTCGGCAGAAGGCGGGCAGCCGTTGCCCTCGACATAGACATCGACCCCGTCTCAATGTTGTGAGCCACAAGGACGCATCCCCATCGGTTGAACACATATGATATTTGACCGCATCAGAACGCTGGCCAAACAAACTGCCGTTTATGGCATGGGCGATATTCTGGGCAAGGCCGTAGGCGTCCTCCTAGTGCCACTTTATGCCAGATTGCTGTCTACGACAGAGAATGGCGTCATTTCTCTCGCCTTTGCCTTCATCGGATTCAGTGCGGCCGTCTATTCCCTTGGACTAAATCCCGCATTAATACGTTTTCTTTCAGGAGACACGGAGCCGAAGGACAGCCAGGTCAAGTTCAGCACGGCCTACTGGACGCTGATCGGATTCGGGGCGGTACTGTCAACGGGAATCTGGCAATACTCGGCAACACTCGCCGGCACCCTTCTCACCTCGGATGGCGTGTCTTACGCCGACATTTTCCAGTTGATCGCTGCGATCATCCTCCTGGACACCCTCAGCGAACCGCTGTTTACGCTTTGCCGAGCCCGGCAGAGATCCGGTCTGTATGCCATCGTTCGATTCGTCCAGCACAGTATCCAGCTGGGCCTCACAATATACCTTATTGCCGTTTTGGGTTATGGTGTCCGCGCAATCTTCTGGACAAACGTTGTCAGCTCCGCCTTCGCCCTCATTGTACTCCTGCCGGTCGGCCTCCGTCAGCTCCGGCTTGTCTTCAAATTCTCATGTTTCAGGGAGTTGCTTCTTTTTGGTCTGCCCTTTGTCCCTTCAACAATCGCCCTTTTGGTNATCAATTTATCCGACCGATTCCTGCTCAAGTTTTTCCTGGGTCTGGANTCCGTGGGAACCTTTACGGTNGTNTATAAGATCTGCCTCCCCATGCTGTTGATTGTNCGTGTCTTCAGGNCCGCCTGGGCCCCGGCTATCCTTGCGATTCCGGACCGGNCCGAGTCACTGGAAGTCGTGCGAAGGGTAACGACCTACTTCGCCATGGGNGGTGCTTTTCTGTTCNTGTTGATTTCAACCTTTGGNAAGGAGTTTATTCTGCTGATNGCAGGCGCAGAATCCGCCAACTACCTGCCCGCGCGAGACNTTATACCCCTCATCACGCTTGCATTTCTCTTCTCCGGTATCTACATTGTTCTCACGGCTGGTGTGTATGTGGAAGGTCGTTCCCGAGCATTGCCCGTAGTGGTAGGTGCGGGTGCCGTGATCAATTTCGGCATAAATCTGATCCTCATCCCACGGATCGGGTTAACCGGTGCTGCCTGGAGTACTCTTGCGGCATATGGGTTTATGTCTCTTCTGTTGTTTCTGTTCACCCGCCGGTCTTTCCCCGTTCGGTATGAATACGGCCGNCTCCTGAAAATTGGCGTCGCATTGCTGGTCGTTCACGTGGGTGTGTCCAGCTACCTAGACGTCTCTACTGCCACCGGCGTGATNACACGCCTGATCATCTTGCTGGTCTTCCCCCTGATCCTATGGGGATGGCGGTTTTTCGATCCGCAAGAGTGGGCGGACTTGCGTTCTCTATTCAAACTTTCAAAGGCAAATTGAATCTGATTCGGAGTGTGGAGTGTTTATGACGTTTGGTGAAGCCGGATTTTTGAGGCAGGCTGTCGGAAAGATGCGAAGATTCGCATTGGTTCGGTTCAGGAAGGAATATGTGCAGCAGCAGGAGTCGCTAAGGATGGGCGAGTGCAATCAATGCGGCAATTGCTGCGAGATCCTGCTCAAATGCCCCTTTCTCATAAAACAGGACGATGGGTTCTCCGTTTGNAGCATCTACGAGAATCGTCCCGGGCAATGTGGTGCNTTTCCCATAGACGAGAGATGCCTTGANGATGTNCGCTTCGAGTGCACCTACAGCTTTNCCAAAGAAACGTTAGTAGAAGACCCCGTGAATATCCCCCTTTTGCAGATCGAGTCCGACTGATATGGGGAACTCCCTCGCCGCGCCTAACGTTTAATCTGAAGGGAGCCCGATGAAATCCTACCTGGACATTCTTAGCCACGTTTTGGAAAACGGAGTCGAACACGAAGATCGAACGGGTGTCGGAACACTCAGCGTCTTCGGATATCAGACGCGGTTTGATCTTCGTGAGGGATTTCCTCTACTCACCACCAAGCGACTCCCGTTCCGGTGGATCGCCGAGGAGCTGTTCTGGTTTCTCTCCGGCAGCAGTAGTGAACAGGACCTCAGGGACAGAGGTGTAGACATCTGGCAGGAATGGGCGGATGAAACCCACACCAGTAGATTTGGGAGAAAACCAGGCGATCTCGGACCGGTATACGGCTATCTTTGGCGGTCTTTTGGCGGGGATTATCCGAACCGGAACGGCGTCGACCAGATCGCCAGACTCCTTCACGAGATTCAGGCAAATCCTAACTCCAGAAGGCTTATCGTCACCGGGTGGGATCCAAAGAGCTGCGACGAAGTGGATCTGCCGCCATGCCATACACTGTTTCACTTCAAGGTTGAGGGAGAGCACCTCCTGCACTGCCAGCTCTACCAGCGCAGTGCCGACGCCTTCCTCGGTGTTCCATTCAACATCGCCAGCTACGCCTTGCTTACACGTCTCGTAGCACACGTGTGTGATCTCACGCCTGGTGAATTTGTACACACGTTTGGGGATCTTCATCTTTATAACAACCACGTGGAGCAGGCCCGAATTCAGCTGACGAGGAAACCTTTCATGCGTCCGCAACTCACCCTCGACGAGAGCTTGAAAGGTGGGGGCCTCCAAGGCCTCCTGGCAGCCGAATGGTCCCACATCAAATTGGACGGCTACAAACACCATCCAAAGATTCAGGCTGAAGTCGCCGTTTGAGTAGGGGCGTGTCTAACCCTCCAACAACCCATTGCATTTATTGCGCCCCGGACTTTAATGCGTTTATCCCCCTNCCTACTGCTCCTGANCTTCTGTCTGGTCGATCCAGCCCTCGCACAACTCCGAGCCCCGCCCGCAAAGTTCACCATCGCACGGCTCAAATATAGTGGCGGTGGGGACTGGTACAATGGACCCACCGAAATCCCCAATCTCCTCGCCTTTATCCGTCGGAATACCACCATATCCACTGCCGAGGAGGAAGCGCAGGTAGAGGTAATGGACGAGAACTTTTTCGCTTTTCCCATGCTCTACCTGACAGGGCACGGAAACATCCGGTTCTCCGACGAAGAAATCCGTCGACTCCGTCTTTATCTCGAAGGCGGTGGTTTCCTGTTTGTCAACGACGACTACGGGCTGGACAGGTCCTTTCGCAGGGAGGTGGCCAGGCTGTTCCCCGACAAGAGATTGGTGGAACTGCCACCCTCTTNTGGAATCTATCACACACCCTACAGGTTCCCACAGGGACTTCCCAAGATCCATGAACACGATGGCGGACGNCCCCAGGGGTTTGGCGTATTTCACGAAGACCGACTCGTGCTGTTCTATANTTATGAAAGCGACATCGGAGACGGGTGGAACGATCCCGAGATCCACAAGGATCCTCCGGAGAAACGGGAGAGCGCCTTCAAGCTGGGAACAAACATCGTCTATTGGGTGCTGACCCACTGAATCTGTCAATCCAGNTTCTACACATCTAATGTATCGTGTTGCTACCATGAACTCTGATCTTGCCAGACGCGCCTACCAGGATATCACCANACGACTGACGGGAATCCGGCATCGCTATGTCCTATCCAGAGCCCTTTTCGGTTTTTGCCTTTCTTCGTCTGTAGCGGTCCTTCTGGGATTGTTGCTGCTGTGTCTGGAGGCGTTGTTTTACATGCCGCCGTCCGCCAAACTGCCGCTGGCGACGCTCTCCGGATTGCTTTGCCTCGGGTTTCTCGTACGTTACTGTCTCTGGCCGCTTCTACGTGTGCCCTCCCTGGAAGATGTTGCCCTGNTGGTGGAGTCCAGAATCGAAGGTATGCAGGAGGTCCTGATCAGTGCGCTGCAACTTTGGAAGCAGCAATCTNCNGGCAACCATGGCTATTCTTCCGGATTGATCGAAGCGGCAGTTGTCCAGGCGGAAGNGGATATTACAGACCTCAACATNAACGAGTTGGTGGAGCGAGGCCCCACCATCAAAATGGTGACTATCTTTATGGTCACTGCAGCCATCACCTCGGTGTTTCTTCTGATTTGGCCGCAACTTTTGTCNGGCGCCGCAGGCAGGCTTGGACATTTGCACACAGCCTACTCGAGGCCCCCGGAAACCTGGATTGAAGTGCATCCCGGAAATGTGCAGAAGGTTGCTGGCGATTCCCTGGAAATCACGGCGAAGATCTCCGGTGTCGTGCCCACGAACGCACTGCTGTTCATGCGCGAGACACGCGACACGAATTGGACACCTGCTGAACTTGCCGTAAGGCAGAATCGAGTGCGCTACACCGTTAAATCGCTCACCCGTTCCTTCTTCTATCACCTCCAGGCCGGATCTGCACAGACACCCCCTTGCACNCTTGTCGTCCATCCCAGACCAATGGTAAAGAGCATAACCCACACAATTCGCTACCCCGCCTACACCGGCCTGGCCAAACGCCGGCTTAATCCAGGGGGTGACATCGTTGCCCCCGAAGGATCTGATGTGAGTCTGCAGATCCAGGTNAGTCAGGTCATCGAGACTGCNTGGCTTGACATAGACAACACACANGTCTATGCAAGCACATCCGGACGGGCGGCAAGCGCAAATGTCACGGTTGGCNGGAACAAGCGATACACCATTGGGCTGCGAAACGACCTGGGCATAGATAACCGAGATCCTGTAGAATACCGGATNATAGCATTGCAGGACCGCTCTCCTGAAGTACGCCTCCTCAGACCAGGAGACGACTCCGAACTGGGTGAAGACATGCGGGTTGTGCTGGTTGCAGAGGGCAGGGACGATTTTGGAATTGCCAGAGCCGANATCACCTACGCGATCGAGGGACAACCCACTGAGTATACGCTTCCGCTCCCCCTCGACCAGGAGGATCCTCGTGAGATGTCTCTGACCTACGCCTGGNACCTCTCCAGGATGGACCTGTTGCCTGGCGATCAGATCTCATACAGGATNAGGGTGTTCGATACCAACACCGTATCNGGCCCCGGNGTGGGTGAAACTCCCAGCTACATCCTGCGCTTTCCCTCCCTGTATGAAATTCACCANGAGGCCCGGCGAGCACAGNANGANAGCATCAGTGAAATGGAACGTCTCCAGGAAACGAGCANCGAGCTGGGGGAAAAACTNGAGGAAGTTGCGCATGNNTTGCTCAAGGAAGACAATGTAGCCTGGGAGCAACTGAAGGAGATGGAAACTGCCCTTGATCAGCAGAAAGAAACAGGCGACGCCCTGAGGGAAACCCTCGAGAAACTGGAGCAGACCATTCAGCGCCTCGAGCAAAGCGGTCTTATCGAAGACGAAACACTTCAAAAACTCGAAGAGATACAGGAACTCCTGTCCAGGCTTGAGACACCTGGTTTGAAGAAAGCGATGCAGCAGTTACAGGATGCCCTTCAGGAAGTGGATCCTGACGCGGTTCAGGACGCCCTGGATTCATTCCGGGATGAGCAAGCGGCCTTTCGACAGAATCTGGATCGTACCATATCTCTGCTCAAGAGGGTACAGGACCAACAAAGCCTGGATGCTCTCGTTAAAGCTATGGAGGAACTCTCCTCCGAACAAAACAAGGTGATCGACGAACTTGAGAAGGGTGGTTCCGTGCAGGACCTGCAGGATCGGGAACGCGCCCTGGAAAAAGACGCGGAGAGGTTGCACAACGAATTGAACATAGTCTCCGAGCAGATTGATGGGTCAACGGGTGAAAACTTGAGCCGGATATCCACAGAAATGGGTGAGCAGCAGGTTCCCCTGCGTATGCAGCGGATGCGACAGCAAATGGGAGCTGGAAAAGGGCAGGAGGCCGTAGATCAGGGCAACAACATCGCCAGAGACCTGGACGACCTCACCGAGCAGCTTCGCGAGGCTAGGAAAGCCTATGTGGACGCACAGAAGGAGAGGATTACACAAGAACTGAACAAGATGCTCCACGACCTTATTAACCTCTCGCAGGCTCAGGAGCGAACCGCAAGGAGCGCCAGAGATGCCTCAAAAGATGCCGACCCAGCTCCCCTGGCTGTAGAACAGGCCAGAATCCTTTCCGGAACGAGCCGCCTGGCGAAACATCTAATGGAGGCCTCCCGGAAAACCTTCTTTGTTACGCCACAGACTTCGGCTTTCCTGGGGAAAGCCCTTCAGAAAATGGACCAGACGGGTGGTCTCCTGCAGGGAGGGCGGGGCACTCGCGCCGCCAAATCTGCACGAGAGGCGATGGGTGCGTTGAATACCACCGCTCTGGCGGTCAGACAGGCTATTTCCAATCTTGCATCGGCAGCATCGGCGATCGGATTCGACGAGATGCTCAAGAAAATGCAGGACCTAGCAGAGCAGCAGAGCGGGCTGAACGCCCGATCGCAGGACATGTTCGGCCAGCCCGGATTTTCTCCCGGTCAGAGTATGAGTCTTTCACGGATGGCCGCGCAACAACAAGCCATTCGACAGGCCATGGAAGAGCTGCGGGGACAAATGGATGCGCAGCGTCAGAAGCTGCTTGGAGACTTGGGCGATATTCTATCGGAGATGGACAACGTGTCAAAACGGTTGTCGCGGGGTATGCTGAACAGGAAGACCCTGAACAGGCAGAGGCGCATCTTATCTAGGATGCTCGACGCGCAACGATCCGTCAGGGAGCGCGGCTGGAGCAGACAGAGACAGGCAAAGGGAGGAAAGAACACCGAATATCGAGGACCAGGTTCTCTGCCTGATCATCTCGGGCAATTGGACAACCCCCTTCGAGCGCGTCTCAAAGAAGCATTGGCCCAGGGATATCCTGTCGAATTCGAGCCGCTCATCAGGCAATATTTCGAGAAGCTCATCCAGGATGCGCTCGCCGGAACCGAGAAACGGGAAACGCCATGAATACGATGAGGTGGGCTGTCTGTTGTGTGATCATCCTCGCTGCATGTAAAACCCATGCATTCGGTGAAACGGTCAGTGAGATCCTGGAGAAAGCGAAGGCGCTGGAGTCTTCGGGCAGGTTGAAACGGGCCCTGGAAATCTACCGGTCTCTCCATCGAGGCAATCCAGGTCGCGTGGACATCCTGTACCAACTGGAAGGTCTGCTCTCCAAAACAGGCCGGCGTGGTGAGGCGATTAAACTGCTCAGGGCACACCTGTCTCGAAATCCACAGGACATTGGCGCCCACTTCAGGTTGGGTGATGCCCTCTTCGTTGAGGGTGACCGGGAAAAAGCCTTCCAACACTGGGACAGGGTACTGGAGGGGGCGAAACACGAAGGACCTTTTGCCCTTGCCGCAAACCGCTACGCGAGGAACAACCTCCATCAAAGAGCGATCGAAATATATACGCATGGTCGCCGGGTCCTGAACAATCCTGACCTCTTCACCCGTGAAATGGCGGAACTGTCCGAAAGGCTCGCGAGGTATCCCGAAGCGGTAGCTGAATACCTGGTCTTTCTTGATCTCAAGCCACAGTATCTCGCCCTGGTGGAGTCGCGGATCCGCAGCTTCGCTCGAGAGGGGGATAAGAAGCAACAGGTCTATGGGTTGCTGGAGAAGGAGATTCAAGAGCATCCCGGGAACAATACCAGATTGAGGCTGTTCACGGAATATGCCATCGGTTCGGGGATGGTCGCCCCTGCTCTGCAAGCCTTGTTGGGCCTGCCGGTTCAATCGACCAAACAGACCACAAGGCTGTTTCGTGTTGCCTCGTTCGCCTTGGGATCTGGTGAACCCAGGGTTGCAGAACAGGCCTACCAGGCCATACTTCCCAATCCAGGAAAGCCCATTTTGATCCCGCAGGCCATGCTGGGACTCGCCAGAGCCAGGGAGGACCTGGGGAAAACTTCCCAATCCCGAGACCTGTATAATGCCCTCGCAGAGGAATACCCCGGGCGCGCGGAATCCGACGAGGCGCGCTTCCGGCTTGCGGCCCTCCAAGCAGGTCACTACCGGACTCCCGATGCGGCTATCGAAACACTCAATGCCCTGATCCGCTCGAAGCGTAAATCCGTATGGAGATACAGAGCATTGCTCCATCTGGCGGAAATTCGTATTGAGACGGGGCATCTGCAGCTGGCGAAAGCCGCGTATGGCATAATTATCCAGGAGCGGCCCAAACACGAAAATGCGGATCAGGCCAAATTCGGTATTGCCGAATGCCACTTTTACACAAACGCCTTCGATTCGGCGGCAGTTGTCCTCGATTCCCTGCTAACCGGTGCTGTCGCGGGGTTCTCCTTGAACGATGCGATGAGCCTTTCTCTGCTGCTCGAGAAGGCGCTCTTCGAGGGTGAAGAGGTGTCGAGGGATCTTGCCTTGGCCTTTAGGCTAATGAGGCAGGGTCGATCGGAAGCCGCACTGGCTGCTTTTGAGGCCTTTGCAGGAAACTATCCGGAGTCTGTTCTGTCGGACAGGGTCCTGGCCGCCCGAATCGAGCTCCTGGAGGATCTGGATCGATTCACCGAAGCCATACAGGCCTGCAGACAGCTTCCCCAGGATATGCCCGAAAGCCCGCTTGGTGCCTGGTCCTTGATGACATTGGGGAGAATCCATCAAGAACACCTTGGTCAGTATTACGATGCCTTGCGCAGCTTTGAGAACCTGTTGAAACGATATCCGGACAGCCTGGAGGCAGACTACGCCAGGGATCGTGTTCGTCACCTTCAGAAACAGATCGATCAACTGAAAAAAGCGGGGTGAATCTTGTTCGAACGCGCAGCTTGCTTTCCCTGGTTGATGGTCACAATCCTGATCGCCCTGTCCGGTCCACGGCCGGTCGTCGCGGATCAGCTGCTCATCCCCATGAACCTGGACCAAACGGATCACCTCAAGGCCTACGGTGTCGCATACTGGGCCCTCCAGAAGTCCATAGATGTGGAGTGGCTGCTGAATTTCCGGGGCGGTTCCTTCCTGATGGACTACACGGAATCTGTCGCCGGGGAATCCAGACTCAGGGATGTCTCGTTTGCGAGGATATCAGATGCACAGGCTGCCCGAATCTACGCCCAGATGGAAGAGGGGAACATGGACCGGGTAAGGCTAGAAAAGGCACCCAGGATCGCCGTCTACACCCCACCGAACAAACAGCCCTGGGATGATGCGGTCACTCTGGCTCTGACCTATGCAGAGATTCCCTATGACACGCTCTGGGACGAAGAGGTCCTGGGAGGCGGGCTCTCGGAATACGACTGGCTTCACCTCCACCATGAGGACTTCACAGGGCAATATGGGAAGTTCTACCGCAGCCACGGCAACAGGCTATGGTACCGACAGCAGCAAGCCCAGTTCGAAGCCCTTGCCGGACGCCTGGGGTATTCCAGGGTCGCCCAGGAGAAGGGCGCGGTCGTTCAGGCCATTATGCAATACATCGCGGAGGGCGGATTCACTTTCGCAATGTGTTCGGCCACAGACACATTCGACATCGCACTCGCCGCAGCCGGAGTCGACATTGTGGACACCATCTACGACGGCACGCCGGCGGATCCGAACGCACAACAAAAACTCAGTTTTTCACGGACCGTGGCCTTCGAAAAGTTCACTCTGGTGGAAGACCCGATGGAATACGAGTTTTCCGACATCGACGTCTCCCCAACCGGAATGGGTCAGGCCCGGGGGCCGGAGATAGACGCTTTCACTCTGTTCGAATTTTCGGCCAAGTACGACCCGGTGCCCACCATGCTCACACAGAATCACGTTCCAGTGGTCAGAGGGTTCCTGGGCCAAACCACCGCCTTCAGAAAAGACCTCATCAAGAAGTCCGTCACCATAATGGGCCAGGTCTCCGGGACCGATCGGGTGAAGTACATCCACGGAAATGTGGGCAAGGGGACTTTCACATTCTATGCCGGACACGACCCCGAGGACTATCAGCACTTTGTGGGAGACCCTCCTACCCAATTGGCCCTCAGACGGAACTCTCCTGGTTATCGTCTCATCCTCAACAACATTCTCTTCCCCGCCGCAAAAAAGCAGAAGCGAAAGACGTAGGAACGGACCTCTCTCCGACAATTAAACGGTTCGAAAACCATTCGAGGAACCAGACCTTATGAGTATCGAGAATATGGATGACCTCCAGGCTGTTGAAAAACTCAGGGATGCCCATGAAAAGATCTCCGGAGAGATTGGGAAGGTGGTTGTCGGGCAAAAGGAAATTGTCGACCAGTTGCTTATCGCACTCTTGTGCGGAGGTCACGTACTGCTGGTGGGTGTACCGGGCCTGGCCAAAACCCTTCTGATCAGTACCCTTGCTCGCGCCTTGGATCTCTCCTTCAGCCGGATCCAATTTACGCCGGATCTGATGCCTTCCGACATCACAGGCACCGAGGTCCTGGAAGAAGATCACACAACAGGACACAAGGTCTTCCGCTTTGTCAAAGGACCCATTTTCGCAAACATCATCCTTGCGGATGAGATAAACAGAACACCGCCCAAAACTCAGGCCGCCCTTTTGCAGGCGATGCAGGAGCATGAGGTCACGGCAGGCGGCGAGACCTTCCGACTGGGGGAGCCCTTCTTTGTACTCTCCACCCAGAATCCAATCGAACAGGAAGGCACCTATCCCCTTCCCGAGGCGCAGCTGGATCGATTCATCTTCAACCTCTGGATCGACTACCCCTCCGAATCGGAGGAGAAGGAAATCGTAAAGAATACAACAAGCGCCTACTCTGCAGAAGTCTCGCCTGTCCTGAATGCCGCTCAAATCGTCGAGCTCCAGCAACTGATACGAAAGGTCCCCGTGGCGGATCACGTCATCGACTATGCCGTTGGTCTCGCCCGCAAGACAAGACCTGCTGGCGATGGAATCCCGTCTTTTGTAACCGAGTTGGTCAGCTGGGGAGCGGGACCCCGTGCATCCCAGTTCCTGATTCTGGGAGCCAAGGCCAGGGCGGTTCTTGAAGGAAGGTATGCAGCGTCGATTGAAGATGTGAACTTTGTAGCCGTACCGGTCTTGCGTCACCGCATCGTCACGAGCTTCAGTGCCGAAGCCGAGGGGACCACTGCTGTAGACATCATTCACAGACTTATGGAATCTTAGCAGACGACATATGAATTCGATACAGCAATACCTGAATCCCGAAGTCGCAGCACAACTCGAACGCCTGGACCTGGTCGCTCGGCTGGTGGTCGAAGGTTTCATCACGGGCCTACATCAGAGCCCATACCACGGGTTTTCCGTTGAGTTCTCAGAGTATCGTCAGTATATGCCGGGCGACCCCCTGCGCGACATCGATTGGAAGGCATTCGGCAAGACGGACCGGCTGTATGTCAAGCGGTATGAGGAGGAAACCAACCTCAAAGCCTACCTCCTGCTCGATGCCAGTGCATCGATGAATTACGGCTCGGGAAACCTGAGCAAGTTCTCATATGCCGCATATACCTGCGCCGCCTTGTCGCATCTGATGCTTCGTCAACGTGACGCCGTCGGCCTGGTTTCATTCGATAACGGTATCCAGAACTACGTACCTCCTCGGTCAGTCGGCAGCCACCTCCATACCCTCTTGAAAACGCTCGAGAATACAGAGCCGAAAGGGGAGGACACCGATCTAGCAAGAACATTCCACGACCTTGCCGAACGCATCGTTAGACGAGGACTGATTGTTGTGCTGTCGGATCTGATGGATGACCCGAAAACCCTTCTTTCGGGTCTGAAACATTTCAGACACCGAAAACACGAAGTGATCGTCTTCCACATTCTGGATCCCCGAGAACGTGATCTGGAGTTCAACAGAGAAACCCAATTCGTGGACCTGGAGTCCGGCGCCAGCGTAGTCACAGAACCCTGGCACATTGCCCCGGCATACAAATCGCATATGGATGATCTCGTTGATCGCTTCCGCAAGGAATGCCACGACAGCCTCATTGATTACGTCCTCCTGGATACGGCAGAAACCTTCGACACCGCCCTCTTCAATTACCTTGCCAAACGCAAACGCCTGATGTAACCATATATTCCTGAGTTCAAAACCCGTATTTTTCAGACTGTGAGGTCGACTATGGACCGGGTAAGAGTAGGGATTATAGGCGTGGGCAAAATGGGCCGAACTCACATCGACGCCCTGAAAGACGTTGATCTAGGCGAAGCCGTGGCCTTAACGGACCCGGCCGGCTTGCCGGATGCCGGTACGGACCTGGCGGCAGAATATGGACTCGACTGCGAACCCACGATCGAGGCGCTCGCCTCTCGCGATGACATTGACGCGGTCATTGTTACCACGCCCCACGCACTCCACGCAGATCACACACTTGTTGCCATCCAGGCCGGCAAGCACGTATTGGTTGAAAAACCGCTCGAACTGACACTGGAGAAATGTGATGCCATCATCCAGGCCGCCAAAAATGCCGAAGTGAAATTGATGGTCGCTCAGAGCCATCGGTACTGGGAGGGTGATGCGATTGCCAAGCGTCTCCTTGAGGAGGGCGCTATCGGTCAGCTGCTAATTTGTCGAGACACCTTGGCGGGCTCCGGATACCGCAGGCATAACCCTGACAAAGGCTGGTTCACGAATCTGGATCTCTACGGACCTGGCGGCCTGATTGCCTGGGGAGTACACAACACCGATCGGCTGCTGTGGTGGTTCGATAGCGACGCAGACTGGGTCTTCGCCCGTTCCTACAGGCTCCGTTCCGAGGTTCCCAAAGACATCACCACCAATATGTTGATGATCTCCTTCAGGAGTGGTGGGAGCGCACATCTCATATACTCCGAAGCCCTACCCACCCCCGGTTGGAAAGGACATTCCTGCGGAGCGAAATTGGTTGGTACGGAGGGTCTGATGGATGTAGACCCATACAATCAGGTCAAGATCGCCCGTGAAGGGTCTACAGACTGGGAAATCGTCTACGACCATTCCCAGGTCAGTGACCCACGCCAGAAAGCATTTTCAGACGAAGTTCGCGACTTCATCTCCTGTATCGTCGACAACAAAACACCGCCGGTAACGGGGCAAGATGGAAGAGCGGCCGTAGAAATCTGCCTGGCTGCATATGAATCATCCAGGATTGGCGCAGCCATACGCCTGCCCATGTAAGCCCAAATCGAACCTGCTACCAGATAGGAGATCAGCTATGCCTCCAAAATCCCTGACCAAATTGCGGAGAGCCAAGGTTCCCGCAAGAGAAACACCCTTAAGTCGCAGATATCGTGCGATATTGGAAAAATGGGTACCGGTGGGTCTACAGTATTTTGAGGAGTGGCCTCAGCGTCCCAATTGTGGCCACTTCTTTGGAGGATGTCACTGGTATGGTTCCGACACGGCTGGCCCTCTGTTCGCCTTTGCCGCCCTGGCAAGCTCCCCTCAATACGATGCTCCCAAAACTGGATGCTCCAGGAAGGAGCTGAAAGAGATCGCCCTGAAAGGCATTCGATACCTGTGCTTCACCCACGATTCGGGTCCCAAGGACTGCATTCGTCCCAAAAAGAGCCTGGGAAATCGAAGAACGTGGGGCACCAAATGGGGCGAGAAGGGACGCGGGTTCTTCCCAGAGAGTCAGTGCGGACCCAATATGGCGGACATCGCGATCGCCGCGCTCCTTCTGGGCCGTATCGTCGACGATGAAACCTGGACAATGATTGCCAGAATGCACGCCGACTACGCCCACAGATTTGGTACGATGGCGCCAAAAAGCGGGGTTTACACCAACACCCAGATGGAGGAGAATGGGTGGACTTCCACAGGCCTGGCATCAGTAGAGTGCGTGCTCAGCAATTCCCCCAGGTCCAACACCTGGGCGGAAACGGCAAGGCGCTGGATGTTCTCAACGGCTACCGCTCAGCAGGACACCAAGAACCACATGGCGCTCGCCGATGGCGGGACCGTACGTCAATACACAGGCCAGACCTTTACAACCCTCCCGGACTACATGGCCGAGAACCACGGTATGGTCCACCCCAGCTATACGGCATCTTCTCTGAACTTTACGGGTCGTCTGGGTATGGTTTATGCGACCTACGGGTTGGAAACTCCGGAACACGCCTTTTTCAATAGACAGAAGATCTATGACCAACTCAAGCGCACAACGGACCGAACCGGCTCCTTACACCCCATTCAGGGTATGGACTGGCCCTACCTGTCGCCAGACCCCGGCACTCTGACACACGCTGCGGCAGCCGTGATGCTGAAAGATGCAGATGGTGCATACCTGGAGCGTCTGGCGCTGGAGACGGTGGAAGCCCGAGTGGATGGCACCGGGGGTCGAATGCATGATCAGGATATCGCAGAGACAGTCCACGGTCCGCAGGACCCTCTGATCATACGCGAAACGGGAATCGCAAGTCCTGCTCATACCTATCTCTTCCATCGCCTCTTGGGCGACGGCCCTCGGCCCTCTACCCGTGCCCAGGTGGAGAAAAAGCTGCGTGGAGTCAAGATTTATCCACACTCCGGCTTTGCATTTCAGAGACACGCCAGGGGGCAAACGTCCTTATCGTGGCGAAACTCAATCATGGCCCTGCCATTGAACAAGGATGGTATTTACACGGTCGCCCCGGCTACCGATTCGTTCCTCGCCCAGGTCAGGGTCAAGAATCAGCCGGACAGTCAGGACCTCTGTTCGGTCCACGTGGATGAACACCCGGAGGGTTTTGCCGCGGCTCTCGTAATGGACCGCGCACAGCGAACAGTTCGGCAGGAGATACTGTATGCTGCATTGCCTTCAGGCGTCTCTGTTTCGTGTGAACGCCTTCGTGCCTTAAAAAATATCACGGTATCCAGTGTAAACCAGGGATTCTTGCGCATCATCAACGAGAGCTTTCCTTCGCTTCGTGGCAACTGCAATGGCCGAAGAACACTTTATACGCCAGGTGATTCTCACCAGTTCATGGGCGGGGTAAGTACCGATCCGAACGATGATATTGTACAGACTTACGATCATCCCGAGTGGGTCAATCTGGACAACCGGCTTGGGATCCTGTTTGCCGGTTCAGGGAAGACCGTATATCACAACCGACGCTATTACGATGTGTGGCGGGCGGTGGCTGACGATGTCACCCTCAGTAGAATTGATCGGCCTTTTCGAGTTAAGAACGGTGGCGAAATCGCGTCACTTTCGACGCTCATTGCGCCCGACTGCAACCACAGCGCGATGGATACACTCAGCTTGAGCCAATTGAGATGCCCGAAATCCACCGTCGGGCTGATCGCGGGGAACTACTTCATTGCGGCCAACTTCGGACCGAAGCCCAGGACAGGTGATTTTGGGTCGTCAAGGGTTGGCATGCCCTCAATTCCAATCTTTGAGGGAACAACCACGTGCTCTGGAAGCACAGTCAAGTACCACCGTGTCTTGAACGGTGGAGAATCCCAGCTGCAGGTAGCTCTGCTCTCTGTCATATGCAAGGGAAATTTGGAGATTACAGCATCGGAAAGTGGCCAGATCCTGGCACGAAACCGAGGACGAAATCGCACAACGGTCAGGGTCGTTGACAAGACGGATGCCATCAAGATCGGTCCGGGAGAGATTAAGTCATTGAAATGAAGTCCTGTAGAGGAAATGGAAAGGGCCGAAGCAATTGCTTCGGCCCTTTTTTGGTGTCCTCAGAGATATTTGAGGTCTGTATCCTAGATCCCGGCAAACTCGAATTCGGGATCCGCTCTGCACAGGGCCTCTCCCAGCCCATTGACTCGGTCCCTGTCAGCCTGAGAACCCGTCTTCATCCAATTCGAGTAGGCATCCAGAAAATGATTACGTCCATCGGGTACAAAACCTGTGAGTGCGCCTGCGTGGACCTCCCGCTCGAGGTGAAACATCTCACCTTTGGTGAATCTTCTCAACAGTCTCAGATATTCGCCTCGCATATATGAGAGTATTTTTCGGTAGGTCTCGAACCGCTCTGAAAGCTTCGCCAGGACGGTCGCCACGCCGGTCTTCTTCCTGCAGATCCGCGCGTGACAGGTCGATGCGATCTCGTAGAAGAGTTTGCCCCTCTGTGTCTCGCAGTCGGGCTCGCAATTCTTCTCAAACACACCTGCGGCCATCAGGGCAAAATCTGCGTTACCTTTGTAGACCCTGAATTGGACGATTGGATCTCCCGATACTTCTGCCAGGTCATAGATCTGAGAATCGTAGGGTGTAATGGTGTCTCCATAAGTTTTGTAAAAGCTCTGATCCAGGAAGGAATGGAGCAATCCGGCGAGGTATATATTCACGTCCTCGTCATCTATTGTCTCTTCCCCAGTCTCGATGCGTGACCTCAGAAGCGAGTCCAGCATGAAAAACAGGGATTCTTCTCGTTCGTTGGTTCCCAGAACCTGAAAAGGGGAACTCTTCATATTCACCCTCCTGATTCGTTTGACCCGACTCGTACCCATGTGTGATACTAAATTGTGTCTAATAATCTGTATCTATCCTCATGTGTATATATCGGCCACATTTACCATGGGGTCAACATTCTTTTTATTCGTAATGAATTGATTGATTAGTATAGCTAATGGATCAACGTCGAGCGACGAGCAAAAGTTTTCAGAATAAATAAAAAAGGCTGGGGGTTTCCCCCCAGCCTTTTCGAACGAACAGATTCCCTCAGTCCATCACCAGCATTCTTCGGTACCGATCCACCTGATCGTGTAACTCGCGCGACTTTACCTCTTGCTGTCGTAATGCCATATCCAGCATCTCCATCAAGGCCTTCCCTTCCTGGATCAGCTAGTAATACTCCAAGGCCTCCTCACCAGGATACCCAGGTCTTTGGTATTCCAGGGCTTTAGAACGAATTTATAGACACCGCCCTCATTGATGGCGGACACGGCGACTTCCAGGTCGGCCTGTCCGGTTACCAAGATTCTGACGGCATCGGGACAAATCTCGGTCATTGCCTGGAATACCTCAACGCCATTAATTTGCGGCATCAGATAGTCGCATAAAATAAGATCCGGTGATATCTCCCTGGCGATTTCGAGTGCCAGGATGCCGTCACCGGCTGTATGAACGTCATACCCTTCCAGCTGAGGGCATTCTGCATAGCCATCAATACCGAGGCATCGCCATCCACTACCAGAATCTTTTAGAACTTGCTCATCCCTGATTGCCCTAGCTGCTAGAATTGTACCTGTCGTCCCGTCAGGTTGCTCAGCCTTTGCTGAAATCTAACCAGATCCTGGTTTCCAGCCAGCAGGAGTAGATTGACCTGTTCCAGTCCTGCATCTGTAGGAAAGTCGATTTGTGATTCGAACGCAACGAATGCCTGCTCGAAGTTCACCAGAGCATTCTCATATTCAATATGTATCTTACCCAACTCCGAATCGACGGGCCGAATGCCTTCGACCTGCACCTCCAGGATCTCCAATCTCTGTCGAATGTTATTGAGAAATTGATGCGTCCAGTAATCCGAGACGAAACCCAATGACCAACCATTTGTGATAGTACCGAATTCGGTGGTCATCAAATTTACGGTGACGTAAGTTCTCCTTACGTCGGCCAGGTAGAAATTGATATCGGGTACCGATATGGATACCATCGGGCTTGACCCGGGCGCCTGGACGTCTTCCGGGGTTGAGGAGCCGCATCCAGTCATCAAGAAGAGCATCATCAAGACATTGGACCCCATCATCCGCCCTGCATATCTCCCTTCGGACCCGTTCATCGACCGACCTCTTAAAGAAGTAATTTAGTGTACGTTGATCTCTTGGTGACTACCTGGAAACCCAGACGTCCGTAGAGGCGCACCGCCGAGGATAATGACTCGTTGGTGCTCAAAACACACTCCTCATAACCCATCTCCTTCAGCTTGTGGAGTGCCTGCACATTGAGCAACCATCCGAGTCCCTTCCCTCGATGTTCCGGCACGACAGCTACCCAATGGATCAACCCTACCTCTCTGCCCTCAAACTCAGCAGTCCAGGCCGTTGTAGTACCCACCAGCTCTCCGTCGCACACGGCAAAAAATATGCGTTCTGCCCTGAAAAAAGGGGAGCGCAGATACTCTTTCTCGAAATCCGCAACGGTCCAGTCTCGTCCCCCTGCGTGCTCGCCGGAGAAGGCCGCATTCTTAACCTCCACAAAACCACCTTCGTCCCCAGACTCGAAGGATCTCAGACTATAACCACTGGGCACCTCGACCTCGGGTAGGTCGTTGAGATTTCGCCACATCCGCAATCCGGCATCGGTATTCCTGATCCAACCCTGTTTGTCCAAGAATCGTGCGGCCGTCTCATTCCTGCTGTCAAGGGAGAACCCGGTTCGCATTTTCCGGTACCCCCGTCCTCTGGCCAGATCAGAAAGATGAGACTCCAGGAGCGTTCCCACGCCCTTGCCGCGCTCTTCGATCGGTACGCCCAGGAATCTTAACGTCGCCAACCCATCCCCATTTGCCATTCCTGAAGCGCCTATCCCCACTGGTGTGTCATCCGCCACCGCCAGCACCAATGGGCTTTCAGGCCCATTTCCAGAAACACGCCACCTGGATACCGCATCTGCTCCAGGCGCATCCAGGCCCTCGGCACCTTGCACGCAAGCATCGAAAAGCATATTAAGATCGGCGTCTGTCATGGCATCTTCACAGACCTGGATCTCGACACCTGCGGCATTCATATTCGATTGCCCTCAAAGATTGCCTAACAGCACTGACTCGCCTGCGACGCATCCTCTGCAAATTTGGGGAGTACCGATTTCAGCCGCAGCTTTTAACGCAAGAATTCCTATAAGCTATACAGATTTTCGTCAATATAGGACAGCACATTTGGCCTGTCAACAGACCGGGATGACCTGCAATTTAGGTCCTTTGGGTTTGGACATCAGCGTACCGCGACTACTGCGATTTTGGGGAGATCCAGGCTCACAAGCCCGGGAAGACGCCCATTTCGTATATCAACGACCTCTGACAGGGTTATTGAGGAACGGGACACGAGACCGCTGACATCGAACCCCCGATGGACCGGCAGAAAGCCCTTCAACTTCTCTATGCCCCGCTTCAGCAGGTGCTCTGCTCCCGGGAAATTCTCGCAGGTGAGATGGTAATATCCAACCGAAACCTGGATCAGGCCCTGGAAGAAGAGTCGTTCCTGGCCTCGAACATCCATCCAGACGTCCTCGAGGGTGTCGTGGCAGGTGAAGAAATCTTCGTCATTGAATTCTCTGACTCCCTTCTCAAGTCTCAATCGGATTTCCTGGTCTCCCCTCTTAGACATTTGACCTTACCCCTGAGAACGAGACAAACTACAGACCGTTTATTTCCACACACTCTCCGCGGACCGGTAGGCGGCTTCTAGGACCCGCACCACGTCTGCGCCGTGTCTGCCAGTTGAGGCAGGCTCGCGCCCTTCATTTATGGCCAGGACAAAGTCCTCTACCGGTCCAGGCGCTTCATCCATTTCGTTCTCCAATTTTTGGATCGATCCCCGGCCCTGCAGATCAATTGTAACTGAGAACGGCAAGCCCTCGATTGTGAGTGTGCCCTTGGTCCCGTAGTAGACGTTCCTGATTCGTCTCCCATCGAAGGAGCTATTGCCCACACAATTGATGCCGGCATGCACATCACCTGACAGACACACTTGCAGCCCAATTCGCATATCAAGTTTGGTGTCGTCCATCTGGGCTGCAACCTTAACCGGCCGCATTCTGCTCAGCCATAGAAACTCCGAGATGAGGTGAGAACCGGTGTCCATCAGGTGTCCCCCACCGCTTAGAGCATGGTCTCCTCTGTAGAGGGAAGGTTTCACCAGACCGGGCATTTCGTCAGGCAGGGGCGCCAGGCCGAACACCCCCTCAGAATTGCCGATCCACTGAATGGAAATCCCTTCGACTTGGCCAATTGTGCCTTCTCCAATCAGATCTCTTGCATACCGAGTGTGAGGCCAGTAGGGGGGATTGAGGGCTACACTCAGTACATGGTTCCCCTCAGCGGCTTTCTCTACCAGGGCTTCGGCCTCTCTTGCCCTGAGCGTCATGGGTTTCTCGAGAAGTACATGCAAGCCCCTGTCCAGGGCGACCTTTGCCTGGGGGTAATGGAGTGAATGGGGAGTGGCAATCACCACGGCATCGAGACGCTCCGAATGCAGCATATCATCAAAATCCCGATACCTGCCCGGGATATTGAAGTGATCCGCAATCAGTCCCAGTTTCTCCTGATCCCTGCGGCAGATTGCCACAAGATCGACCTGGGAATGTGACTGAAGATTCGGCAGGTGTCTTCGTGTTGCAAACCATCCCGCGCCGACGAGTCCCACGCGTAGCCTCGCAGCCAAGTCCACTACCCTTCGGTCCGTCCCGGCTTGTCGTTGCCGGACAGATATCTCCCGCTTCGCTCCACATACCCCTTGGTGTTTTTTCGGAAAGTCTTTACTTCCTCTTCCGTAAGGTCTCTCCTGACCTTGGCCGGGATACCGGCAGCGAGTGTCCTCGGGGGTATAACCGTTCCCTCCAGCACCAGGGCGTTTGCTGCAATCAGGGCTTCCTCGCCAATCTGCGCATTATTCAGCACAGTCGCCCCCATCCCGATGGTAGCCCCCTCATCTACCGTGCATCCGTGCAGTATAGCATTGTGTCCTACCGTCACCTCCTTGCCTACTGTACAGGGGTATCCCGGGTCCGTGTGCAACACAGCCCCATCCTGTATATTCGATCCCTCCCCTATGCGAATCGGTTCATTGTCGGCCCGCAACACGGCGTTGAACCATATGCTGGACCTCTTTTCCACCCTTACGTCACCGATCAGAACAGAACCTGCCGCCAGAAATGCAGACTCGTGCACATCCGGGATCAAACCTTCGAATTCCAGAATACACATCTGATCTCTCCCGATCACCTGATCTGAGCTTAACTGTCGGAACTTGACAGAAAATAAATTGCGAGTAACGCGAACAGAACGCCAATGCCCTTGCGAACGGTAACGGGTTCTCCCAGCAGAACAATCCCCAGAAGAATTGGTACGGCAATGTGTAACGCGGTAAGGGGCGCCAGCGTGCTGACCTGTGCGGTTTGGGACAGCTTGTAGAAGGCCATATTGCCCAACACGAACAATACACCAACGGCAATGCCCATCATGTGGTGCTTGCTGAACCCGATGCTTGCACGAGAGAAGAGGATTACCCCGAGGATCAGCTGCCCTGCAGCATTGAACACGGCCAGGGTCATTGGATCCAGACCCTGGCCGGCAAGTTTCATCGTAAATATGGCCATCCCCCACATCAAGATGCATATCGTCAAATATACTGATGCTTCCATTACCTTCTCCTTCGTCCTCTGCCGCCCTCCTCCGAGTCTCCTCCCTTGCCCCGCTCAACCGGACCCAGCACGAATTCCCTGTTACCCCGGCCACGACTGGCGCCACGGAACAACCCGCTGACGAATCCGATCGCCCCAAAGAGGAGTCCAGCAAAAATTGCTGTCTCCTTCGCATTCCCACCAGACTGCCAGGCGGCCAGGGCACCCACCAGCGCACCCGTGGCCATCCCACCTATACCCCCCTGGACAGCAGCTCCTACGGCAGCCGAGCTCTTGGCGCCCTTTATGAACACCCGGTCAATATCCTCAACCGGGACACGGCGTGTGTCGATATCGGTCTGGACCAGAATTTTGCCGTCTTCAAAGGCCGGCACCAATTCCCCCTGGACCTTTTCGCCGCCTTTCAGGACAACCCCGCCTGGAAGTCGCCAGGCCAGGCGGAACCGTGGACGCCGCTCTTCGAAGGCGACTTCTTCATCCGTGAATTTCGGATAGTCCGCACCCTTTTCAATTTTCGATTCCGATCCCAGCGTGTACTTCTTCTTGCTTATCGCATCGAAGTTCTCAATATACTCCCGTATCCTTCTGAGTTCATTCTCATCATCCAGAGGAATCGACCTGCTCGAGATATCTTTCCCAGACCGGTAGCTGACCCGAATCATGTACCGATCCTTCCCTCGCTTCAGAAATACAGCCGATTGCAGACCCGGAACGGCCATATCGAATAGCCGCATCCTGATTCTCTCGTTGAATACCGTTCGCCCCTGAAACAGTGCGTCTCGGTTGCTCTCCTCAAGATCGATCTCCCTGCCAACCCTCGGGCTGATCACCACCAGCTTTCCCTTTACGTTCCTGACATCCACAATGCGCCAGCCGTCACCGTCATCCATGCCCTCTATGGTACGGTGTCCCCTGGGCCGTTCTTCATCCTTTTCAGATTCCTCCGTGGTTGCTTCATCCTGCTTCTTGGTTTCGGCTGCCCATAACTCCCCTGTACCGACCACGCTGGTCCAGAACATGCAGGCGGCCAGGACTATGGCCATGGATTTATGAAGCATGTTGCTACCCCCTCAGAGATGATGACTGTCCAGCGAGAACTGGAATTTAAGGTGGAAAAATGAGATCGTCAAGTTCCCGGTCACGGATCGTGCCGGAAACAAATAAAATAGAGAGGCGGGTCGACTGGACCCGCCCGGCATGAAACTCATCATTCTCCTTGAGCAAATGTTCCCCTTACCTTGGCTCTTCTACGCTCGTGATGCTCTAAAGTTCCCCTTGCCTAATCGCCGGTAATCTGTGCAGAAATCCCTTCCAGGATGTACGGACGGAATTTCTTGAATTTTGTCCGCTTGCCAAACCAACCGCCCCCAGAAATAGCCGTACCCATGACCCGGATAAACTGGGCCAGATCCAGGGTCTTGTGGATGTCCTCGTACACCCATCGAGCAATCGCTTTGGACATGCCATCTCTGTCGTCATTCTCGATCGAAATGGGCTCGTCCATTGGGAGAAACAGCTCGGAATCGGCAAGGTGGGACACATCCGGTAGAAATGCTCTCGCAGCCTCCGATAGCCCCCTCGAGTCCGGCAACACCAGCCCGGTAACATACTCGATGTCCTTTTCCGAAATCACGTCCGTGAACAATGTCCGCATCCGGTTTTTTAACCCCGCGTAGTCATCCAGGATAGATAATGACCGGGGATTCACGCTCGCATGCAGCTCTCCCAGCTCGTTGTAGCGAAAGCACTCGGAGATAAAGTCGTCTTCGTTGTCGAATAACCCGATTCCAATGATCTGCCCAGCGTCCATTGCCTTCAACTCGGTCAGTCCGAGTTCAGGATCGTGCTGGAGCATTTCGTATTGGCGCCTTACATCGCGCTCGCTGAACGAACTCATAATTCCGTCTCTTTGATACGCTCGGCCAACAAACGCCAACCCTTTGCCGTCTGGCCCATCACAGCCTCACGGCCAGTCCCACCCGAGATGTTTCTCCTCGCGGTACTGTTTTCCGCTACCAGCACCTCTGCCACATCTTCTTCGAAAACATCTGATTCGCCTCTCAGGGTCGCTAGATCCAATTGCTCCAACGATTTCCCGTTCTCTACAGCAAATTTCACCAGGCGCCCGACCACCTGGTGACAGGTCCTGAAGGGCAAGCCCTTTCGGGCAAGGTAGTCTGCCAGATCGGTGGCCAATACCATGCCATCGAGAGAGGCCTGCATTTTTTGTGGATCCACCTTCATAGACGCCCAGGCACCCGTGAACACTTCCAGACTGATCCAAACCGTGTCTATCGTGTCGAAAAAAGCCTCTTTGTCTTCCTGCATGTCCTTTGAGTACGTAAGTGGGACACCTTTCATGACTGTTAGAAGGGACATTAGGTTTCCATAAACCCTGCCAGTTTTTCCTCTCACCAGTTCCAGGGAATCCGGGTTCTTCTTCTGGGGCATCATGCTCGAGCCGGTGCTGTAAGCCTCATCCAGCGCCACGAATCCGAACTCTGAGCTCGACCAGACGATCAAATCCTCACAGAACCTGCTGAGATGTCCCATCAGAATGGCGGATGCCGAGAGAAACTCCAGAAGGTAATCCCTGTCGCTCACCGCGTCGATACTGTTTTCTGTAGGAGCGGAGAATCCCAATTCTTGTGCTAGGAATTCCCGGTCTACCGCGTACGCCGACCCCGCGAATGACCCCGACCCGAGGGGCATCCGATCCGATCGGGAAAAGCAATCTTCAAACCGACCTCGATCCCGCTCTAACATCCAGAACAGGGCCATCGTATAGTGCGACAAGCGTACAGGCTGTGCCTGCTGCACGTGGGTGTAGCCGGGCATCACCACATCCAGGTGCCGATCGGAGAAGGACAGCAGTGTGGCCTGGAGTCGGTCCATCCGAACCAGAGTTCCTGCCAGCACCTCTCTCAAATAAAGTCGTTCGTCCAGCACCACCTGGTCGTTTCGACTCCTTCCGGTGTGGATCTTTCCACCGACCTCGCCAACGATTTCTATGAGCCGTTTCTCCACGGCCATGTGAATGTCTTCGAGATCGTCCGTTAGGGATAGCTGTCCTGCGGAGATTTCCTCCTCGACTTGATCCAGTCCGTTGAGGACTTGCCCCAGTTCCTCATCGGAAATGACATCGATACGATTGAGTGCCTTTGCCTGGGCACGGCTGCCTTTGATGTCCACGGCATACAACCGTCGGTCGAAGCCGATGGATGCGTTGAACCGTTCCATGGTGGCCTCGGTGGGCTTCGAAAATCTCCCTGCCCAGAGCTTTGCGTCGGATTCATTCATATCGTACATCCTGCTTGTGTGATACAGATGGGTCCATCGTCATATGCCTTCCAGTAGCTCCTTCTCCATCTGACCGGAGACATGGAGTGATTTGGCGCCCACGCCAAGCACATTCAACAATCCCTCCGAATCCCTGTGGTCGTAGTCCCCAACCGCCTCCATGGAAGACACCTCCGAGGAATAAAGTGTATGGGTCACGCCAACTGAAGACTGGAAAGTCACATTTCCCCTGTACACAGAAACGCTGATAGAGCCCGTCAGGACGTCCAGCACGGGCTTCAGGGCACTGCGAACCATCTGAGAGGCCAGGTCATAGTAATAGCCCTGGTAGATCTGTTCGGACAAAACCGGGGAAAGACTATCGTAGAATCTGCGAGCCCTCCTGTCCAAAACCTGTTGCAGCAGGAGTTCGTAGCAGTCACCCAGAAGACTCATGCCCGGACTCTCGTAGACACCTCGTGACTTGATCCCAACGAAACGGTTCTCGACCGTATGGATACCAATACCCACGCCATGTCGCCCGCCCACCTCGTTGGCCTTCAGGATTGCCTCCACGGGATCCACAGGATCACCATTGATCCGGACCGGCCTTCCGCTCACCAGCTCTAACAGGAATTGCTCCGGCTGATCGGGGGCATCCTTTGGAAAGACACCCATACCGGGGTCGATGAAATCTGCCGCCACATCCAGGTATTCCAGCTTCCCGGCTTCGTGCGTTAACCCGAGCAGGTTCGCATCGGTAGAATAGGGTTTGTCCTGGGTAGCGGTAATTGGCAACTCCCTGGCCTGGCAGTAGGCGATCATCTCACGCCGTCCACCGAAATTCTCCAGGAAGGCGTCGTCACGCCAGGGTGCGTATACTTGAAACCTGGGTCCCAGCATGTTCGCCACAATTTGAAATCTGACCTGGTCGTTTCCCCGCCCGGTGGCACCGTGAACAAGTACCTCGAGACCATTCTCGGCCATCACCTTGAGGATACCCCGGGTTGTAACGTGCCGCGCGAGACCTGTGGTGTTCCAGTATCCTCCTTCGTATGTTGCATTGGCGGCAAGCATAACCAGTGCGTCTTCGGCCAGGTCGGTCTTTAGATCGATCATCAGGGCCTCAACGGCACCACAAGCCAGCATTCGGGTACGGATGTCTTCAATATCCAGCTCGTCCGGTTGCCCAATATCCGCCGTTACACTTACCACCTCCACACCCTGGTCACATAACCATCGCGTAACTGTGCAGCTGTCCAGCCCGCCCGATGCCGCCAGGGCGACCCGCTTTTCTTGAAGATCACTGACTGTCATCTACTAAACTCCTCGCACCAGGGAACGCAGAATCATCCGTGCGTTCCAGTTTATACTCAAAGGGTCGCAAGAATCTCTTCAAACACATCCATCACCCGATCAATATCACCCTTACCGACCACGAGAGGCGGCAGGAACCGGACCACTTCCGGTCCGGCGACGCAAACCAGAATACCTCTATCTCGAAAGGCGCTGACAAGATCGCCCGATGCAATTTTGTTCATCAAAGCCCCAGCGATCAGACCCTGACCTCTCACCTCAACAATCTTACCGGCGGAGTTATCCTTCAGGCTATTCAACCTGGCGTGGAGGTGATCTCCCGCCGCCTTGACCTCAGCCAGGAATGAGGGATCCGACAACCGTTTGAAGACCTCGATACCAACTGCGCACGAGACGGGATGCGCCCCGAATGTCGCAGCATGATCGCCGGGCTCCACGGCATCGGCCACATCCTGAGTCATCAGTGTTGCCCCTATAGGTAGGCCGCCGGCAAGTGGCTTGGCCAGCGTCATGATGTCCGGCACAACGCCGTAATGTTCGTAGCAAAACAGGGTACCGGTTCGACCCAGACCACATTGGATCTCATCGAAAACAAGCAGCATCTTCATTTCGTCGCAAAGTTGTCTTAATCCTTTGAGGTAGGATGGGTCGCAAAGGTGAATCCCGCCCTCGGCCTGTAGCGGCTCAACCATTACCGCAACCGTCTGTGCATCCACAAGCTTTTCGACCGACTCCAGGTCGTTCAGGTCCGCAAAGGATATTCCAGGCAGCATCGGGCCGAACCCCTGGTGGTACTTTGGCTGACCAGTAGACGAGATGGACCCGAACGTCCTCCCGTGGAAGGAGTTGTTCAGAGCAATCAGTTTGTTCTTCGGGCTATCCTGGAAATTCTTATACCCCCATTTCCGTGCGAATTTGAGGGCTGCCTCCCAGGATTCGGTACCACTGTTGCAGAAGAAGACACGATCCGCGAACGAATTCTTGCACAATAACTTGGCCAGTTGGGGTGCAGGAACTGTGTGATATAGATTGGACACGTGAATCAGCTTTCCTGCCTGAGCCGCCATTGCATCAAGGACGGTCTTGTCTCCATATCCCAACGCATTCACGGACAAGCCGCTGACAAAATCCAGATACGGCTTCCCTTCCGTATCTGTAAGGGTAACGCCTTCGCCCTTCTCCAGAACGAAATCTGGTCTGACATAGGTCTGAAGTATGTACTGTTGTTCCTGGTCGATGATTTCCTGTGTGTCCATATATCCTCCGATTGTAGCCGGCAAGTGTCTTCCGTTTCCTGACCAGACCGGTCTATTGTACGATTTCTGTTCCAATACCCTCGCGTGTAAAAATCTCGAGCAGCAGCGCGTGCGAAACCCTGCCGTCTATGATATGTGTCTTGTGCACTCCGCCCTTCACCGATCGAACGCAGGCCTGGAGCTTTGGAATCATACCGCCACTTATCGTACCCGTATCGACAAGTGCGTCGACATCGTTGATGTGGAGTGTTGAAATCAACGACTCGGGATCACTGCCGTCTCTAATAATGCCATTCACGTCTGTTAGGAATACAAGCTTTTCAGCCTGGAGCGCCCTGGCGATCTCACCTGCGGCGGTATCTGCGTTGACATTGTAGCTCTTGCCGTCCGGCCCCAACCCAACCGGCGTTATGACCGGAATGGTCTCTTCCTCACAGGCCATACGGATGGGATCCGGATCCACTCGCTCCACATCACCCACGAAACCGATGTCCAACTTTTCGGTCTTTCCACCTTCCTCTATCAGCGCAAAATGCTGGTTGACGTACAGGATGCCCGCATCCTTGGCAGACATCCCTCGAGCGCTACCGTCAAGCGCCTCAATGCCCTCAGCAATACGCCTGTTCACAACGCCGAACAACGTATCTTCTACGACTGCCATGGCTTCCTCATCGGTGACACGCAGACCATTCCCCCATTTGGACGCTACACCCGCCTCTTCCAGACGACGGCTGATCTCTTTTCCCCCGCCGTGAACCACCACAGGTCGCATCCCAACTGTTTCCATGAATACAAGGTCCGCAAGTACGGTATCCGATCCGCCTTCCTCCGGCTGGGTACTGCCGCCGTACTTGACGACTACGACCTTGTCACGGAACGACCGTATGTAAGGAAATGCCTCCACGAGGGTGGCGGCCTTCTCTATGATCTTTTCCAAACCGGTAGTCCTCTGGTTTCAGGGTCTTGTCAAAAATTTGGAGAACTTACAAGAAAGTACAACCGCCGTCAAGATTCGGGTCACTGGCAGGCTCAATTCAAATCACCTCGAGCGAGTCTCTGTCAGGCAACTTGGGGAATGGGGCAGTCGGCAGCGTCTGATACCAGTACGCTACCGAAGCGATATCGTCCTGAAGAGGAAGGTAGCGCCGGCCGCTTCGCCAGCCCAGTGCCTGTATGGTCACCTTCAAGTCCTGCCCGAAACGAACCGGATCCATAATATGCCATCGGTATAATCCGAACCGGGTCTGAGACACGTACAGGCCATCGGGTCTTATCACCTGGGGAAGCCCGGCGTGGGGCGTGGTGAATTCCCGGTATCCCCCATTTTCCTTGCCCACATCGAAATTGTACGCCCCACAGAAATAGTCCTCCGTGCCGGTGCCGCAAATCGTCGGATACTCCCCATCACCATCTAGGAAGAACTTGATCTCGCCCTCGCCCCACCAACCCGTATTGTTCACCCCCCACGCCATGTAGGTCCCCACATACTGTCCTTGTCCTTCAACACCGTCCAGAATCGTGTAGACCTCCTTATAGGGCAGGGGGTTCGTACGCCTGAACTGGGCATGGAATAAGGCACAATCATCTGGAACATCCGTCAGTGTATAGTTGACCTGATAATAAAGGGTCATGGCCTCGTCTGCGATATTCGTCATCGTAATCCTGCACCGGCGACGAAATGGCATTTCCCAGTAGCAGTTGAACGCGCTCCCAGGGTTCACACAAACGGGAAGAGAGGACACCTGGGCATACCTACCCCAGCCGCAGGCGAAAAAGTCTCCTACGGGGCATTCCACTGCGGGTAGTTCCGAGTCGTCCCAGTACATCCGAAGGATGCTGTAACGCCAATGTCCGGTAGGCGTCAGCCAGATCTGCTGGATCGCCCCGGGTCCTTCTATGTCTGCAATTTCAAACGTCTCGCCCGGCTGAATACGAACCGATGGCGAGATCTTCCAGCCCTGTCCCAGGTCCATTGCTCGTTCTGCGCCCGTACCCTCGGTGGCCATGCCCCCTTTGCCCTTTTCGCCTGTAAAATTCTCCGGGCTGATGGACCGTGTCTTCGCAGTTGACAGCCTCGCCAGATTCCCCAGATGCATCCCCAAACCATTGAATTCGGCCATATAGTCCCCTAATCTGCTTCGCTTGATCAAGCTGAATCGAAATCGCTCACGCTTTTTGTAACGCGGGCTATCAGTTCTGTATGGTTCGATACCAGTAGTGGTAGCATTCACGGAAACCAAGCCTGGAGTAAAGTCGCAACGCCGAATCGTTCTTCAGAAGGACCTGAAGATAAGCCAGATTTGCGCCGAACTTCCGTGCGTGGCACAGGACATTCACAACCATCTCTTTGTCGATCCCTTTTCCACGGTGGTCAGAATCCGTAATCAATCCGTATAGTCCCACGTGATCTCCCTCCAGGATGGACAGACCTGCGGCTACCATCTTGCCGTTTTCCTGAAGGGATAGATAAAAGATCATGGCTGCGGTTTGACCCAGAATCAGGGCGAAGCATCTCTTTTCCTGGTCGTCCATCATCTGCAATTTCGCATAGTCTTCCAGCCAGGTCGCACAGGCGTTTTCCGCAACCCCGGTCTGAGGAGTGGACGAGATCTCAAAGATATTCAAGTTAAGAGATTGCACGGATGTTGTCGCTTCTTTTTCATACCCCCGTCCCTCCAGGATCTCATCCAGATCACGTGGGTGGACAAGGGGTGAAATCTTGAAAACAGGACACAGATCT
>PAQK01000039.1 GCA_002709665.1 Gemmatimonadota bacterium | reverse complement strand
GCCGAACAAGGCCAACTTTACCAGCATTATGAGATCTGAGAGCAATCGGCTTCGCGGCACGCACGGGGACCATCTCCAGGTCGGCCCGGATCTCAGTGTGAATGAATTGCTCGGATCAGGGGTCGATACAGCTGAAATTCGCGAAGAGCCCGTGGAGCCCCGTCTGGTTTATGATCCTGCGCACCCCGATGCCCGTGAAGATGGTTATGTCGTATTTCCGGACATCAATGTTGTGACTGAAATGGTGGATATGATTGCAGCCTCAAGAGCTTACGAGGCCAATGTGACCGCAATGAACGCGTCCAAAGATATGATCAATAGAGCACTCGATATCTAACTCTCTCCCCCCACGTAACTGCATCTCCCCCCGGAAAAGGCCCTCAGCGATCTCCCGCTGAGGGCCTTTTCTATAATTTCCCCCTTTTACCAGAGGGCGTTCTTGTTGTTTGGCTACGAACCAACTGCCTCCCATCGAGAGGGCCCCAGTGGCCGAATAGCTTCGTAAGCCTGACGAATCTCGTTGAATGCCTCCCAGTTTTTCACTTCACTCGAGGGATCCTTTGGGTTTCTGACCACAAAGTCGGCCTCCGGGGGATAGCAGGCGATTTCGTACGGCGATTTATCCGGATCGAATTGCTCGGGGAGTTCTCCCACGTTATTTGGGATGTCTGCAGATTGGTATCGCAGGTCCACACTCCAACGCACAACATCTGTAAGGTTCTCGGTGGAGCAGTGAGGGGTGCGATTCGTCATCAGCAGGATGCCCCCAAGAGGAACAGGAACTGTGACTGCCTCCCCCTCGGGCATATCGTCCTCGGTGATCACGAGATACCCGCCGGGACCACCTGTGTGATGTCGAAAAATCTCCGCCTGATGCGTCCTTGGGAACACCTGCAGACACCCGTTTTCCTCGGTGGCGTCTACAAGCGGGAACCAGCAGGTAAGAATCATCTCGTGGTCGCAGTGTTTGTGGAAATATCCCGAGTCCTGGTGCCAGGGGACGACCCCACTGGGCATCCCTGGCACCTTGGGACGGATTCTGTAGACGGAAGACCCAACGATTTCGGGTCCCAGTATGGACTCGATTACGGTGAGCAGTCCGGGGTGCGTAATCAGGCTGAACAGACCTTCGCCACTATGACCGCCTCCTGCGCGTCCGGTAATCGCTTGAATGATCTTGGCGGCGGCCTCCGGTTTCTCGTTGTAGATCAAACCGATCCTGTGTTCGAAGGAGGCACCGGCGTGGGTGTCGTTCAGCTTGCCGGACACGTGCAGGCGTTGCGCCTCGATATCAATGATGGCTTCGATTTCTTCCCGAAGAGGAACAAGGTCCTCGAAGCAGAAGACATCGGGAACCATCAGATAACCTTCCCGATCGAAGAACGACAGTTGGTCCGCTGAGAGCTTGTTCATCACGATTCTCCTTACCTCCGACACCTTCCCACTATTTCGCCTGGAGATACCCCTGGTTCTGAAGCAGTTCGGCCATCAATATCGCGCCACCTGCAGCACCCCGTACGGTGTTGTGGCTGAGGGCAATGAATTTGTAGTCGAACACATTGTCCTCTCGAAGCCTTCCGATGGTGACACCCATTCCGTCTCCCTCATCCCTGTCCACCTTTGTTTGCGGACGGTCGTCATCCGAGTAGTAGGTCAGAAACGGTTTCGGCGAAGAGGGGAGGTCTGCAGCTTCCGGCGCGCCATGGAAAGCGTTCCAACGCTCCAGGATCTCATCTCTGGTAGGTTTCCTGTCGAAAGAGACCGAGGTGGCGGCCATATGTCCGTCGCTGACAGGGACCCGAATGCACTGTGCGGAAATATTTGGACGTTGGGCCTTTACGATTTCTCCTTTAACGATTTCGCCCCAGATTTTAAGCGGCTCTTCTACACTTTTTTCTTCCTCGCCGCCTATGTAGGGGATGACGTTATCTACCATCTCGGGCCAGGTTTCGAAAGTCTTACCGGCGCCGGAGATCGCCTGATAAGTACAGACCGATGCACTCTTTGGGCCGAATTCTTCCAGAGCGTGGAATGCGGGCACGTAGGGCTGAATCGAGCAGTTCGGTTTAACTGCAACAAAACCTGCCCGGGTTCCCAGCCGCTTGCGTTGAGCGGGGATCACTTCTGCGTGCCCTGGATTGATTTCAGGTATGATCATCGGCACATCCGGCGTCCACCTGTGCGCGCTGTTGTTGGATGCGACTGGTGTTTCCGCACTGGCGAATGCGTCTTCCAGATCTCTGATCTCGTCCTTCTCCATATCGAGCGCCGAGAATACGAAGTCGACTTCGTCGGAGATTTCGCTTATCTCGTTCACGTTTTTTACGACTAACTCCGCCACACTATCAGGAATACTGTCTGCCTGAGTCCAACGTCCCTCAACCGCTTCTCCGTATGTCTTCCCCGCTGATCTAGGACTTGCCGCCACCGAGACCACCTCGAACCACGGATGCCCGTCCAGCAGAGATACAAATCTCTGCCCCACCATCCCTGTCGCGCCCAGCACACCAACTTTCAATTTACTCATCTCCCATCTCCCTTGATTTCAAATCTAGAACTTCATTCTGATCACCTATCCCCGGTAGGAACAGGATCCTGCCTGCGACTTCCACAGGGCATATATTCTCTCTGCTGCTTTCGCAAAACTCCCCTTCATTTTTGCCCGCACTTTCACAACTTTCTACTCCGGGTCGTAATCCGGCCCATTGGTTCCTCCATAACTTGAATCGCCCTGATTGTTTGTTTTGACGGTTGCACGCTTGGCTGTGTTTTCAGCAGTTGCCTTATGCTTGTTAATTACGCTCTGTCTGCCTTGGAATCTGTGGTCGCGGCTGCCTCTCTCCNTACAAACAAAAAAAGCCGACAACGCCAGGGAATGGCATCGCCGACTGCAGTCGAATTCGCAGAATGGACGAACCACAAGAGAGCGCTCCACAGGACCGGGTCCTGTGACAGTCCAGAAGATATTATCTTCTGGCCCAGCCTTTGTCCCGGCGGGGGACATCAGGCTTCGGCAGGTTCTCCCTTTCTTCTGCAGATCCGGATCCGCCATCCTCTGCAGGATACTGATGATAACCTGCGCCTCAACCCTTGCACATTTAAAAAGATAGCCCTTTTGGGTTTTTTGTCAAGAAAAAGGAAGTTTTCCGGATCGCTTTAGACAATGTATAGTTTTGCAGAAAAGGTCGCTCCGATTGCAAATCCCGTTGACACATTTCGGGACTGAGCTTACTTTGGTATCGTGTTTACAGATCTCCACAGGAGGGGCGATCTAGATGAATGTGCTGGTGATTTGCGTTGATACATTTCGTGCTGACATAGTGTGAGAAGGCATGAAACTTAGTGAAGTACAGACGCCGCACCTAGTCAGGCTTACGTCGAAAGCGTCGTCTTCAATAGGTGCTTTGCGGAGGATTTGCCGACCATTCCGGTTTCCCGATGTGTATTCACCGGCAAACGGTCCTTTCTCTGGAGATTCGAGACCCNGAACAAAGGATTGCAGCCCAATGAACAAGGCTGGGATCCCATTTCTCACGAGATGGATACCCTTGCGGAGCGATTCCACGAGGCGGGTTTCGCAACGGGGCTTGTGTCGGATGTCTACCACAGGTTCAAGGCTACAATGAACTTCACCAGAGGGTTCGTTTCCTGGAGATTCATTCGCGGGCAGGAGAACGATCAGGCCCTTTCTCTCGTATCGACCTCGGCGAACACACGAGAAGGGGAGGCTGATTCGGATCCAGAGGTGATCGTGTTTGATCTGGAGGCCAGACCCGGAAGAAGACCATCCGCTTCAGAATCCTCCCATAGAGTTCGTGAACACTGCAAGGCACCAGGCAGAAGAATTGTTGGGCCGGCTGCCGGTCCGCTTCAGGCAGTACGACTAGCGACACACCGCTTGCTCGATGCGTTCCTTCGCCCTGTCCCGTTTGGATCGTGATGGTGGTTAAATCCCTGATGTTTCACCCGCCTCGTTAGGGGCGGCGCGGTGGGACGCCCGCCTGCCACTTATGTTACCCAACGTGCAGGCTTTCTGGCAATCAATCGTCCCAATCGCGGATTTTGAAGTCATTCTTCTCGTCCCGTCGTTCTTTCGTGATTCAAGTCAACTCTCCTGGATCAAAAATGGCCGCACTTGATGGAATTCGTGTCCTGGACCTATCCCGACATCTTGCCGGACCATACTGTACAATGATGCTGGGTGACCTAGGAGCCGATGTCATAAAGGTCGAAAGACCGGGATGTGGGGATGAGACCCGGCAGTGGGGGCCTCCTTTCCTGGATGGCGAGTCTGCCTACTACCTGTGCTGCAACCGCAACAAAAAGAGCCTGACGCTCAACCTCAAGGATGAACGAGGTATCGAGATCGCGCGTGAGTTGGCCGTTCGGAGCGATGTACTGGTCGAGAATTTTCGTGTCGGGGGCCTCAATGACCTTGGGCTGGGATACGAGGAGCTGAGCAAACTGAATCCAGGCTTGATCTACTGTTCAATCAGCGGGTTCGGACACACCGGGCCGGATCGAGATCTCCCCGGATACGATTTTATTATTCAGGGGCGGGGGGGATACATGTCGGTTACAGGTGATGAAGACGGATCGCCTATGAAGGTGGGCATTGCCTTTGTGGATGTTGCGACAGCGATGTTCGCGTCCAATGCAATTCTCGCTGCGCTTTTCGCTCGGGAGAAAACGGGTGTGGGTCAGCATCTGGATCTTGCGTTGCTGGACTCTGTTGTCGCAATGTTGGCGAACGTGGGGAGCAATTTTCTCTGTTCGGCCGATGTCCCTGGAAGGTGGGGAAACGCAGTGGCGAGCATTGTGCCATACCAGGCATTCGAAGCCCTCGATGGTCACCTGATACTTGCGGTTGGGAATGACGGTCAGTGGAAGAGGTTCTGCGGGGCAGTGGAAAGGGAAGACCTGGCGGTGGATGAACGGTTTGGAACCAACCCCGAGCGTGTGGCGAACAGGAAAGTCCTCATTCCAATTCTGGACAAGTTGTTCCAGGGGAATTCTGTTGAATATTGGGTCGACCTGTGCAGGAGCGCAGATGTGCCGGCGGGACCGGTCAATTCCATCGATCAGGTGTTCTCGGATCCCCAGGTTCTAGAACGTGGAATGTTCCAGAGCCTGGACCGTCCAAGCGGTGAAACAGTGCCGATGGCCGGCTCACCCCTGAATCTCTCGCAAACACCGGTGGAAATGCGGCTGCCGCCACCGCGTCTGGGTGAACACACCAACGAGATATTAATCGAAGAACTTTCTTTGGAAGAACAGGAAATCAGATCCCTCCACAACAGTTCAATTGTATGATTCCTGTCAACATCGACTATGGCTTGCGCCCGTGCCCTTCGGGGACGCCTGTGATGAATTCAGATCTTCCAGAGTAATGAACCTGGGCTCGAATTCCAAAGTGCGTGCCCAGTATCGTAAAACGCGCTACCCATTCAATGGTTCCCGGCATCCTGTGTGCGTGCAGCATCAAAGGTTGAGCAGGTTGGAAATGGTGTCGCAAAGTACGGCCTGTTGGTCGGCTTCGCTGATACCTGATGCTCTCACTTTGGCGATGTNCGTGGTGATGTAAGTCTTCAGATCAGGGGTTGGATAAGGGCCGTCCGTTCCCCAGATGACGCGCAATGCCCCTACACGTTCAACCGCTTCACGAATTTTCCAGAGGAGGACTACGCCGCTGATGTCCAGGTATACATTTGGGCAAGCTTCAGCCGTACCGATGAATTGGTCAATCAACGGTTGGTTTGAGGTGAGATACTGCCCGAGGTGGGCCACTATGATCTGGGTTTCAGGGAATGAGTTGGCTATACGGTCCAGGTCTTTGTGGCGCCCGCTGAAGTCTATCAGGCAAGGTACGCCGAGTCTCCCGGCTAGTTTGAGCACCGGATCTGAAACGTACTCTCCAAGCGTGCATTCACCCCCATGAATTTTAATTCCCTTGAAGCCACGGTTGACGACGGCCTCTTCCAGGTCATCCAGGATGGTCCGTTCGCTGCTGGGGAGGGCGTAGGCATAGGGTATCAGTCGGTCCGGAAACTGGGTGTGAGCAGCGGTCGCCAACTCGATAGCGTTCCATGCAGTCGTACAAATTGCGAACACGATCGATTTGTCTACACCTGCGCCGTCCATTGACTCGACAATGGTTTCAGCGGCATATTCGGTACGGTCTACATTCCCGTGCTTGAGATGTACGTGGCTGTCAATGATCATGACGATTGCCTTTGTAAGGGATGAACACCACTTTCTGATCCATCCGAGCCAAACTTTCAAAGATAGACGGCGCCAACACCCATCAATCCTGGCACAGAAATTAGCAAGAGCCAAAGGAAGGGTAATGCCCCGACAAATTTGAGGATTGTCAGTCCACTGAGTGCACAGAGGGTGTTGGATTCCCACGCGATCCTGGTGCAAGGAGGATGCGTAACGTGTTCAGCCAGTAGATTTTTCTGAAGAGGCGAAGGTCGGCGCTGAGGCCGTCACGAATGCGTGAGGCTGCATCCTTGACCATGTTGAGGTTCGCTAGGGTAGATATACGTGGAATGTGATCGAACGTAACATGTTGACCGTGGATAATGGCCTCCGGATTCGCAATGATTCTCCGCCGATTGAGACTGCGTTCCGATGGATTTTTTCCGTTCGACCGACAATGACATCGCCACCGATTGCAACCGCGTCCATCAAGACAATGCCTTCGACCGTCACGTTACCGCCTATGGATGTGACATTGTCCGCCTGCATTCTCTGGGCGACAACAGCGTGTTCGCCGATTCGGTTCATATCCGCCGCAGTTGCATCGGTGTCCGAATTCGACAGGAAAATAAACGATGTTATGAGTATCTTCAGGTAGGGCATAATGGGTCCCTGGAGGGTTCGGCAGAAGCGGTTTTGATGTTACGAAGATATGCAAATGCAGTCAAGCGGTATTGACCCTTAGGAATTGGGATGGTTGAACTGTCAGAATTGGAGTTGGTGGAACGGATTCGGCGTATACAGGCCGAGATTCGAGACCTTGTTATAGCGCACATAGAGGAACAGGATCTGGAGTCTCTGTCTGAGGTTACGGCCGAGACCCCTGCCGATACAATCTACGCTGTAGACCGGGTGAGTGAGAGCGCACTCCAGGAGCTGTTTGAGCGCGAGATGGGTGGACACACATCCTTTATTCTGATCGGCGAGGGTTTAGAGGAAAGTGGAAGAGTTTTTCCTCGAGGGTCGGATCCCGAGAAGGCGGTATACCGGGTTATTGTGGACCCGATTGACGGAACCCGTGGACTGATGTACGATAAGCGTTCGGCCTGGGTGCTTACCGGTGTAGCACCCAACAAGGGGCGGTACACGTCACTTTCCGATATCACAGTTGCCGTTCAAACTGAGATCCCAACCAGCAAGCAATTCAGGGCGGATGTGTTGTGGGCGGTGAAAGGGAAGGGGTCCGAGGCGGAAGGATATAACCGTTTTGATGGGAGTTCTACGAAGATCGTGCCAAGGCCGTCACAGGCGGATTCCATTGAGCACGGTTTCGCGATGTTGTCGAGATTCTTTCCTGGCGCAAAGGATGTCCTGGGCCAGGTGGAAGAGGCTTTGGTCGAGGCGCTTATCGGCCCTGTGGAACCCGGGAAGGCGCGACTTTTTGAGGATCAGTACATCTGCAGCGGTGGCCAGTTTTACGAGTTGATGACGGGACACGACCGGTTCAATGCGGATCTGCGACCCAACCTGGAGCAAGTGATTCGTTCACGGGGACGCAGCATGGGTATCTGCTGCCATCCCTATGACGTATGTACGGAGTTGATTGCCCGGGAGATGGGTGTGATAATCACGGACACGTCAGGAAACAGGCTCAACGCGCCACTCGATACCACGAGTCCCGTTGCCTGGGTGGGGTATGCAAATGAGTCCTTGCGGGAAAAGATTGAGCCGGTTCTACAGAGGGTTCTTAAAGATTTTGGTCTGTCTTGACCAAAAAAAACCGGCGAGCAGGCCGGCGGTCCACAGAAAATTCCCTTCTGATTCTACTACAGCTCTTCAATAGCCTCCAACAATTCCTCTTACTGAAACGGTTTCCTCATCGTTTTGTCTGCCCCAAAGTCCTCCGCTTGAGGCAAATAGTCTATCCTGCCGGTATCTCCACCACCAGAGACGGCGATGATCTTGACCGCAGGATTCTCCTTCCTGATTGTCTGTATGATATCGAGCCCGTCCCTCCCCGGCATCAGGATGTCGGGGATCACCAGGTCTGCAGGGAATTACTTGTACTTATCCAGTTCAGCCTGTCCATCTGACGCATCCAGTATCACTTTTTTCCAGCTTTACATGTGGACCGTGCAGAAGATCGTGGTATTGGGTAAAGGTGTAGGCGAGATCAACGTGGCTCAATGTAACCCGCAACATTCCACCGATGTCTTACATTGCATAGCCGGCATTCAGGCACAGATTCAGCAGGAGTTGGTGGATTTCGGATAGATCCGCGGAAACAGAACCCGTTTCGGGGTCCAGCTTCTTTTCGATCTTCACAGTGCTTGGAACGGACGCTCGAACCAGGTGCAACGAGTCTGTTATGAGTGGGACGATTCGTACGGGTTTGCGTTCAACTTCGCTGCCCCTGCTCACAGCGAGGAGCTGCTGCAGAAGGTCCTTGGCGTGATAGCCGGCCTTCAGAGCTTCTTCGATGTTTTACCGGGTCCGGCTATCTTCCAGCGTGTTATCCCAGGCCATTTCGCTGTACCCAAACACAATGGACACAATATTGTGAAGGCGTGAGCGATGAAGCTGGTGAGGCTGCCCAAGCGTCTCAAGGCGTTGCGCCTCCCCCAGTCGGGCCTCCAGCCGGAGCCATTCTGCTTTGCGGGCCCTTTCCTGGGTGAATCGTACCAGGGCGTAGATACAACCAAGTGCGATCAGGAAAATGAGCGAGTAGGTGATCATTCCTAGGTCTCCGATTCCAATTCAAATGGTCTAGACCATTCCCGAACAAATCGGCAGTCTGGTTCCCAACTACTTGTAATTTTATCGACAGCACGCCAATTAAGGTACACAAGCATTGCAGAATTCGTGCCGTGGGAGTAAGCGTGCGTCTTGGCGCTTTAATTAAATAAAAACAATGAATTATTGAATTGTGACGGTTTCAGTAGGTGGTGTGCATATCAACCAAATGGTGGATATAACGCAAATAGTCTGGTCCATTTGCACCAATTTGTAGGTTTAGAACCAGCGGTAGGGGAATGGAGAGGACAAAGATGAGGGCCAATAGCCTGGGGTAGCCAAAGTGCTGAAGCCTTTATTCCACCAGGAATTGCTTCTCTTTGTACTGAATCCCGCGCAGGATTTTTTTCTGGTATATCGGAGTTGCGGTTTTAGTGAATTTTTTCGCCTTCGTTTGAATTTTTCGCACAAATATCTGATATCTCGCCCATTCCTCGTTCGCTGGCATTAGGTCTATATAGACATCGAATAACGGAATCCTGTAGGTGCCAGGCTAGATATAAACGATACGTGCTTTGCCTGCTTTCGTCAGGGCCTCCACCGTGAGCGTGCCATGATTTGTTTTCGTCTCCTGGTCACGGCGGGGCTTCTCCTCTTTAGCATTCCATTTCCGATACCAATCTTCGTCGAGATTGGCCTTTAGATCGATGTGTCGTTTGATGCCGGTTGCGTCTCTCTTCTTGACTCTGAATACGGCAATTCCCGCCTCTTTATTCTCCCGATCTATTTACTCGACGCTNATAATTTCCTTTGGGGATCCGCCGGGTATGATTTTGAAGATCAGGCCGGGGGATACCCAGAAGCTTGCTGGCCATAATTCCGGCTTGCTTCGCATACAACAGGCGAGACTTGACGTCCTCGCCGACCGCCACGTAGATGGTGTGGTGGTTCCTGATGCTGAATTGTCGTGTCGTATCCCCCCTGGTGATCTTGTTGAAGTAGATTTNGATATCACCTGTTACGAGTTCACCCTTCATNTTGTCGTTGAATCCGGGAACGCCACCCAAATACTCTATGCCGGTGGTAATGGACTGAGAAAAGGCACAGGTCGTAAGCCAGCCGATGATCCATACAGCAAGAGAAACAAACGTGGTGAACATTAAGGCTCCTGATGGGGAATCACCGTCCTGGAGCGTTCTGCACAAGGTGCAATAGAACATAGGACTTACTGCGAATAAGTCAATCACGAACGAGTTCTGATCCCGATTTTTAAACCAGGAATCATGGCTCCTCCTTTTTCACTTGACCCTGGGCTGATCTCGGAACACTATAGTTGCCGTGGGCAGAATACGATCTGATGGCTTTACCCATTCTCTGGAGGTAGAAATGGCGGACCCTTTCCAACCCCTTGATCTCAGTGGATACTGGAATGCAACCACACAGAACGTGAAGACGGAGGGCGGCTTCTTGTGGCCCGCGCTGGAGGACGACCTGAACCAGACGGGCTTGTGTCGGTTGCCCGGTGGGTCCTCCCGGTTTTGGGGAGTTCCCTTTGAGCTGGCAGACCGGGAGATCGATNCGTCTGCAAATTGCTTTGTACAGGTCGCGGCATCTACTGGTGGAGCAGTGTCCGAGTCCGTCACGATAGAGGTTGGGGAAAGGGCCCAAAGAGTGTTGTTTGCTCACCTGTGTGCTTCAGTAAACGGAGGCCCGACGATCGAGGGTACAGGGGAAGACCTTGGATGTTACCTGGTTGCTTTCGAGGATGGGACCGTTTCGGAGAACAGGTTGCGACGCCGGTTCGAGATTCACGATTTGGCAGTGCCGTGGGGACACCATCCGTTCCTTTGCAGGGCCTGCAGCGAGTTTCTGTCGGTGCCCATCAACGACAGATCCATGCCATACGGCCCCGTCCAGGTGGGGGTGAGGTCAAACAGCAGTGACCTTGCAGGCTGGTGGCTATACGACTGGGAGAATCCGTCGCCCGAAAAGAAGATCGCAAGCATTGAGGTGCGCGCTTCAGGGAACACGCCTGTGTTGCTCGGGGCGATTACGCTGTGTCAGGAGAAATTGGATCCCTTTGCTTGGCCGCCAAGGGAAGATGTCGCGCTTTCGATTGATGGCGATATGGCGGATCCCATTGTTGTGGGAATGAAAAGAGGTGTCGTTGCCCGGCAGGACGCCCTGTTTGTACCCGACGAAACGTTTACGACTACTGATAAGACGGGTTGGGGAAGCGGAGGACAGACGGTCAAGGAGGGGCAATATTTGGAGGTCCACGGGTCGCCTGAAGGGACCCTTGAGATTCATGCTGGAGAAGATAAGAAGGGCTCGGTAAGATGGGGTGACGTGCTGGAGAGCAAGTCCGCTTCCGATGGTAGGGTAAGGGTGTCGTTGGTTTCCCCGTCGGGTAAGCAGTGGGTGCATGTCAGGGTGACCGATGAGGACACGGGCAACCTGGTGGGCACACGCATCCACTTTCGCTCTCCCCAAGGAGCCTATTTCGCCCCTCACGGACATCAGGCCGATGTGAATATCGCCTGGTTCGAGGATATGGGTGGTGATTGTAAAGTCCGAGGGACCCCTTACGCGTATATCGATGGCAAGTGTCAGATCGAACTTCCTGTAGGACAGGTCTTCGTCGAGGTGGTGCGAGGTTTCGAGTATGTTCCTGTCCGAAAATCGGTTGAGATCAAACCTGGTCAGAGAGATCTTTCACTGAAAATAAAACGTGCTTTCGATATGAAGGGCAGGCAGTTCTTCTCTGGCGACACACACGTACATTTCCTGTCCGCCCAGTCGAGTCATCTCGAGGCGGAGGCGGAGGACCTGAATGTTGTGAACCTGCTGGCCAGTCAGTGGGGACGGCTCTTTACAAGTTGGGAAGAGTTCACAGGTGGGCTTTCACCTACCAGCAGCGAGAATCACAAGATCTGGGTGAGTCAGGAGAACAGGCAGCATGTGTTGGGTCACATCAGTCTTCTTGGACTTAAGGACCTGGTTGCTCCAATCTGTACCGGCGGACCACAGGAAGACTGGGTTGGCGGAGAAGTACAGGTGCTGATGGCAGACTGGGCGGAGGCGTGTCGCAAACAGGGAGGCCTGGTAATTATGCCGCATATGNCGCTTCCGGATTTCGAGAACGCGGCAAATATCGTTCTGGGTCATGCCGATGGTGCCGAGATGTGCTGGGTCTGGCAGGGAGAGCAGATCGGTTCCGCGGAGAAGGGGTATTATCGCTGGCTCAATACCGGACAGAAGCTGCCGATCGTCGGTGGAACCGACAAGATGTCCAATGGTCGCATTCTAGGCGGGTCCAGAACCTACGCAAAGCTTGCCGATAATGAAGGATTTACCTACGACAACTGGTGCCAGGCCGTCAGGAGGGGAACAACCTTCGCAAGCACCGGCGCTATGATCGATTTGTGGGCCGAGGGCACACAGATGGGTGGAGACATCAACTTGAAGGGAAATGGTGGAACTGTGGAGATCGTAGCGACCGCCGAGAGCGTGTGGCCGCTCAGCGGTGTGGAACTGATCGTCAACGGTCGCAGCGTCGCACGGCAGGAAGCCGATGGCGACAGGAGAGTCGTGACAATCAAGTTCGACTTGAAAGCGGAGAAGTCCTGCTGGATCGCAGCACGCTGCTGGGGCGAACACCTTACCGATGCAGGTCCCGTAATGGCCCACTCTTCGCCGGTNTANATCAATGTAGGGGGGGCGAGGGCCTACGAAGCATCGGATGGTGAATACCTGCTCACACATATGGAGGGTGGTGTCGCCTGGGCAGAGAAGATCGGGGTCTTCAGAAATGAAGATGTGCGTTCCCGGCTAATCGCTCTATTCCGGGAAGCCCAGGAAGAATTGAAGCGTCGTGCGTCTTGAAGGGACTGTCTGGCCTGAGGATGGGAGAATACTATGAACAGAAAACTTGGCTACAGTACATTACGGTGGAAGGAGCCGGACCTTGAGCCGGCCCTGGAGACCCTGAAGGAATCNGGTTGGGATGGTTGGGAAGGTCGCCTGCCCCTGGACTGGCTTGGGCCGGTGTCTCGGTTGAGAAAAATCTGTGAAAATACAGGCATGCCGATGTCGGTATACACGGCTGCCGGAACGCCGGATGTACGAGACTGGGCGAATGTGGAATGCAACAGGAGGCGGATGGACTATGCCGCGGAATTAGGGTGCGACTGCTTCATGTTCATGACGGGTAGCAAACCGGAAGGCCGTGACGTAAATCAAGATGACCTTGCCGCCGCTGCAGAAGGTGCGGACGCCTGGGCAGACTATGCTGCCGATTTGGGTCTAGAAATCAGCTATCACATCCATACGAATACGCTTGTGGATTCCATCGATGACTGGAAGTTCTACATGTCACGGCTGGAGAAGGCGAAGCTCTGCATAGATGTCTCTCACGCTCAGTTGTGGGGCTACGATCCAATTGAATCTCTGCGTGACTTCCAGGACCAGCTCAATTACGTCCACCTCCAGGACTACACATCTACCTCGAGAGCCNAGGACGGACGTTACCTTCCTGTCTGGTGTGATGTTGGCGAGGGCGAAGATGTCGATTTTCCTGGCATCCGAGAAACCCTCTCAGACATGGGTTTCGACCGCTGGGTCACAAGCTGCCCCGGCGAACCCATCCCTGGCGAGGATGACGCAATCAGCGAAGCCAAGAGAAGCAAAAAAACCTGCGACTATCTCAGGAATATCGGTTACTGAATTTATCAACCATTTGCTCTGGCCAATGGGCGTCGCCGAAACAGAAAACGAACTCACTGTTGAGGTNNATCTCCCAGGTCTGGACAAGAAAGACATCAAGGTGAATGTCGAAAACAATGACCTTACCATTGAAGGCGAGAAGTCAAGNGTTGAAAAGGAAGAAGGACGTCGATACCACAGAACAGAAAGGGTCAGCGGCTCCTTCAAACGATCGCTACGCCTGCCGACGTACGTCGATGCCAACAAGATTTCTGCGGCTCACAAAGACGGCGTCCTGAACCTGAAACTCCCGAAATCGGAAGTAGCCAAACCCAAAGCGATCGCAATCCAGTAATCATTTTTCATTTAGCTGAAAGGGAGGTCGAGCAAATGCTCGACCTCCCTTTTTTTGCTCCTGAGACGATAGCTCTCAGACCTATGTGCCGTAGTCACCTGTGACACCGAGTGATTTTGTGCCACGCACAAAAATGCATCGAGGTGCGAGGATCACCGATAGCTTGGGGTCTTAATCCAATCAAATCCCATCATATTCTTGAAACATGACAACCTCCTGGATCGCTTCTCTTCCCTCCCAAGGCGCGAGAGCCGCTCACAGTGACGTCTGCGGTGGATGGGTGTCGTGATGGGGCGGCTGAAAGTCGCAGATTGGGGTATGGAGGCAATGTTGGCAAAGGTAGTGGGTGGGTNACTTCATTTGCAATATTATCGGAGTTTGCCACTCTAGATCAGTGTTCCAGCAAGCCGGCCCCGGCGTCTGAGGGTCGNTACTTTTGCGGATTTTTCTTGCCCAGAGAAAAGTCTGTGGCGACAGGGGGTCGCCGAACGGGGGGAGTGGTAATGGAACCAGGTTCTAATCTTGATCAGCCTTAACCCCTGTCCCTCAACTCCTTCCGCATAATCTTCCCAGTAGTTGTCATAGGCATCTCCTCAAGAAACGCCACCTTCCGCGGATACTCATGTGCTGCCAGCCGTGTCTTAACGAATTCCTTAATTTCACTTTCGAGTTTCTTCCTTGGTTCGGCGCCTTCTTTCAGTACCACAAACGCCTTAACGATCTCCGTCCTGATCTCATCCGGCACACCAACCACGGCTGCCATCGCCACATCAGGATGCTTGATCAAACAGTCCTCGATCTCGGCAGGCCCGATTCTGTAGCCCGAACTGATGATTACATCGTCCTTCCTTCCCACAAACCAGAAATACCCGTCCTCATCCTTTTTGGCANCGTCCCCTGTCAGACACCAGTCCCCAAGAAATTTGTCTTTTGTCGCAACATCGTTTCCCCAGTATCCGAGAAATATAACTGGATCCGGTCGCTTGACCGCAATTTCGCCGATCTCACCGGTTCCACACAGGTTCCCCGCCTCATCGAGCACCTCAACCGTATGCCCGGGCACCGCCTTCCCCATCGAACCTGGTTTCGCATCCATAAGCACAGCGCAATTCGCCACAAGGAGATTCGCCTCGGTCTGGCCATAGAACTCATTTATTGTGAGACCGAAGGTCTCCTTTCCCCATTCCAGAAGCTCTTCACCAAGGGTTTCACCACCACTACCGAGACTCCTGAGCTGGTAGTCGCATAAATTCCCTGGGTTTGGAACCTGTCGCATCAGCTTCAGAGCAGTGGGCGGCATAAACACGTTTCGAATCTGATGTCTCGCCAGGAAATGAAACGCCTCTTCGGGATCGAATTTACGTGCGCGGTGTGCAACCACGGGTATGCCGTGGTGAAGGCTGGGGAAGAGTACATCGATCAAACCTCCTATCCAGGCCCAATCGGCAGGTGTCCAGAACCGATCTCCAGGCTGAGGGAAGAAATCGTGTGGCAACTCAACCCCCGGAAGATGTCCCAAGAGAACACCATGACCATGGAGCGCTCCCTTTGGCGGGCCGGTGGTTCCCGAGGTGTAAATAATCAGTGCAGGGTCGTCTGCGTGGGTGATCGCCGGCTTGAAATCTGGCGACGCCCCTCCGACGATATTCCAGAAGTTGTGTATTTCCCCGGATTCACTATCTGTCGTGATTACAGTTTCCAGTTCGGGAAGGCCGTCCTTGATTTCCAAAACCTTTCCAAGATTCTCCGGATCAGTGATAATCCCTTTGGTAGAGGCGTCAGAGAGCCTGTATTCCAGTGCTTCGGTTCCAAACAACGTGAACAGAGGAATTGCAATGGCCCCTATTTTGTAAATGGCGATGTGGGCAATGGCAGTTTCTGGGCATTGTGGAAGGAGAATCCCAACTCTGTCGCCTTGAGAAATGCCCAGAGCCATGAGGCCGTTTGCCAGTCGATCTGAATATCCCTTTAAATCGGAAAATGTGTATTCCCTTATCTCCCCATCCTCATAGATCAGCGCGGTCCTGCGAGTACTATTTACCCACTTATCGCAAATGTCTACTCCCAGATTGTAAGATTCAGGGATGTTCCATCGAAAGTTNCGGCAGACATCTGTATATGAGGATGCACGTTCAATCATTCAGATCACCGACTGAAATAGGTCGCATACGTTCAGGGCGTATCAGGATCCATCCATGGTGTCCAGTTTGACAGAGACAAGGCGCCGTCTGCCACCAGGGTAGTTCCGTTGATGTACCTGGCAGCCGGTGAGCAGAGAAATANCACCATTGCGGCCACTTCGCTNGCTTCTGCCAGTCTTTTGGCAGGCACATCTTCAATTGCCTTCGTTCGGTAGTCTTTGTGCTTGAGAGGGTCGAATTCCTTTTCCTGCAGACCGGCTGTAGAGACGAAACCCGGTGCAAGTGCATTCACTGTAACATTTTGTCGGGCATAATAATAGGCGAGAGTTTTAGTGAGGTTTACCACGCCGGCTCGGGCCGCCCCGGAGTGTGCGAAGGGGGGAGCACCCCGTTCAAGGGAGTAGACGTGTACGATATTCACAATGGCGCCAAATCCCAGTTTAGCCATGTGAGGTCCCACACGACTACATACGTTCCAGGTACCGTTCAAATTCAGGTCGATTACAGCGCGCCAGCCCCGATCGCTTATTTNACTGGGACGTGCAGGAAACTGACCTCCTGCGTTATTCACCAAAAAGTCGATTCTGTCGAACGTCTCGAGCGTCTTGTTCAACAAATTTTCCACTTCTTCAGGTTCCCGAATATTGGTGATCAGTGGGAGACATTGCATCCCTGTTGACCGAATCTCCTCCGCGGTCGGTTCAAGGGTATCGGCATTTCGGCCGGCAATTACCGTATTCGCACCCAGTCCTGCGAACGCCAGGGCGATTTGCCTACCAATTCCCCTTCCACCTCCTGTTACCAGAACTGTTCTGTCTGCGAATAAATTTTCCGAGAAGATTTCAAGGGGGTTTTCCATGGGTTTCCTGTCCGTAGGTTAGTGAGTGCGAAATTCNCGCTAAGATAGGCAATTCGGGTTGGTTTTACAACTAGAGACCCTAATGTGGCCTTCTGTCAATGTTGCAGGTAAATAAACGTGAAAAGCTTCTGCGTTTGGACGAGATCANGCACAAAAGGGTCGTGGATCAGGACGAAGCGGTTGGCCTGGTCGCGGATGCTGTGATCAGGGCAAGATCAGGGATCAAAGATCCTAAAAGGCCGATCGGCTCGTTCATTTTTCTGGGACCTACCGGAGTCGGTAAGACGGAATTGGCCATGACGCTTGCTGAGGCCCTTTTTGACAGTGAAGAGAATATGGTCCGGATTGATACGAGCAAATACATGGAACCGCACGCAGTGTCCAGGCTCCTTGGTGCACCGCCGGGATATGTGGGTTCTGAGGAAGGTGGACAGCTCACTGAGGCAGTACGAGGGCGACCGTATTGTGTAATTCTGTTCGACGAGATCGATAAGGCGCATCCGGAGGTTTTCAATACGCTCCTCCAAATTTTGGATGATGGTAGACTCACGGATGGACAAGGNCCTACAGTGGANTTCAAGAATACGGTCGTCNCACAGTGGCTCTCCTCATTTGCTTGAGGGCGTGGCACGAGACGGCATGGTTATGGAGTCTTCCAGGTCGGTGGTCATGGAGGAATTACAGTTCCACTTCCGTCCTGAATTCCTGAACCGAGTGAACGACTTAATCATATTTAAACCATTGATGGAGAACGAACTGTCCNGTATTGTTGAACTACTTTGTNAAAATCTGAGAAGGCGGNTGGCAGACAGAAACCTCCANTTGCAGATATCGGAGAATGCACGCTTATTTATTGCCCAAAAGGGATAGGACCCGGTCTAAGGCACGAGGCCCTTGAAACGGTACCTTCAGCGGGACTTGGAGACGAAGATCGGCAGATCGCTGATTGGAGNGGCGGTCGTTGAGGGCTCGACTATTGTGGTGGATTTTGATGATGAAATGTTGATGGTGTCCCGGAGGGATCCCCACGTTTCGACCTCAGCCTGAGCGGCTGTAAACTGAAAGCAATAGAACCCCTTCCGGTTGCCTCGGAAGGGGTTCCTTGTTTCCACTTTTTTAAGCAATCGAATATGAAAGAATGTTCTGTGCCGAGGTCTAAAAACAGTTGTATAGAATATGTACACAGAGTATGTTTGGGGACGATCTCAATCAGCCTGCCTCGGAGATAGTCTATGCGCAGAGCAAAAATCGTATCAACATTGGGTCCGGCCAGCAGATCTATGGAGGTTGTCCGAGAACTGATCGCTTCCGGTGCGAATGTGTTGAGGTTGAATTTCTCCCACGGCACCTACGAAGACCACGCCGATTCCATCCGGACCGTTCGAGAAGCCTCGGATGTCTTAAATCAACCCGTGGCAATTCTGCAGGACCTGCAGGGACNGAAAATCCGAGTGGGTAACCTGGATAATCCCATAGAGTTGGCAATTGGATCCGAGCTCGTGATCACTGCAAGGGAGGTACCGGGCGACGTAGGTATGGTGTCAACCACTTACAAGGGATTGCCTCAGGATGTCGAGCGGGGAAATCGTCTGCTGATGGATGATGGTCAGATTGAGCTGCTTGTTAAAAGGGTTGATGGCGACGATGTATACTGTCAGGTCGTGGTAGGTGGCGTGCTGTCCGCTCACAAGGGCATCAACCTCCCTGGCGTTTCTGTAAGTGCGCCCTCAGTAACCGATAAGGATCGGGAGGACCTGGCTTTTGGAATCGAAAATGAAATGGATTTCATCGCGCTGTCCTTTGTAGGCGATCCTACTGATGTGGCCGAAGTAAAACGCTTGATCCAGAATACTGGCGCGGATATCCCTGTGATCGCAAAGCTGGAACGTGCAGAGGCGGTGGACCGGTTGGACGCGATCCTGGAGGTAGCCGATGGCGTAATGGTCGCAAGGGGCGACCTGGGCGTAGAGCTGTCTCCCGAAGCGGTTCCCGTGGTCCAGAAACGAGTCATCGCCGCTGCCAATCGGGCTGGCAAGCTCGTGATCACCGCGACCCAGATGTTGGAATCTATGACTGAACATCCCAGGCCAACCCGCGCGGAAGCCTCAGATGTGGCCAATGCGATATTCGATGGCACGGATGCCGTGATGCTTTCCGGAGAGACTGCGGTCGGACAATACCCTGTGGAGACGGTGAAGATGATGGGACGTATCGTAGAGACTGCCGAGGCCAGCATGTACGCCAGTCCATCCGAACAGAGGCGGGGTGAGGCAGGGGAGGCGCTCTCTTTTCCCGATGCCATTGGGTTTGCTGCGGTTACAGCAGCCGACGTGGTTCAGGCAAAAGTGATCGTGGCCTTCACACAGTCGGGATCTACGGCGAGGTTGATCTCAAAGAGGCGACCCANGAACGATATTGTGGCCTTTACGCCGAATCAGCATATCTGGCGTCAACTCTGTTTATGCTGGGGGGTGGAACCTAGGTTGATGGATCTCGTTGAAGATACTGATAGGATGGTGGATGAAGTGGAGGCCCGTTTGCTGGTAGAGGGGAAACTCCTTCTGGGCGATATCATGGCTATTCTGGCTGGCGCGCCGATAACTGCACACGCCGAGACGAATTTGCTGAAACTGCACAGGGTTGGTGGCTGAAAAACGTGGAGACATGGGGTTGCGGATCTGATACACAGAGGGGGGCCGTACGTCGTAGAGATGTTGAGTTTCAGGGGAACTGAGCCGTGTCCGGGAGTGAACTGGAGGAGATCCTACTCACCCGACAGGGCTCTTTTTTTNCTGGTTGCCCTGGGTAAAGGGAAACTCATTCAATACGTGGGTGCTCAAGGCTGACGTGGAGCGTTTGAAGGCACATTACCGGGATAATCGGTGACTACCAAGCACGCATCGATACGGTTCTCGGGCGTCCCCGTCGCGGTGTGACACACATCCAGTTTCTTGTCAGCGAGGGAGATCCGGTTCGGGTCACCAGTGTTGAAGTCGCTGGATTTCCCCCAGGGTTTACTCAGGACAGTCTCGAGGTGATTCATCGGCTGAATACCGTGGTGAATGGCCCTCTTGTCGCACGCGGGGGGATCGACCTGGACCAGGTCGCTTTGACGTTTCATTTGCAGAACAATGGGTTTGCCTTCTGCGAAGTCTCCGCCAAGGTGACAGTCAAGATGGATGCTCTACAGGCCAAAGTGGTGTTTCAGGTCCGGCCTGGGCCCCTTCTGTGTCTTTGGCGAGGTANGATCGAAGGACAACATGAAAGTGGCAGATGACGTGATCCTTAGAGGCCTGACCTACTCCGAAGGAGACCTGTTCCAGCGGAAGAAGTTTCTGAGCAGCAACGAGATCGACAGTCATTGGGTATTTTTGGGAACAGGGAATGGCAACAGAGTTGACTTCGGTTGAGAGCAGACCTAAAATATTTGCTGTATCAGCGCTGTTGTGGCGAAGGAGTCCGTTTTCATCGAGATCGTAAGCCAAAAGTTGAGGAGGGTAGCCTTGAGAGAGAAAGCTTACAGAGTTTGTGCTTCACATTGCGATCACAGGGCTGGTGAGGAGGAAATATATCGGACCCTTTGTCGCATTACAGATCCGTTGGAACGTTCCTGGGAGAAGCTAGAACGCGCCGATCGAATCGTACTGAAATTCAACATGATGAAGCCGCCGGACAAGATTCTGTGCTTCGCGGGGCGTAGACAGGAACTGGTCGACGATGCGGTCTGTAGAGCCGTCCTGCGACTTCTCAGGGAGAGGGCAAAGTGTGAGATCATGGCGACAGATACGAACCCGTATGCCAAAGACCACCTGATGGGAGAAGACTTCAATTACGCAGGCTTGCTGAATGAATTCGGCGTAGGTTTTGTGGATTCCAACAGGCCCCCTTTCGCCACCTATGAAGTGGAGGACGGAGGGATGATGTTCGATCGGTACACCTTGAGCTCCTGTTTCAAGGGCGCAGAGGTGGTATCCGTCTCAAAGATGAAGAACCATCTGTTTATGGGCCTTACCCTCTGTATGAAGAACCTCTTCGGTTTGCCGCCTATTACACCACCCAACGGGCGGGTTNGGACGTACTACCACCATTTTATTCGGTTGTCACACCTTTTGCCTGACCTTGGGATGATCACCAATCCCTGTTTGAACATCATCGACGCGCTTACCGGACAATGGGGAAGGGAGTGGGGAGGGGAAGGGCGAATATGCAATGCCCTTATTGCCGGCGATCAGGTGACGTCCACCGACGCCTGCGGTGCCCACCTGATGGGGCACGATCCAGCTGCGGATTGGCCGATACCCCCATTTCGTAGAGACAGGAACCATCTGCTTGCGGCTGCGAATCGTGGTTTCGGCACAGTGGATTTGGACGAGATCGATTTCGAGACGGATGTGGAAGGGCCTCTGGCTGAGTTTGACTCGGAAGAGACGGATTCTCCTGAGACCGTAGCTCGATGGCGCAAGACGACTTGTGAGCAGGCGCTTGTATATCTGGAAGAAAGGCCTCGACTTGTTGACAGATATCGAGATGAGTTCATCTTTCTTCAGTCGGGGGAGGTTGTGTGGCATGGTANGGACCCTTCGAATTTGGGAAGCAGGAGGAAGTTGAGTGGTGATCAGAAAGATCAAGCCATGTGGCTGAAACTCGTGGATCCGGATGAGGCAGAAAATGAACAGTTTGATGTTTACAACCATCAGCTTGCAGGTTTCGCATCCTGACTCTATCCAGAAATCAGATGCCAGGATTACATGAGAGTCTGGCGATCGGTCAAATGTGGCACGCGATTGATGCCTGGTTGTAAATGGCTTCCTGTATTGTATAAAAAGTTGTATACATCTGTTTCGCAGGGTCTGCGCGGTATGTTGGCGCCTGGATTGCGTTGGCTGCCAGTACGAGTCAGTAAAGATAGCGAATATTGAAGGGTATTCCTCGTAACCATACAGTGGAGGTAACCGTATGACCAGGATCGCGATTGGCTATCGGGCGTTGGGACTTGGCGTTTTGATGATCCTGCTCACCATAGGCCGTGTTCAGGCGGATACATATAAAATCGACCAACTGCANTCAAAGGTCGGCTTCAGTATTACACATATTTTTACAGGTGTTGATGGCAGGTTCAACGAATTCTCGGGAAGAATCGTGTATGATGCTGCCAATCCCGATGGCTCATCGGTCGAGGCAGTGGTCACTTTGGGAAGTATCGACACAGATAACGAAGGGCGAGATGGTCATCTTAAAAGTCCGGACTTCTTCCATGTGGAAAAGTATCCTCAAGCATCCTTCAAGAGCACTTCGGTAAAGTTGNACGGAGATATCCTTCTCGTGACAGGCGACTTTACCATAAGGGGTGTCACAAAGAGTGTCGTGATGCCGGTGGAGGTACTGGGTGTAGGTAGCCATCCAATGTCCAAAGCTCAGGTTGCCGGCTTCTCTGGTTCCGTCAGGGTGAAACGTTCTGACTTCGGTGTGAATCACTGGGCCGACGAAGTGCCTGGATTGTTAAGCGATGATGTGACAGTCTCTCTGAGCGTGGAAGCGGTCGCCGTCGCCGGAACGAACGTCTGCAACCCGTGTGCAGATCCCTGTAATCTCTGCGGCGAATAGTCGCAGCGGTAAAAGGTTAACGCCAATTACGGATGGGCTAACAGCACGGCGCACGCTGGAGTTGATCAATGCGATCTTGTATGCTGGGATCAGGAAAGAGGTTGTCGAGTTGCCACTGGATCGGGCAGATTACGACAGCCTGATGGAAGAACTCAAACAGGGAACTGCAGCACCTTATCGACAGACCCCGTAGTTATTCTCTACTCTATCCGGCCAAGGGAGAAGGGTGCTTTCCTTCTCCCTAAATTTGTGGTGGGTTAACCGGTTCCGCGTTGCTTTGAAGGTCTTCGAAATGACATGGGGAACACGCAAGGGTGGGTTCCTGCACAGGGGTTCCAGAGTAAAGGGTGCAAAAATCCAACTCGGAACCTGATAGATGCCTGATTGAAATTCCAACAGCCTTGAGGATGGCGGCACTTGCCGCGTAGTCCCATACTGAAGCTCGGTCAAAGGTGCCGACGGCGGAGCCCCTCGCCACATAACAAAGGTGCGCTGCTGCGGATCCCAGGCTGAACAACCTGCACGTAGATAAAATTCGGAGCTCGTCGTAAGCGCCCTCACTTACCAGCAACACCGCGTTGCTGTTTAGTTCGGGCTCTGGGGGTTCGAGGGGGATGCTGTTATAGTATGCGGTTTCGCCATCGGTGTAATACAGGTCACCTATGGCTGGCAAGATGAAGGCACCTAGAGTAGGGATTCCATCCTGTAACACACCTACNGAAACACCCCATATGGGAAACCCGTGGTTGAAGGCGCGGGTGCCGTCCACCGGGTCGATCGCCCAGACAATGGCCGACTCCGGTTCCGGGTTGTCTCCCTCCTCTCCCAGTATCGAATCCTCCGGCCTGTTGAGCGCCAGTTCTTTCCGGAGAAAAGCCTCTACATCCAGATCCGCCTTCGTAACCCACGACGCGTCGGACTTGAGCGTGCCCTTTGTCTTACCAAAGTGCGAGAGCGCGATAGATCCGGCTTCCCGCATCGTCGACAGTAGCCAACCCATATCGATATCGGACATATACATTCCCGTGTTACCAAGTTTTGGTTTCCTGTGAATGGAACATACGGCAAACCCGTGTCCTGGCCAAATTCTAATGTGGCATGGATTGGCGCATGCAGTTATGGGCTTTGCTTTGGCGTTGGTGAGATGCTATCTTCTGCCAGTCAAGAAGCTAATTCAAACCTGAGTAAGGAGTAAAAAGAAAGATGGCGGAGTCCAGGAAGAAGGTATTGATCACAGGTGCGGCGGGGATGATCGGAACGACCATCCGAACACGTCTGCGAGAAAGATATGACTTCAGGCTGTTGTTTCACTCTACGGTTCCGGATGATGTACCTGCAGACGATGAGGTGGTAATGTCCAGTGTCGCCAACTTCGATGGCATGGTTGAGGCGGCAAAGGATGTAGATGTGATCATTCATCTCGCCATTCGACGATGGGCTGGAATGAGCCAGGCGGATGTTGCCGCCGCAACACTCGAAGTAGACGTACCGGGAGTCTACAACGTCTATGAAGCGGCTAGAATCAACCGGGTCAAGACAGTTATATTCGCAAGTACGAACCACGTAACGGGAATGTATGAGAAAGAAGGGCTGGTGGCGGCTTCCGATAGCCCTGTACGCCCCGATGGCATTTATGGTGCGGGGAAGGTGTTCGGTGAGGCTCTAGGGAGATTCTACGCGGACCGTCACGGGCTGAGGGTGATCTGTCTGCGTGTGGCGAACTACAAATCCGAAGACGAGCCCACCACATACTACGAACCTGGTTATTCGAGGTGGCAGAGCCCAAGAGACTTGGCACAACAGATCTGGCGGTGCATCGAAACNGAGGATGTGCAATTCGGGATATTCTATGGTGTCTCTGCAGGCAGCGAAAAGAAGTGGGATTTGACCAATGCCAGAGAACTGTTGGGTTACGAACCCGAGGATGACGGGTCCTTGCCGGAATACCGGGAGAAGAACCGAAACAAATGATGAGCCACTCATCTTCAGAGGTGTCCGAGCCCTCGGTAGACAGACCGATGCGTTCGTCTGACGAAGCCGTGGGTGTAAGTTTCAGAGCAGTGATTCTGGGGATGGTGCTGGTAGTCATTCTCGATATCTGGGTAATCTACGCGGAGTATATTCTTCGTTCGTCCCGGTTGAATGTCAGCCATCATTTTCCCGTGTCCGTGTTCGCATTGCTGGTCCTGGTGGTGTGCCTCTCCAATCTCTGGTCTCGAATGGGCAGGCGGGGACTTTCCTCAGCCGAATTGATCACGGTTCTCACCATGTGTCTTGTGGGCATCGTGATCCCGTCGAATGGTCTTACCAGCTACCTGATGGGGGCCCTGTCAGCCCCGTATTATTTCGCTACGCCTGAGAATTCCTGGGGCAGTTTCCACCCTTTCCTGAAGCCTTGGTTGGCGCCGGACGATCTGCGGGCAATGCGGTGGTTTTACGAGGGGCTCCCTGATGGTATGGCCGTACCCTGGCAGGCGTGGGCCTCGCCACTGGCCTGGTGGGGGCTGCTGGGAGCAGCNTTTGTTTTGGTAAGTGCATCGGTTGCTGCAATTTTCAGGAAACAGTGGGCTCAGAACGAGCGGTTGATCTATCCCATCCTGAGTCCTGCTCTGGAACTTACACGAACAGATGACGAACCTGGATGGTTGCCGGGTTTCANGCGTTCNCCTTTGTTCTGGGTGGGCTTCGCAATTTCGTTCTGCACACTTGCCTGGAACATTATGAACTACTTTGAGCCGCTAATCCCGCGAATTCCGATTCTCGGGTCATGGTTTTCCTTGGCGAGAGGGTTTCCCTACACGTTTCACACACGAATCAATTTCTTTACAGTGGGTTTCGCTTATTTCGCAAATATTGGGGTACTGTTCTCAGTATGGTTCTTTTTCACTCTGTCTAATCTTGAAATGCTCATCGTGGACAGGGTAGGGTATACGATCCCTTTGGGTGGAGGTGCCTCGCTACCCTCTGAGAGCAATCCCATGGTCACCTTTCAAACCACAGGTGCATTTCTGGCGTTTGTGTTCTGGGCTATGTGGTCGTCCAGACACCATCTGAAGGAAGTACTGCAAAATGCCATAGGTAAGGGGGATTCCGTTTATGACCACGGTGAGGCCTTATCCTATCGGGTATCAAGTATTGGGGTGGTCTTCGGTTCCCTGTTTATCATTCTGTGGTTGTACGCAGCCGGAATGCAGATGGGTGTGTCAACCGTGCTGCTTCTTTCATTGATGGTCGGTTATCTAGGTGTGGCGAAAATGGTCGCGGAGATCGGGTTACTCTACACGCCAAGTACCCTGGTTGCAGAGGGGTTTGTGGTTGCCACGATGGGGACCGCCAACATGACACCCGGAAGCGTAACTGTTTTGGCCTTCTCGCAGAATATGGTATGCTACAACAAAGGAATGGTTATGCCGCCGCTAGTACACGTGACAAGGCTTTCGGACTACCTTGAAAGGGGCAGGGGGATGCTCTTGCTCGCGGCATTCGGTGCCCTGGTGGTGTCCTATCTCGTCTCGGTGGTCTACACGCTCTGGCTGGGGTATGGGGAAGGCGCATTCAATTTCAATGCCTATCCGCTTTCCTATTACAGCCGCAGGATATTCGATCGCGTGGTCTACAGATTGGGGAACCCCTGGCAGATCGACCCTCACAGGTTGATGTTTTTGATGATTGGATTTTTCACCATGGCTGCAATGACGGTCCTCCGATACAGGGTACAATGGTGGCGGCTCAATCCCATAGGATTTGCTTTGCCCAGACTCCCCTGGCAGGTGTTTTCGCTTTTTGTTGCCTGGGTTTGTAAGGCGCTGATATTGAGACTCGGAGGGGTCACGCTTTACAGGCAATCGCAGCCTTTCTTCGTAGGTTTGCTGGTGGGTTATGCGCTGGCAGTTGCGCTTTCCTCGGGTGTGGACTGGATCTGGTTTGCAGGACAGGGCCATTCGATACACTCCTGGTAGCGAACGGAAGTTTCTAATTTGTCACCAAAAGGGGGTATAAGTGATTGAGGAAGGGATGAAGGTGCTGGTATTCAGTGCCCATGCAGCTGATTTCTGTTCGAGAGCTGGCGGAGCCATCATAAAAATTGTGGAAGCCGGTGGGTCCGTGGATATCTACGATCTGAGTTACGGTGAACGGTGCGAATCACCTGCACTGTGGGTGCGGGATCCCAAACCTACGATTGACGAAGTAAAGGCGATTCGGAAACAGGAGATGGAGGAGGCAGCAGAAATTCTGGGGGCGACGATAAACTGCTATGATTTCGGGGATAGCCCTCTGGTGGTGAGCCCGGAACGCCAACTCCAGATGCTCGATACAATTCGTGAGATAAAGCCGGAACTGGTCCTGAGTCATTGGGTAAATGACGTGATGCATCCAGACCATGTGGAGACGACACGAGCTGCGCTTTGGGCCTGCTCCTATTGCAATGCCGGTGGCATAGAAACTGCGCATGAACCGGTGGGTAGACCCAGGCTGATCTGTTATGAAACCACCATGGGCACTTCGCCGATTTCCGGGTTTGTCCCGGACCTCTATGTGGATATTACGGACGTCTTCGCGAGGAAGATTGAGGCGCTAAAGAAACTGGCTGCACAGCCCCCTTTGCCGGAGGTCTATGAGATTCTGAACCGATATCGTGCGATGGAGGCTCAACATATGGCCGGTATGAGCGATTGCCGTTACGCCGAAGGATTCGCTCGTATTGGGAAGGAACCTGTTGCTTAGAAATGTGTGACCATTAACTCGGAAGGAGAAGCACGATGAAACCCTCATGGATGACATACGGCGTTCTGAAAGATCTTTCCAGAGAAGATCTGCTGAAGACGCTTAAGGATCACGGTTTCGAAGGTGTTGAATTCCGGACGGATGCCAACCACGGTCACGGAGTGGAGGCTGAAATCGACGCCGACGCCCGCAAACAAGTAGTTGCAGAATGTGACTCCGCAAGCATCGAGATCATGAGCATCGCTACCGGAAACCGATACCACGATACAGACCCTGCCGATCTGGCGAGGCATATCGAAGAGACGAAAGTCCGAATGGACCTTGCCGCCGACCTTGGTGCCCCCAGGGTGAGAGTGTTTGGTAATAATTTCCCAGAGGAAGTCACAAGGGAGGATACCATCTCGCAGGTTGCCGGAGCCCTGAGCGAGTTGGCCGAGTATGGCTCCCGGAGAGGCGTGAAACCTTCCCTTGAGTTACACGGCGAGTTCGACTGGCAGTCCTGCAAATCAGTAGCGGAACAGGTAGACCACGACAATTTTGGGCTGATCTGGAATTCGGTCGGCAGCGACGTGGTCGACGGATCAATAGAAAAGGCACTTGACACGGTCTGGCCCTGGCTGGATCACGTCCATATGCACGATCTTGCGGGGCAAGGGTATCCCTACCGGGAGCTGTTTAAACTGTTGCACCAAAAAGGGTACGATGGGTTCATGTCTGCGGAGGCGGAGCGAAGTGGGGACAAAGGAGTCGGTGACCTCTGGATGTTCGTCGCTTATTATTCGGACTTATTCAGGGCTTATTTGGATCTCGCCCGCGCATAGGATTTAGGATGCGCACAAAAAAGGCCCGGCAGAAGTTTANAATTGCCGGGCTTTCTCATGTCTTATTTGGTTGGTTCTATTTCAGAATCCGTGTGGTGATTACCGTTATAAGCGTTGCCTTGCCTATATCCCAACTTCCCGCCACGACGGTCTCGCCACTTTTTACCGTAACCGATGTCTTTATTAGTCTGGTATCCGACTTTCGGAGGCCATCTGCACCTTTCGAAAGCGGGTCCGGATCATTCGTTTCGATATCTGAGCGNTTCTGGAGCACGAAGTCGAGATCGATATCCCGGACAGTGATTCCGTGAAGCCTTATGGCCCCATCGCTGGCGGTCTTAGGTTTGAGAGTCACCTTGTATCTGCCGGCTAGGTAGGATTCGGCCTTGTCGTTGGTATTCGCCGTAATGAATGTTTGATCCACAATCGCATAGTGTTGGAACTGAAAGGCCTCTAAGAGTTTCTCCTGGATTCCTTCAGAAATTTGTCCGCGGANATCCTCCACNATCTCTGTTGATGTGCTGATCAGATAGAAGTGCAAACCAATTCTTTGCGGCAGTATATCCAGCCGCTGGTGTAGACGGACGGCACGATTTCTGGCCTCCGGCTCGCGGAATTTGAGAAAGAGGATGTTGTTGGCGAACTCGAGGGCCTCAACTTCCATGTCGAACTTTCGCAANACCCTCANGAAGTCCTCCTTGCTCAAGTTCTCGAGCTCGAATGCTGTGAAGCCTTCCGGAATGATGCCTTTCCATTCAGCTTCTGAAGCAGAGCCATAGCCGCTGAACCAAGCGATCACACAAAACGATAGTGCGATCACATGGGCTGAAGACAAGAAGTGCTTACAGCGATTCCTACGATGGGTCACCTGTATGTCCTTGTGGTTCGGGTGTCGGATATGGTATCGAAACCCCAGATCTGGAGTGCTNTTTTACCAAAGATCCAAGCCCGTTCATCCTCGCTGAGACCCGAGAAATAGTCCAAGGGACCCTGAATGGCGTTGTGATACCCCTCACGTGAGCTGGCCGGTGGGTAGTCGCTGCCCCACATCATTCGCTTCGGCCCAAACGCCTCAAGAGCCATGTCCGCTAGAGGGGGGATGTTGTCGAAGGGATGGGGCAACTCACAGAATTCGCCGAATCCGGGTAGCTTGATGGTAAGGTTTGGGTGCTCAGATAATTTCAGGACCTGCTTGAATTCAGTGAAGGGCGGTTGTGCCTGCTTGCCCACACCTGCCAGGTGTTCGATCACAATCTGGAGATCGGGAAAGGTCTCTATAACTTCCGAGAAGGCGTCTCCGAGTAACGCGGAGGGACTGCAGGGCGCGCTAACGACCAGCCCCAGTTCAAATGAGGTACGCCACTGTGCCAGAGGGTCCGAACATTCCGCTCGGTGATCCGCGGGCAACCGGATGCCCCCAAGGCCATTGTCAGCCCACTCCCGAATTTTGGTGCCGTCGTCGTTGTTCGCTACAATCATCGTCCCACGGAACTTGCCCGGATGGGCAGCCAGGCATTCCAGGACATACGTNTTGTCAGTGTTGCCCATATACTGAATGAAGACTGCCTTTGAAATGTCGGATCGGTCCATGTGGAAAAGGAGTGACTCGACCGGCTCATACTTGTGAAGCCCAATGTGGCAGTGCGTGTCGACGATTGTCATGAGGGTTCTCTGTGGTTTCTGTGTGAGCGGCGACTAGAACATAGAAGTCTGTTCAGGCACATCCGGATCCACTGGCGCTATACACGNAGCAGAGTCGCTCCTGGGGTTGTTTACCAACCTGGAAACAGGATGACCGGTCATCTCAGATTCGTTGTAGGGTACAAGAAGCCCATTCAGCTCTTCGCAGGTTCGGATATCCGGATCCAACCAGGTGTCCAAACCGTCCCGTGAAAGGATGACTGGCATGCGGTTATGGATGTCCCTCATCAGTTTGTTAGGCGTCGTAGTAATAATTGTGCAGGTGTTTAATGGTGTTCCATCCGGCTGTTTCCAGGTTTCCCAGAGGCCGGCAAAGACAAATGGTTTGCCCGAGCGCAAAGAGATGAACATGGGAGTTTTGGTCTTCTNGGTAGGATCCTCGCGCCATTCGTAGAATCCGCTGGTAAAAATTACACACCTACGCTTCTTATATGCCTCTCGAAAGGAGGGTTTCTCTGTTAGAGTTTCCGACCGAGCGTTGATCATTCGGTTTCCTACCTTGGGATCTTTTGCCCAAAATGGAATAAGCCCCCAGCGGAAGGAACTCGCCGTGTTCTCGCCATCGTTTGGGATGGCTGTAATGTCAAGGCTCGGGGCAATGTTATACCGAATCGGGATGTCTTCAGGGAAGATGAACTTGGGAAATTCNCCCTGGAGTGTGTCCGGATCCACAGCGAGCACAAATCTTCCGCACATGTTGCTTAACCTCGCTAGACAGCAATTCTAAAGTAGAATCCCTCTACACCCCGAATTAGATCTAGGTGGAACAAACCACTTGAGCGGACCCGGACACTTGGATGCAAAGTTCAGTCTGCGATCAGGACATTTTCGAGGGGTTTGTAATTGCCGAAGGTAGGCGCTGGTCCCTGTACCGGGGCTGCCCAATTCACAGCATTTGTTAAAACTTTGAGTACTTCCGGATTACGAAAAATTGGATACGTCTCGTGTCCGGGTCGAAAATAGAAGATCTTGCCCCGTCCTCTGTGGTAGCAGCAACCACTCCTGAATATTTCTCCACCTGGAAACCAGCTTACAAATACGAGTGTGTCCGGGTCTGGGATATCGAACCTCTCACCATACATTTCCGCTTTCGGGATCTCGATATATTCACCAACACCATCCGCAATAGGGTGACCGGGTTCGATCACCCAAATGCGTTCCTTTTCCCCCATTTCTCGCCACTTTAAATTGCAGGTGGTTCCCATCATTCGTTTAAAGATTTTTGAGAAGTGGGCAGAGTGTAAACAGATTAGACCCATACCATCCAGAATGCGTGACTGGAGCCTGTCAACAAGGTTATCTTCTACCTCTTGGTGNGCGCCATGGCCCCACCAGGTCAGAACATCCGTGGCATCCAGAACCTTGTCCGGCAGGCCCTGGCCAGGTTCGTCCAATGTTGCGGTTCTGACTTCCAGGGCTTCCACCTGGCTCAAATGGTTGGCAATGGCACCGTGTATACCTTCAGGGTAGACCTTGCCGATCTCCGGTTTTTCCTTCTCGTGTCTGTACTCATTCCACACAGTTACTCGAATCTTGGCCATTTGGCATTTCCTTTGGGTTTTTTGGCCATATCGACAATGTCAGCATTCCTACGAGTAAATGATATCTATGCTCCCGGTTGTCAATTGTCAAGGGGTTTGTAGGGATGTTCGGGCTTACCGGGAGCATTGCGCTTGCCCGGCTATACAGCGAGGAGTATATTGACCCCGAAGAGACACGAACCGTCGAAACCAAGGAGGAATCGCATGGCAGCTGAAGTTGGCTTCGCTGTAGTTGGCCTGGGGATGGGGAAACACCACTGTAGATCAATTGACGAGGGGAAAGGCTCGCGCCTGGCGGCAGTTTGCGATCTGGATGAGGAACGCCTAGCACAGATGAGGGACAAGTTTAGCTGCAAGGGATACACCAGTTTTGAGGATCTTCTCAGAGATGATGAAGTAGAGGTCATCAATATTGCCACGCCATCAGGTACTCATGTGGAGTTTGGGCTGAAGGTCGTCGACGCGGGCAAGCATATCATTCTAGAGAAACCTGCAGACATCAATACGGAGCGCATCGATGCGCTGGCAAAGGCAGGGAAGGCGCGTGGTGTCAAAATTGGATGTATATTCCAGTCACGGCTTGAACCGCTGAACGCCAGGATTTATGATACGATTCAGTCCGGACGTCTGGGGAAGCTCATCGGACTTCACGGTCATCTGCCTTGGTACAGGGCTCAGAGTTATTTCGATGGCCCGCACGGAGAGTGGAAGGGCACCTGGAGCCTTGATGGAGGGGGATCCCTGATGAACCAGGGAGTGCACACTGTGGATCTTTTGCAGTGGTTCGGTGGCGGCGTAAAGTCGGTGATGGGCATGTTCGACGTTTACAATCACAACATTGAATCGGAGGATCAGGCCGTCGCACTTGTGCGGTTCAAGAATGGCGCTCTAGGAACCATCTACACGACAACGTGCTGTTTCCCCGGGTATGACCAGCGCATTACGATCTATGGATCGAAGGGTTCCATCCTGAAGACAGCGACAGAGCTGCTAGCCTGGAATATTCAGTATGAAGAGGGAGAGGAGGAAGCGAAGGAGATGATGAGGATTTTCGGGCCGAAGGACGAAAGTCTTGGGATTTCTTCAGATCCACTCGCTTTGGGGGCCGACGGACATACCCTTATCGTCGAAGATATGGTCCAGGCGATTCGTGAAGACAGAGAGCCGATGATTGGTTTGGCAAGTGCGAGAAATGCAGTGGAGGTCATCAACGCGATTTTCGAGTCAGGCAGAACCAGGGCCGAGGTCGTTCTGGAATAAGGATTTGTTTTGAAACCTGCATATCCAAATGGCCGGCCTGCTGGGCTGGCCATTTCCGTTTCCCTTTAAGTGATCGGAATGTTGGCCTCGCCGGCAATACGCCTTATGTTCGATGCTGCCTCTGGGATTTTATCCAAACCGAGGTGCTCAATAAGGCCGTAGCCGTCGGGAAAAGCGCTGTTGAAATGTCTAAGCATGGAATGGAGATCCAACTCTCCTGTGCCGGGAACGGTTTCACTGAGATGGACAACCAGACCGTTTTCAGGGGTGATGTCTTTGATATGACATACCGGACCAAGTGCCCCCATTACATCGAAGATATGGTCTAGGTATTTGGTGCTGTNGTAGACTTGCCGCAAACTTTCGAAGTGGTTCACAGGGTCCATTACAAGTCTGAAATTGGGGCTTGAGACATCTTCAATCAGGGCTCGACAGGCACCAGGTGTGTTGAGAATCGAGATACAATGGGTCTCCATTACTGCGATAACACCCAAGTCTTCCAGGCGGGGCACGATAGACCGCATTGTCTCGCACAATAGATCCATTGCACCTGGAGAGTGGTTTTCACGGTGTGGCGCCCAAGAGCCACTTGGGTTCCGGCTCCCCGGGCGTAAAAGGTAGGTTGAACCGCCCAGTTGTGCGCAGATCTCCGCCCCGCGGCAGATCCGTTTGGACGCATTCTCCCGAATCGACGCTTTGGGATCAAAAAGGCAGTCGCTGTAAGTAATGGAGAACNGTGCGAGATCCACATTGTTGGAAGCGAACAGATCCTTGCAGACCTCGACTTCGGATTCCGTCACTTCATAAACCAGGTTACCCGGAAAATGGAATCCGGCGCCTGTGAAGTTGAGCTTGNCAATGTCATCGAAATGTTTCTGGTAGAAGGATCTAAGGTCCCCCGGCAGCATGCCGACTATTCCCAGGCGCATGGGGTTTCCTCCTTTTCATAGTNAATCCTNTCGAAGGATGCGTTGTATGCTGGAATTCGGTGGTGACGATGCCCCGCTTGCTTTGCCGGACGATAAGCCCTATCATTTGGAGTTGTCAAGCATGTCGAGATCAGGGAATAAAGGAGGAGTGCAATGGCGGAGACGGTGGATGAAATATCAGTAAACTATGAAGAAGACGGTGTGTTGCTATGCAAGGAGTTGGATCGGTACGTATTATCTAAGGGCGCCTGGGCTACCTTGATGTTTCTGTACCAGGATCTCAACAGGCAGTCGGGCGAATTCGGCCCTCAAAAAGTAACCATCCGTCGTTACCAGAAGCGAGATGGGAATTACCTGCCCAGAAGCAAATTTAACATCTCCAGCATGGATCAGGGAAAGAAGATCATTGAGGCGCTGCAAACCTGGGTGGACAAAGCCGAGTAACCCAATGGGTCCATCGAGATTGGCGAAGTGGCCGGCCTGAGAGTGCCGGTCACTTTTTTTACATGGACACCCCCAGAAGACCCCGCGTGAATTGGAAGTCAATATTCCCATTGGCTCTGGCTTTTGGCTGGCATTTCCGTGAAGCCATGTCAAGGACCAACCTGTGTAGAGTTGCCAGATCTTCGTCTGAATTGTCCGTAAATTCGAGNTCCAGATCATCCCCATGGAACGATTTGCAGGAGGCCGATCCAGAAACCTGGAGCATCGGAATAAGCGGGTGCCCCTGAAGAGGATGTTTCGCCGCATACGCTACAAGCAATTCGACACCTGTGCCGCCAAGACCGGTCAGGATTTCTACCCAGTGATCGGTCTGGGTCTCCATAATGTGGAATCCCGGTCGATCAGGACGCTGGCCATAGAGCAGTGTTGTAGCCGATGGCACAGCTTCGATTGTTCCTGCTCGAAATGGTTTGGATCCGAACAATTCGCAGTCTTCGGGCAGGATCACAGTGCCGCCTTCACCCACAATCTGCCTTGTGAGACCGGCAAGTGATGTTGCGCAATTTTCGGATATGGGGCCGGTGGCGACTAACCCTACCGAGAGGCTGCTAAGTTGCATATCCGCTACAATGGGTGATGGCGATTCAGCAGATTTCTGTGTGAACCAAGACTCCGCCAACTTCAAGACGTTATCTATCCCACCGTCCATNTGAATACTGGCCCATCCAAAGTCGGTTGTGGAGATGCCCGCAGCATCCAACTCATTTTTCAGGTAGTCGTTGTGCGTTTTTTCGCAACCGTGCTCCAACAACAGGGCGTATCGCACTCTAGGGTGCGTGAGGTAGCCCACCATTGTTCTTGAGTACATGCTTTCCGCCATCTCGCCGGCCATACCGCAGCCTTCGGTATGGACCAGGGCCACATATCCCGAGATCCCCTTATCGAAACCGATCTTCCTGTCGCTAAGGTGCTTGGCGCACATTTCGGCAACTTGACCGGAACAAAGACTGGTGGGCATTACTAGCCCCACGTGGTCGGTGGCAGCCCTTTCGCCGGAAATCAATGCTGAGAATTTCGAGCGAGGAAGCGAGATTTCTCCATGAATGGGGATTGGGGTCCCGGTGGGTGCCGATTTGGAGTTGATAGCTGACAGGTTTGTGGTGTCTGTCTGTCTCCAGTCTCGCCAGATAGACACCTGAGAATGGCCGGCCAATTCCCCCTTGCTGGGTGTGCCGGATGCAACGTCCAGTGATTGATCCACCATAGCCGCACCGAGGTCTTCCATTGAAACCCCATCCAGGTATGCACCAGCGTTTACGTCCATTTCGTTGGAAAGCAGCTCATACCGGCTCGTGGTAGTAATGACCTTCAACGTGGGGACAAACGGAAAATTGGTGATGGAGCCATTCCCGGTCACAAAGAAGATCATGTTACAGCCGGAGGCCACCTGGCCGGCAATGCTNTCTAGGTCGTTCCCAGGGCTGTCCATAAAATAGTAGCCCGGGCTGGTCATCGGTTGGCTGTATTCGATCACGTGATCCAATCGCACATCGGGGTGACGTTTCATTGCTGCCCCGATCGATTTCAATACAATGTTGTAGAGACCCCTGTATTTGTTACCTCCGGAGGGATTGCCTGCGGCCGTGGTGCCGTGCCAGGAGGCAAAGGTTTTATACGCCTCGACCTTTTCGAGAAACCGCTTCGCTGTTAGCAGATCTTTTGCATTCTGGAGGATATAGGATTCAGCTCCAATGAGTTCATCTGTTTCGGCCAAATTGGCTGCTCCTCCAGCCCGAATAACCTCTCGAGCTACCCACGAAACCAATGGATTCCCGGACACCCCGGAGAATGCGTCTGACCCCCCGCACTGTAGCGCGATCTTCAGGGCAGAGATAGGCTGAGGCGACCTTTTCGTCCTATTTACCTGCCCACACCAGCCCTTGATTATCCCAAGAGCTTCCTCCAAATTTTGTTGGAAACCACCTCTTAACGACAAGAACGCGTGGGGGATTTCGGCAATGGGGTAGCCGTGAGTTTTCATATATATCTGTAGCATGTCGTTGGTTAAAGGTTCGTCGCCATAGTCAATAGCCAGGACTGCTCCCACATTTGGGTGGACGACAAATCCTGACAACGTTCGAAGCAAAAGATCCAGGTTGTTCGGGTTGTGATTGGCACCACCCTCGGTGTGTGCTGCGCAGACTACTCCGTCGACGTTCTCGTAGGAATCTATCAGGGCGGAAGCCTGCTCACTCAGTCGACCGGCAAAACTCGAGGTTCGACTGGTGGTAGCTAAAATCAAAATGGTATTGCGTGTTCCAACGCCCCTGGCGGGTGATCGCGCGTAACCCAGAAATGTGCGGGAATCATCAGCAACCACACACGCGGGACCAGGGGTGAATGTGGCTTCATCCAAACTGTAAGGCTCAATTCGGTCCTCGAAATTTGGCTCCGACGGCAAAGCAAAATCGAGACTCCGGAGACCAAGGGATTCCAAGATCTGTGGGTTGCAGATATACTCACCGGGAAGGATGTTCCGTNTTGCTACACCAAATGGCAGGTTCCACGAAAGTAACGAGGCACCGGCCGGAATCGGGGAAACCGCAAACCGATGCCCTTCCAAAATGGTTGAAGACAAAAAGAATTCCTCTTCTTTATATCGGATCAGGCTGCCAGTTTGCAGCACCCTGCTTGAAATTGCTACGTTGTCCCCTTGCATCGGTATTCTGGCGATCTGGCCAAATTCGTAAGTATTTCCCATCAATTCCCCACTTTGTTGGATGAATCTTCTCGAAATTGAACTGTGGAGGTATACAAAACAGGAGTTGGATTGTCAAGCTGGACACACTTATTTTTCACGTTTTTGGGGATTATTGCCTTGACATCCCGGCCACAAATGGATTATGTTTCTAACAGATGTTTTAGTAGCAAAACATCTGGTTGGCTATGTAGTCACTTTGGAGGATCGCAATGTTTACCTCAGAAGTTTGGAAGGCCTTTGAAGAGAACGAGATTACACACAGTGTTGCCCATCACCTGGCCGCTATACGTGATCTTACCGACCAGCAAGGGTATGCACGCGTGTCCGATGTAGCCAGAATGTTGGACATTACCAGGGGAAGCGCTTCGTTAACGCTCAAGGCCTTGAAGGAGCGGGAGTTCGTACTCGAGGATGGAAATAAGTTCTTGCGTTTATCCGATATCGGTCAAAGGGTTGTAGACCTGGTGTTGACCAAGCGGGCTGTTGCCTTGAAATTCCTTAAGGATGTACTTCACGTGGAGCCCAGACAGGCGGAGGTGGATGCTTGTAAGGTCGAACATCTCCTGAGTGAGGAGACGGGTGAGAAACTGCTTCACTTCGTTAGATTTCTCCTGGCGGATAAGTTGGAGGCCAAACGGTTTTTACAAGCATTCTGGGCGGAAAATTCCCTCTGTCACGATCTGGAGGCGTGCCCTATTTGTGATGTAGAATGTCTGATGCAGATCCAGGTCGAGGATTAGATAACTTAGGTGGGGTAAAGATGGCAAACATGCGACAAAGTCTATCAACTCTCTTTCTTATGCGGTTGTCCCGGAAGGTCGAAGAAAGTCCTGAATCCGACCTTTGTGGGTCTATAGCAGGAATGTCAGNGGGCGAAGAGGGCTTGNTCNAGGAGGTGGAAGGGGNTTCTCTGATTATAACACGCCTTCGTGAGCTCGGGGTAGCTCAGGGCGTTCGTGTGCGTCTCCTCAGATCCGGATGCCCAACCGTCGTGCAGGTGGAACAGGGTAGGTTCTGCGTTCGTCGCAAGGATGCAGCCGCAATCAAAATAAGGCAGTAGGCGTATGCCAGGGCAGGAGTGATGGCCAGTACGGTGCGTGATAGTGCAGAAAATGAAGAGACGATGACTGTTGCCCTTGTGGGCAATCCAAACACCGGTAAGACCACACTATTCAACGGTCTTACCGGTCTTTTTCAGCGGGTTGGAAACTACCCTGGTGTCACCGTTGAACGTAAAGCAGGTCAACTCGATCTTGGGAAGGGCCGAACCGTCCGGTTGCTGGATCTTCCGGGTGCCTACAGCCTGTCCGCTTTGTCGCCGGACGAGACCATCGTGGCCGATGTGCTACTGGGCAGGCAAGAGGGAGAGGCTCCTGTTGCTGCGGTCCTCGCCATTGTAGATGCCACCAACCTACAGAGAAACCTGTATCTNGTGTCNCAGANACTGGAATTGGGATTGCCCGTGGTTGTTGCACTGAATATGACTGATGTGGCCGATTCNAGAGGATTGAGAATCGAGTCCGATGTGCTTTCCAGTAAGCTGGGTGTTCAGGTTGTGCCTATTTGTGCAAGTCGAAAGTCTGGTCTCTCAGACCTCAGGGAAGCTCTGAGCGATGCGCTTGCCTCAACTGAACCACCAATTCGAAATACGGAGCCTGAATTCCCGGTGTCCTTGAAAGACCAAATTGCTTCACTCTCAGATCTTGCGACCACTCAGGAGAAGAATGGATTTGTCTCCCCTGCTCAGATTTTCCGGGGTGTTATCGACGAAGGGGGATACGCAGAGGAACGACTTGTCCAATCTCAAGGAAATGACTTCCTTCGGAAATTGAAAGAGATCAGGAAATCCGTATCTGGCGAGGAGTCGTTGTCCTCACTGGAATCTTCAGTGAGATACAACTGGATCACCTCAATAACCTCCGAAGCGGTTTCTCACTTGGAAGGTCTTCAGGAAACCCGTTCCGATCGGGCCGACAAAATCCTGACTCACCGCGTTCTGGGGACGCTCGTCTTTGTCGGGATCATGGCATTTGTGTTCCAGGCTATCTACGCCTGGTCCGGACCTATGATGAATGCGATCGATTTGTTGTTCTCGTGGATTGGACGAGGCGTTGGGTCCGGGATGCCTGCAGGGGCCTTGCGAAGTCTCGTTGTTGACGGGCTGATCGGCGGTGTTGGAAGCGTGGTGGTGTTCGTGCCGCAGATTGCAATTCTCTTCTTCTTCCTTGCGCTTCTTGAAGGCTGCGGCTACATGTCGCGAGCGGCCTTCCTGATGGACAGACTGTTGACCCGGTGCGGGCTGTCTGGAAAGGCTTTCATACCATTGCTTTCCAGTTTTGCTTGTGCGATTCCGGGTATCATGGCAGCTCGAACCATAGAAGACAGACGAGATCGGTTCGCCACAATTCTGGTTGCACCACTAATGAGTTGCTCGGCGCGATTGCCGGTTTACACAATTTTCATCGGTGCATTTGTGCCGGATCGCACCGTGCTGGGAGGTTGGTTTGGTCTTCAGGGTCTCACCTTGTTTGCGATGTATTCCGTTGGGGCATTGGTCGCAATACCAACGGCATTTCTCCTCAAACGAACCATCTTGAGTGGTGGGGCTGCGCCATTCATTCTCGAATTCCCTTCATACAAGCTGCCCGATATTCGGACGGTTCTCCTCAGAGTGTTTGTGAGTTGTAAATCCTTCCTGGAGCGAGCCGGTACAATCATATTGGCAGCTGCAGTGGTTATGTGGGCTTTGGCATATTTCCCAAGACCGGTGGAGGTCGTCAATGCCTATCAGGCTAAAATGGACGGTGTTCGTCTGGCAAAGCCTGCCGTGATGGAGGATGAGTTGACCAGGATGGAGGCTCAAATGGCCTCAGAACTTTTGAACAGGAGCTATCTGGGCCAGGCGGGGCATTTTATTGAACCTGCCGTGAGACCGTTGGGGTGGGATTGGCGAATCGGGATGGCGGCTCTTGCCTCCTTCCCGGCCAGAGAAATCCTTGTGGCGACGCTGGGTACCATCTACAGCCTGGGTGAGGTGGACGAGTCTTCGGAGGACCTAAGACAGGCAATGCGAGATGCCACCTGGGAAGATGGCCGGAAAGTTTTCGCGCTTCCAGTAGCGCTTTCCATCATGGTGTTCTTCGCACTTTGTGCCCAGTGCACAGCAACGCTGGCGGTTATTCAGCGAGAAACACAGTCTTGGGGTTGGGCAACATTCGCTTTTGCATACATGACAATACTCGCATATGTGGGGGCACTGGCGGTCTACCAGGCGACTAGTGCCCTTGGTTGGGGAGGGTAGTTCGGTGGATTGGCAAGTCATGATTTCTGTCGGTTTGGCCTTGTCTTGTGGCGTGTGGATTGTTTGGAAGATCTCTTCACCTTTTGTCGTCCGGTCTGGAAACGGGTGCTCGGGGTGCGGTAAGCAGGTATGTACTGAGGCCCCGGAGCAAACGGAACTGTTACACATCCAACAGCCCGGGTGAACTTCCTGTTTCTGTTAAAAAAACAACTTGCTTATAGATCTGGAAAGCGGTAATCTCCTAACCTAGCAGATGCATGGTTAACTTTTGGGACCCGCTCGGGAAGCGGCGGTACTTTGCTAACCGGATCCTGTACTCTGGGAACCGGACCCTAAAGGCTAGGAGGGTTGTGTGGTTTGTTCCACTAGCATTTGGAGAGTTGCTGTATTTATGATTTGTTTGACCATCTTGGGGACGTCCTACACTTGGGCAAACACCAAAAAACTGGACAACAAGTCCCTGAAGATGGCCAAGAAATTGAACAAGGATAGAGAAAAAGCCTTCTCTGGTAACGACGGGATGCCACTAAACGAATTCATGGACCAATGGGCCGCACTGGCAACGCGTTTGGATGAACTTTACGGTGGACACAAGATAAGAATGAAAAAATTTGGATCCCACGTTCGGTTCCGGCAGGGCTTTGCACAGTTGGCATACCTCGGGCTCCGCATGCATTCACGTGTCTCGCCGCTTTCGCCTTCGCCACAGGAGTTGATTTCAAGGCATCCCTTCCTCCAGGAGTTGGTACTGGATGGCTCCTGTTACACTGGCGGAGGACGGTATCCGAAGAAGGTTTCCGATCTTATTGCGGTCGATCCAGATATTCAGCACCTGCTCAGAAAAGAGATCGAGAAGTGGGAATCCGGCAATCGGGAAAAATTCGATATTCTGTTTCCCCTTGAGGCCACCAAAAGTATGAACTAACTTAATACATATGTGAACCTATCCAATAGGGTGATACGGCATTGGCGCATCACCCTTTTTCTGTGTCAAGCGCATATGAAAACGCTTGACATTGATTTTGCATAAAACTTTATTTAGATAACACTAAAAAATAAATTTCGACAAATGATGTATTTAATTGAGGAGTTGCGAAAGGAGCAGTTATAGATGAATGAATTCATTCTACGGGTCATAAAGGATGTGTCGATGATCTGGAGAGGGGTCTTGCTCTTGTCGGTGGTGCTGTTGCATTCCCGGTGCAGTGATAAGCTGCTTACCCAGGGTCCACCCCCTGGAGAGACCACAGCTGAGCCTATGGAAAATCCTGCTTCGATAATGTCGGCGTTCGCCAGGGGAGATGAAGGATTCGCAAGGATATTCAAGGTCTCCGATGGGCTGGGTCCTACATTCAACCAGCCCAGCTGCGAGACGTGCCATCCAGGTGATGGCAGGGGGACGCCGCAGACTACACTGGTCCGGTTCAGCATAAATGGCGACCTTGTGCCCAGTTTGGGCGGTCCCCAGCTGCAAGACAAGAGTATCCCGGGAGTCAGTCCGGAGACGGTGCCCGTTGGTGCAGAAGTATCGGTTCGGATGCCGCCTCCGGTGTTCGGCAGAGGATTAGTGGAAGCCATTCCAGCAGAAACAATTATCGCCCTGGCAGATCCCGAGGACAGGAATGGAGATGGGGTATCGGGGCGTGTAAACTGGGTCCAGCCGGCGGATTTTGTGCCGCCTGGTTTTGTTGGTTCAGGACCAGGTCTGGCAATTGGCAGGTTTGGATTGAAGGCAAATATCTCTTCGCTCCTCCAGCAGGTTGTAAGCGCTTACCGCGATGATATGGGTGTAACAAGTGATTTCTTGGCAGAAGAGTCCATCCATCCCAGCGCAGGGGATCTAGCGCTCTCCGACCGTGTGCCGGATCCCGAAATTCCGACAAGTGAGGTGCTCGATGTCCTGATGTACATTCGAACATTGGCGGTGCCGAACAGGGGAGAAATAACAGATCAGGTGCGATCCGGCGAGATGATCTTTACTGAGATTGGCTGTGCGGTTTGTCATGTTCCTTCCCTCAAGACGGGACCCAGTCCCATTCCCTCCCTCAACGAAGTAGACGCCCCCCTGTACTCAGATCTATTGCTGCACGATATGGGCCCTGGGCTTGCGGACAATAGGGCAGATGAATCCGCGGATGGGTATGAGTGGAGAACCGCTCCTTTGATGGGAATAAGGCTTGCCCCTGACAATCTGGGTGGTACCGCCCATTACCTTCACGATGGACGCACCTCGGACATTCGTGAGGCCATTTCCGCACACGGAGGAGAGGGACAACGAAGTCGAGACAGATACATCGCGTTGCCTGTCGGGGATCAGGATGCCCTGGTGGCCTTTGTGCTCTCACTCTAGGAGAAGATATGAATAAGACTTGGAGCAGAAGAAGGTTCGTGACCGTATCATCGGCTGTCTCTGGGGGGATTATGCTCACCCGGTGTTCGACAATGTCTGCGTTACATGTTGTGATTCTAGAGGGTCGTATCAGGATAGACTTCGAGGAGCATCCCGATTTGAAATTGGAAGGGAAGGGATTGCTGTTGAAGTCCAGCCAGGACCCTATCTTTCTTGTAAACGTCGGACGTGGGTCATACCGTGCAGTTTCAGCAGTATGTACCCACCTGAATTGCAGTATTCGGCTCTCAGGGAAGGTCTTGCAGTGTCCTTGCCACGGCTCAACATTTGACTTTGATGGCAATGCGGTGAGAGGACCTGCCCAGCGCCCCCTTCGCACCTTCAAGACCGAGGTGTCGGACAAGGGTGTAGAGGTGGTTCTCTAAAGCGTCTACAGGGAGATCACAATAAAATGAGCAAACATATATTTGGCTGTTTGATCCTCACTTTGATGCTGCCTGGCATTGTCCGGGCAGACGAGGAATCCGAAGCGCAGAGACCGTTTGTGTCTGGCGGTGCTTATGACAAGCCACATCTGTTAAAACTTGCCTCCGGGAGGGCTGCTCTGGGCGGATACGCGGAGGCACATTTCAGATTTGAAAAGGAGGACGGGATCATAGAGGAAAAGACCTTCGTGCCGATGCGGTTCAATCTGTTTTTTCATTCTGCAGTGTCCGATCGATTCCGAATGGCAGCGGAATTGGAGTTCGAGGAAGGCACTGAAGAGATCCTGCTGGAGATGGCAGTATTGGATTTCGAAATTCACCCGTCTTTGATGTTCCGAGCAGGCATGCTCCTTACTCCTCTTGGGAAATTCAACCTTGCTCACGACAGCCCGTCCAACAAGATGACCGACCGACCAGTGGTGAGCACTGAAATTATCCCTACCGCCCTGTCTGAGCCAGGTATGGGAGTGCTGGGAGCCTTCTATACATCGGACCGGACACGAATCACCTATGAGCTCTATGCAGTCAACGGATTGACGGACGGATTGATTGAAGAAAGCGAGGAGGGGACAAGGATTTCATCTGGAAAGCACAACATCGAGGATAATAACAACAAACCTTCCCTGGCCGGAAGAATAGGAATAAGTCCGATCCCGTCCGCCGAGTTTGGTATTTCCTGGCACACAGGTCAGTACAATACAACCTTCTTGGAGGACATCAGAATAGACGACGCCAGAAACGTGACCATTCTCGCACTGGACGCCGAATACCGAAGGAATGACTTTGAATTTCTTGCCGAGTACGCAAGGGCAAAAATTGATCTGCCGCCTGGATTAAGCGGTTCAATATACGCGGGTAATCAGCAGGGGGTATACCTGCAGACGAGTCAGGGTTTACTCAAGAACGCGCTGCCAAATATGGAAGGATCCTACTTCGAGGGTGTTGTGCGGTACGACCTTGTGGATTTCGATTCCGATCTGAAGGGTGACTACCTCAAACGGCTTACACTTGGACTCAACTTCAGGCCTACGGAAGATTCCGTGATGAAGCTCAACTACCTCTACAATTGGCGCAGAGACAGATCGAACGTGGAGGGACTCGGGGCAGGAATACTGTTCAGTGTTGCGACGTACTTCTAGTCGGTCTTTACTTTCGCCAGTCTCAGTGCGTTTCCCGTTACACCAAGGGAAGTACCCATATCCCCTGCCAGAACAGCCGCGACAAGGGAGACCACCCCGGGGAGGACCCCTACGGCCAGGAGGAGTTTAATCAGTATTGAGCACCATACATTCTGGCGGATTACGCGGCGAGAAATTCGAGATAAACGGAACAGATAGGGTAGCCTTGTAAGGTCGTCGGACATCAAGGCCACATCTGCTGTTTCCAGGGCGGCATCTGTTCCGGCTGCTCCCATTGCAATACCAACGGAAGCAAGTGCCATTGCAGGGGCGTCGTTTACACCGTCACCAACCATCGCCACATGCCCATATTCTCCGTTTAGTCTCTCGATTGCCTGCACTTTCTGTTCCGGCATCAGGTCTGCGTGCCATTCATCAACGCCAAGCTGTTCGGCTATCCGCCTTGCAGTGATAGGATTGTCGCCGGTAAGCATAACTACTCGATTCACACCCAGGTGGTGAAGTTTCTCAATAGCCTGGCCTGCGCCGTGTCTGGATGTGTCTGCGAAAGCGAGTACCGCTAGAGCTTCCGTGCCCTCGCCCACGACAACAGTTGTTTTACCCTGTTGTTGAAAGTCTGAAACCGGTCCCGTAGGGGGGTTCTCGAATAACTCGGCTTTGCCCACAGCATAATGCTTCGAGCCGATCGTGGCTTCGACCCCTTTCCCTGTAATGGACTTAAAGTTGTCCACAGCAGGAATATCGAGTCCCCGAGAGTTTTTCAGGATTGCGCCGGCAATAGGATGCTGGGATCTTGATTCTAACGCCGCGGCAACCTTGAGGATTTCATCCCGGGACTGACCATTTAGAGGAAGTACATCGGTCAGTTCAGGTTTTCCATTCGTCAGGGTACCCGTCTTGTCGAAGGCGACGACTTTGACATCCGCAAGTGTTTCAAGAAAATTGCCACCTTTTATGAGTACCCCATTTCGTGCGGCACTGGTGATCCCGCTCACCACGGCCACCGGCGTGGAGATGACCAACGCACATGGACAGGCGATTACGAGCAATGTCAGGCCACGCAGGCACCAGATACCAAAATCCCCGGCCATCAGGAGGGTTGGGAACAGGATTACGCACAATGCAAGGGCTGTCACTGCCGGTGTGTAGATCCTTGCAAACTTCTGAACGAATCTCTCGCTGGGCGCACGCCGGTCCTCGGCATCTTCTACCATTTTGATGATTCTGGTAAGCGTACTCTGGGAAGGCTCCCTCAATGTCCTGACTTCCAGGTACCCCTCCAGGTTCATAGTACCCGCGTAGACAGTGTTACCCTGGCATTTTTTTATAGGTAGAGATTCACCTGTGATAGGAGACTGGTCAACTTCTGAGTGTCCCTGTATCACTGTTCCATCAACGGGTATCTTTTCACCGGGTCGAACAAGGGCGACTTCACCTATTTTTACTTCTTCCACTGGCACAATCACCTCATCTCCGCCCCGGGTTAAAACAGCAACGTCTGGAGTGAGGTCCATAAGACCCTTGAGTGACCTTCTCGCTCTAGCAACAGCATAAGCCTCGAGCATCTCAGCTACCGAAAACAGGAAAGCGATTGCTGCCGCCTCCATATATTCGCCAATGCCGGCAGCGCCAAGAACAGCCGCTGACATCAGAAAGTTCATATCCAGCGAGAAGGACTTTAACGACTTAAATCCAGCGGCGAAGAAGTTGAGTCCACCCAATAGAGCTGAGAGTAGGAATAGACCCGTAGAGATTTGCAGATGGGATTCCCAGAGCAGCCCGGGTTCGGGTTCGTCCAAACCCCATAGAACAGCGAGGGCGGCAAAGAAACATATACCCGAAAAGAGCATAAAGATGTGTTCCGGCGAGGTCCATCTGCTTTTGGGGACATCCGAAGGTTGCCCCACTGTATAGCCCGCGTTTTGCACCGCGTTTTTGATGTCCTCTGAGCTGGAAGGGCGAGGCGTGAACGTTACGGTGACTCTTTGAGCGATCACGCTTGCGGTCACCTCATTCACGCCGGATACGCCAAGTATTGCAGATTCCACCTTTCCAGCGCATCCTGGGCATTCCATATCCGGGATGTTCAAAACGAGGGAGGAGATACCTACTTCATTCGTCGCCACGGGTGTCCTCAGGGATTGGTCTGGATTTGTAGGAATGTCTATTCCTCCGCGTGTTCGAGTCCGGCGGAGAACAGCTGCTGTACATGCTGGTCATCAAGTGAGTAGTAGGCGAGCTTTCCCTGTTTTCTATATTTTACCAGCCGCATGTTCCTGAGAATACGGAGTTGATGACTTACGGCGGAATCGGTACTCCCAAGCAGTATTGCGAGATCGCATACACATAGCTCGGTCTCCGAGAGTGCGCGGATAATCTTGAGTCTGTTCGTGTTGCTTAAGACCTTGAAGGTCTCCGACAGATCAGTCAGGGTTTGCTCGGACGGCATGGTTTCTTCGATTAGTTCGACTTTCGCCCTGTCCACAAGGTGTGATCCATCGCAATGAGCAGTGGATTCTGACACTAGGGTATCCGACATAACTAGGTCCTTTCCTGATGATATGAACTAATGTTGAATCGTTTGAATAATAGTATCTCTCCAACTTGATGTCAAGGGGACTGGTTTGCGACATGTTAGAATCTTATTCTCTTGACATCCAATGCAGGAACGGATTATATTTAGCCGCAGCTAAAAAAGATCTTGTCCTTTTGATCCTTGTCCCTTAAAGGGAGACTTGGCATGGTTGAACCACTGTGGGCCTTACTGTGGGGGCTTTTCCTGGTCCTGCTCAGCTTTGCACTCTTCCGTCCCACAAAAGGATACTTCTGGGGTTGGCAAAGATCACGCAGAATGACCGGTCGTGTTCTGATTGAGGATGCGCTGAAGCACATCTACAATCTGGAATACAAGAAGCAGACGGCAACGGTTGCGAGCCTGTCCGGCGTTCTGGAGTTAACTGGCAGGGGTGCTTCGGATCTCGTGGCTCGGGCTGAGGCCATGAGACTGTTGGAGTCGAGCGATGGAGAACTTCGCTTAACCACGTCAGGGAAAGACTATGCCATCAGAATGTTGCGTGTGCACCGCCTCTGGGAACAGTACCTCGCTGAAAAGACAGGAGTCTCTGAGTCCGAGTGGCACAGCGAGGCCGAATACCAAGAGCATGACCTTTCTGCTGATGATGTGGACAACCTTGCTCAGCAGATGGGGTATCCGGTATATGATCCACATGGAGACCCGATCCCCACGAGTTCTGGAGAGTTGCCACCAAGGCACGGCCAAGCCTTATCTGCACTAGCAGCCGGTGATAGGGCAGTGATCGTCCATCTGGAAGACGAACCCGAAGCGGTCTATGCTCAACTGGTTGCAGAGGGTCTCCAACTTGGAATGCAGGTGGATATAACCCAAGTTTCCCCTCAACGCGTTACATTCTGGGCCGATGGAAACGAACACCTATTGGCACCCATACTGGCTGCAAATATTTCGGTTGTGCCTCTCCCCGAAGGCAAGGACCAGGAGAGTGAAGAGGATTCCGAATCTCTGTCGTCCCTTGGCCTTGGAGAGTCAGGGCGTGTGGTTCGATTGTCCCGGGGCTGTAGGGGGTTGGAACGCAGACGTTTAATGGACCTTGGTGTGCTACCCGGGATAATAATAGAAGCAGAAATGAGGAGCCCCAGTGGTGATCCTACGGCATATCGTATTCGGGGGGGCAGCATTGCACTTAGGGAAGAACAGGCCAGCCACATTCGGATAGTAAGACAAATGGAGGTAGAATGAACACCGTTGGTTCTAATACAGAGGGTTGCGCTGCCTGTCCCTCACACCACGAGGGGAATCTGACCAGGCTGGGTTTGAATATGTCCAATTGGGACTATGTAGTTGCATTGGCGGGTAATCCAAACACAGGGAAAAGTACCGTATTCAATGCCCTGACGGGTTTGCGACAGCACACTGGAAATTGGCCGGGCAAGACGGTTGTAAGGGCCGAGGGAGGGTTTGCCTATCAGGGGTCAAGGTATAAGCTGATAGATCTGCCGGGAACATACTCACTCCTGTCAACCAGCATGGACGAAGAAGTCGCCAGAGATTTTATCCTGTTTGGCCGGCCGGACGTAACAGTGATCGTGGTGGATGCAACAAGGCTTGAGCGGAATCTAAACCTGGTTTTGCAGGTGCTGGAGATTACCGACAGGGTTGTTGTTGGCTTGAATCTTATAGATGAGGCGGCTCGTCACGGGTTTACCCTGGATGAAAGACGGTTGGCCAAGGATCTTGGGGTACCAGTAGTAAAAACCGCCGCTCGCCAGGGTGAGGGCATACCCGATCTCCTGCAAGCGCTCGGTGAGGTCGCAACTGGGAAAGTGGTATGCAAACCGCATCGAATCAAGAGCGAACCGCCTGCGCTCAAGCGTGCCATCGGTGGACTGGTAGAAAAATTGAGTGTCTCATTTCCAAATCTCCCGAATGCCCGTTGGGTAGCCCTTCGTCTTCTGGAAGGGGATCAGCGTATAGCGGAAGCGGTCCGATCGGGTGAATTGGGCGAATTGAACAAAGGTGAAGAAATGATGGAACAGTCCTTAGGCAAAACTCCGGAGTGAAAATATGAAAGATGAGAAGAATGTTACCTCGGATGAGCTGCTCTCCGATGCGGCGAAACTTCGGTGGGAGGTTGGCCCAAATTTCCACGATACATTGATGGAAGCCATCTATACAGACGCTTCTGAAATCGCGAACCGATCCGTCACACCGAGTGGCGAACAGCCTAAGTTCAACTGGGACAGGAGTATCGACAATTTGGTTACCAGCCGATGGCTGGGGTTTCCAATTATGCTGTTCATGCTCACTGTGGTCTTTTGGCTCACAATCGAGGGTGCCAATGTACCTTCGGCTATGCTGGCAAGTCTATTGATCGACACCTTCCACCCGGTGCTGAAGGGATTGGCAGCTGATATGGGACTGCCGTGGTGGCTTGATGGGTTCCTCCTGGACGGAATGTATTTGTCCATGGCCTGGGTGATCAGCGTCATGTTGCCGCCGATGGCGATATTTTTTCCACTGTTCACTTTGCTGGAGGACTTTGGCTATCTTCCAAGAGTGGCCTTCAATCTCGATAATCTATTTAGAAGGGCGGGAGCCCACGGAAAGCAGGCTCTGACGATGAGCATGGGGTTCGGCTGTAACGCAGCTGCAATTGTCTCCACGAGAGTGATCGACAGTCCAAGAGAGCGGCTAATCGCTATCATAACGAACAATTTCGCATTGTGCAACGGCCGCTGGCCTACGCAGATCCTGGTGGCTTCGATATTCATTGGCGGCATGGTGCCCGCTCATCTGGCCGGTTTGGTTTCAGCAGCTGCGGTGGTAGGGGTGGCTGTGCTTGGAATCGTTCTTTCGTTCGTGGTCTCTTGGGTGCTTTCTCACTCAATTTTGAAGGGGGAGGCGTCGGCCTTCAGTCTAGAGTTGCCGCCCTATCGGCCACCCCGGATACTGCAGACCATTTATACTTCATTGATAGACCGTACCTTGATTGTCTTGTGGCGTGCGGTGGTTTTTGCGATTCCGGCGGGCGCTGCAATATGGCTGACAGCCAATGTCCAGTTCGGTGGGTCGAGCCTGGCTGAGCAGTTCATCGACTGGAGCAACCCGTTTGCCTTCATGATTGGGTTGAATGGTGTAATCCTGCTGGCCTACATCGTTGCTATTCCCGCCAATGAAATCGTCATACCCACAATATTGATGCTAACCGTTCTCAGCAGTGGTATGGCGGGTGTCGGGGAAGGCGCAGGTGTCATGTTTGAGCTCGAGTCGGAATCTGCTACGGCAGCCATTTTCTTGTCGGGCGGATGGAATTTGCTTACCGCTGTTAACCTGATGCTTTTCAGTCTTGTACACAATCCTTGTTCCACAACGATCTATACCATCTGGAAGGAAACCAAGAGCGGTAAGTGGACTACCATTTCCGCCCTTCTGCCGGTTGTGATGGGATTTGTGATCTGTTTCTTTGTTGCGCAAGTCTGGCGACTGGCTGCCGGATGACGATGCTATTTCACCTAACGCCTGAATCTGGCCCTTGTTTTTGGAAACGCAGTCGGGGTTAAAGCGCGGAAAGGTAGACTTATGTTGAGTCAGGCTGCCCAGGACTATATTAAATCCATTTACAAGTTGCAAAACGGCCATGAACCTGTGGAATCCGTGAATACTTCCCTGATCGCAGAAAAAATGGAGGTCGCTGCGGCCTCCGCCACCAATATGGTCAAGAAACTTGCGGAGTTGAATTTGCTCCAACATACACCCTACCGAGGAGTAGAACTCACGGAAGCAGGCAGGGAGGTGGCACTTGAGATTCTCCGTCACCACCGGCTGATCGAGCTCTATTTGTCCAAAGCACTTGGTTACAGGTGGGATGAGGTAGATGCGGAGGCAGATCGGCTAGAACACGTGATCTCGGAAGAATTCGAGGACAAGATCGACGAGGTACTCGGGTTTCCCACCACTGACCCTCACGGTGCCCCCATTCCAACCAAGGAGGGGGATATCGAGAGGTTCGACTATCAGAGACTGACGGATGTTACGGAGGGGAAGTCTGTAGTCATCGGTCAGGTAAATGACCAGGATCCTGAAATGCTGAGGTATATGGCCTCACTTGGTCTACGACCGGGAGTTGAAATTGAGGTAAGAAAGAAAGCGCCCTTTAACGGTCCTATTGAGATACAGTTGTCTGGAGGTGAACGACAGGCTCTAGGGGTCGAAGTGGCTGGTCACATCTTTGTGACGCTCTCCGATGATGCCCTGTAACAAAGCCTAGCAGAGGAGGGGATATGGCAGGTGTGGGGGTATTGGTTTGCACACTATTGCTTCTAATATTTTCGAGCGGCATCCGGGCAGAGGCGCAGGTGCCGCTCAGGCCGTTGTGGATGAATCCAAAATTCGAGACCGAGCTCTATAACCAGGCCTGTGGGTTGTTCTTGCCGCACGAACTCCCTGAAGGTAGTTCCTATATCCCCCAAACTGCGGTTTGTGGTACTCCCGTTGTAGCTGCCCTAGCCAGAAACTGGTCCGTTCTGGGCAAGTCTACGAGGGAAACGTTTGCGTTTTTGTTCAACAGACCAATCATGCAGCGCACATTGATTTCGCGTGGGGGACACTTCAAGATTCATTATAACACAACCGGCAGGGACTCTGTGGCAAGCACAGATACTGACCTTAACGGGATTCCGGACTATGTAGACGAGGTGGCTGCTACATTCGAGTCCATTTGGGATTTGGAGGTTACCGAAATGGGCTATCGAGAACCGGTGCCCGATTCGGATGGCTTGTACGACGTATACATCAGGGAGCTATCACAGATGCGGGTTTACGGGCTAAACTACCCGGTCTCGCTAGGCGATCTGACCACCACAAGCTACATGCATATCGACAACAACTATACGGATGCCATCTACCGTACTTCGGGCCTCGACGGACTCCATGTGACTGCGGCCCACGAGTTTTACCATTCTCTACAATTCGGGTACTACGCGGTAGATCTGACCTGGTATCACGAACTCACGGCCACCTGGATGGAGGATGTTGCATACGGAGATGTAAATGACTATTTCCAATATGTGCCGTCCTTTTTCAATTCACCAACCACATCCCTGGACTATCAACCCTCACTGGCCGACCCCCACCAATATGGCGCTTCCGTTTATGCGCACTTTCTTGCTGAGATTTACGGTACGAATATCATTCGCAACACCTGGGAGCAGTTGAGCGAAACAACCAGCTTTTCATACAGCATCGATGATATGGATGAGGTCATGCCGGGAGGAGGGTTCGCGGGAGTCCTTCCCGGCTTCGTTGTCTGGAATTATTTTACGGGAACCCGTTTTTTGCCCGGCACCTATCCCGAAGGGGAGCACTATACGACCTCCGACCTTACCACGGTTCTACCGGCTTCGGGTGTGATAACCACCGGTTGGGGCGTCATTGACCATTTGGCCTCCGAATACATGCAGGTTGCAACAAGTGGTCAAATCGGGGCCCTGAGAGGAACATTCACTCTTGAAAAGGACCTGTCTTGGCAATTCCTCACTGTGCTGGTAAAGGACGACGGAATTGATGTCTTGAGGCCCCTACAGCCGAGCCTGGACGTGCCAAATGTTGGGAACTACGAAGAGATCGTCTTCATTCCCATTTCCACGGAGTTGAGCGGAACGAGATTCGATTTCGACTACTCAATTTCCTTAACTGCCGCGCCTAATGGCCAGACGGTCCCTCTGGGCCTGCAGGTGAACGGATCCAGGACACCGATTGTTATTCTGCCTCGGGAAGAAAGCCAGGCAACAGTTGTGGCATCGGAAATTGCTGCAACAGACGGTGTTAGCTGGTCCGTAACCCGAACCAGCGGCAATATTGGGCTGTCGGTGAATGGTGTTGCGGAACTGGAGGGCTTCCAGTCGGGCGGGAATTCGTTCGTGCTCACCGCTACGGGATCGGAGAGAGGTGCAGTAGAGATCACCGGTACTGCTGGGGGAAGTACTAGGTCTGTAATCTGGGCGGTGTTTACACAGCCGGAACGTGTGAACACACCGCCAGTATTTGGCGAGCTTGTAAACTACACTGTCTCGGAAGGTGAGATGGTGAGCTTCCAGGTTTCCGCGTCCGATGTTGATGGTGATGTGTTGATGGTTAGCACAGAAACACTACCCAATGGGGCCGCATTCTCCGAAGGGGTGTTTGTGTGGACGCCGGACTTCGATCAGGCGGGAAGCTACGATCTAGTGTTTGTAGCGGACGATGGCAAGGGACAAACGGTAGGGGCTGTTGTTATCCAGGTGGATCAGGTTGACCGACCCGCTACGATCGAGAGCTTCACTCCACCGAGGGCGGTTGTTCTTGGTGCAGTGGGCCAGGAGATTGACTTCGCTGTAACGACGTCGGATCTGGATCGAGATCCGGTAGTCTACGCCTGGACTGTTGACGGTGTTCCGCAAGAAAGCTCGGAGAATGTGCTTTCAATGTCCACCCTCGAAGGCACCTCTGATATTGTGGTGACAGTTGTGGTAACGGGTGCTTCGGGTGAACAGATAACTCAACGCTGGACCGTCGGAAGAACGCTTCGGGGTGACTTCAACACAGACGGATCTGTGAACTTTGCTGATTTCGTCTTGTTTGCAAGCGTGTTTAACACACGAGATGGTGATTTGCTATATGAGAACAAATATGATTTGAATCTGAACGCAATCGTGGATTTCGCTGATTTCGTGATTTTCGGCAGTTACTTCGGATTGCCCTGATAGGTGGGGGTAAACCTCCCATCGGCGTCATTCGCTCACAATTTGGGGGATTGGCGCCATTGGTGCGTACGGGATGAAAGGGTTGTTTTATTTGGTAGTTCGTCTTATATTTCGTTGCTTGGCGCGAAAAATAGAGGATTCATCACCACGCGAGTGAGTCAGGCACTTGATAGCTTTGAGAACAGACCGGGAAATTGAACATATCAGGGCCAGCTGCAAGGTCGTTGGGCTCGCGCATCGGGCGCTGAAGGATCTCATAAGTCCTGGCATCCGAACCGAGGAACTTGACCGAATCGCAGAAGAGGTGGTGAGGGATAACGGTGCGGAACCCGCCTTCAAAGGCTATCACGGCTATCCTGCTACAATCTGCATCTCCATTAACGAGCAGGTTGTTCACGGAATTCCCGGGCCAAGAGAAATTCAAGAGGGCGATCTCGTGAGCATTGATATAGGGGCCAAACTTAATGGATATTATGGGGATCAGGCTATTTCTTTTGCCGTGGGTGAGGTGAGCCCCGAAGTCGACAAACTGATGAAAGTGACAAGGGAATCTTTGTTCAAGGGCATTGAGCAGGGGAGCAAGGGCGGGAGGCTTGGGGACATTTGTGGAGCCATTCAGTCCTGGGTTGAGCAGCATGGCTTTGCGATTGTAAGGCAGTTTGTTGGGCATGGCATTGGCAGAAGTCTGCATGAGGATCCGGCAGTTCCCAACTACGTTCCTTTGGACCGTAACCCAAGATTGCGCAAGGGTTTGGTCCTGGCAATTGAACCTATGGTTAACCTGGGTAGACCTGAAGTGTCAGTGGCGGCCGACGGCTGGACCGCCTCTGCGAGTGATGGATTGCATTCAGCCCACTTTGAGCATGTGGTGGCCATATCGGATGAAGAGCCGAGCATATTGACAATGACCGAGGAGGAAATTGGGATTGAGCAACCGGATCGGTAAGTTTGAGAAATGGTTTCGAGGCTTGGTTTTTGTCGCCTTCGATCGGATTCTTGGGAACTGTGGGCAGGAGAAGATCGGTGGTTTTTCCCTCGTCGCGATCAGATTCATCCTGGTCTCCTTCGCTGCTTTGTGGGTTGTCTCGTGCGAACAACACTACGAGGAGAGTCCGGATCCACCGCCAAAACGGCCCCCAAAAACGAGTTTACCCGCCGGCCACCCGAAGTTTGCCAAAGGTGAGTATGAAGCAAAGCCAGGGATCGTATCCGGCAAAACGGTTCAGGGAATCGTAAGTCTTTCTCCTGAGTTGGTAGGAAAGGTGCCTCTAAATGCATATCTGTATATCCTCGCCCGTGAACGGCCTGGCGGTGGCCCTCCATATGCATTCAAGATGATGAGGGTACCCCAATTTCCGTACAAGTTCACTCTGACACAGTCCAATGTGTCCCAGATGTTCGGGGAAGGTATTGTGCTGGAGGAGATTCCGGAGATGTACCTGGTTGCCAAAATAGATCGAGACGGACGCGTAGGGCCTGTTCAGCCGGGAGACATGGAGGGTGCTTGCCCGGACAACCCGATTGTGGCAGGTTCAGAGGTTCGAGAGATCCTGATCGACAAAATCTACTAACCGGATGCGTCCTAAAGAGTTTCCTACTTTCGAATGTGAAACGATTCGACATATCAGGCGTTTTAAGGAAGAACCAGAAGTTTTCTACAACGTTTTGGGAGAGCAATTGATGGCATGTAGGCTGAAATTGTATTTTCTGTTAGTACCCTTACTGCTCTTTTCGGGTTGTGGGAACAGAGCTGATAATCCTGTGGGGGAGGGGCTGGTAACGAGAAGTTCCGGTAATGTGGTTGAGTTGGCTGCTCTGCCGGTTAATTCTGGAAATGGTTCTGTCAGATTCGAAAATGTATTTCCACTCGATTATGGGTTCGAATCCAGGATGCTTGTAGGCAGAATGAACGGGCTGATCTTTCGTTCACTGATCAAGATTCGGATCAATGCAGATTCTCTGGCAATTTCGGCGGGGTTGAGCAATGCAAGCGACCTCTCTCTGAATTCTCTGTCGTTGCGTTTGTGGCGGCGTTCCAGCCTGACCCGAGGGGATGGCGAGATGAGTGTCCACCATCCCGAGTCCCAATGGAATGAGTTTTCTGTTTTTGCAGATACCCTGAATTTTCTGGAGATCGACTTCCCCTTTGCGCCAACGCCCTTCGCGGTTGCCAAGGGGAGAGGGGACAGTCTGGTCACTATCGAATACCCTTTGGATGAACTAACGACCACTGTAAGAGAGAACACAGGGGATGCACAAATCGACCTGCTTGTCGCCCCTTTGTCCCCAGGAGATTTCTTGACCGGATTCCATACAAAGGATGATACCATCTCGGTGGTATCCTTCGGACGAAACCCGACCTATGTCCTGACCTATACAGTCGGAGATTCGGTGAGAATCCATCAGCAGCAAGTCTTGGAGGATATGTATTGGGCCGCCAGAGATGGAGATGGGCCGGCTCAGGATGTAATCTTGCTCTCTACCGCGCTACGCTATACTCCCATTTGGCGCTTTGATCTGCCATCCTCCATTCCACCGGGTGCTAGCGTTACCGCTGCCCAGTTGCTCTTGGATGTGGATGAGGAGAAGTCGTTGTTTCAGCCCTTCGCATTCGGAGTAAATCGGATTGAATTCAGCGATACAGGTGTAGAGCAGTTCAATACCTTCAATACCTTCAGATTTACGCCCAGGTCTGTGGCGTCCGGAACGGTTTACGAGGTGGACGAGCTGGTTTCACAAAGTGGTGCTACCGCCTGGCTCCCAGTACTGGTCCAGAACGACACCCCCACACTCGTGTTGGATATTTCGCTTCCGCAAAGCTGGATCTCGGGTGAAATGCCTAACAATGGAATTGGATTGAGATCCCGGGATGACACCCGCCTGAACTGGATCGTGTTCAGGAACCCGAGATTGAAGCTGGTTTATTCCACTCCACCTGACAAATAACAAGGCCAACTCTGATGCGTAGCATGGTTTACATCATCCTGATCTTTTCCATCGCCCTGACAGGCTCTTTGGACGCCGGTTCCGTATTTTCATTCAACGGTTTAGGTGATCCCTATTCGCGTGTCGATGTAAGGGCGACAGGCATGGGAAGGGCAGGAAGAGCATTGGCTGATGGTCTGAATTTTAGCTCTGCCAATCCAGCGCTTCTGGCCTCATTCTCTAGAGCCGGCATGAGCAGCTTGGATTTTGTGCAGAGGAGAACTCTGAAGGATGGTGGAGGAAGCCATGTCGTCTCGGATGGGGACATTGGGCCCATTCAGCTGGCTCTGCCGGTTGGCAAGGCATATGTTGTAGGCATCGGCCTGGAGCCGCTTACCGACATGGATTTTTCACTTTCTGACACCATTTCTACCGGGCAGTTTCCTCACATACTGACCATAGATGGGACGGGCGGTCTGCAAGCCATATCCATAGCAGCGGGTAAGAACTATGGCCGCTTCGCGGCCGGGGCACGACTGGACTTGGCAATTCTAGGCACAATTAATGAAACCTGGAAGAAGAGCTATACGAGTACTTCAAGCATCGGATCCGATGGCACGACATTGCCCGAGTTCCTTGACACACAGGATCAATTTGTACGCACACACCGAGGATTCCAACCTTCAGTGGGTGGCCTATACAGCCCGTTGGATAAGCTGACTGTTGGATTAACCCTCAAGGCAGGTTCGACCATAAAACAAACGCAAATTTTCAGGAATATATTTGCTACCAGAGGCTTCGAGGAGGATGTGTCTGACAAAATCGAAGTGAAACTGCCTGGTAGCATTGGATTCGGAATTGCCTACAATTCCGGGTACAGGTGGCTTGCCGCATTGGACTTCGAGCGTGAATTCTGGGGTGGGACCGAGATCGGGAGGTTCGACACTTCGGAGCTGGCTGGTGGAATACTTTACCGAACTGGAGAAAAGGATCCTTTCAGCCGGAAGAGGAGAGTCGAGTTGATGGCCGGTATCCACCAAAGGACTCTTTATTTCCGTACTACGTCGGGAGAGCAGGTGAAAGAGGTGGGCGCAAGCCTTGGTATCACATTGCCCTTTCAAAGGCAAGGTGTAGGCAATTTTCGATACGTGATAGAATTCGGGAATCGCGGAGACGTGAGTCGACACGGTGTCTCGGAGCGATACATCAAGCAGACCTTCGCTATTTCAGGTTGGCTGAGATAGGAAAGGACTGGCCTTTTGCAGCCCTAATGCCGCTGTCTAGAGTGCCTTAATGGCCTCAAGACGGCGGATTTTTATTTTCTCAATAGTAAACTGGAGGAGTGGGAGGAGGAGAGATATTGCGACACTGTTCACAAGGATGGACGCAGAGACTACGGCTGTAGGGGAGGATGTCAGGAATCCTCCTGGTAGGCCTGTTTTCAGAAGAAGGATCGCGAAGAACCCATGAGGCATGATCTGGAGCCAGTCCCTTGGCGCTATGGTGAGAAATCTGCTTGCGAACCACGCGGAAAGACCCTTTCCAAGATACATCGCCAGGGAGAACGACAGAACGAACCGCCATTCATAACCTTTCAAGGCAGAAACTGGATCCAGTGTTGCAGCCACCAGGAAGGCCAGAATGAAGGGAATCAGAGATGTAGAACCCGTGGCATCCAGCTGGCCAATTCTACGGCTACCACTTCGTATCCTAAGAAGGCTACCTGTTAGGAGCGCCAGAAACTCAGGGGAGAGGCCCACCCTCTCGGAAGCCAGATACAACATCAAGGAAGTTGCACCGTAAAAGAGGTACTTGCCGTGCTCGGTATTGATCTGCCGGAGCGTTCTAAAGGAAATCTCAAGGAAAAGAAGATAGGTCAGAATATGTGAAAGCGAAACCAGCGGAAATGCTGCACGCAGAATGATCTGAAAACTCGCCACTATCACGAGAGAGATGGCCGTCGTAACGATCGACACCATCAACCCTTCCTTTCTGTCCGGATAGGACAGGAGGGTAAACAGCGGCGCGGTAATTGAGCAAATCAGGCCCAGATGTATTGCCGATAAAGCCGGAATGCCCCAGAGGACAATCAATACTGCAGTAATGATCAACAGAGTCGACACTACGACCAGAGAAGCAGCTTTAAGAATCTTTTGATTTAGAAACACACCAGGGGAGAGCAGCGACCCCACATGCAAACAGAGGAAAACACCGCCAAGATGGACGTAGATCCGTAGCGAATCCATTCCACCTTGCGGAACAAGGTCTGAAGCACCAATCACAAATCCGGCCAGGAGAGGGCCTATATGTGAGGGCAGAGCCACCCTTTTAAACCAGTCTCCCATCACGACAGGGAAGAATACGAACAGTCCCAGACATACTCCCGCTACGAGGAAGCTTCGGGCCCCCATTCCGGAGATCCAGACCAGGGAAGCGAGTATCAAACAGACAAAGATATTTCTCATATGAACCTAATCTGAGTTCTGGGCTGCGGGTTGCTGCCGATGCTCCGGGATACCTCCCAGGCGTGGCGTGGGCAGGAGTTGACTAAAATAAAGCCCGAGGAGACACGCTACCAGGAGTTCAGGACGATGTAAGGGAGGAGCCAGATAATATGTCTGTGCAACGCACGCTATGGAGATGGTACCCATAGGGAGCAGGCCTGTAGCCAATGGGATTGACCAGGACTGCCAAACCGTTTGAAGCTTGTCTGCAACTGCCTGCCCGATCCCCTTTGCCACCGACCTCGAAAGGACCACTGCGACGACAAACATTCCGATTGCCGGCCACTCCGAAACCCAATCAACACCCAATATAGACCCCAAGAGGAAGAAGAAAGCGGGCTCGGCTACACCGGAGATCCGTTCCGTTAATTCCAGGACCGACCTCCGTCGTATCGTGGTATTGATTAGCCACGCTCCTGCCAGGAAACCCACCAACAGGGCCGGGATGCTAAATACCAGACACAGTGAGGCTACCACCAAAGATACGCTCGTGGACAGATAGGCACACGAGATATCTACTTCGAAACTTCGGAAAATGAAATCGACGAGCACGCCAAGGAGCACACCCAATGCCACAATAGTGGCTAGTGTAGTGGTGCTGCCCACGGAAGTATATGGTCCCAGATATAGCACGGCATCGTTGTAGAAAATTGGAAAACACAGAAAAAGGAGAACCATACTGGCGGTGTTGGTACCGACCCCCAAAGTCGATTCCGAAGCAAGACCGTGATGGGAAACTTTCCCCCTCCAGTGGAACACGATAACGGGTGATCGAATTGTGGCGGCGGATACAGCCAGGATTAGGGAAAGCAGCATTGTGTTGAGGCGAATGCCGAAATGAGCCCTGAGCAGCGCGCTGACCAGGAGAACACCACCAAACAAAAGGAATATCGTGACCAGATTCTGAAGCGAGCTAAAAATCATCTGGGAGACCGGGCGTTTCCTGTATCTGCCGAGGTCGAGATCCAACCCGGCACGAAGGCCAATCCAAACCAGCGCCAAGGAGATCAGGCACGTCCTGAGCCCTTCGACCTGACGCCCCAGTTCAAACTCAGGGATAACGAAAGACCCAACCACAAATCCCGCAAGGGTGTGGTGGAATCTCCCCAATCGCAAGCTATCTAGGAAGCCCGGCATCTCCCAACGTGCCCAAACAGGAATAAGCAGCAGGGAAAGTAGGAAAAGGGTTGTAAGGACAATAGCAATGATCATTCTCGAGGACCTGAATAGGCATGGTAAATCAAATAGTGGAACGGGGCCCGCATTTTGTAGTAAATATACCGCCCCTCCCAGACCTAAATCGCACATTCCAGAGACGATGGGGATGCTGTGAGTATAGCCTGTGGGTTAGACCAAGTCAAGCAGGAAGTCTGCGCTTTAAAGCAGGGCCATTTGCTTGACAGGGAGTGGGTTTTGGCATATATTACACAACGTCTTAAATACCTGTAAATTTAGGGTTATCTTGATGAGTAAGCGCCCCTTCGTAGGCATTGTATTCCAGTGTTGTAATGTATACGGACGAGCGTATGTCAACAAAGACTCTACTGCCTACACAGCCCGCTGTCCTAGATGTTCTCAACCCATCCGAATCGCAATTTCATCACAGGGTAGTTCAAGTCGTTTCTTCACCAGCGGTTAGCCTTGCCGTGTGGCGAAACCCGAGCAACGACTTCGGGGACGGTCTCCTGAAGCGTCACTACGAAAGCGCCCACTAGAGCATGAAGCTGTATAGGCTGAAGCGATCCCAGACCCTGCCGATCTCGGTAGAGCTGGCTTGGTCCTTTTTTTCGGACCCGCGGAATCTGAGCGAAATCACGCCACCGAGCCTCGGACTTCGGGTAACATCAGACCTTCCCGATCGGATGCACGAGGGGATGATCATATCCTACCGGCTCCACCCTTTATTTGGTGTTCGTCTGAGCTGGGTCACGGAGATTACGCACTTGGAAGAACCGACCGCGTTCGTCGATGAGCAGCGGTTTGGGCCTTATCGATTCTGGCACCATCTGCATACGTTCACAAGCGTCGACGAGGGCGTGGAGGTGCGTGATCTCGTGAGCTACGGTCTTCCGTTCGGGCCCGTTGGCAGGGTTTGCCACGGGCCCCTCGTGCGGAGCAACTTGGATCGCATATTCGATTTCAGAGGGAAATTTCTTGAGGACCGGTTCGGGAGATAGGGACCTGCGCAAGATGCGAGAAGATCCTGCTTGCCGATGAAGAACCCGGTGTCGTTCGACTCTAAAGACAGACGTTTGAGGCTAACGGTTCGACGTCGATACCGAGCTAGATGGTCATGCGGTTCTCGGTGCTGCGTTGACAGAGCCATATTACCTTTTCGACCTGAACACGCTGAACTTGGACGGATTTGAAGTATTGATGCGGATGAAGGAAAGAGGGCGGTTTGTCCCAGTGATCGTGATGGCGGGGCACTTTCCAGAAGAGGTCGTCGAAGATCGACTGGAAAGACTTCAGGTTGTGGTGCTGCTGCGGAAACCAGTAAGGAAGATGACTCTGCTCAACTCAGTGAATCGGGTTGGGGGATGAGCTAGTCGGACGGATCGAACCGACTCGGAGTCCGTTTAGTGGGTCAGGAGTTTCTGGAAGTCAGTATCCCCAGCAGCTACGATGCGTTGGGGGCAGAACGACTTCCCGTTGCAGTCTATGGGGCACTGCAGAAAATGGAAAGGCAACTGAAGAAATTGCACGACAAACGTAGAAAACATAGTTCCGGAGGTCAACTCCAGGAAACATCCGCAGCCGAGGAGTAAATGTCCGAGACGATTACCATCGCAAATGTGTTCGAAGGTTACGGTGAAAGCCTTGCCCTGCAGGTAGTTGCTGGTGAGAAAGGGATGGGAAACGAACTTGCCTCCAGCGACGTTCACAGGCCTGGTCTAGTACTCGCTGGTTTCGTGGGGTTGTTCACCTATGACAGGGCACAGGTGCTCGGAAATTCGGAAATGCTTTACCTTTCCGGTCTCTCGGACGACAAGCAACGAATGGTTCTGGAAACCGTATACCAGTTCGATATCCCTTGCATGGTCATCACGGATGACAACGAAGTTTTGCCGACTATGGCGGATCTTGCAGAGCAACGGGGCATTCCACTTCTTACCACCACGTTTTCTACGACCAAATTCTCGCACTTGTTCTCCCACTATCTCGACGAGGTTTTCGCTCCGGAAACAAACCTTCATGGCTCGCTCGTAGATGTCTATGGGATCGGTCTTTTGTTCATTGGCAGAAGTGGTATAGGCAAAAGCGAAATCGCGCTTGATTTGGTGGAGCGCGGGCATCGCCTGGTAGCCGATGATATCGTACACGTTTCGAGAAAGCTCCAGGGCATTCTCGTTGGAACCAGTGGCGAAACGTTACTTGACCACCTGGAAATCAGGGGGCTTGGCATTCTGAACGTTCGATACCTGTTCGGGGTCAGGGCGTTCCGTCTACAGAAGCGCGTAGAAGTCGTCGTAAAGCTGGTGGAGTGGGATGAAACTCAGAATTATGACAGAGTCGGCCTAAATGAAGACTGGGTTTCAATACTGGATGTGGAGATCCCACAGGTCACCGTACCGATATACCCGGGGAAGAACATTACCGTGATTGCCGAGGCGATTGCCTTAAATTATCAGCTCAAGATCCAGGGATATCATACTGCCGAAGAATTCAATCGCAGATTAATTGAGAAAATACAAAAAAAAGATCCAGCCGGTGCACTGATCCGGGCGGATGTCGAATAGGGGAGGATTGAGGAGTTGAAACGTATGAAGAATGCGGTGATTGCCTTGGTTGGTATCTGTTTATTGGCCGCAGGATGCTCTAAAAAGCAGACCAAAGAAGAAGCGGAAGCCGAACGCATTTACTATGTTGCCTTTAGAGATCTGGAAGAGGATCTTAAGACCCTTCCCAATGCCATACAGCAGTATCTCGATGTCACCAATAAGTATGGAACTACGTCCGCGGGAAAAAAGGCTGCAGTGAGACTGAAAGAACTGCAAATCGCCCAGGCTGAGCTGGCCGGATCTGATACACTTTCTGGCAATGATTGGATTCCGGTTTATACCCGCGCAGATTCTGTTGCGCCTGGGTATCCGCCAGTCGTGAGAAGGCTTGGCACGTACTATTTCAACAACACCTACCTGGCCTCCAGAACCGGTGCGATGACCAAGAATACCTTGATAGTGGAAAATGTTCTTAGGATGTGGGAGACCCAGNAAGCCTTGTGGTCCAGNTACCAGTTNAGAGAAACTCCGGATGACAGNAGATGGCGCGATAACCTTTGCAAACAGGCTACCCACGTCGCCCGCATGTTGGAAGCTGTGAGTAGGTATGGGGAAGCCCTGGAAATAGTCAATAAGGGGCTGGGCTATGCCAGTGGGGAAGATGTNATCGCCCATGCCAGAGTGTTCGCCTCATTCTACAATTTCAGGAATGCCAAGTACACGGAAGGTATCGAACTCGCACAGAAGGCGTTGACTTACGAGTTTCTTGAACAGAACGACCGTGCAAGGGCTTATCACGTGATCGGTCTTTGTTTTTCCACCCGTTACAACAAAAGTCAGTCAATGGATGACCTGGATGCTGCAATAGATGCGCTCAACGAAGCTGTAGGTATTGAACCGAGCATGAACAAGGCAAGAGATTTGCTCAAGACTTTGCGCAAGTATAGGCAAAGCTTGCCATCCTGATTGCTGGTATCACACCAGTAGCGCGGGGAGAAAGGCATGTCCGGTATTCAGCCTCGGATACTGGGTGATGCTGGGAATGAATGGCGAAGAGGTATTGAGCCTGTTCAAATCACTGACCCCACAACGGCATGTTTGTGTGTGCTGATGTGCTTGGTAAGGTTCTGAATAGTTCACACCTGAATCGGGTGGTTGCATCCGGTTTTTTCTTTTGTGTGGAAACTAGGGCGCTGGGGTTGTGGCGGCAAACCTGTGTCCAACAGGGGATATGGAGGAGATAGACGGGATGGAATCGATTGTCTGCAAGTTTGGTGGCACATCGCTGGCCGATGCGGACCAGATCAGGAAAGTAAGGGATATTCTGCAAAGCAGCCCCAACCGTAAATACGTCGTTCCTTCAGCACCAGGGAAGCGGGATAGGGATGATACCAAAATCACAGATCTTCTCTATCTTTCCCACGAACTTTCTCGTCAGCAGGTTGATTTTGTCGATCCTTTTTCGCGAATTCGCAAACGATATAGTGACCTTGTCGATGCCCTGCAGGTAGATTTGGATATAGAGGCTCTACTGGATACGCTCCAGGGAGAGATTGCCGATGGCGCCAGCGTCGATTTTGTGGCGTCGAGGGGTGAATTTCTTTGCGGAAAACTCCTGGCCAAACTGTTGGATGCGACGTTTGTGGATCCGGCAGATGCCATTTTGTTCCGGTCGGGAGGAGAACTGGATACTGCCACCTATGATGTGCTGGGTCGTTGCCTATCGGGTGATGGGGTTTTTGTGATCCCTGGATTTTATGGGAGTGACGCCCACGGTGAGGTGCGAACTTTTTCAAGGGGCGGGTCCGATATTACCGGCTCCATCGTCTCTCGGGCGGTAGGCGCCAAGGTTTACGAGAACTGGACCGATGTCTCTGGAATGTTGATGGCCGATCCAAGGATGATACCCGAGGCAAGGCCAGTTAGAGAAATCACCTACAGGGAAATTCGCGAGCTGTCCTACATGGGGGCTTCAGTATTTCACGATGAGGCCATGTTCCCGGTTCGCGAATCAAACATCCCCGTCAATATCCGTAATACAAATCGGCCTTCAGATCCTGGAACGCTTATACTCCCGCAGCGCGAAATAACAGATGAATTGATCGTCGGTGTTGCTGGCAGACCTGCCTGTTCGATGCTGTACATCGAAAAGGCCATGATGAACCAGGAAAGAGGGTTCGGGCGAAGGGTTTTGGAGACAGTTGCTTCCCACGAAATCAGTTATGAACACACTCCATCGGGTATCGACACGATGTCGGTTATTATCCGGGACGAAGAGCTGGATGGGAAAGGGGAGGTGCTGCTGAGAGATATCGAGAGGGTGCTCGAGCCAGATCGTGCAGAACTGATACCAGGTCTGGCGTTGATTGCAACTGTGGGCGAGGGAATGTCTCACCGTGTAGGAATTGCCGCCCGACTCTTTGGGGCACTTTCAGATGCAAAGGTAAATGTTAGAGTTATCGACCAGGGAGCTTCAGAGATCAACATAATCGTTGGGGTAGAAGAGGAAGACTACGAGCGAGCCGTCAAGGCGATCTACAGTGCTTTTGTGGGNNGGTAGNAACAACGGCNTCCTGCAATGAGGGGAGATGGTATGTCGGCGGGGACGTTTTGGTCGGTCGAAACATTGAGTGATCTTGATTTGGTATCCGAATGCTTTGAGGAGAATGGGTTTTCCAGCCCGGTGGCAAGAACCAAGGCGGAATTTATGAAGAGAGCTGCCGAGGGGCTGGTGGCGATGGATGCAGGTTCAACAGGAGGTATACGTGCCTTCTGGATTCCGGGCAGAATAGAAGTACTCGGCAAACATACGGACTATGCCGGTGGCCGGAGCCTGCTTACAACGACTGAACGCGGGTTTTGTTTCGTGGCTTCGTCCCGGAAGGATACTTCCCTGCTTGTTACTGATGTGGTAAATGGCCTTGATACGAAAATCCATCTTCACGCAGATCTGTTACCAGAAGTTGGGCAATGGACCAACTATCCCGCCACAGTAGCAAGACGGCTTTGTCGGAACTTCGGGCTTGAGATCGGTGCGAATATTGCCTTCGGCAGTGATCTGCCGCAGGCATCGGGAATGAGCAGCTCCAGTGCGATGATAGTTGGGTTCGCACTCATACTCATCGCACTCAATGAGGTGGAGAGTCGGCGGGAATTCCTGGAAGATGTGAAGAGTAAGGAAGATCTTGCCGGGTATCTGGGGACTATCGAAAATGGTCTGGATTTCGGTTCTTTGGTAGGAGATAAAGGTGTAGGAACCTTTGGTGGCAGCGAAGACCACACTGCGATGATGTGCAGCAAAGCCAACCACCTGAGTCAGTATGCATACTGTCCTGTGAAATTTGAGCGTGCAGTCCCAATACCTGAGGATCTGGTTTTTTGTGTGGCCTTTAGCGGCGTTGTGGCTGAAAAGACCGGCGAGGCCATGCACCTTTATAATCGGGCATCNAGATTGGCGGCGGCCGCAACGNAGGCGTGGCGTCAGCACTCGGGGACCGACGACATTCACCTGGCTTCTGCCCTATCCAGCTGTAAGGGTGACCCAGACCCCATTCGACAGGCCATGATCGTGGCTCACCATCCCGAGTTTACGTCAGACGAGTTGTTGGATCGCTTCGATCACTTTCATGCAGAGAGCGAACAGATTGTTCCCGCTGCAGGAGATGCGTTGCTGGCAGGGGATTTGGAGGCGTTTGGCACGCATGTTGACAGGTCTCAGGAACTGGGCAGTCGGCTCCTCAAAAACCAGGTGCCGGAGCTTCAGGTTCTGGCTCGCGCCGCAAGGGATCTAGGCGCTAGGGCGGCTTCTGCATTCGGCGCGGGATTTGGTGGCAGTGTCTGGTGCCTAGCGGAAAAATCAGGGATCGATGAACTCTCTTCTGAGTGGCAGAATCGGTACCGCGGGAATTTTTCTGATGTCGGTGGGGATGTGTTCTTCAAGACGCAGGCCGGGCCACCCGCCTTCGAGTTGTTGAGAAGGCCCAATGAGTGAAATTCCAGGTGAGGAACGATGAGGTCCCGATCGGTGTCNTATAAGTAAAATAGCCTTTCTTCGGGGCGCTCATTGTTAAACAGGGTCGGTGCGAGAAGCACAATGCCCTCGGTTGTGGTGCGGCCGAGGGCATTCCATTTTTTCTCATACTCTCCAGTTCTATTTACGTTCCTTCTGCCTGACTGATCCGTCCTGTGCCTTCTGATATAGCGTGTCGAAGGACTTGCTTCCGTCATCCTTAACGACTTCCATTCCCGATCCTTTTTCAGATATGGGTTGGGCATCCGCAGGATAGACCTGATGAAGGTCTTGTTTGCTGCATGCGTAGTATGTTTCCTCTCCGCTGGCCCTGAAATACCGGTACAGGTGTCGTGGAATTTCTANNGTATCGTATTCAACCGTATATCTCTTCAATGCGGCCTGGTCGACATCAACTCCCAGGCCTGGACGCTCTGGAACCCGGTAGAACCCACCCCTGATCTCGTGAGCGGGTTTGATCAGCTGGTGACGCCAAATATTCATGCACGTGATCGCGGGCCATTTGGCCTGAGGTAGGACTGCCCCGAGGTGTGCTGCCCAAGCCGTTGTAATCCCAGTCCCCACCAGCTGTAACCAGAAGGGCTTATTCGCTTCTTCACAGACGGCCGCCTGTTTGAGGAGTCTGGAAGCACCTGCGCACAGGACGAATCCGTCTGTTACGTCCTCCTTCATGGTTGTAATGGCTGGAGGGGTCCCATAGTGCATGGCTAGTGGGCGGTTGCAGCGGCTTCGGATCTGCCTGTTGCCTGCCACGTCGTTCTGGGGAATGGGTGACTCAATCATCGCAACCTCCGGGTAGGCTTCGATACCCTTGAGGTGCGGAACGGCATTGGAGGAGTTCCCCAGTGTCCCATTGTAATCCAGGTCGAGATGGAAACCGTGGGGAACCACCTTCTGCACTGCNTGGACGGACGCATGAAGATCGAACCANGGCCTGGCCTTGAGTTTTGCGCTGGTNTATCCCGCCTTAACNGCCTGCCGGCACTCTTCCGCCCAATCCTTGGGCGGCATATCCATATTCCACCAAGAGATGGGGCACCAGTCTCTCACTTTATTACCTATTAACCGGTATACGGGTACGCCCTGTGATTTGGCGACAGCATCGAACAGGGCCATCTGGACACCTGCACCAAGAGAGTCGTCCCACATAAGTTCTGCTGCCGGCCGCTTCAAAATCCTGCTTTCGACATTCACCGGGACGCGAGACCAAGTATAGTTGTGGATGGTTTCTCCCCAACCTGTAATGCCATTGTCCATAGTAATCTTGCAGACTTGCGAGATTCTCCACGTAGGCAGCCAGAAACCCAGGTGTTTGTTGCTGTGTGCCGTGAATGGGACGTCGAGAAATATGAGATCGACTGCTTTGACTTTCATTACACCCTCCATCGGTGGAAAGGTCAGGGTTCAATTTAANGCGCACAAGATACTAACTGANATNCATTTGTCAACAAATGGTCTGTANAAAATGGCATTACGGATTNTGTTGCGTTTTCGNGTAGTACGGGACCANGAAGTAGGTGCGGGCCGAATGCAACTTGTATATATTGGGCCAGGACGGATGGACTGAGAACTAGGATGNTACACCAGGCGAAGAAAGGGGCCGAGGATGACTATTCGGCTAATCCACATCGGTGTTGGCGGCAGAGGGAAATGGCCAGTAAGAAGGGTAACGCAACGTGGAGATTTGTCATCGGTTGCGCTGGTTGACACCGATGAAGATCACCTGGCTGCAGCTATGGAGGTCTCGGGACTAAACGAGTGGAATTGCTTCCGTTCCCTGGAGGTGGCCTTGAACAATACGGACGCTGACGCCGTCGTTGTCATTACACCACCCCAGCTTCATTCAGACCAGTGTCTACAGGCCATTCGTGTCGGAAAACATGTCCTTGTAGAGAAGCCCTTTACCAAGAGCCTTGTAGAAGCACGCGCGCTTGTGTCAGAAGCAGAGAAGCAGGGGGTGAAAATTGCGGTATGCCAAAATGCTCGTTATTCCGCAGCCCACGTGACGATNAATCGACTGGTTAAANAAGGTGGACTGGGCAAACCTATGTTTGGGTTGATGACGAAATTTGGGTGGCGTCCCGGTGTCCATCATTCCGGGATTGACGCGCATTCATATCTGTGGGAGAGAGGGATTCACGATCTAGACACGATGCGATTCATGTTTGATTCGAATCCTGCCCGAATTTGGGGTCATAGTTTTAACCCGGTTTGGAGCCCATATGCGGGGGGCGCGGGAGCCCACGCGTGGGTGGAGTTTGAGAATGGCGCGACTTGCGGCTATCTGTGCACCTTTGCCGCCCATAAGGGAGGGTCTTCTCTAAGAATTGAATTGGAAGGGGGGGCGCTTGAACTTTCCGGATCCCGACTCACTCTTAGAAGACCTGGTTCAGAAGAGGATGAGTCGATACCCCTGNATGATGTGCCTCACCCCGAGGAGATTCTACTGAACGGATTTGTAGAATATGTTGGAAGTGGGATTGAGCCTGAATTTTCAGGACCAAATAATCTGACAACGATTGCGCTTGTGGAGGGCCTAGGTTTAGCTTCAGATGAGGGTAGGGTGGTCGATTTCCGAACCTTGATGGAATCGAAAGGATAGACCATGGCGGAGGGACACTNTGGACCAATTAAGATAGGTGGTTNCGGTCCTTGGGCGGCCTCAATTGTTGGTGNCGNGCCTCCCNAGTTTTCCTTTCGCAATTCGGACTGGCAGGATCTTAAAAAATGGAAACTTAGGGTTCTGGACAGTATTGATGGACAGGCTGGGTATGCCGGGTATTGTAGAGTCCCCACAAGTGGTGGTCGATTCCCTCTACATTTTTGAGGGCCTGGAAGTCAAAGAATTGTCCTGGCATTTCCCGTACGGTGCTCCCACAAGGGCTTGCTTTTTTAAAGTAGAAGGTGCCAAGGGTCCTTCTGTCGGGAATCCTGGCGCTTCACGACCAGGCGGGGAAGAAATACTTCGGTAGGCAGAAGATCTGCAGAACTTCTCAAGACTGACATCCGATGATGTTGTCTCATTGTCAGGACTATTGCGGGGGCAAGGCANGGGCCAACGAATCGGCAAGGATGGGCTATGGTGTGCTGGTGCACGACGTGTTCCCCTTTGCAAGCAGGCTGGTAGACGTGTCTGATGTCATCGCCGGGGGTCTCGTCGACGAACGCCCGGAAGACACTGAACAAATCGAGCGACACAACAGATGGGTNGCGGACCATGAGGATGTGATGGCCAAGTCCTTGTTCTGCGGTGGGACGACCTGGCCTNGTGTATTTCTTGCCGAAGACCAGGCGGCGCTGAGTGTNCTGTGTAGCCGAAAAGACATTNATGAAGAAAGAGTGGGTGNTGGTGGATTGTCCGGAGGGGGCANGCGAACGGTCTTTCTTNGCGGAACCGATGAGAGAATCAAGTATGCGTAGGGATGATGACGAAGTGGCGAGATTATCTTTTGAACAATTGTCACACCCATACCTGGATGGTCTATGTCCCGCTGCTGCCGCGCGAAATGGACCATTCGGAGATTCTGGGACTGAGGGTATCGTTGCCGACAATGGTATTTAATCACGAAGATGACAATTCGTTCACTTTGGGAGAGATGCAGGCGGGCAGACAGGATTCTGTCGGAGGTGTTCCATAAGGCCGGAGCGGCCGATAGTTATCGGTGTTCGTTCTATCCAGGTCCTCACAAGTTCGATCTGAAGATGCAGGAAGATGCCTTCAATTGGTTCGATCGCTTGCTCAAATAACGGATCGCCGGCGGTTACAGTAATATCACTGGGGGAGTCGACGTGTCTGAAAAAAATTACCCTGATTTAGATACTTATCGTAGAGAGGTTTTTGCCGGGGAAGACGACCTGCTTAAACGGTTGATGCCGGATGCCATACAGAAGGGGGTTCCGGCNATTTCGGTCAGTCCNGAATCTGGCAAGACACTCTATCTNCTCTCGAAACTTATNGGCGCGAANAAGATACTGGAATTTGGGTCCTTGGCAGGTTATTCCGGCATCTGGTTGGCCAGATCTCTACCGGAAACGGGAAAGTTCATCACGTTGGAGGTCGAAGAGAAGCACGCCAAAATAACACGGGCAAACTACGCGGCAGCAGGCCTGTCAGACAAAACTGAGGTTCGTGTGGGACCTGCCGCCGACCTGATGTCAGGCGTGGTAGGGGACGGCCCTTTCGACCTGGTTTTTATAGACGCTGACAAAGAGAACTATCCCACATATTTGGAATTCGCTCTGCCGAATACACGTATAGGTGGACTGATCATAGCGGACAATGCAAACGGGCATGGGAGAGTGCACGAACTGCTTGACGAGGCCGATGGAAGATCAGGTATCAAACGATACAACGAACGCGTAGCAAATCATCCTGGCCTGATCTCAAACATCATTCCAGTGGGTGGATGGCTCGCAGTCTCCATGGTTATGGAGCCCAATGCAAAAGTATAAGGAGACAATCTGTTGAGCANTGGAAAGAACGTTCTCTTGATCCTCTGTGACCAGCTGCAGAGACAGGTCTTGGGGCCTTATGGAGGCCAGGTCCCAACGCCGAACCTGGATAAGCTCGCTGCAAGGTCGGCGGTCTATGACAATTTCTATTGTGCCACTCCACTGTGCATACCCACACGTCCCTCAATGATGACCGGGAGATGGCCTCATGCACACGGGGCAACCAGCTTTGGGAATGGATTCGATACGATTCACTCGAGTGAGCGACTGTTGATTGACCATCTAGTAGATCACGGGTATCACGTTGGGTACGAAGGTATCTGGCATATCAATCGTCATCCGGAGGACCAGCGGTCGAACGAGTACGCACATTTTCTGCCCAGAGGGTTTCCCTATGAAGATCATCTCAGAATGATGATCGAACAGGGCGGGAGTGATGGTGACCAGCGGGCACCTGTGAAGACGCCTACCGACAGTGGAAGGATTCAAGATTGGGAAATCAGCATCCCGGTTCCCGTCTGTTGGACGGATGACCCCAAAGACCATCCAGACTGTGAGATCGCTAGGAGTATCTCCGACTTTATCAGGTCTGCGCCTGCGGAGAAGCCATTTGCCGCTTGGTGCTCCCTGAGCGGACCTCACCCGCCAATCTTGGTGCCCGAACCCTACTACAGCCTGTTCTCTCCCAACGAAATGACTCCTCCCACGAGCTTTGGCGAGGACCCGAGCACTCTACCCGGTCCTGTTAGAGACGCACCTGGTGCCCAGAGTGTCCGGGACTGGCAGTGGGAAGATTGGGCAAAATCAACCGCAGTCTATTGGGGCTTTGTGGCTTACCTGGATCACTGTATAGGGCTAGTGATGGAGGGCCTTGAGACATCCGGAAGGGCTGAGAACACCATTGTGCTTGCGACTTGCGACCATGGAGAAATGATGGGAGCACACAATCTGTACCAAAAAGGCGTATTCTACGACGAGTCCATTCACATCCCATTCATGCTGGCCGGACCAGACATCAGCCCTGGACGAAGACGACAATTTGGATCGCAGGTAGACATTCCCAGCACTGTTGTGGAATTACTTGGGTTATCCAAAATGGTGAATGTTCAGGGCAAGAGCCTTGTACCTTCGCTCCAGAACGCAGAGTTAGCAGGGGAGCAGGTCNCTTACGTTGAGTTCAACGGATACACGGATGGGGGTATCCATACTCGTGGCATTATCTCCGACAGATATAAGTACGTTTACCACCACCACGATTCAGACCAGTTATTCGATCTGGAGGAAGATCCATCTGAGATAAGAGATATCTCCATTCACCCGGACTACGGTGAGATAAGAGAAATCCTTCGAAACCAATTGGCGACTTGGATGGTGTCGACGGGTGATTTTATCGAACCCTCTTGGCCGGCTTAATCTTAGCAACAGGATTACAGGAGGATGTTGATGGCAGGTAAACAGTCACTACCCTCGGATAGCCCGGTCCGTAAATTGCACCCAGGCGCTTCAATGCTGGATGAAGAAGAGGTGCAGGAAGTTTTGGCCGTTATCAAGAGCAGGTCCCTATCCAGGGATTACGGTCCAGATCGGCTGGATATGGTCTCAAGGTTCGAGCAGGAATTCGCAAATAAAGTGGGTTCGAATTATGCCTTGGCCGTCACATCGGGTACGGCGGCCCTAAAAGTTGCACTTGTTGCGGCAGGCGTTGGACCGGGAGATGAGGTAATCGTCCCACCCGTTACGTTCATTGCAACTCCCGGTTCGGTTGTCATTTTGGGAGCGGTGCCGATCTTTTGTGAAGTAGACGAATCAATGACGATGGATCCGGAGGATATTGAATCAAAAATAACACCTAGGACCAGGGCGATCTTTCCGGTGCACCTGTGGGGAACGCCGTGCAGAATGGATCGCATAATGGAGGTAGCAAAGAAGCACAATCTGAAGGTAATAGAGGACTGTGCACAGAGCACAGGTGCGACCTTTAAAGGAAGGCCGATTGGTACCTGGGGGGATCTTGGTGCGTTCAGCATGCAGTTTGGCAAAATAATCACCTCTGGAGAGGGTGGCGTTTTGGTGTCTGAAGACGCAGAACTTTATGAAAGGGCGGTACGATACCACGACCAGGGCAGTTTCAGGGAAAAGACACGTTTCCCGGGTTTTACCCCGACGCTCGATCCATTTGTTGGAGAGAATTTCAGAGTTGGCGAACTGACCGGTGCTGTGGCACTGACGCAGTTGCGTAAGATAGATCAAATTGTGAATGGCCTTCGTGAACGCTTCAATCGGTTTAAGGAAGGCATTGAGGATATACCAGGTGTGCGGATCAGGCCTACCAACGATGATGATGGTCACCTGGGCGTCCACTGGGATTTGATTTTTGACGATGCCGAAACCTGTGCCAGATTTTCGGATGCGATGCGTGCGCATGGCCATTCGACGGCGCTTGGATACGGTGCCTCTCCTGTCTACATGCGGCCCCAGATCCTGAATCAGAAGACCGCTTCGCCTCAGGCAAATCCATGGCAGTCGCCAGCGTATGATGGAGATGCCAAATACGGAAAAGGTTTATGTCCTAGGACGGAGGACCTTTTGCGTAGGGTCCTACTGATTACAAGCGTGAATCCCTGGTACCCGGAAGGCAAAGTAGATGAATTGATTGATGCCGTCAGGAATGCAGCGAGTGATGTATTCTAAGAGGATTCTCCAATAGGGATATCTGAAGTGCTTGGTAAACGTGTTCTACTCAT
>PAQK01000038.1 GCA_002709665.1 Gemmatimonadota bacterium | reverse complement strand
TTCGATCGGAAAAAGCAAAAACCTCAGAAAATGAATGAGATGGTGCACATAACCTCTGACAAATTTTCATGACGTCAAGCAAATTCAGATTCAGGTTATTCTTCCCGCGATTCAACCCTTGCCTCTTGACACCACCCGCCCCGCCGCCTATCTTCATCACTCCTGTTGCAATTTTCCAAATTATATGAGGTCCACAGATGCCAGACACGCTCGCCCTGCTCCACACGGCGCCAATTCTNATAGATGTGTTCAACAAGATGGCTGAGGAACTCGGCCCGGACATTCCTCTGCANCANCTGGTGGATGAGAGTCTACTTCAGGAGGCCCGAGACGTTGGGGAAATCACACCCCACCTGAACCGCAGGGTGACCAATATGATACTCAACGCGACAGACAGCGGGGCTCGGGTCGTGATGTGTACCTGCTCATCCATCGGTCCCTGTGCGGAGGTCGCTCGCCCGCTCACCTGCTGTCCCGTCCTCCGTGTCGATGTCCCGATGGCAAGGGAAGCTGTTTCGGCCGGCGGCGCCGTAGTGGTGGCCGCCACGCTCAAGAGCACACTGGTCCCCACCACCTCGATCGTCCTCTCGGCAGCCAGACAGGCAGAAAAGACTGTGGAAGTAACGGAACTCCTCTGTGAAACAGCCTGGGCGGAAATGGAGAAGGGCAACAAGGAAGGGTATTTCGCGGCAATTGCGGAGGACCTCCGGAAATCAGCCGCAGGAGCCCAGGCTATCGTTCTCGCTCAGGCGTCTATGGCACAGGCTGTGAAGCTGTGTCCCGATATCAGTATTCCGATCCTTACCAGCCCCAAATCAGGATTTCTCGAGGCGTTAGACCAGTATAAGAACACACCACCCGTCTGCTGATCGGAATTCACCAAGGGATATCCGGAATATGGCGAAGAAGTGGAAACATCTCCTCGGCTTCAGATGCACCTGTTGCGGCAACTGCTGCCGGGAGCCGATCGTTCTGGTTACGGATCAGGATATCAAGAGGATTATGAAACACACCGATCAAGAAGCCAAAGATATCGTCAATTTCTACAAACCCAGCGAGATTGAATGGAGCAAGAGCAAACCCGGTTGGATCAAGTTCAAGAAGGGTCGGAGGATTATGGGACTCCGCAGAAATGAGGATGGCTGCCAGTATCTCGGAAGCGATGAAATGTGCAAGATATACGAGCATCGTCCCATCACCTGCAGGAGATATCCCTACAACGTGGAATTCAACGGAAAGGGACAGGTTGATTTTCTGAGTATCAGCGACTCGGTGGAATGTCCCTACGAACTAGACGGTGAAAACGACCCTGAAGAAATCAAGGCCCTGTGTGATTGGGAGGAAGAAGAAGAGAATCCCTACAATGACCTGGTAGACAAGTGGAACGAAAGTGAGAAGTCCAAGGGTAAGAAACAATTCCTGAAATACCTGGGATTCGATTAGGCCAACGCATTTCCGAAACTTAAAAGGCGCTGCTTCCTCATCTAGAAGCAGTGCCTTTACTTATTGTGGTCAACCCTCAGACAACAGGCTGAGCCACAAGCAGATGTTCTATCTCTGCCAGGAAGTCATCAAGTTGCAAGGGCTTCTCCAAGAAGGCATCAAACTCCCCAGGTCCATAATGATCGCCTGACATTCCCACAACAGGTGTTTGGTGCCCGAGCGTCCTTATTGGCGTACGCAACTCACGGCCGTCCATTCGCGGCATTTTGATGTCACTCAGGATTAAATCGGGTTGACGCGCGCTCAGCATGGACAGGGCTTCTTCCCCGTCCATAGCTCCTGCTGTTTCATAGCCACATCCTGTCAGAATCCGTATGGCCAGGGTGCGGATCATTTCATCATCGTCTACCACGAGTATATAAGGCGTTGGAGAGCTCCCCGGTTCCTGCACACTTGCGCTTAGGATAATTCCTGAACAAAAGATGGCGCGAATAAGGGGAGAACTATCGTGGAAGGAGGGGACGGCCTGAACAGTGATCGCTGCCACCAACGGAGATGTCCGTGTCACTGTAAAAATAGGTCCGCAATGCTGAAAAGGTTCAAGAAGAATCACGAAATCTCGGGAACGTTATCCCCAGCTTGCTGCGCCCTCCAACTCGCCTACCCTTGCTTTTGATATCTGCTCGAAATACCTGCTTTTCCGGTAAGCGTCCATAGGCCTCGGGTCCCGGCCCATTTCTTGTCGCACGCGTGACAGGAGCGGACGGACATCTGTATTGTAGGCATCCTGGAGGATACTCTCTGAACCCACCGTATCTTCCCGGTCCTGAGAGTCCAGCAGGGCTTCCCTGTCCACCAGAAGCGACCTAGCATACGCCGACTGAATGAACACAACCGTCTGAATCATCGCTTCCATCTTCGGCTTGATATTGTGGCTCTGGTCGACCATGAATGCGATGTCCAGGTCTGTTATGGCAGGATCCTGCTCAGCTCCGACAATCTCATTGTAAATGAGAAACACCTCGTAAGGATTGGTGGAACCGGTTGTCACATCATCGTCTGCATATTTGCGATTGTTGAAGTGGAAACCACCCAGCAGACCTTCATCGATCAGAAACGCAACAACGTGTTCAATATTGGTGCTTAGCGGATGATGGCCCAGATCGACCAGAGCCTGCGCCTTGGGGCCGACATTCCTGCAATAAAACGCCGCCATACCCCAATCCGCAATGTCTGTCAGGTAGAAGCCGGGCTCGAAGAATTTGTATTCCACCAACATCCGTGCATCTTCCGGCAACGCCTTGTGAACCTCACGCAAACACTCCTCGAACCAGTGTTTCCTTCGTCTGAAATCACCCTGGCCAGGGTAATTGGTGCCATCTGCGAACCAGAGGCTCAGGATTTTCGAATTCACTTTCTTCATTATGTCGATGCAATCGTACATGTGTTCAAGGGCCATCCCACGAATCTTTGCGTCACTGTTGGCGAAACTTCCCATTTTATAGGCATCGTCCTGGAAGACATTCGGATTTACCGCGCCAATGCGAATACCCAGATCGGATGCCTCCTGGATCAAAGCCTCGTAGTCATCGACCTTGTCCCANGGGATATGAACTGCCACAGAGGGACANACGCCTGTCAGCTTGTGAACCATTGCAGCATCCTGCAGCCGCTCGTGCAAATCCCGGGCGGCACCGGCCTGTTTAAATACCCCGAAGCGCGTACCACTGTTGCCATACCCCCACGAAGGCGTTTCGATCTCCTGCACCTTCAGCTTTGCCTTGATCTCCTTGATATCCAGACCACGCCGGTCCAATCGCTCTGCAAGCAGGTCGTATTCTCTGTCCATCAAGTCAGCCATCTCACTTCTCCTTCACGCCTGGTTTGGGTATGATGCAACAATATAAGATCCGTCTCAGTTCACTGTCAAGAAGTGAGAATCGATGAAACTAGACGATATCGGCCGCTCCCGCCGGTCTGAACCAGGCCTTGATCGNCTTTAGGATTCTGAACATGAAATATGCATCCCGCAGAAGTGGAATCCTTGAGAACAGCCCCAGGCCGTACTTTCTCTTGATATGCCAGACCGCCCTGTCCTTGTCCTCTCTTCTCGTGATACTTTCACCGTGTATCCGATAGTAAAAAAGGGACTTATTCACATAATGTCCCACGCCGTTTCTATTCAGTACCAGGTTCAGCCAAAGATCCCAGTCCTGGCAGCGTCTCAGAGACTCGTCGAAGCCTGGAAAACTTTCGGCCCGAATCAAGGAGGCAAGATCCACGTAGTTTCCTCGCTTCAGATCCTCGGCATTGAATCCACGCGACAACCAAACACCCATAGGGTCNGGATACCAGGAGACATCACCGTCTGCGAAATTGACTCGATCACAGTAAACGAACGACAGATTGTCCGAGACGGAGGCGTACAAATGCTTCAAGAAGTCTGGTGCCATATAGTTATCGGCATCGAAAAAGACCACCCATTCCACGTTGGTCTTGGAGAAACCAAAATTACGTGCCCGATTGCCGTTCTCGAATTGAACCTGATGGTAGGAGACTTTGGGGTAGTCTCGAAGGATCGAGTGCGTGCCATCGGAGCTGCAGTCGNCAATCACCAGAACCTGGCTTGGTCTCAAGGTCTGTGAAAGGATTGAATCTAGGCACACCTTCAGAAACCGCCCATAGTTATGGGTCGTCACTATCACAGCAATATCTGCAGTGTTGTTCGTCATATGTGAAGGCAACAGAAGATCCGTCCTGAGTGTAGCANGAACAGGACGGGCAAATGTTAAGTTCGGCCCGGACACCTGGATCCAGGCGATAACATTGGTCAGGGGTGCTCCTTCGACAGGCGGAGCAATCCCACCAGGTATTCCTGATTCAGCACACCATCTCGTCCGCTTACCACCACTTTGCCGTTTTCTCCTCGAACGGCTTTCNCGAACTCCTCGATGAAAATATGGAGGAAATCGTTGCAGCGGTATTCTTTATCACCGTGTTTAAGAAGCGCACGGTAGACCCCGTCATCATCTGCATAACCGCCCCAATCCACCAGAAAGTCATTGACGCCGAAGCGGCGAATGGGACTACCCTCGTCTAGGTCCCGCAAGATGATCTCCACCTTGCAACTGCTACCATTTCCAACATATTGGAATCCTGCCTCATTCGACCGCTCCTCGATCCGACACCTGGCACTCCCAAAATCGATCCGACCTTCGGGCAGGAAACCGGCAACAAGGCTCAGCGGATGTGGACCGACATCGATCAAGATCTCTTCGAAACATTTGGGTCCCTTCCTGCCTTTAACCTCCATCTCCATAGAAATCTTCTCAACAGGTCCCAATGGACCTCGGATCTGCTCGTAAAAAGCTTTGTAAGACGGAACGACCGCGGGATACTGGGCTGAGACGCCCAGCAGCCTCCCGGTGGCCTCGGCCTTGTCCGCCATTTCCCGGGAACGGCCGAGGATATTGTCCAGATCCCGCTCCTCATCCCAGTACATCGGCTTTTCGCAAACCACGTGTGCACCTGCATCGAGCGCCTGGATAACGTGCTCGTAGTGCATTCNGTAGGGACTNGTGACGGCCACAATTTCCGGCTCCTCCGTCTTGAGCATCTCTGCCACATCCACGTATGCCCTGCCATCGAACCCGAAGTAATCGCGCAGTCGCTCACTTGTTCTAGCACAGGATTCCGCAGATGTACCTGCGAAGGACACCACGGTACTCCCTGCTAGGTGATACCATCTGGCGTGATGTTGACCAATGCCGCTGGCCCCAATGATTGCAACGCGCAATGATCTACCCATTTCTCCACACCCTCCATTTAAATGCCTCTCACGACACTCACGGAAAAATATGTAACACCATCGCTTTCTACAACTGCTTTCATTTAACCCCAACCTTTTTGCGGGTCTGCCCAGAAATTCGGCTCTGGCGGCAGTCACTCGGTTCGTTTTTGAGCCCGCTTCCAGGATTGCAAGACCGTTTCAGTCAGAATGATTGTCCCCATGGAATTTAAAATCAACAGCAACGGATAGATCAAAAGTTCAGGATCGACTCAAGCGCTCACCGAGATTTCGGGAGCGCCATTTTTCGTTTATACTCAATCCCTTACCTGTTGGACTTCAAAACCATTTTTGGTATAATTACCCCCCTTACAGGACAATAATGCTACAAGCCATATAGATTGAGGAGAACCGTTATGATAGATGCGAGAGTCCAAAACGCGCTGAATGACCAGCTGAATGCCGAGTTCTACGCCTCTTACTACTACCTTGCGATGTCGGCATACTTCAAAGAGACCGACTTTGACGGATTCGCCACGTGGATGCACAGCCAGGCACAGGAGGAACTCTCTCACGCAATGAAGATTTTCGACTTCATCAATGATCGNGAAGGGGTCGTAGACCTGAAGGANATTCAGTCTCCGACCAATTCGTGGGACAGCCCTCTGGCGGCATTTGAGAGTGCCTACGAGCACGAGAGGGAGGTCACGAAACAGATATACAACCTCGTGGATATGAGTGTTGAGAAGCGAGACCATGCCACCAATACCTTTCTCCAATGGTTCGTCACCGAGCAGGTTGAGGAAGAGGCCACAGCGGTGGACATAGTCAACAAACTGAAGCTAGTAGGAAATGATGGGAACGGACTGTTCCTGTTGGACAGAGATCTTGGTGAACGGACCANGGACGAAGAAGCAAATGATGCCTGATCGCCGGTGATCGGGACCCGCCAAAACGATCNTTCCGGGTACCCGAACGACCGTTCTCGATGAACCCGATTTATTTTNTAACTTTATAAAAAATAATGCCAATCCATTGTTGACAAACCGCAAATCAATCCGTATCTTGTTGTTTCACATCCTCTTTTGAACCTTTTGCCAAGGCAAATTCATCACCGGCAAGCCATCCATGCCTGACTTCAGTAGCATCATTGGCGACAGCCCGCCAATCCGTCAGGTNACTCACGTAATTGAGCGGGTTGTTCAGAACAAAGAAATCTCGGTTCTGATTTTTGGTGAGACAGGCACCGGCAAGGGGATCGTCGCTCGGGAGATCCACGACAACAGCGCAACCGGCAATGAGCTATTCGTCGAGGTAAATTGCGCGGCAATTCCAGAGCACCTTCTGGAGTCGGAACTGTTCGGCTACGAGAAAGGCGCCTACACTGGCGCCGACCGAACCAAACGGGGGTTATTCGAACTTGCCGACGGAGGAACACTCCTCCTTGATGAAATTGGCTTTATGAGTTTGGGGCTTCAAGCTAAGCTCCTTAAGGCAATCGAAGAAAAGACGTTCAGAAGGCTGGGTGGCGAGAAAGAGATTCAGGTAAAGGTCAGGATCGTTGCAAGCACAAATGTAGACCTTGCCGCAGCGATGCAGGAACGAAAGTTCAGAGAGGATCTTTTCTACCGCCTGAACGAGATTCAGATTACCTTGCCTCCCCTTCGAGACCGTGGCGAGGACGTAATCCTGCTTGCAACCAGCTTCATCGAAGAATTCGGCCGCCAGTATAACCTCGGTAGCAGGATTCTTTCCGAGAATTCGAAGGAACTCCTCAGACAGTACCATTGGCCTGGAAACGTGCGTGAACTTAGAAACGCCGTAAAGCGGGCCATGATTATGAACGATGCTGAGACACTTACCCCTGAGATGATCCCCGTCAGCATCCGTTCCACAAACTCCCTCGCAACTCGAATCTGGAACAGCAAGCAGTTGGTTATCGACATCCCCAAGGGCAGTGTCTCATTCGAGGAAGTTGAAAAAAAAACTCATCGAGCACATCCTTCGTACAACGGACTGGAACAAAAATCAAGCCGCACGTATGTTGAAAATATCCAGACCGAGACTCTTGAGAAAAATTAAGAAGTTCGGTCTTGACCCTATGGAAAAGGAGGTGTGACTAGCAGTTGGCTGTGTTGATTGGTCCTTTCCCCAAATTGGACCATTTACTCTTATTTCCCCTTTTGATCTTCCCCAAATCAGCTTCCTCTGTATTGCCGAGCACCGGAAATACCCCACAATTCTGTTGCCGCAGGCATTCTGGAAGAGTTGTCAGATCGGATCTTTACTCCCTATAGATTTACCATAAGATCCTCCCCTTTCCCCAACGGTCAATTATTCTTCTGTTATCGGGCTTCAACGGACGTTCTGCCGTCTATGCGGAACGTGTGGACAGCACAGTGGAACAAGGGTTTAATTTCCACACATCCTCGTTCCTCGCCAACTTGCCGTTCATACACCACTGTGAAGCAGACGATATCCCACTTCTCGGGGGGAAAGCAATGCCAGCTACACTGATGAGTCNGAAGACCCGAACTGAAACACCCAATAAGAGGCGATCCGCTCTTGAGTTGTATCTNAAGGACATCNCACTTAACGNTCTGCTNACGCCACAGCAGGAGGTGGCTNTGGCCAAGCGAATACGAGCCGGAGACCGCAAGAGCCTGGAGCAGATGATAGAGTCGAATCTTCGTTTTGTAATCACAATTGCCAAGGAATACCAGGGGCGCGGCCTGCCGCTGGAAGACCTTATTGCCGAAGGCAATGTCGGATTGGTTCGGGCTTCTACCCGCTACGACGAAAGTGTTGGGGTAAAGTTCACCACATACGCCGTGTGGTGGATCCGCCAGGGAATCCTTTCCGCACTGGCCGAAAAGGCACGTATGGTGCGGCTGCCAGTGAATAAGATCAAACACCTTTGCCGATTGGAAAGAATCGCCTCTAGTCTCAAACAGGAACTCGGTCGGGAACCCAGCGTCGACGAAATTGCCACGGGCGCGGAAATGCAGCCCAAGGCTGCTCAGGCCCTTCTGGATGCTTCTCGCTGGCACGTCTCCCTCGACATGCCGCTCGAAGAAGGACCCGATACCTGTCTCCTGGAGATCCTGGAGGACAAGGACGGAATTAACCCGGAAATGGAAGTCATGGAACAGGCCATGGCGGACGAAGTCCGGGCTGCTCTCGAGTCTCTTTCTCCGCGGGAAGCTCAGGTGCTGAAACTGTACTACGGCATTAATGGCGTGGAAACCAAGACACTGGAACAGATTGGGAATGTCCTCAGTCTAACAAAAGAACGTGTTCGTCAGATCAGGGACAAGGCCTTGGCCGCCCTGAAACATCCATCGCGGATGCGAAAAATCCGAGCCTACCTAACGGANAACTAGACCCGTGTCGGACGACGCGTCGGACCAATCGAGTNACGCCCTCANGGGGACGACGAATGCTCTNNAGNTCCAGGGCGTTCACCACATCACCCTNGTCGTAAGCGATCTGGAACGATCCCGGCCCTTCTACGAGAAACTCCTGGGGCTGGCACCCATTTCCAGACCCGAGTACGACTTCGAGGGTGCTTGGTATGCGTGTGGGGGGCTGGAGGTTCACCTCCTTGTCGCAGAGGAGCACCCGGGTCCTTCCAGAAGACATATCGCCTTCGAGGTATCGGATTTCAAGCATGTCATCACCTGTTTGGATCGGGAATGGGGTCGGATCGTCGGAGGTCCCGGCTCAGGTCCCCACGATGGCAGTCGCTTCAGGACCCCGACGGGAATCTGATAGAGATCACGAAGCCTGGCGCGAAACGCTAGGCGACTTGTGGAGAAGCAAAACAGAGGGGGCCGTGACGATACCGTCACGGCCCCCTCTGTTTTGCTTCTCCATCTCTTTGTTCAATAGGCCCTAGCGAACAGTACCCTTTCTTCCGAGTTTCCTCCACAGTGGTATGCACAGGCCTTTTTCGCGCACTTGGTCGAATGGTACGCACCGAATCGTGGCACGGGTTTCTTCCTGCAAGCTGGCCTAACACCTGGGTGATCCGCACCAATGAGCAAGAAGGAACCCTTCCTAGACACGCTCCCGGAATTCGTCAACAGGTATGAACAGGGGAAAGTAGACGTTCTCGTAACCGGTTTCCTTGAGCATACCGTCCAGATTGGACTGCATGTTTTCCCACAGGGTGTACCCATACGGTCGAATGACCATACAGCCACGAACTGGCGAGTAATCGGCCAGCTTAGTCCGCACAACCACGTCGATGTAACACTTCGAAAAGTCTTCAGACTGCAGAGTGATTCCTTGAGGCCTCGACTCTCACGCTCCGGTGAATAGGTGCATCAGCTTTGCCCGGGTTTCCACCTCAGTACGGGCTTTCTTGCTGCCGTCGCCTCATCCAGTCTCCTCACGGGGGTATCATGCGGGGCATCGTGCAATACATCTGGATCCTGTTCCGCCTCTTTGCTGATCTTGATCATAGCCGCCACGAACTCGTCCAGCTGTTCCAAACTCTCGGTTTCCGTAGGCTCGATCAGCATCGCCTCGGGTGCAACATTCGGCAGGGGGAAATAGATGGTAGGCGGGTGGTGTCCGTAGTCGATCAGCCGCTTGGCTATGTCCAATGCATTCACGCCGAACTCCTTCTTCTGACGCGACGCGGAGTAGACCATCTCGTGCATGGGTTGTGCCGCCTTGGGCCGTTCATAGTATGGGTCCAGCCTGGCAGCCAGGTAATTGGCATTCAGGACTGCGATCTCGCTTGTTTTTCTCATCCCTTCGGCACCCAGCATCTTTGCGTAAACAAACGCCCTGAGAACCATCCCGAAGTTGCCATAGAACGTGCTGATCTTCCCGATGGACTCCTCGAGGTCAAAATTCAGCCGGAACCCGTCTCCGGATTTCTCAACCACGGGCGCAGGCAGATACGGCAGCAGCGAAGCCTTCACACCGACCGGCCCTGAGCCGGGTCCCCCACCACCGTGAGGTGTTGTAAAGGTCTTGTGCAGGTTGATGTGGACCACATCGAATCCCATATCACCTGGTCGACATTGGCCGAGAAACGCATTGAGATTTGCACCGTCGTAGTATAGCAGACCTCCACCATCATGCACAATCTCCGCCACCTCCAGAATCTCATCCTCAAATATACCGAACGTATTCGGGTTGGTCAGCATCAAAGCCGCTACTTCGCTGGACATCCTGGACCTGAGGTCGTCCACATCCACAGTACCCCGATCCGTAGACTTGACCGCTTCCACCGTGTATCCACACATGGCTGCAGTGGCGGGGTTGGTTCCGTGTGCTGAGTCGGGGATGAGTACAACCTTCTTCTCGTTTTTTCGCGCACGGTGGTACGCAGCGATCAGAGAAATACCCACAAATTCGCCCTGCGCTCCCGCCGCGGGCTGAAACGTGAAACCATCCATCCCACTTACGGCAACCAGCACCTGTTCCATCTCCCAGATCACCTTCAAAGCGCCCTGGGAGGCAGGAGAAAATGGATGGAGCCCTGCGATCTCCGGGGCTCTCGCTGCGCGTTCGTGTACCTTCGGGTTGTACTTCATGGTGCACGAACCCAGCGGGTAGAACTCGGTATCTATGCTGAAATTCATTCTTGAGAGCGCGATGTAATGTCGCACCAACTCCAGCTCACTGACCTCCGGGAGGGCAGGTGGCGTCTTGCGTCGAAATTGTTCTGGGATCGGTGTGTCGCAGTATCCCGGATCAGGAAATGTGGCACATCGCCTGCCAGCTTCGCCACGTTCGAAAATCAACTGGTCCTTCACCATCAGATCTCCCTCCAAGCGTCGACCAGACGATTGATATCTGTTTCGGTTTTGGTTTCAGTTACACAGGTCAGGATACACCCTTCGAGCTCTGGATAAAACGATCCCAGATCGATTCCACCAGCGATACCCCGGGATGCTAGGCTTTCCAGAACTTCGGGTACCGACTGCTCCGTCTTCAAGACGAACTCGTTGAAGGTGTCTCCGGTGAATCGGTCGGTCACTTCCGGTAATGCCGACAGCGCCTCGCGTGCGCGGTGACTCTTGTTCCAGTTCAGCATGCCCACCTCTTCCAGTCCGCGTGGACCAAGCGCGGCCATATAGACCGTGGCTGCGGTGGCACACAGTGTCTGATTCGTGCAGATATTCGAAGTCGCCCGGTCCCTTCTGATGTGCTGTTCGCGTGTCTGCAGAGTGAGCACGAATCCACGCTTCCCATCCACGTCGGTCGTTTCGCCGCAGACCCTTCCGGGCATTCGCCTGACGTGTTTATCGCGTGTGGCGAAAAAACCCACATAGGGTCCGCCGAAGCTCAACGGTAGGCCCAGTGGTTGGCCATCGCCGACTACAATGTCTGCTCCGAAATCGCCGGGAGGACCGATCACTCCCAGCGAAATGGGATTCACGGCTGCCACGAAAGCCGCCTTGCTCTTGTTTACGATAGAACCGATTTCACCAAGGGGTTCCAGCACACCCAGAAAATTCGGGTTTTGGACAACTACTACGGTGGTGTCCTCTCGAAGCTCCTGCTCCAGCGCTTCGAGATCCATCGTGCCGGCCTCAGTCCAGGGAATCTCCACAATCTCCAGACCAATGCCATGCACATACGTCCGAACCACATCCCGGTAGAAGGGATGAAGACTACGGGGAAGGAGTACCCTGTTCCCACTGGTCATCCGCACCGACATCAGTACAGCCTCTGCGAGGGAGGAGGATCCATCGTACATCGACGCATTCGCCACTTCCATCCCCGTGAGTTCACAGACCATGGTCTGGAATTCAAAAATGGCACGTAATGTACCCTGACTCACTTCTGGTTGATAGGGGGTATAGGCCGTATAGAACTCGCTTCTGGATATCAGTGCGTCAATCACACTAGGCACGAAATGTTCGTAGGCCCCCCCTCCAATGAACGACAGCCCAGGTGCTTCCTCCCTGGTCTGCACGGCGAGGCCATCCACCAGCGCCATCGCCTCCATCTCACTGATCCCTTCAGGCAAATCCAAGGCATTCAAGCGGAGTTGTGCCGGCACGTGATGAAACAGCTCTTCCGTCGAGCCGACCCCGATCGCCTCCAGCATCTGTTTCACATCCCCTTCTGTGTGTGGCGTGTAATTCATTTCAAGATCCCCACATACCCATTTGTAGATTTCCACCCAGCCTGTAAACTAACCAGGATGGGTCTTATGAATCCTGGACCAGACATCCAGTGCGCGAAATTTCAGAACATCCAAACCAGCATCGTTCACAACCACGAAGTCTGCTGCCCTCAGCTTTTTCTCTTCCGGCAGCTGCGATCGCATTCTCTCCAGGACCTCCGTTTCTGTTATTCCCATTCTGTCCACAGTACGCTGGATGCGTGAAGCTTCCGGCGCTGTCACCACCACAAGGACGTCGCAAAAATCTTTTGGGTCGCCCCATTCCAGGAGAAGGGCGGCATCTACAACCACGGTCCGGCTTGGATCGGCCTTAAGCGACGTGCGTGTTTCCTCCCTCAGCAACTCAGCAAGACGAGGCCACACAATGCTGTTGAGTTTTTCATTGGCAGACTTGCCGGCAAATGCACGCCGGCCCAATTCCCGCCGATCAAGCTCTCCTTCGGCATCCAGGATCACCGAACCAAACGCTTCGACCAGATCCCCCCTTACGGCCTCATCCACAACGGCATCCCGTCCTACCCGGTCTGCCTCAACGACATAGGCGCCATTTTTCTCGAAAATCTTGGCGACAAGGCTCTTTCCCGCTCCGATCCCCCCTGTTACCCCCACCCTCACAGTTGGTGGTCCTCTCTCCTGCTCACCTTTAAACGCAGGTTCAATGGAAGCGAATCTACAGGATCTTCTGTCTCCCATTCACGCATCCGGCGACGATTCCTGATCCGGACACCAAAGTAGACAGCCACAACCAGTATTGTCATATAGAACCACAACGCCTGGGCAGTAACCATCAATGCTCCGGCACTGAACCTTCGGGATACGTACCCTTTCCAATGCCTTTCGAATTCAGTGGACGATAGCCCCGTTGTGCCCTGAAGGGCCTGCTCAAAGGAGTCCCCCTTCCGCAGCAAAGCTACGATTCGGGGAACTGCTTCCTCGCCGCCAAGGTGGATGAGATATGTAATCGCCAGCAGGCTTTCCGTATAAGCGAGGTTGGCGCGAGCAGATGAAAAACCGAGGACCTCGTCTATCTCGTCGAGTGGTACGAGCCCTCCGGAGAACAGTGCATAAAAGACCTCGGCACTTTGGCGAAGCCGCCACTCCCGCGCCACCCACATGGCAACGCCCTCATTGAACCAGACAGGAATCCGCCCAGAAACCAGATGATATAGCAGGATGTGCGAGATTTCGTGTCGGGCGGTTTGCAAGAGCGCCTCATGCTGGCCGGGCATTTTCCGCAGGACAATTGTTCGTTCGGCAGGGAACGCACAACCGATGCCCCAGTGTGGTATACGCCCCCCTGTTACTTCGCGAAACGCAGTCTCGGAGGATGTCAGGTAAACCGTAAGTCCAATTCCGTCGCCGCCGCCAAGATGCCGGGCGACCTCCTGTCGACCCTTACTGAGCTCGTCGATCAATTGCCCGACAGAAGCCCTGTCCGAGTCGTGGAACCGCAAGACCAGCCCAGGCGCCTGTAGTTCTGCCCAGCCCCCCGCAAAAAGGGAGCTGGGCAGGATAACAGCCAGGCATATCAAGAGGGATCTCATCCTTGCCACCCTCTCACGTGTGGGAAGCCATCCGCTGGAGCGCGGACTCACTTCTTCTTCCCGGTACCCAGATATTGGAAGAACTCGGTACTCAGCGGAAGCACGATAACCGTTCCTTCTCCCAGGGTCTTTTCGTAGGCCTCGAGTGTCCGCTGGAATTCATAGAACTTTGGGTCTTTCTGGAATGCATCGGCGTAAATTCCCAGGGCTTCCGCATCCCCTTCACCTCGGGTCAGCTGGGCCTTTTGAAATGCATTGGACTTCAGTCTAGTCACTGTCAGATCTGTTTCGGCGCGGATCTTGGTGGCGGCCTCCTTACCTTCGGCCCTGTACTCTTTGGCCTGTCGGGCGCGTTCGGCACGCATGCGATCGAACACATTCTTCTTGTTCTCTTCTGGTAGATCCGCTCGCTTGATCCGGACATCCAGCACCTCGATGCCCAGCTGCTCTGCATCCTCTCGGGAGCGCTCCGTAACCTTGTCCATAATCTCATCTCGGTTACCCGATACAATCTCCGTGAGCGTCCGCTTGCCCAGCTCTTCCCTTACAGCTGCGTAAATCATGTCATCCAATCTGGACTGGGCGCCCAGGGTGGTCTGTACGGACTTGAGGAACTTCAAGGGGTCCACAATACGCCACCGGGCAAAGTTGTCTACGATCAGGTTCTTCTTGTCCAGCGTATAAATCGGTGCCGGGTCGGCGTCACTGTAAAGCAATCGGTCGGAAAACACGTGCACCTGTTCTATGAAAGGCACCTTGTGCTTAAGGCCCGGCGACTGAATGATACGCATTGGCTCACCGAGCCGTGTCACAACCACCTGCTCGCGCTCGTCCACGACAAAGAAGATGGCCTCCATAGCCATTGCTGCAAGCACCAACACCACGATCAGGATAATAGTTGGTTTCATTGTTAATTTCCTCCCCCTGATGTTGATTTTTGCAGCTGAAGCACATTCAGGAACCCGCCACCCTTCCCATCGGATTCCACCACGTATTTCTGTATACCCGGGAGGATCTTCTCCATGGTCTCCAGGTAAAGACGCGTTTCCGTAACCTCACGCGCCTTTTGATATTCCTTAAGGATCTCGAGGAACCGATCCGCATCACCCTGCGATCGCTTGACCCGCTCAACCTTGTAGGCTTCAGCCTCTCTGAGCATTTTCTCGGCCTCACCACGAGCGTGGGGAATCACTTCATTCCGGTAGGCCTCCGCTTCATTGCGGAGTTTCTCACGATCCTCTCTGGCGCTTGCAACATCCTTGAATGCGTGGTCAACTTCCCTGGGCACGGACACGGTCTGCAGCTTCACCGTTTCCACCTGAAGACCCATGTGGTAGAGTTTGAAAACTTCCTTGATCTGGTCTTCGATCTCGGTCTGAATCTTGAACTTTCCTTCGGTCAGCGCATCGTCAATCGCTGAACGTCCTACCACCTGGCGCAGCGCCGCCTCAGCAACGCTCCTTACAGCATGGTTCGGGTCTGAGACATTAAACAGATAGTCCCCAATGTTGCTGATTTTGTACTGAACGATGAGCTCGACACTGACGATATTCTCATCACCGGTCAGCATAGATGCCTCTCGGCTCACAGGCTGATAACGGGGTGCTGGCTCAACTCCGATGGTTCGGAAGCCGATCTCCACGCGTTTCACCTCGTGAACACGTTCGATCTCCACGGTTTCGATGGGCCAGGGTAGGTGATAGTGGATCCCGGGCTCCGAAACACCCATGGACCGGCCAAATTGAAGAACGATGGCCTGCTCGGCAGCCCTGACAATGTAGATCCCGCTGGCGAGCCAGAGCAGAACTATCACGGCAAGGCCGTAGTAAATCAGCTTCGGGCTAAACGCAATCTCAAAATTGGGCTTGTTTGGAAAATTGTACTGTTGCATTCAGTCACCCCTTCCGCATTTGAAGCGGCTGTGCCGCCGCCTTCGTTTTGGACGCTACTCAGGCCTCAAGAATCCGACCCATCTGGCCAATTTCCTCGATACCGCGAAGACAGCAATTGATACCAGCAACCCTGTTGGCAAATTTGCTGGAAGAATCTAGATCCGATGATGAAAGATATTTCGAAGTGAACCCCATCAGGAAAACATCGCCACACCCGGTTTCATCGACCACTGTGCCATCGGGAACTGCCCTGTACGACCTCAGTTCAACTTGGCCGGACGCGGTCTTGATAACAGTGTGTGAACCCCGGTCGCCTCGGGTAATCAGCAATCCTACGGGTCCCAGTCCAAGAACGCGCTTCCCAAACCTGATCACAGCCGCATCGTCCACCAGAGCTTCATTGGCGAGCAGTGCGCCCTCTTTTTCATTGCACTGAACAATATCCGCACACGCAACCAAGGACTCCCACTTTTCAGGGACCCGCATGTATCTGCGGTTCCCAGCCCCTGTGGCCAAGGTCAAACTGTGTACGTCCATCAAAATGAGTCTGGAGCTTTTACGTCTGATCTCTTGCAGTGTGGTCAGGGAAAGCTCGGTACCGGTGATGAAATTTATGCAAATCGCCTGACAATCCAGGAAAGGCTCGATCTGTTCGAATTCGATCGGAGGGACGCCACCATGCAATACCTCCTGTTTGTTTCCGGCGTCATCGTAAGTCAGGACACAGTGAGGGTTCTGGTGAGAGGTAAAGCAGACCCCTGAAAGGTCGATCCGCGAATTCCCGCCGAGCAGTTCCATCACTGGCGTGCGGATATCCCTTCCAACATTTCCCACCGGGAAAATCTTCGCACTCGACATTCCCGCCAACGAAAGGATGCCATAAAGCATCCCACCGTAACTCCCGACCTCCACCCCATCCGGAGTGCGGATCGTATCCCGGTTAATGCTACCGACAAGGGCGATCGTCTGCTCGCCCGTAGTCATACGCAACCTCACCGGATATCGAAAAAAACCGCATGAATTCGGTCAATATTCGCACCAATCTACCTAAATCAGCCAGGGGAGTCAACCCCTATCACCCTACATCGGAGATGTCCATCCAGTGCTCTGCAAGTGTCCTGACGCGTCCGGCAAGGGGTGGATGTTTCTCGAGTCGGGGATCCGAGGCGAGGAGCGAATCCGCGTCTTCCCGAGCGGACACAACCAGGTCTTCATCCTGGCGCAGATCCGCAAAAACAAACTCCGGGACTCCTGCCTGTCTGGTGCCGAAAATATGACCTGCCCCACGGATCTGCAAGTCCATCTCGGCAATCTCGAACCCATCCGTGGATCTGGCCATGGTATCCAATCGTGATCTGGCCTCTGGTGTCAGGTCCCCTTCCGGATTGGCCAGCAGGATACAGTACGATTCGTGCTGACCCCGTCCCACCCGCCCCCTTAACTGATGCAATTGCGACAACCCGAACCGTTCCGCGTGCTCAACCATCATTACCGTTGCGTTGGGGATATCTACACCCACTTCGACGACCGTCGTGCAAATCAAAACATCGATCTGGCCGGCTCGAAACGCCCCCATTACCTGCTCTTTATCCTCAGGTGTGAGCTGACCGTGGAGCAGGCCAAGAGTCAACCCGTCAAGAGGTCCCATCCTGAGGGCCTCAAACGCCTGTGTGGCTGATTTCAGCTCCGTCCAGAACGACTCGTTAATGGCCGGGTAAACGATGTATGCCTGTCGACCCTTTTCCACCTCATCCTTCAGGAATTCCAGTGCCTTTATCCTGTCCTTATCGAGTCGCCAACCCGTAACGACGGGTAGCCTTCCCGACGGCAACTCATCCAGCACTGTAACATCCAGATCGCCGTAAAGCGTGAGCGCAAGTGTCCGGGGAATTGGAGTTGCTGTCATCACCATTAGATGCGGAAAAACGCCTTTCTCCCTCAAAACGGCGCGTTGCTCCACCCCAAAACGATGTTGTTCGTCCACCACCGCAAGCCCCAGCTCGGCGAAAATCACATCTTCCTGCAACAAGGCGTGAGTACCCACCAGGATTTGAATCTCACCATCCTGCAATCCTGCCAGGATGGTCCTTCTCGAAACTGCGTCCAAACGCCCGGTAAGCAATTCCGCCCTGACACCCAGGGGCTTTACCAAATCAATGAGTGTCCGCAGGTGCTGCTCTGCAAGGATTTCGGTTGGAGCCATCAGGGCCGCCTGTGCGCCTCCCTCCACCACAGGTAGAATCGACAGCAACGCTACCAGAGTCTTTCCCGACCCCACATCGCCTTGCAACAACCGATGCATGGCTGCAGGATGCTTCAAATCCTCCCAGATCTCTCGCAGAACCCGGCTTTGAGCCTCGGTCAACGCGAAGGGAAGGGCCTCTATCAGCCTTCTCGACAAAGACCCCGGGGCATCGAATGTCCTGGCACCCGGTTTCCTCGCATCCTTCAACCGTGACCCCAGATAAAGCTGGATGTGAAACAGCTCCTCGAACGACAACCTCTTCCGGGCAGCGTGGACTTGCGCCATCGAATCCGGAAAATGGATATTTCGAACCGCTTCTAACAAAGACACCACCCCCCTGGCCGAGGCGATCTCACCGGGCAACGGATCTACGATTTCTGTGGTAACCGCCTCTAGGGCATCGTGAATGAGTCTTCTTATCCCCCTGCTGCTGAGCTTCTCCTCGCGCATCCTGGCATTAATGGAATACAACGGAATGATCCTCCCCGTGTGCAGACGTGTATCCTCTCCTTGCTCGTTCAGGACTTCCACCTCGGGGTGAACCATTTGCCGTCTCTTACCAAATCTGCTAACCTTACCTGCGACAGCCAGAAAATCACCCTCGGAGAAGGCCTGCCGCAGATACTGATGCCCGGCAAACCAGATACACTCCAGCTCGCCGGAATCGTCCTCCAGCACCAGAACGAAACGACGCCTCTTGCCTGGTAAAGTCGCTGCCGACCGAACCCATCCAATAGCTGTAACCTCTTGACCTTCAAGCAATTCAGCAATCCCTGCCTCTCGAGATCTATCCAGATATTTGTAGGGCAGATAAAGTAGAAGGTCGGCGACGGTTAAAATCCCCGATTCGGCCAGAAGTTGCTCGCGGCTGGACCCGATACCTCTCAGGCTCCGCACAGGTTGCCCNAGCTCCAGCAACATGGNCTGCAAACCAACCTCCCCGATTACCATTAGGCCATTAAATTACAATAATTTGAGCGAATATAGATAAAGCGCCTTCTCGCGTCAAGAGGTTCGGATAGGTGCTCGATTCTCAAGGGTTTTTGCTTGACCCTAATGTAGCCAAACCGTATATTCGCATAGAACTTACCGCANTTTTCCATCCTNNGGAGTCTGCCATGTTTCAGGCATCGGTATCAGGATTATATGTCGATCANCAAACTGGAGAACCTGTTGTGGTACTTCAGGAGGAAGATGGTGAAAGAATCCTCCCGATCTGGATTGGCTCCAATGAGATGTTGCCGCTGGCTGTGGAGCTTTCCGGAATAAAACCTCCCAGACCCCTCTCGCACGATCTGATAGACGCCGTTGCGTCTCACTACAGCGCAAGTATCGTCAGAACGATCATATCCGAGCTCGAGGATCATATCTACAAGGCCAGGCTGATCCTGGAGACGAAGTCCGGTTTCCTTGAAATTGACAGCCGCCCCAGCGATGCGATGATCCTCGCCCTGAAATGCGATGCACCGGTCTTCGTGGAAGACTCGGTAGTAGAGGAACAGCTCAGACTGGCAGATTTGGAAGGCCAGGAACCCGATTCTGTCTGGCAACGTCTTCAGGAGATCAAGCCAGAAGACCTGAATATGCAGTCTCTCTAGAATCACCCCTTTCCTGCAGGTCTCAGAGGGAATCCCAAGTGAAGTTCAGACCGCAATTGTGGATCACCATCTGCCTGATCATCAGTTCAGCTCAAGTCCTGCCAGCACAACACCTACCAAGATTCCTCCACAATAGAGAAGCCGAAGCGCTCTTTGGGAAATCACTCGCAAATTATATCAAAGGTGATTACACAGCCGCAAAGCAGGGGTTCCAAACCCTCGTTGAATCTTTCCCGACCAACCAGCGCACTTCGGCCGCTCGCCTGATGCTGGCGAAATCCTACTACAAACTCAAAGACTACAACATGGCCTTCGCAGCATCGCTCGAATTATATGACTATTTTCCTTACAGTCGCTATCTGCCCGAGGCCAACCTGATTATCGGGGACTGCAAGTTCAAACAAGGTCAGACCTTCGCCGCAGCCACCGACTTCGCCCACGTCCTTACCGGACGGGGTGATCTCCTGTTGCGGGCGCGTGCAGCTGACCGGCTTGGGCAGATGGCAGGCGCTGGCAGACTATCCGACAGAGATCTTGCGAGGCTGCGTTCGGATTTTGGTCGAGNCATNATTGATGAAGCGGTTGCTTTTGGGAACGCCCGCTGGTCCTTNAAGCTCGATCGNCCGGATGAGTACAAAAGAAGACTGTCGCTTTTTCTCGAACAATTCCCCAATNGCACNTTCNGGCCNGTTGCCCAGGAGGTCCTCAGACCCCGATTCAAGCCCCNCAAGGAACCCGTTCCCGNCAGACCAGANAAACCAGCNGAANCCCCGATAGATGAGCCAGTAAACGCACAGTACAAGGTTGGCATCATTGCGCCTATGGAAACTTCGGCCGGCAAGGATCTCAGGGACGGCATCCTGCTCGCCAGAGAGCAACTGCCCCTGGTTTCAGGTGAGCAGGTAGGTCTCATTTTCAAGGATTCGGAAGGTGATCCCATTCGGGCGGTGCAGGCTGCGAAGAGCCTCATTGAAGACCATCAGGTCATCGCAATCATCGGGGCGCTCACAAGTTCGGAGACCATCCCCATCGCCTCTTTGACCGGGGCGCTGGAAGTACCTCTGGTGGCACCGACCGCTTCCGCGGACGGAATTGCCTCGCTGAGTTCATTTGTCTTTCAGATGAATGCAACACCGGGAGCGCAGGGTCGTCGCCTCGCGGATTACACTGTAAAGGAATTGGGTCTTCGAACCCTCGCCACGCTCACCTCCCGCGACAACTACGGAGAGCGCATCGCAGGAGAGTTTACAGCCAAAGCGGAGGAGCTTGGTGGCGAAGTGATAGTCCAGGCGTGGTACGAGTCCGGCACAACGGACTACAGAGGACAGTTCAAACGCATTCGGGATGCTGGTCTCGCGTTGCATCCTCCTGAAATTCTGGCCTCCGAGCTCGACTCCATCCTGCTGGGTGGAATACACGTTCAGCCCCCACCCCCAATACCCGTCGACCCGGACACGGTTGATCCCGAACCCGTTGAAACCCTGGACGGTCTCCTCGTNGCGGGAGGAAGGGAAGACGTTCTTTTGATTGTCCCACAGGTCGCCTTCCACCAGATCCACGCNCAACTGCTGGGCAGCGATGGATGGAACCATCCCGAGGTGGCCCGTGACACCTATGCTAAAAATGCGATATTCGTGGCGAAGTATTACGATCAGAGCGATATACAGTCTGTTCGTCAATTCGTGGATACATTCCGTACCAGGTTCAGGCGAAATCAAAGCATTGCTGCCGCGCTTGGGTACGACGGCATGCTCGCCGTGTTGACGGCCCTCAACGAAGGTGGCACCACGAGGTCCCTGCTGCAACAACAGCTNGAGAGCCTCGGATCCATTCCCGGCGCAACGGGCAGAATCTCCTTCAACAAGGGCAATCGTGAAAACGCATGGATGTATTTGCTGAACATCAAGCGAGGTAAGATCTTGCCGTTGACCGATGGACTTGACCTGGAACCAGACCCGGTCGAAAGATAAAAGAATATTCCTAGTGCTATGAGGGAGCGGCTGATGGCCGCTCCTTTTTTTGCATCNTGCTTGCGCACATCAAGGAAAGGATCCNTGGCGATTATCCGCTATCTGATATATAAACAACCTTATATCCCATATCACTCACGAGAGGAGTCCGCCAAGGTGTCTGGACATTTGAAACCTACTACCACCGTATTGAAAGGCTCTTGCATCGTAGTGCTGTTGTCACCCTACTCCAATTCTCCCGGGCACGCACAATTGCAACCCGATCCGGGTGCCGAAAACGCCGAGGCCTACCAGGCAGTTTTGGATGATCTGGAAAGTCACCGAATCGACCTGAACTCCGCTGCGGTGGGTGACCTGGAGAGCCTGCCCGGTTCAGGGTTACCGCGATAGAAGCTTCTCTCGATCGTCATGGGAGACTGGGCCCTACCAGGAATCTGCCCTTACCGGACAGAGGCTACCGGTTCGATCTGCTGGTCAAGAGAAGACTCACCCGTTCACTATTTGCGGAGTCACACTTGGGAAACGAAGAGAAACAGTGTACTCAAAAAGCGCTCATACTCGCCGTGCTCAGGGTAGGATTCGCCTGAACCTGGCCAGAAATGCCGGGAGGATACATTGGTCCTCCTGGTTTGAGAACGCCTGATCGGAAACACCTGATCGTACAGGATCCGACCTCGCATTCGGCACGAAGGTGCNGATCGGCAGGATTCGCAGACTCGACCTCTGGACGACCGGATTCCGGATCACCGCCTTCGAATCCAGAATCTACACCTTCGAACCCGAAGTCTGGGGCGAAACCAGGCTGCAAATGCTCACTTGAAAAAGGCTCGGATGCAGTTTTCGATTTGGTTGGGGGAAGCGATCCCGTCTGGTAATCCGGCAATCCTTCCTCCTACGAGACCGGCTTACGACTTCGAACACGGTACAGCTGGAATTCCAACGCTGAAACCTTCCCAATTGCCCTTGACAACATTGCATGATTCTGTCTAAATTCATTAGTTTCTCCCCTGAATCCTGTCCTCCTTTTCTATCGCAAGACCCCTTTTTCGCTCCCCCATGTTTCGTCGCGTCCCCCGATTATTTCTTGGTGAATATGGAAGTAAAGTTCCTCCACATTGCAGACATCCACATCGGCATCGAAAACTATGGCCGTCTCGATACCCGAACAGGTCTGCACACCAGACTTCAGGACTTTGTAAAGTGCGTCAGTTTTGCCTTCGAGGAGGCCCTCAGTCAGTCGGTAGATCTTGTCATCTTCTCGGGAGACGCTTACAGGTCCTGTGATCCCACGCCGACCCACCAGCGCGAATTCGCATCGCTTGTTCGTCTGCTGAGCCGGGAGCGTGTTCCACTGGTAATGGTCACCGGAAATCACGACAGTCCAGTTGCCTTCGGGAAGGCCTCATCTATTGACATATTCGGAACACTCGGTCCAGACGAGATCCATGTTGTCTCCCAAGACAAGTTGATTGCAGTCGAGACGAAATCAGGAACAATTCAGGTCGCCTGTCTCCCATGGCTTCACAGAAGCCGGCTGGTTACAAAGGCTCCCTTCGACAACCTCACACAGAACGAAGTCGTGGAGAAACTCCAGGACCTGGGAGCCCAGCTCATTGATGGACTTGCTTCGCAGGTGGACCCCCGATACCCAGCCGTTCTCGCAGCACACGTTGCCGCTGCTGACGCTACTTTGTCCGGCTCCGAGCAAACGGCAATTATTGGAANAGATCCTGTCTTTCTCACAAGCACACTCGCCAACCCAGCCTTCGACTATGTGGCCCTGGGCCATATCCACAAGTTTCAAAATCTCAATCCATCCGGATTTCCACCCGTTGTTTACAGCGGAAGCGTGGAAAGAATCGATTTCGGCGAGGAAAACGAGGCTAGAGGAGCGGTCCTNGTTACCATTCNAGATCGGGATNANCCCGACCCCTCTGGCCCAAGGCGAGCGCTCGAATACACTTTCCTCGGTACACCTGCGCGTCCTTTCAAAACCTTTCAGATTGAAATCTCCGAAGACCAGGACCCTACCCGCGCGGTTCTCGATGCGGTGACTGGCCACGACCTGTCGGAAACCGTCGTGCGCATCATTTACGATCTCCACGGCAACCGGGAAGACACCCTGGACCTCAAGGCGGTGAAACAGGCGCTGTCCTCGGCATTCCTTGTGGCCGGTATCATCCGCAAGCCCAAAGCCAGTGTCCGCTCCAGGCGGGCGGATATAACCGAGGATATGGGCCTTAAGGATGCCCTCCACGCCTACGTGCTCAATCGCCCTGAATTAGAGGCCATCGAGCAGGATTTGCAGCAGGCCGCCGCTTCGCTCGAATCCGAACTGGCGGAGGGTCGCAGACCATGATTCCAACGCGACTTGCACTAAAGAATTTTCTCAGCTACAGTGAGGACGCGCCCGCTCTGGACTTCGCCTCCTTCCATGTGGCTTGTATATCGGGTGCCAATGGACATGGCAAATCTGCCCTGCTGGATGCCATCACCTGGGCGCTCTGGGGCGAGGCAAGGAAGGCCGGGACCGACCGAAAGCCGGATGAGGGACTGCTACGCACGGGCACCACGGACATGCAGGTTACCTTTGAGTTTCAGCTCGAAGGTAAGCAGTACCGGGTAACGCGCAGTTATCGAAAAACGGCTCGAGCGGGCTCGACTTCTCTGGAACTGCAGCTATACAGCCCCGAAAGTAATTCCTATAAAGCCCTTTCCGAAGAGGGATCGCTAAGAAAGACCCAGGAAAGACTGAATTCTCTGCTGAGAATGGGGTATGACACCTTCATAAACTCGGCCTTCATACTTCAGGGCAGAGCCGACGAATTCACCCGAAGAAACGCCCGTGACAGAAAGACGATTCTGGGAGAAATTCTCGGGCTCTCCAGATATGACGACCTCNCGGGACTGGCGAGGATCCGGGTCCATAAGGCCGACCTCGAAATCGCTAAAACACGAGAACGACTAACCGACATCGAGGAGGCCGTTTCACAGAAGGATCAGCTTCAGGAAGAGCTGGCGGACTCATCCGCAAAACTTGCCCTGCTGGACACGGACCTCAAAGCGGCGGAAAACGACCTCGATGCCCTACGAAAAGAAGAGTCTCGTATTGCGCTTCTGCGTCAGGAAGCAGCTGCGGTATCGGAAAACCTCTCACGACTGGAGAACGATGCAAAGCACGCGGGCTCCCAGGTCGATGCGGCAAGGCTGGAATCGGAGGAATGCCGGCAAATTCTCAACGCTCGGGATGAGATCGTCGCTGAATTCGAAAAATTTCAGGACTTGCAGAAACAGGAAGAAAAACTGAGGTCGGATCAACAGAAATTTCACAAGCTGGAGAAACAGCAATCCGATCTGGAAAANGATATCACGGAACATCACCACGAAGTGGAACGAAGACGTGATCACTGGGACCGGCAGATTGCGGAGATCAAGAACCAGATCGATCAGACACAACGGGACAAGAAAGAGATCTTCCAGAATAACCTGATGGATCTTGAAAGAAGAGTAGAGAGCGCCCGGGCGCAAACCCAACTTAGACTCAGGAATGAACAGGAACAGGAGACACGGTTCGCAAAGCTGTTTGAACGGAAACCTGAACTGATTCAGAAACTCGGAGTTGAACGAAAAAAACTGGATGAAATCCAAGCCCTGGAACAGCAGCGAGACAGAACACGCGNGGCGGGCAACAGCGCGANCCTCAGGATAGAAACAGTGAGACAAAAGCTTTCGGCTCTGGGCCGGGAACAGAAGAAGGTCAAGCAACAGAGGAGCGTGCTTGTAGATACGGAGNATCCAGACTGCCCCCTATGCGGCAGCAATCTGGATGCGCAACACAGGGCCGAAGTACTCACCGAACTGGATCAGCAGCTCNCCGGTATTCTAACCGAAACAGCGNAACTCGAAACANATTCTCGAGAAGCAGAAATTGAAAAGGAAACACACAGGCGGAAATATCAGGAGGTGAAGAACAAGCTGGGAAATCTTGAGAACGCCACCAGGTCTGCAGCACAGGCAGAAACCGAGCTTCAGGCAACGGAGCAGGCAGGAAACGAGCTTGCCCTCATCCGCCAGAGGATCCTGGACTTGGAGAAGGTCCTCACAGATCAGGAAGAGAACGAATCTGTTGCCGCCGTCCGTCAAGCCTCCAGCGAGTTAGAAACGCTGAAACACGAGGCAGGTTCACATCCTGATCTCGTGAGACTTCTCGGCGAACTAGGTGTCTACGAGAAAAGGGCCTCATGCCTCCAGGTCCTGGAAGAAGCGCGGAGAGACTTGCAGGACCGGCTTTTCCAAGCCAAGGAAAAGTGTGATACGGCTAAGCTCTGGTTGGCGGAAAAGCGCTACGCCAGGAAAGAGATGGACAATCTCGAAGCGGTCCAAACAGAGATCAAAGACCTTGGATACGAATCCTGTAATCATCGTGAAGTATCCGAACAGCTGGCAGCACTTGTCGATTCGTCTAGCAAAAAGGANCGGTTGCTGGCAGCGGAGCGACAACTCGAGGGTGCAGAATCCCGGCTGGNGGTCGCCAAGAATAGAATNGTGGAAATTGAAGAACAGAGAGACNANGCGATAAAACGTACCAAGGAACTTGGAAAGGCGATCGGCACGGCTACCGCACTCGAAATCCGAACCGAAACCCAGCAAAAACAAATGGCCTCACTCCGTATCGCCCGCGAGCAACAGTTGAGAAACCAGGCCTCTCTCCAATCTCGACTTGCGGATTGTGAAAGGAAGGAGACGACACTACCTGCCGAAAAGGCCAACCTGAGATCTGCGGAAAAAACCGCCAAGCTGCACAGGGAGCTGATTACAGCCTTCGGCAAAGATGGTATCCAGGCCTTGATTATCGAACAAGCCATCCCTGAGATCGAGGAGGAGGCCAACCGGATCCTGTCACGCCTTACAGGAAACAGGACACAGATCACTCTGGAATCCCTTCGAGACCTCAAAAAAGGTGGGACCCGTGAAACCCTAGACATCAGGATCAGTGACGAACTCGGCGAACGGAGTTATGAGATGTACTCCGGAGGCGAAGCATTTCGGGTCGACTTCGCTATTAGGATCGCCCTTTCNANGCTGCTTGCCCGCAGGGCGGGGACCAGNCTCTCAACCCTGTTCATAGATGAGGGGTTTGGAACCCAGGATGCAGAGGGACTNGATAGCCTGGTCGAGGCCATCCAGACCATNAGCGAAGACTTTGAGAAAATNCTGGTCATCACCCACGTCCAATCTCTTAAGCAGGCTTTTCCAGTCCGAATCGAGGTCACGAAATATCCCGATTCAGGCTCCCGTTTCGAGGTCTATTCCTGACCTGAATATCCGAAGCCAGAAAGGATAATCGGATGCCTCTCCGCTTCGTCCCGAACTTGATCCTCTGNCTGCTGCTCTCACTGTCCTGCTCAGGCAAGCTGCCTGAATCCGTNGGGCCATCTCAGGAAATACTGGTGCTTGCAGATCTGGAAGATTGGAAAGTCCTCGAACAACCCCTGCGGGAGGTCTTTGAGAAGACCATCTTGACACCCCAGGAAGAAAAGATCTTCCAGATACAACTCGGTTCTGTCGGAGACTTCAAGGACCAGAAACACGACAGGCGAAAGAACCTGCTGGTGATTGCCCCGATTGGGGCCCCCCACGCTACGGCGGAATTCATGCGTGGCCTCTTGGGTCCTCAAGTTCAGGAAAGAATTCGCCAGGGCACTTCCTCCGTATTCTGGAAAGAAGACATCTGGGCAAAAGACCAGCTACTGATCACCTTATCCGCAAAGGACCTTCCCACGCTTGTTGGCCACATCCGACAGGAGGCGGACCGGTTATATGATTCCGTTGAGGTCGCCCGCAACAAACGTATCGGTCAACTGATATACCGTTACGGCGAACGACAAGACGTAACCGAGCAGTTAAAGCGGGAATTCGGCTGGAGCTTTCGAGTCGCCTTCGGATATCGGATACTCGAATCCAAACCGGACAGTGGCTTTGTCGTCCTTGCGAAGGAGGAACCCAGCCGCTGGCTCTTCGTGTTCTGGGAGGATGGCATCGGCGCGGACAAGTTGTCGGAAGACTGGTGTATCCAGAAACGAGACGAGATTACAGGACGATTCTTCGACGGAGACCGTATCGTGCCGGACAATCTGGAAATCAGCCAAACTAATTTCAACGGCAAGCTCGCCGTCTCCATGAGAGGACTGTGGGAGAATGGAAGAGATTGGACAGGGGGGCCGTTCCAGAGCTATGCCTTCGTGGATTCGGAAACCGATCGGTTTTACCACATCGATATGGGAGTATTCGCTCCCAACAAACTCAAAGAACCATACTTGCGCCAGATAGACCAGATGGCAAGGTCATTCAGCCTGGCGGATCAGCCCAGGTGATCCCTTGATTTCCAATGCAAAAGGGGGTATAATTGCACCTTTACGCTTTGCTTACAAATTGGGTACTGATGGGGACTTTTTATGGGTCAGAACGGACAGGAACCCTGGGTGGAATTGAGCACGCGAGCCAAAATCAGCTTCCGTGCAAAGATGCTGACGGGCATCGTTTTCCTGTTACCCGGGATTGTGACCCTCCTAGTCCTGAGGACCTTGTTTCTGTGGCTCGACGGGTTCGCTTAGCCCCTCGTCAAGAAGATATTCAACACCACATCGGATATCCCCGGTCTGGGAATTGCACTCACGCTTGTAGAAATCTGGCTGGCGGGGCTTCTGCCCAGTAACGTTCTGGGAAAACGCCTCATCGACAAAGGAGACACGCTCCTCACTCGAGCTCCGTTGATTGGCAGCATCTACAGCCCTGTTAAACAATTTATAGAAACCGTGGTTTCTTTAGGAGAGAAAGAAAGCTTCAACCGGGTCGTCCTCACTGAATACCCTTCGGACTGGAGATGGATGCTTGGCTTCGTTACAGGTGAAATCGAACTGGATGATGCAGGCAACATAGGCAAATGTGTATTTGTCCCCACATCGCCGAATCCAGCAACAGGGTGGACGGTCATCTTTCTACCGGATAAAGTTCGCAATACTCGCCTTTCGGTGGAAAAAACGATGCGCCTTATCGTATCCTCTGGTCTCGTGATCCCTGATGCCTTGAAAACAATGGGCAACTACGACCTTAGAGAGGAAGTCCTGAGGTGTATCCCAACCGACCCGAACCACGACAAGACCTGATTCAAAGGTAGAGTTCCCTATGGAATGGTGGATCATATGTGCCATCGCCACTGTAGTCACCCTGGGAGCCGCGGGTTATTTCGCCCGGGCTGTCGAACGTATGAGGGTGGATATGGCAAGGCAGCAGCGAGAAGCACTGCATCTTAAGGAAGTGTCGACAGACACCAGAGACAAGCACGCGCTGACAGCACGCAGGGTCAAAGAGAAGGGTGCAACAATCAAACGGCTGTCGAACGAAATACGGCAAATGGAAGATCGGGTCAAGAAACTACCCAAGGATCCAATGGCCTAAGGAAATCTGTCCATACAACGAGGAAAGGCCTGCATATGTAACAATGCAGGCCTTGTTTCTTATTGATCCGGACATCGAGAGAGGTCAAGGTTGCAGGATAATAAACTCCGGAATTACTTGACGTAGATTTTCAAGAACAGGAAATCTATAAACAGCAACAAACAAAGTATCTCCACAACAAGAAAAAGAATCAGCTCAAGCCGCTCGCGGAAGGTCGGTGGCTGAGCACTGTCGTCCTGCCCCCCCGATTGAGGGGATCCATCCTGTCGTCTAGCAGGTGCTTTAGATTTGGCCACGTCTACCCTCCCATTACCTGTTCAGCGATTCTAAAGGTCCTCGATGTCGTCCAGACCCTCGATATCTGCCAGAATGTCTTCCTCTTCTCGTATGAGCACCATGATCGAACTGTGCGGGATGATCAAATACTTCTCCCCTTCGAATTTGATCTCCACAGCCATTTTCTTCAAGAAGAGCGCGTAGTCACCCGGTTCGGCCTGCATCGGCAGGGATTTTGGCTCCGTCGGCACACTTCTCCAAGGCTCATCATCTGTGTCTTGAGGCTGTGGCAAAGGAATTCCCGGCCCAGTCAATACCACACGCCCGCTTTGTATTTCCTCTTTTTCTACCACCGTTTGGGGCAGATAAAGACCGACCTCGGTACGGTCCTCGAGATCTTCTTGCTTAACCAGAACCCGGTCGCCAATTACCACCAACCTTTTATTACCCTTCTTCATAACCCCGATCCTCGATTCTTAGTGCCGACGAACCCAAGGGATGCTTTCCTCAGGTCTTTTCGATGGGCGTTTTTGCGCACCGAAAACCTACGTGATCCTGCATTGTAGAGGGTGGAACAAAGTGCCGTGAAGCGCATCGAACAGCCTGACGAGTTTCGCCATAGAATCCACCCCGAACAGACCTGTACTGTCCGCCCTGCGGACCCGTTGGATTATCCATCGGGCTCATTTTGTAATATTCGTCAAAGTACCAGTCGGAGCACCACTCCATCACATTTCCACATGAATCCATCACGCCATATGGGCTTGCGCTGCCTGGAAATTCGTCGATGGGAGTCGTGCCACCATAGTCGTTGCTGGAATTGACATTGTCCTTCCGAAAAGCATCTCCCCAGGGGTAGGTTTGGCCCTGAGTGCCTCTAGACGCCTTTTCCCATTCCGCTTCTGTCAGCAGACGTTTCCCTACCCATTCGGCATAGGCCATCGCATCGTGCCAACTCACATTTGTAATAGGGTGCCTGGCATCTTCCAAGGGGTATGTGCCGCTTGTCCAGTGGGCAGGCCTGCGGTGACCGGTAACGTCCACGAACATTTTGTATTCCTGATTGGTCACAGGGTAACGATCCACAGAGTAAGCATTGAGCAGTACATTGTGTTGGGGTTGTTCGTCCCGTCCTTCATCATCATCGCCCATTATGAAACTGCCCGCTTCGATCAAACACATCTCCTTCGGATTCACCTGTTCCTGCAATCCCCGCCGTTGTTCGTCCAGGGCTAAGAGTTCTTGATTCAAGTTCTCTATTCGTTTGAGACTTTCCTCTGTGGCCCGCTCACACTCCTGGATCTGACTTTCCACGTTCGCACGACTCGTCTCCAGTTGATCTACTGTAGGCTGCAGCAACGCTGCCTGTTTCCGAAATACGGTGAAAATCTGAACGCAGAAGGCCGCAAATCCAATGATCAGGACAACGGATACCCAATCCATATGGAGAACCCCCTTATCTCTTCTTGCCTGTGACTGTCGAGCAACCTTTAATCTTTTGTTAAACCAATACTTATGCTAAGGATCTCGAACAATAAATCTAATAAAAATCCTGAACAGTGTCAACACAGTTGGAAATCCCCCGAATCTGACACCTATCTCTATTCGGCCATCAGCACAACATGCCGCCCATCCGGATCGAGGAGATTCACACGGTATACCTCGCCCTACTCGAAATCCGAGGGGACTCCCAGGAAATCGAGTTCCGTGCGTACGGCTTTGAGTGCCTCGGTCGACGGGAGATTCAGGGTCAGGCATCCCGCCGCGCTCTTGGAAGCGGAAACGTCCTGGCCTGGCCTCAAGAACTCCAGGACCAAACCCTTCGCTCTGTCCTCGAAAACAATGGTATCTTCAGCAGTATCCTCAAAACACGTCCGGAAACCCAGAATCTTCTCCACCGAGAAGGTCCCCCACGATATCTTCACCTGTTGGATCGGCACGGGTTTATAGGATGGGGCTTCCTGTAATTCGCTCAGCGCTGCCGCAAGCTATCTTGAGAAGGTGTCTTCCAACTCCTGTTGCACCTGGGCCCTTAACACATTGGACTCGTTGAGCTTTGTGTCTGCTTGGATGATCAGGTCGGCATCGATGCCCTGATTGATGGCCTGTATTGAGAGGTCGACGTGCTCCAACCGAAGCTGCCAGACCCGGATCCACCTCTGGTGTGTTGCCGAAACTTCTGACGGTGCAGCAATTGAGGTAATGGTCTGACTGAAATCCACTATGCGACCCCTCAGGTCGCCATAGGCCTCAAGGCCCTCAGCTGTCGTGCCGGCAATGGCCAAATTCCTGGTAATCGCAATCGCATCGAACAACCTGTTCTCTTCCGTGTCCAGAAGTGCGATTTGGTCGAAATAAATCACAATTGCGTCACTTGGATCATTCGGATTATCATCACCACATCCAACCGATACCAACAAGAAAACGGGCCACAGGGCGTGCAGCACAGCCTTCATCTTAACCTCTCAGGAAACGGTTCAGCCGGCATTCAAAAAAAATTCGGGAATTCACAGAGTTCTGTTCAACTACTTGAGCATCTTAAATTACAAATGATTTCAGCGACCTCAAAGTATTTTTAGTCTCTTTGAAGAGGGCTTCATATTGGCCCTCTCCACTCGCATGCTCTGCTCAGGCGTATTAAGGCGAGACAACTTGCCCAAACCTGATTGGCCCATTGCCATCCCTATGCAGCATTCTTATCTTGCCCTCTCAAACTCGGCGGAAAGAGAAATACACTCGGGGTGGTCAGGAGGAATACATGGCAAAAAGTGACTCAACTTCAAGCACTCGAAAAATCAAACTCCGCGTCTATACCCACTATGAAAAGCGGAAAGTGCACGCTCGTGTCCACGTTGTGGGTGAATCGTACATTGTCTTGGGAGCCAGAATCGAACTCGCCATGATCAGCCAGCGGACAGGCAAGGTTCTGGAGTGCCGAACCATCAGAAAGATCGGTCAGGAGGTCGTAACCTACCAAACCCGGGACATCCCCTCCGGTTGCTGCGTATTCAGAGGTACTTTCGTTGATCGGAATGACTCACGATTCAACACTGAGATCCTGTATGACAAGATGCCCGAATCCACGTCCTGGTTCGGTTCGAGAGAAGCCGTGTCGAGGGAAGTGCCGAGACCTTGGACGCCCCTCCATACTAGAAAACGCTCTCCGGGATTGGACATAGCCTGTTGGGGACGCACTTATACGTTCGGCGGCACGAGCCTGGTAGATCAGATATTGTCGAGAGACACACCACTTCTGGAAAGGCCCATACGAGCGGTCACAACCGTTAGCGGGAAGAAAGCGCGCTGGTTGCCCGGACGTCGACGCGTATTACAGGACGACAGGGACCAAGTCATCTTCTCTCAGGCGCTTGCAAGCCAATCAGGCATCTCCATTTCCACAAGGGTAGAATTCGACTTCGACGGTGTAGCTCGGGTAGACTGGGGAATTTCCTCAGACAGAGTTGTCAGCCTGGATTCGCTCTCGATAGAGATCCCGATTAGAGGCGACCTCGCCAAATACCTCTACCACTTTCCGGGCGAATGGGGTGGAGTCCGAAATGTTGGAGCCCTCCCAAAGCGAAACTTGAAACTGGGGTTTCGTCCGTTCGTCTGGCTNGGAGACGAGGAGCGCGGACTNTCCTGGTTTTGCGAAAGCGACGCAANCTGGATCAACAAAGATTCGCTGGGTGTCACGGAGATTCGCCACGAAGGNAGATGTGTCCTGCTTCGAATAAATCTGGTCTCGGAATCGGTGAATCTTGTGCCAGGAAAGCACTCTGGTAAAGCATTCACCGGATTCGGAGAAGATGCGAAACCACCCGCACTCGGCGGAAAGGTTATGGATGTGTTGCAGTTCAGCTTCGGCCTGCAGGCAACACCGATCAAACCCGTTGAGACAGACGCCTGGGACCATCGGATCATATGTATTGGACAAGCCACAAAGGGCTTCCGTTCCCGCTTGAACGTCTCGAATCGTGCACTGGATAAGCTCGCTAATGCAGGTGTTAAAACAGTTGTTCTTTTCGAGCACTGGGCAGATGCCGAGGCCTATCCGGGCACACCGCATACCTCCGCCGCAAGGAAGTTTGTCCAGGCCTGTCACGATCGAGGCCTGAAAGTCCTGTTCTACTTCGGATTTCTCATCTCGGACATTGCGCCGGAATGGGGATCGTTCGGGAAGGACAGCCTCATCCTGCCGAAAGGAGGATACCCGCTGTTTCTGTACGATCCACAGCCCGGCCAATCCGCCTGGCGAGTTTGCTTGAACAGTGCCTGGCAGGATCTGTTAGTGGACGGCATCGCAAGAGCAATGGAGCGATTCAATCTCGACGGAGTCTACCTGGATGGAACCGAGTTTCCTTTCGGGTGCTGCAACACAGAGCACGGCTGTGGACACGTGGGACCAAATGGAACGGTTGCCCCCACCTACCCCATATTTGGGGTCCGCAGCGCCATGCGCAGGATCTATCATGCCGTCCGCAGTCGGAGGCCCAACGGATTGGTCAACGTCCACAATTCCACCTGTATGACCTTGCCCACTCTTGGGTGGGCAACGAGCTACTGGGATGGTGAGCAGTTTCAGAACATCGAAAAGGGCGTGAATGTCGGGCAGTTACTGCCCCTGGATGCCTTTCGAGCGGAGTTCATGGGGCATCAATGGGGCGTACCCGCGGAGTTCCTGTACGCCGGCAACGCTTACACCTTCGAACAGTCATGGTCATTCTCGCTGCTTCACGATATCCCCGTGCGTCCACTCCCCCATTTCTATGCGGATGAGGAAGACCACACGGACGAAGATCTGGCACTCACCTCGGCTATCTGGAAAGTAATGGACCGGTTCGGAAGGAAAAAATCGGAATGGCTGCCATACTGGAAGAACAAGGGCTATGTCTCTGTTAAACCTTCGGGATGTTATGCCAGCCTGTACAAACACCCCAAAAATGGTGTTCTTGCCGTGGTTTCGAATCAGTCAGGAAAAAGTAAATCCCTAACTATTGAATTCAACTCCAAGAAGCTGTCCATCAAGGGGGACGACATCTCCGACGCAATGGTCGGCTCAACAATCGTGGCCAAGGAAGGGAAGATCCGGTTGGACCTGGACTATCTGGGATGGCAGATGGTGTGGCTAAAGTGACAACCTGGAAAGAAATATGGCGCAGGACCCCAATTCCGAATATCCTAAATCTAAGATTCGCCAGTGACTCGATGCATGGTTCTGCAGTTTTATGATTCCAGCCTCAAACACCTCGAAAACCCGTACGGGTGGATAGGCAGTAGAGGTCCACCCATAGGCGCGGTTTCCTGATGGATCTTCTGTCTTGCCGGTGATTCATATCCAGTCAACCAGGCCTCCACTGAAACAGATTCCGCACCATCGCCTTCCAATTCCAGGGTGATGGATGCCCAACCACTCTCGTGAGTCCTGAATAGGTAGTAATCTCTGTCTCGGGGACCAGGTGGCGGCAGGAAGAACCGGGTCCGGCTGCGCTGCTGGCGTTCAGGATGCTGAGTCACGTAGGCGTACCGAATGCCGGTGCCACGGTATCTCGATCCCCCTGCACGAATCCTCAACCCATCCAGTATGGCCTCCTCCCCGTGGAGAACCACGACCAACTCGGGTCGGTCGAATCGGTGGGGAATTCCGGCGTACCACTGCAGTCTACGATGACCTGGCTCGCCTAGATCTTCTGTCCTTTCCGCAGACAGCCCCGAAATCTGCATATCTGGATGAATACTTGGGCCGACTCCGTCGCCAAGCAACCGATTTCCTGGAAAAATGTATTCGAACTTTTCATCTAGTTCAGATACCATGAATGGAACGTCAGGAATGGGCGATCCCAAACGATAGTCTTCCTTACTGAACCGCAACAACCGAACCTCATGACCTAGGAGTGTGATTTTATCGCCTGAAACACTTTCCCAGTAGGGGTATACCTGAACAAAGCCTTGCGACAGATATCCCAACCAGCTTTCAGAATCCAACCTGACAGTCTGCGGTTCCACCGATGGATTGCGAAGCGTCAACCACGCATAATCCTCGGTGGGATGGAGGAATCCATAGACCTCACCCAGCGCCGGGCTTCCCAACACCATCTTCGAGTTCCTTGTACCCAACTCCTCTACGTGTTGACCCATCCACTCCAGCACCTGCTGGAGCTGCAAAGCCCGGTGCTTCCTCAAACTCTCCGGGTTGACGGGCATCCAAATGTAAGTCGTTCCCCGGGTGACCGCCAGAACGAGGTTGTCCAGCCATGTGTGGTCGTCATCACCGAACGGATTCGCCAATGCTTGAACAAACTCGTGGTTGTCATAGGCATCAAAGAAGACCGGTGACTCTGCCTTCACCATAATCTGGTGATAGAACGCATCCCGGTGTGTCAACGCACGGTCTCTCTGTGTCCTCGATGGCCACGAGGCGTACTCCGTGTCCCCTGAATCGGTAACCCAGATGTGATTCGCCCGATCGAGCCACCAGGGGCTCGGCCACCATCCATTCCGAGTGATCACATTCGGATTCGCATTCCGGAGCCTTCTATCGATTCGATTGAACGCGTCGATCGTCGCTTCGCGAACGTGGTCCGGCGTCGGNTANGTCTCCTTGAAATCAGGATGGGTGGCGGCGTCATTGTCCCAATCGATCTTGAAATGTTCTACACCAACGCTTCGCACCAACTGTTCCAATCGTGCTCCAAGGGCTTCCTCGAAAGATGGCTGCATCATCACCACGAACGTCCCATTCTTGTAGGGCGTACCCGGTCCCTCCCCGACNTTCCAACCTTCCCGTTGGATCCAATCCGGATCGAATCCAACGGGTCCATTGTGCGTGACCCACAAGGCAAGCTTGAATCCTCTCCTCTTAAGCCCCTCTGAAAACGCAATCAGCCGCGTGTCAGCTTCATCATCTTCCTTGTGTCGATACATCGACCTCCGATCAAACCAGCCTGCATCCAGGGCAAGCCAATCCGGCTTCAAGCCAAGCTCCACCAGCGCATCTGCATAGACCTCATTCGTTTCGAAGGAGTCCATGTATTCACCGTCACCGATATACTTTATGGACCAACCCACGGAGATCTGGTAGAGCGGCCGATCCAACTTTGGCAAGCGAATGTGCCATAGGTAATCCTTGAATGCCTCAGGAACAGCTTTGTGATCGGCCGCTACACCGTACACGGCCGGACAGCAAGCTATCCTGCCATTGGCGTCCCACACAGGATGATGGTATAGCTCGAGATCCTCTCCAGGGACCGTGAATGCTGCGGGATGTTCCATCCCTATGAACCAGTCACCCATCCACAGAGGGTAGCCACAACCGGGCTGCTCGGCGTAGGTCTGCAATCCGCGTTGCTCCTCCCCGTCGAGACCGCCTCTCAGGCCATAGCCCACTCGCCGAACGGGTTCCTGTGATCGCTTCTGTAGATCAACCCACACTCTCGAAGGGGTCGCAACTCCGGGAGGCGCAGACAAATCCAGATGCTTCCGAAACCAGGGCTGGTCCTTTTCCAGTTCGTATCTGACCTCGGCCTCGAGGCCGGTTGCGCGATGTATAAATCGGAATTTCGCATGCCACTCCCCCGGTTCTTCATCAACAGCCTCGAATAAATCTGAATGGATCTTCACGTCTCCCAACATCACCTGGAATGCGGGTGAAGCGAACTTGTGCGTGCATCCAGATACCCGGTTCTCGGCAACGAGATTGCCGTCCCCAAAGCTCAACTGAATCGATTCATTCTCGAGTGTCACNTTNCTCCCTCTCTNTCTGTNGCCTGTTTGCGCTGTCCCAACTGGCGCTTACCACGTCGATGTTTCTACGTGAGACAGATACTTTCCTGGACCAATATTTTCAGTTGACGGTGGCCCACTTTAGCGAACAATCAAGTCCCAAGAAACTACTCGTCCTTGTCCACCTCGATATTGTGGGCGGCCTTGCGCNTAGCCTTCATCTCGGCGTGCGCCTCTTGGGTANCGTCATGGTGTGTACCGAACCATTTGTCGAACGGAAAATCGACTTCGCCATAGTTGCACTCGAAGTATCGGTGGTGCAACTGATGGAAGTAGGATGCCGCCGAGATCCCCCTATCACCCTTCAGCAGGAGTTTGTCGAAGCCGACATGACCCTGTGCGGGAGTGAAGGCAGCGTGCTGGGCGTTCATCAGCAGGTGGATGGGATGCGAGGGCACAATCCAGTGGATCAGTATGGAGCTGAAGTAAATGATATGCTCGATCGGGTGCATGGACAGGCCCGACCATGGTCCGATGTTGATGTTCTTGTGGTGAAGATAGTGAGCCGCCCGGTAGAGCGGTGGCCAGTGTGTGATGCGGTGTGCCCAATAGAAATGGAACAGTCGCCACATCTGGATGCCGCAGAGGATTGTCACGAAATAGATCGGCTCCGCGCGTGGATCGACATATGGCACCATCTCATTGGCATACGCCCACATCATCAGGACCTCATAAGCAGTCCAGATGATGCCACCACTCACACAACTCCAGAAGACGTTATCGCGCAGCTGGTTTCCCCACATGAATTTTCGATTGCCGACTGCCATCCAGTCGGGTGTGTATTTATATTTGAGTCCTTGTCGCTTGAGCGACCAGAACCTGAGATGCCAGGCGCTAACGATCCCAATGAGCAGCAGCTCATTTCGGATGAACATCTCCAGAATCCAATCCGGCCGGAATTCAGCACAACGTGAAAGCGCAGGCTGCCAGTAGAGCCAGGTCACGGTAGCGACGCCCATTTAGATCAGGTTCCACGGAAATAGATAGTTATAGAGCCACTTCAGGGCATCCCAGGGTCTGGGTGGCCAGGCAAACAGGGGATTAGGTGGGGCAGCTCCTCCTTCGGGCTGCCAGAATCCCGCCTCATCGCGCGGCATCCCATCTACAAGCTTGGGTTCATCTACTCTAACTGCCATATTTTGCCTCCGTGTGGGTAGGCATCACACTCAAGTGGTGACTCCCAGAGATATTTGGTGAGGGTGTTCACCGGGTAAATCACAAGTGTCGACGGTCAGGTGCCCTGCCGTAGTTTGACACGGTCATACAAATCCGGGTCCTTGGTCACCACCTCCAGCACATGATCCACGAACGAACGAATCCCGAACAACCTGCAGTTTGCCCGTCCCACAGTGCCAGAAGTCACTAGTCCGGAACGATCCCAGAGCTCGCCAAGCTTGTGCCGGTGGAGCCAGAGATAGCTTGCGTCAGGATCCGTTTTCAACCGCTCGTGCCAGAACATCACTTCTACGACGTGGACATATGTCGAGGATTCATAGTCGACACCAAGCATCAGCACCTTTCCATCCCTGTCATAGGCTCTGATCATCGGTGAATTCGTCCCGTAGGTTTTGCCCCAGGGAGCATGATCCCAGGGTGACGACATCCCCTCTTCTGATAGGTGGTCTGAGACAAATCCCTCGGCACCACGGCCTCGTGCCGAAACCGAATGGGAATAGTGGTCGGACCTAAAAGTGCCCGGCATTGACCTGAAGTAATCCGTCAGCCATCCAACTGAAGAAGCAGTGCGTTCCCTGTCCCAATTTTCNACTCTGGTACCTANATCACCAACCAGATTGAAGGATGGCATCAGGAGCAATCCATCCGGACCCAACGTCTGTCCAAAAGCGTCAATTACACTCCCAGCACCACCATTCACCACACCAAGGCTTTTGTAAGAGGAATGGACAAAAAGAACGTCACTCGGGGACACTCCAAGTGCAACGAGATCCCGTGAAAGTTGCTCTACACTGTAACCGACGTCTCTCAAACCTATGCTCTCTTTTTAAAACGGTGTGCCGTTTCACCTATTGTCTCAACACCAATTTGCTTTAGATTACTATGGGAATGAACCACATGCAAATCCAAAATTCTGAATTTGGAGGGAGAACTCTGGATGGCCTTACGCTCTGGAAGCAAATCTCAAGTCCTGCTNGCAGCTCTGTTGGTTCTACTGTCCTGCAAGATTCTTCTTGCCGAAGAACGTTCGCTCGGTGAGTCTCCACTGTTTACAGGTCTCGTAGCCAGGGGCGAACTACCGCCCGTGGCAGACCGGCTGCCCCTGAATCCTGCTGTGGTGATTCCCCTCGAGCGCACAGGGCAATATGGGGGGACCTGGCGCCGAGCTCACATGGGAATGGTGGATGAGGCAGGCTGGGAACGTCTGACCTATGATCCACTTCTGAGGTGGTCTCCGGATTACACCAAACCGGTTCCTAACATTGCGGAGTCGTGGGANGTAACGGAGGATGGTAAGCAATTCACATTCTACCTCCGAAAAGGTATGAAGTGGTCGGACGGCGAACCCTTCNCAGCCCNTGACTATATGTTCTGGTACAATGATGTGATCCTCAATNAGGACCTCACTCCCGTAAANCCGAACTGGTTGACNATTGAGGGTGAACTGGGCGTGATGGCTGCCCTGGATGATCATACACTNAGGTTCACNTTCAACCACNCCAACGGTGTCATTTTGCAGTGGCTTGCCTCGTGGACGGAATTGTTTGCNGGTCCACCCCCAGCGCACTATCTGAGGCAATACCATCCGAAATATGTCCAGGAAGACAGCCTCAATGCGGTTGTCGAACTGGAGGGGTATGACACCTGGATGGCCCTTTACGAAATGAAGAGCAATCCGTTTCTTAATCCGGACAGACCTGTAATTTGCGCATGGCAGGCCAGAACTGGGGCCGACGCGGCGGTATTCATTGCAGAACGGAATCCTTACTACTGGAAGGTAGATACCCAAGGAAATCAACTTCCCTACATAGATCGTATAGAGCAGACACTCGTTCAGAGTGCCGAAACAGTAACGCTGAAGGCTATTGCCGGAGAGATCGACATGCAGGGGCGGAGAGTTAACTTCGAAGACTACCCCTTGCTCATGGAACACAGGACAACAGGGAATTATCGAATTCTAAGATGGCAGTCTGCGGCAACAGGCCAGGGAACGATCTACCTGAATCAGAACTACCGGCATGTGGATCCTGTCATGGCAGATCTTCTCGAAAACCAGAAGTTCAGGCAGGCTCTTTCTCTCGGAGTGAACAGGAAACAAATAATCGACTTGTTTTTCATGGGCGTTGTAAAGGGCCGTCAGGTTGTCCCGATGGAGAATTCCCTATATGGAGTACCTGGCACAGATACTTTGTTTACTACCTACGATCCTGTACTAGCAAATCACATTCTCGATGGGATCGGGCTTGACCAACGAGACAGTGCAGGTTTCAGACTTCGACCTGATGGACAACGTCTGAAATTCACGATCGCCGGCTTCACACCGGGGACACAATACGTGGATATCGCCGAACTTGTCTCCTTGCATTGGCGCGACTTGGGGATTCATGCGACCGTAAAGCCGGAGGATCGTATCCTCTGGGTGGTTAGGGCAACGGCCGGAGAACACGCCGTATCGGTCTACGCAGCATCTGGAGGATTCAGACCCTTACTCGATCCCGTATGGTTTTTTCCCTCAGCCAGGACGGCATATTGGGCGCCCCTGCACGGACTCTGGTATGGTACCAATGGTAAAGCTGGTGACAAGCCAACAGGAAAGATTGGACGTATCATGGAGATCTATGATGAGGCCAGAAGGACTGTTGACGAGAAGAAGCAGACGGAATTGGTGAAGGAAGCGGTAAAACTGCATGCGGAGAACCTCTGGCGAATCGGTGTATGTGGCGGCTTTGATGGACTGATGCTGGTCAAAAACAACTTCAGAAACGTCCCGGATGTTTCGGTAAGTGACAATCCTCCAATGACTCCAGGCAACACACACCCTGAGCAGTATTACTTCAGAAGGTAGATAGGGAATTAACCCTCGTGGAGCCACTCTTTATCGTGACTGAGGAGTCTCCTACAATTTAAACTATTCCATCTTCAACTGGCATATACGTAAAATCTTTCGACCCGCTTCTGAGAGGGAGAAAGTGGCCTGAGGATTGACGATAGTAGCTCAATGGATAATGGGGAGGCATCTAAGCCGTGGAAGCCAAATGAGGCGGCTTTTCTGTCGATCAGAAATCAGCGAAAGGTGGACGTTTTAGGATGCCGAAGCAGGCTATGCCCATTTTGAGCTCGTGGTTGTCACGCCATCTGCGGGCGTCAGGCGAGGGAAGTGGAATGGACAAAAAGGTTCAATAAGCTAATAAATGGCCTGCTTCTGCCAAATAATCAATTCCCTGTAGAACGCCTTCTTCTCCTTATTGCTTTCTCTACTTCTTCAAGCGAATACTTGCCTACATCGGTCTGCTCCCGCTTTTCGATAAAAGCAAGCAATGACAATCGTGCGATGCTGTTCGCGATGTCCTGGGAGTAGAATGCAGTAGAGAATTGACCGTCTCTCACCGAATTTGTGCCAGGCTCGACAGTCAGTTCATTGAGCCAAGGGTAAATAGACTGAACCTCGAAGCTGTCTTGATCAATGAAGGATAGGCGTCTAGGGGCAATCTTCATTACTTCACTGGTATTGTTGGTCCAAGAGACTTTAAAGGCTCCTCGTACCTGTCCCTGATCAAAATGAAGGAACTTCCAGCGTAAATTAATTTCCACCGAACCACTATCAATACCTGCTATCAGTTCCTTGTTCCATTCTTTGTGATACTCCCTTACCGACGTATCCAAAACGGGACCTGGGACTTTGGACGCATCGCTACAGGCTTGTGCCAACAATAACAGAAATACCATAGGATAAAGAATGCCAGTCTGATTGCCGTTCACCGAATCGCCTCCAATCAAGGCAAGGCCCTGCTTCAGGAGGTTATTCCCACTTTTCTGCATTCTGTCGTCCCAGCCATTGGTTCGGTCGATTGGTCCAGTTCTGAAGCAGTCCATCGCGTTTCTCCCAATCAGAATGAGGCCTTGCATCATGGGCTTTGCCACAAGGAAGAAGCCGAGCACCTGGGGTCACCCGTGGCATTCGGCTTGCATAGGTATAGGCCGGCCGAAGCCACAGGCTGCGCTCTAAGAATAAATCATGGGAATCATGCACAAGCTAACTATCGGCGGCGGTCGTCCCCCACGTGGAGCAGTCGGCCCTGAAACGCCCGTTCTCTCATGCCCTATGGGTCAAACCCTCATCCTAGACGATCATTCAAATCTGAGCCGACCTCTCATCCTCACTGATGGGCTGTTCCACGCTGGGGTTTTCCTTAAGGGTTAAGATACCTTGGACTCAGTTCCACCAACCCACGTGGGGAGCCTGAAATAATGGGTCCCCCTATATCTTCCGCATCGCAATGCCCCCGGCCCCCCCTTGGGGGGAAGCATAACCTGGTAGGAGGCAGCCACTGACCACCAGTAGCAGATAGCCTCCACCTTCCCTGGCCTACCTTTTCCTCTTGCCCGATCTGTGCGCCTCACGACCCGCCATCTGGCTGCGTTTGTTGGGCA
>PAQK01000037.1 GCA_002709665.1 Gemmatimonadota bacterium | reverse complement strand
CAAACATAACTGTGGTAGCACCATTTGCCAGCGGCCCGTATACGATATAGGAGTGTCCCGTTACCCAGCCGATGTCCGCTGCGCAGAAGTAGATGTCTCCATCGTGATAGTCAAAGACATTCTTGTGGGTAAAGGCCGTATAGACCATGTAGCCACCTACGTTGTGCTGCACACCTTTCGGCTTACCTGTTGAGCCGGAGGTATACAGGATGTAGAGTGGGTCTTCCGCATCCATTTCCTCGCACGGGCAGTCAGGGCTGGCATCGGCAATCGCTTCGTGCCACCAGATGTCTCGCCCTTCCTGCATCGTGCAATCGATCCCTTTTTCTTCACCCACCCGCTGTACGACGATGCAGGTTTCGACCTTCTTGCCGTCCATCCTTGCATCGGCGTTGGCCATCGCTTCGTCGGCGGGCTGTTTGCGCGGCATGGGCCTGTCACCACGGTACATCCCATCGGTGGTGAGTAAGATCTGGCAGGTTGAGTCCACAATTCGGTCTGCGAGGGCTTCTGCGGAAAACCCGCCAAAAACAATGCTGTGGATCGCCCCGATCCGGGCACAGGCCAGCATCGCAATTGCCAGCTCCGGAATCATCGGCATGTAAATGGAGACGCGGTCTCCCTTCTTAACTCCCCGGGACTTGAGCACATTGGCACAGCGACACACCTGCTCATGGAGTTCGCTGTAGGTCAGTTTGGCATCCTCGCCCGGTTCATTGCCTTCCCAGATAATCGCGACCTGGTCACCCCGTGAATCAAGATGCCTGTCAAGGCAGTTGTATGTGATATTGGTCTTGGCGCCTTCGAACCACTTGATGAAGATGGGCCCTTTGTTCATGTCGTAATTATATGAGCAAACGTTGTCCCACTTCTTGAACCAGTGGAAATCCTCCGCCACTTCAGCCCAAAAGGCCTCGGGGTCCGCCACCGATGCCTCGTATCGCTTATTGTAGGCCTCGATGCTGCCGATATGCGCCTTGTCGGAAAAATTCCCAGGCGGAACGTATTTCCCTTCCACCTCCGAAACCTCTGTTGGATTCGCGTTCGCCGCCATTGGGAAATCCTCTCTTTCGTTTTCGAGCCACCCGTAGGTCTGCTTGCCACCAGGGGATGCTCATATTTGAATGGTTTTGATCTGCAAAAGTGCCGAAGAAGTATAAGTATACTACTTCGATTGTGGATGTCAAGCAGAGAAATCGAGGCTGAAAAGTGACCAGATTCGACACTTTCGCGATTGATTTGAGCCTTAGAATTTCCTTATATTATAAGAAGATAGCGCAAATGACAGAGCTGAGTCCGCACATGCGTCAAGGGGACACAATTTTGGGTGAAATCGTGCGGCTCGGAAGAGGTGGTCGTCCGGGGCAATTTCGGGAACTTTTCAGTCCCCAAAGGGTCTAAAACACGTCCGAAGAAAGACCGGGCAGGCGAGCTTGCTGCCCTAAGAACGGACCTGTTCAGTCCCAAGGGGAGGAGATATTATGCATATGGTCAATTCCAGCACCGGTCCCAGCGATCTTACGGATGTGGAGATTCTGGCGGATGTTGCAACCGGGGACATTGACGCGTACGGGAAAATAGTAAATCGATATAGGGGAAGACTTTACAACTTTATTTTTCGATTTGTCGGAGAACGGGAAACGGCGGAAGACATTGTTCAGGAAACCTTTCTGCGGGCATTCCGGAAGCGAAAGGAATACAGAGCGATCGCCAACTTCTCCACCTGGTTGTTCACCATTGCAGGAAATCTGGCAAAAAGCGAGCTGAGGAGGCGCAAACGTTGGCGCCTGTTTTCGCTCCACAAAGATGATGAAAACGACACGGTAATGGATCTCCCTGATGAGTCATTCAGGCCCGACACAGTCACCGAATCCAGCATTGCCGACGTGCAGATTCAACAGGCGATCCTGTCGCTGCCAGAGAAATACAGGCAGGTCGTGCTGCTCAGGGACGTTGAAGGACTGTCTTATCAGGAAATATCGGAAATCAGCAAATGTCCGGTGGGAACCGTTAAGTCACGGGTGAACCGGGCGAGATTGAAGCTTCAACAGAAACTGAAGAATGAAGGTCGTGACGTGGGGCTGGATATATGAGCTTTCGCAAGAGAGACTGTGTAGGTACAAGAATTCAAGGGGTCGATTTATGAAGTGCGGTGACTTTCAGGATCGTATTTCGAAGGTTATAGAAAATGAAGTAAGCGATGGCGAGCGAGACCGGATGGATCGACATGCCGCCAGTTGCAAGGACTGCAACGCATCACTGGAAGAGATGCGCCTACTGACTGGTCGGATAAACCGACTCACTCGTGTCCAGCCTTCGGTGGGATTCGATTTTGCGCTGCGCAGCCGTCTTTTGATAGAGGCTGCCGAATCGATACCCTTGCTTCGCAGGCTACAGGATTTCTTTAATCCCGCCATTCCAAAGCTGGTGTGGTCCGGGGCGGCTGTTGCTGTCCTGGCTGTTGCGGCTACCGTCTTCCTGAATGATCTTGGAGGCCCGAAATTTGCCGAAATGGAGTCTGTGGAACAGATGACCGTTGTGGCTCCCTCGCCAGCGCAACCGATCGGCCAAGACAGGCAGGGGGCTTTACGCCGCCTTTCGCAGGAAGCTTCCTATCCGATTTCACAGCGCCTCTTCAGTTCGCGTTCCGATTCGGCGAATTTACAGACGGCTCGGCCTTCGGCTGTTTCACAGCACAGTATGACGGCAGGAATGCGGAAGGTATCCTTCCGATTCTAGACCCACTTGGTTTACAAAATGGAGGGGAAGGGATTGCCCAACCGCATGAAGTCTGAATGCAATACAACGGCTCGACTTCTTCTGATACTGCTCGTCGCGTCTTTTCTGTTCGCAGGAACAACCTGGTGCGGTGAGCAGAGCCTTTTGAACCAGATAGAAGAAGAGCGAGCCGCCATATTTGAGAAGAACCGGCCCAGTGTCGTACGAATCCACACCATCTCTTCCGATCCGGGCAGTGGGGACGGGATTCAGCTTGGTAGGGGATTCATGCACGGGACCGGTTTTGTTTTTGATCGAAAGGGTTATATCCTCACGGTAGACAAGGCTGTCAGTGACGCAGAGGAGATCTGGGTCACCCTGGCGTCGGGGATGCAGCTTCGTGCGGAACTTGTGGCGTCCGACCCAAACTCTGAGGTTGCTGTGATCCTTGTAGATTCCGGAGAACTGCAGGCGGCGGAAATCGGAAATTCGGACCGGGTTCGGGTTGGCCACTTCGCATTCATTCTGGGGAACACTTTCGGAAATCTGACACCCTCCTTCGGTTCCACCCACGAGATCGACCGGGGGCAGGATCTTATGCACATCACCGCTCCCGTTCATCCCAGTTATGGCGGTGCCCCCGTGTTTTGCAGCACAGGCGAAGTGGTGGGTATGGTGTGGGCAGCACCAAACCCCTGGACCGGAATAGACCAGGTCTCCGGTTCGATGATGGCCTGGCAGGAAATTCCCACGACTGTGTTTGTGGTGCCCGTCAACCGTGCTATCCGGATTGCTCGAAATCTGCTCAGCGGTGTTCGTGCCTATGGCTGGCTGGGGGTCGAAGGTCAGTATGATGAAAAACGGAGTGGTTTTCAGGTGCAAAATGTGATGGACCATGGCCCTGCTGCTCTCAGCGGCCTGAAGCGGGGAGACCTTATCCTGTCCTTCCAGGGCGAAGAGATTCTCAGTGGCGAACACCTGCGAAGTCTTGTTCTGACAACCTCGCCCGGCACTAAGGTGCAGATGAAGATCAAGCGCGATGAAAAGCCGGAGACGTCCAGAGTGGAGGTGGGACGTATGCCGCCGGATGTCATCGTAGAAAACCGCATATTCGGCCATACTAAAACGGTTTCAGGTACGGCAATGCCAGATGCCGGCGGAGCATTGATGGTGCAGCAGGAGTTACATATGCTGAGGCAGGAGGTACGGCGGCTTCAACAGCAATTGCAGGTACGACCAAAACAGGCGTTGCAGGGGAACTGAATCTTCATTGGTCCAGTAGATCTCATAAAAAGAAAATGGGAAGCCGATTCATCGGCTTCCCATTTTTCTGATTCCTTAGGTCCCTAGGCTTCCTGTGGCAAGACATATTCCCGCAAACGGTTCAGTGCACGGTCCTTGAGCTGGCGGACCCGCTCCCTGCTGATCTGGAATTTCCTGCCAACCTGTTCCAGCGATTGAGGTTCGTCAGTTTTCAGGCCAAAATACAGATTGAGGATTTCGGCTTCCCGAGCGGGCAGACTGTCCAGACTGTCTCCGAGCATTTCGTGTAATCTCGTTCTGTCCAGTAGATCATCAGGACTTATGCTGTCATCCGCGAACGTGTCTGCATAGACTGTGTTGCCGTCGTCGTAGACCGGGCTGTCCAGTGAGAGGGCTGCCTGGTTCGACTGTAGAGCGCGCCGAAGCCTTCTATCTGTCATCTGGGTCTTTTCGGCCAACTCTTCAAGGCCTGGCGTTCGGCCCAGGGTCTGGGACAGAGACCCGGAGGCACGGTTGACCGCGTCCAAATCGTCCGTTTGATTGACCGGAAATGCTACAGGGTGTCTCTGTCTGTGCAATGCTGAGAGAATGGCCTGACGGATCCACCATACCGCGTAGGTGATGAATTTGTGCCCTCTCTTAGGATCGAAGGTCCTGGTGGCTCGGATGAGCCCCATGTTGCCCTCTGCAATGAGATCGGAGAGCGGCAAACCACGCCCAGAATATTCTCCGGCTACCCGTACGACAAAGCGCAGGTTGGCGGTAATCAGATGACTGAGAGCTCCCTGATCACCTTTCCTGATGGCCTTGATCACCAAGGATTCCTCATCTCTGCTGAGTGGCTCGTATTTTCTAATATCCCTTAGGTAGAGATCCGTAGCTTTGGTGGTCTGGGTTGCCCGATCGGGACGTTTATTGTTGTTTTCCATTAAGTTATACTGCTCAGATTGATCCAGGTGTTGTTGACAACCGCCAACGCCTAGAGTATATTCTCTGCGAGGAGAGCTTGTAACTCCACAAGGCTACGGCTTTTCTTACCGTCGTTATCGATTGTGGAAGTCAGGGAACCGGCGGTTCTTAGTTTACGTGGAAGAAGGGCAGTGGTGCCTCAGCATTTTCACACAGTACTTCACAGTTTACACAGAGCCGGTCTTCCAACCTGAGATCGCAGGGCAGACAGTTGCAGAGGCTCTGGATATTCTGTCGAAGTTTGTCCTTAAGCTGTTGATAATGCTCCAGCTGTCTGTCTACTTCATCCAGTCGGCTGTTGAGGTCGCTCAGTATCGCCGAGGCAAGTTTACCACCCGTGTCGTTATTTGATTGTTTGTCTAAAATGGTCTTGATCTGATCCAGGTCAAACTCCATCCCTTTCAGACTCATGATCATCCTCAGGCGGTCCAACTGCTGATCCGAGTAGCACCGAAACCCCCCTGGACTACGGCCCTCAGGTTTAATGAGTCCCATCTCTTCGTAGTATCGCACAGTGCGCGTGGTAGTTCCCGCCTGCTGGGCCAGCCTTCCGATGTGCATCATTGGGTCCCTTGAGAAACTGAAATTCTTCGTGTCGGTAGTTAGGTAAGTATAACTTAACGTTACGTCAGAGTCAACGGAAACTTTAACGTTGCGTCAGGTATGAAAAAGGGTGTTACGAATCGCCTAATGATGAAAGAGTCGAACGCCAGAAAGCACCATTACCATGCCATACTCGTTGGCTGCGTCGATGACGCTTTCATCCTGAACCGAGCCTCCTGCCTGCATGACGTATTTGACGCCCGTTCTCGCTGCTCTATCGATGTTGTCTCGGAATGGGATAAACGCGTCAGACACCAGTGAGATGTTGTCCAACTGATTTACCCAGTCTCTCTTCGCCATGTTACTCAACGGGTCCGGCACCTCCGTGAATGACGTCTCCCATACACGTCTTTCTTCAGTTGTCATCTCTCCCTTGATATACAGCTCTATCGCATTGATCTTTTCGTGGCGCTTGAGCCCATTCTTGAATTTGAGGTCGAGTATATCGGGGTGTTGACGAAGGTGCCAGGCTTCCGCTTTTGTTGCCGCCAAGTGCGTGCAAGCCAATCGGTTCTGCTGACCTGCGCCAATGCCGGTCGCCTGTCCGTCCAAAGCAAAGCAAATAGAGTTGGACTGTGTGTATTTCAATGCAATGCTGGCAACAAGCAGATCTCTAGCGTTGTCCGCGGGGAGCTCACGGTTTTGGCTCACAATGTTCTCCAGTGCCTCGGAACCTGTTATTCTGGTGTTGCGCTTCTGCTCCATCGTAACGCCGAATACCTCGCGTGTTTCGATTTCATTCGGCTCGAAGCTCGGATCCATCTGAAGGACCATGTAGCCGCCCTTTCGTTTGGTCTTTAGAATCTCCAAGGCCTCGGGTTCGTATGCCGGGGCAATTACGCCATCGGTTGTTTCCCGTCGAAGAAGCTTGGCGGTGAGTACGTCAACAGGGTCGCTGAGCGCGGCCCAGTCGCCAAACGATGAGAGTCTATCTGCCCCTCTGGCACGGGCATAGGCCACGGCTAGCGGAGAAAGCTCCATATCGTCCACAAAATAAGCCCGCTTCAATGTGTCGCTCAGTGGTGCAAAAACTGCAGCACCCGCCGGACTGACGTGCTTGAAGGAGGCCGCTGCAGGGGAATCACATACCTGTCGGAGCTCGCGGACCAACTGCCAGGAGTTCAGCGCGTCGAGCAAGTTGATGTAACCAGGTGACCCATTCAGCACCTTGAAGGGCAGGACACCTTCTTTGACGAATGCCCTGGCTGGGGCTTGATGCGGGTTACAGCCGTAACGTAGAATCAGTTCCGAATCTGACATGGTGCACCATCCTTTTGCAGGTTTACCGATATCTGCGGAAATATACAAAAAATGCCCGGACCTTTTCTAAATGGCCCAGGCGATCGGCTCTAGTCTTCAAAGGCTCAACGCTCCCTCGTGGTTTACTCCACGCCAGCTCGCCAGTTGCGTCGGCTGAGGCATAAAATAGGAGATAAATCCGTTGCGTCAACTCCTTTCGGCGAACTCTCAGGTCATATAGGCGTCAGCAAAAAGTAAGCCCAGATTCGGGTCCCCTTTCCAGTCCTTCAAGGTAGGGTTCTCCGTGCTTGGGACGATCTCGGTTGCACCCGTTTCGGTTTTATAGAAGCAGAGAATCTGCTCCGGTGATACAGTGCTGATGACCACCGGGGAATGTGTGGTGAGGAGGACCTGTCCTTTGCCGGTGGTGCTAAGTGCCGACAATACAGACTCCAGGGCTCGCGGGTGCAGTCCGTTCTCGGGCTCCTCTATAAGATAGGTTCCCTCGAAGTCGTCGAGGAAGGCGGGGAGGGTGAGCGCGAGCAGTTTCATGGTTCCGTCAGAGACCATCCAGGAAAGGACTCTCAAATCCGGGCTGAAATGGATCACCAGGTACTGGTGCTTGTCTTCGGGACGTTCTACGACCTCGATGGTGCGTAGATCGGGCAACACTTTCTGCAGGAGGGTGATCCATCGCGTGAATCGCTGGGAGTCGCGTTCTTTTATCGCAGCGATTACTCCAGGCAGATTGGATCCGTCGGGCAGGTATACCGTGGGCTGACCCGGGGCACTCGGTTGTCGCATCTGTCTGCTGTTCAACACTACAGACCTCATTCCGTCGGCCAGCATACGCTTGAACCATGTGGCGATCGGGAAGCGCGATTCATCTTCCGGCAGGTTCGCCAGGGCAGAGCGCTGAGACCCCAGTTTGAAGGAATGGTCCCAACCGGTACCCATTTCGTCGTAAAACTTGTCATTGCTTCCCGGGACTTTGTGCACCACCGTCTTTACCCCTCTCCCACGCGGCGCCGAGAGGGTGTCGGGTGCTGTCTGGTCGGCCGGGAACAGCGACTGCTGTTCTCCCCCTGGTTCTGGCTCTGTAACTCCAGGGAGCAACAGAACACGCTCGGCCATGATGGCATTTTCGCCGGATTCCGGCATCGAGCCGACCGCAATCTCATAGCGACAACTATCATACTCGTGGTTGTCGAACAGGTCGTTCTTCTGCTCCGGTACAGGCATCTCGACGACCAGTTCGAGTGTGTCGCCGCCTCGTTGCCAGATCAGATCACGCAGTTGTGGACTGCGACTGGCAATGGCAGCCTCGAGCCCAGAATGCACGAGGTCACCCAGGAACGCGATCGTGTCCAGAAAGGAGGATTTTCCACTCGCATTTGGTCCAACCAGGACCTGGAAAGGGAGGAGTTTGCGGCGGGTATACCGAAGGCAGCGGAAGTGGAGGGCTTCAATTTTGCAAATCATGCCAATGACCTCCGGGCCAACCGGGAAGATCCGGTCTTACAATGGAGATTGCCAGATGGCTCTGCCGACGAAGAAGGGACCAAGAGATTCGATATATCTAGCGGTTTGCTGCGTCTTGCGCATGTCCTGCACAACACGGGAAAGCGGATAAAGTTCGGACCCTATGAGACCGATGACGAAATCGTTGTCGTTCCGGTCTAGACCATAACAAGCCATCCGGATATCCACTGCGTATCCGGCCTGTCCGTACGTTCTACCGATCCGGGCATGCTCACCTAGGATTTTTCTGGTCTCCTCTTCTGAGAGCAGCCCGAATTCGGATTTCCTTCGCAGTGGATACCAAACTGCCCACGGCCACTGATCGGAGCGTGTATTCCTTTTGGGCTTACTCAGCAGCATATCCACAAGGTCAGGCTCGAAGCCCGTTGCATATGTTCTGCCGGTCATGGTGAGGTCTGGAACGGGTTCAAGCGAAGCGAATGGCTCTGAATTCAGGAATTGGCGTGCCTCGGAAACAAAGGTCTCAGGGGATTCCGACATGGTCAGGAATCCGATACCGGTTGGGTTGCTGAGATCGCTGTAGATGACGCATTCCAGGCCACTGCCTTCAGCTGCTGCGACGAGATTCGTGGGGTCGGCACAGCCTTGAAAGACGTGAAGCTGCATATACAATCGGGTGTCCAGGAGCTGAGGCTTCCCGTCAACGGCTTTACCGGATTCTCTGAGGTCAAGGGGTTCTTCTGTGGTTTGTGGACGCATTGGCGCGGGTTTCCTTCGTGGTTCAGGTCTGTGGAATCACCAACTCAATCACCATTGAATATACCCCAGAACATTGGCTATACAAGCGGAAATTGTGGGCTCGATTCCTACGTGTTGTGCGTGCTCGTGACACGCTTTATATTGGCAATCCACACACAAATCCAAAAGGAGATTCGATGAACAGACCATCCTGGGATCGGTACTTCATGAATATTGCTTACAATGTGGCGGAGCGATCAAACTGCATCCGACGAAAAATTGGAGCGGTGATCGTAAAGGACCGAAATATCATCAGTACAGGCTATAACGGCACCCCGATGGGTGTTCAGAATTGCTTCGAGGGTGGGTGTCCCAGATGTGCTTCCGATATCCCGTCGGGACAGGGGACAGACACGTGTCTTTGCGTTCACGCCGAGCAGAATACTATCGCATTTGCCGCGCGTCACGGTGCAAGGACCCAGGATGCGATCCTATTCACAACGACTCGGCCCTGTTTCGGTTGTCTCAAAGAATCGATCCAGGCAGGAATTTCCAGAATCCTGTACGTGGAGCCTTATGATTACGAGACCGACCTGGAGGAGGTGTACCAGCAGTTGTTGAAAGAGTCGGGATTGGCACTGGTGAGGTTAAGCCAGGACAATTAGTCACTGACTAGACACGCTGTGGACCAGCCTGAAGGAAGTACGATCATTTCCGGGGGATTTCATTTACCTCAAGTCCACCTTGCCAATCCGAAGATCCCCAGGGTGAGGCAGAGAGGTAGACGATGAGTCGAATGCTCTACAACTTGTTGTTACTGCACCCTATCCGAATATCAAGTAACCACGGGTCGGAGGCTTTCAGCCCTGCAGACGGGATAGCGATTTCCGGATCGACGGTGATTTTCCGTGGTCGATATCCTCACGTCGAAGGGTATGGAATTTCGTCAGGACATCATTGGCTTCCGCGAATGTGGAGATTGCGTCTGCGTAGGCCTGAAGCTTTGCACCAGGCAGGGCCCAAAGGGCAACGTCGTTCGTGAGTTCATTCAGATAAGCGCGGGCGCCACAACAGCCCAAACTCATAGCCGCTCGTCCAGAATTCATGGCCTGGGGAATGGCTGCACAGGCAGGCCGACCCATAGCCGGAGGAATGCTGTTATCCACCTGGGCGGCTGCTTCGGTGATTACCAGACTTTGTTGAGCGTGAGCGAACAGCATGATCACATCCGGTGGCAGGGGCGAATCTTTCAGAGGCGAGTAGATCACGTGCGCCACTTCCCTTTCGATCACTGGAATTGCCGCAACGTCTTCCTCCCGCACATAATTCATTCCAGCCATCACACCCAAGACCTCGGTCAACTCCCCTTCATGAGCTGATGATGGGGCAGCTAGGTTGTGCGTATGGACGCCTATGGCACAGAGTTCATGATCTGCAGTGGAGGTTGCGAACGCTCCCTTCACTGCCTCCTGCCAGAAGAAGCAGCCTGCCGGGGCATTGCCTGAGTAGTTGGGCGCATCCTCCGGCACCGTTTCGGCGACACTAATGGCAATTGGGGGGACCTGGAGCATGAGGGTTTCCTGGAGTTGTGAGGAGAGTTCTTTATTTGATACCATGTGGAAGCCTTTCGTTAAAATGGATCCGATCTCCTAGTTTTGCGGGCAGATTGGATGGCGCGGGCGACGAGGAAAATACCAAGGATGACCAGAGGGACGCTAAGCAATTGTCCCACACTGAGTGGCAGGTCTTGACCGTAGTTGGCCTGTCTCTCCTTGACGAACTCGATGAAAAATCGATAGGCGAAAGCAAACAGCGTGAAGAGCCCAAGGAGAAGTCCATCGGGTGACTCCCGCCTCAGCCTTTTGTATAAGGTATAAAGCAAGACAAAGATCAGTCCATAGCCCAATGATTCGTAGAGTTGAGCCGGGTGACGGGGCAGGTTGTCGATTCGAGTAAAGACAAAGGCCCACGGGACTTCCGTTGGAATACCGACAATTTCAGAGTTGAACAGATTGCCAAGTCGGATAAACAGCCCACCCAGCGCTGTAGGGATTACAATTCTGTCGAGTATCCAGATATAGGGTATTTCTCGTTTCCTGGTGTAGATGTAGAGCGCCGAGAATATGCCAAGTGCTCCACCATGGCTTGAGAGCCCACTGATTCCGAAGCTTGTGCCGTGCCAAAACTTCACCATTTCAAGCGGATTGCTCAGGTAGAAACCAGGGTCGTAGAACAGGCAATGACCCAGGCGGGCGCCTATAAGCGTGCCCAGGACCATATAATTGACCAGACTGTTCAGGTCCTCTTCAGACTTCCCTTCCGACCTGAAGACGTCCCTCATGATGTAGAACCCAATCACAAAGGTGGCCAAGAAACACAGACTATACCACCTGAGCGCAATGGGCCCTAGAGGAAGAAGCACCGGACTTACGTTCCAGTCTATGTAGGAGAGTAGATACATTGCTCAGACAGTCACACACAAATTGTGGATGGTTATTCAAAAGGTTAGCTTATTGGTCGAGGAAGAACATATCAAATTGACATGTAGACCGAAAGGGAAAACTATGCCAGAAGAGACGATCTTCAGCAAGATTATTTGCAAGGAAATTCCGGCGGACATCGTTTACCAGGATGAGCTTGTGACTGCGTTCAGGGATATCAACCCACAGGCCCCGACGCACGTTTTGATTATTCCGAACCGGGTTATCCCCACGGTGGATGATCTCGAGGAGGCAGACGAGCCCACGATCGGACGGATGGTTAGGGTGGCAATGACCATAGCGAGGGACGAGGGGATTGCCGACGATGGGTATCGGCTCATTGTGAACTGTCGTGAACACGGAGGCCAGGAGGTGTATCACCTCCACCTGCATCTGATGGGTGGCCGACCCCTGGGCCCCATGCTCTTGCGAAAAGACGGGCTATAGGAACTCTGTACGAAGTGTGGAACAATTGAGATCCGGTTGACTCAACCTGTCCGTTCCCTGATTCCGTAGGCCAATGTCGGGTTGCTGTATAACACCTTTTTCAACGCTTCCGATCCGATACTTGCGAAGTACTCTTGAGCGATTCGATAAACGGTGGCATAGTCCGCCGCTCTTTCACACACCGGCCAGTTGCTGCCGTAGATCAGGCGATCTTCGCCCAGGATTTCCCACAGGTGGTCCATGGTGGGTGCGTAGTAGGCCATTTCAGCGGGTGCGGGTGATTTTTTCGCCATTTCGACCATCCCTGACACTTTGCAGTATACCTGTGGAAATTCCGCAACTGCGTGAAGTCCATCGATCCAGGCGGCGTCGGGTGTAAGGCCATCGATGGGGACATGGGCCACGTGGTTCAGGACAATACGCAAGTCCGGAAGTTTTCGAGCAAGGTCCGCGACCAGTGAAAGTTGATCCGGGCCCGCCAGGATATCCAGTGAAAGATCATTATCGGCCAGCCTTCGAACCCCGGACCTGGCGAGCGCACCACCCTGTAGATGTCCTCTACCAATACGTATCCCACGAAATATCGGATTCTCTGAAAGTCGGTCCAGATTTGCATCGAAGGTGTCTGAATCGGGATCCAGATTTCCCACAAATCCCACGATGTACGGTTCCTTCTCCGCAAGGTCCAGAATCCACTGGTTGTCGTCAACCCACGGACTGGCCTCCACAACCACGGTGCCGGTTATTCCCACCGGTTCAGCGAGGGTTTTCAGGTGAGGTGGAAGGACGGTGCGGTAGAGCAGCTCGTTATCCGAGGGAGGCCACGGGACTCCCTGGGGGCGATTCGGCTCATAGAAATGTGTGTGGGTATCGATGGCCATCGGAGAACTCCTTGTCTTCTAGACACGAGTGCTTGACAGTGGTGAACCGATCCGTATTTTCTTACGAGACCAATATACTGGAAATTATCTTCAAAGAGAGATAGAGTTATGGCAAAGGGGCGTTTTTCCTCCACCAAGACGTATCACAATCTGCCATGTTCTCACCGCCAGGCGCACCACGATGGACACTGCAGGTACATCCACGGGTATAACAGGGATGTAACTTTCCATTTCACCTGTGACGAACTCGACGAAAATCACTTTGTGGTCGATTTTGGGAAGCTGAAAGACCTGAAGGACTGGCTCGAAAGCATGTTCGACCACACGATGCTGATCAACGAGGACGATCCGGAGAAGGAGCTGTTTGAAGAAATGCATCGAAGGGGCATCGTAGACTTGCGAGTGATGCCTAATGTGGGCATGGAGGCATCTTCGAAATGCGCTTTCGACTTCGCAGATAAGCTGATCAGGAAGAAGACCGACAACAGGTGCTGGGTATATCGGGTGGAGACCAGAGAGAATATGAAGAACTCGGGGATTTACGAAATCGATCAGGATTAGAATTCGCTCGATGGAACCTGAACCCGAAAGGGGATCGAAATGATTTCCGTTGAGAATTTTTGCAAGACGTTTAAACTCTCTCGCAAGCAGAGGAGAGAACTGGATCAGCTTGCTTCAAGTGATACCGTCGACGCGGTACACAATTGGGCTCGACGCGGTCACCTCCCGAAACATCGTTCAGCTGATCCGAGACTGCAGAGACGATAAGAAGACCATCCTGTTCTCCACGCACCGCAAGGGTGAAGTCAGTCTGCTCAGCGATGATCTTGCCATTATCCACAAAGGATCAATTCGGTACTGCGGCGCGTACGACGCGTTTCAGAGTCAGATGGCGTCGTCTTCATTGGAAGACGGATTCATCCGAATCGTGGAGGGTGCTCCAGGAACAATCCGACCTTCACCATCTTCAAGAAAGAGGCCATCGAGGCCGTACGCGACCGTCAAAATCCTACGGGCGGACTCCCTGGATTCAAGGAAGGTGTTCGTCGTGAAGCTTGCCCCAAAAGGAATACCCTCACGCACCCTTTCAATTGACGCCGAAAACGCTCACATCCTCTAACTCAGAACGGCTGAAATTGGGCCCGGAGGGGATCAATCCCTGTTACAGTCCGTTACGAAGAATACGCAGATGTAGATGGATTACACCTCCCATCAAGAATTGTCACAAAGAATCCATTCCATGGCAAAGCGGTGATCCAGTACGATACCATCAGAACGGATGTCCCAATCCCCACAAATGCATTCGTTCTAGAGTCACATGACGAATGAAGCAGGAACAGAACACAGAGGAGCCCCCAGGAGCGGACACTCCCGGGGGCTCCTTGCTTCTTGAAACTCAATGCGTCTAATCTAATCCTCAGCAGGGTTTCTTCACTACAGGCCCAGTTTCTTGCGTCTTCTTTTCGCTTCGTTTTGTTTTCGCTTCTTCATCTCAGAGGGCTTTTCATAGAATCTTTTTCTTCTGATGTCTTTTGTGAGGCCGTTTTTCTGATTCTGTCGTTTAAGTACCTTCAATGCCTTCTCAATGTCGTTTCCGTGAACCTGGATGGTCAATCAACGATCCTCCTGAACGGATTCACTGCCGCTGAATTCCGTATCCCTAAGAATGGTATGGAGTTTGCCTCTTCTGGTTGGATGCTGCAATTTGGTCAGCGCTTTTTCCTTTATCTGACGTATTCTTTCCCTTGTTAAATTGTAGCGTTTCCCAATCTGCTCCAACGTCATCGGGGCGTCTTGATCTATTCCGAAATACAACCGCAATACCTCTGATTCGCGCAAGTCGATAGTGTCCAGAACTTGCCGGATAACCTTACGGGCCGAGTCCTCTGCAATCTTTTCATCCTGAGGTATCTGGCTCTGATCGGGCAAGAACTGAAGCAGCCCGTAGTCTTCGCCTTCGCTGACCGGTGCATCCAGGGACCGGACTTTCCGGCCGAGCTCCAATGTCTCCTGGACCATCTCCCTCGTTACACCCAATGCCTCGGCCAAGGTGTCCGGAGCGGGACTGTGCTCATCGACCTGCTGGTAGACCTGGTCGGTCTTGTTGATCTTGGCCAGTAGCGCTGTGCGGTTAACCGGAATACGGATGGTTCGCACATCCTGCGAAAGGCTCTGCCGTATGGCCTGGCGGATCCACCAAACTGCATAGGAGATGAATTTGAATCCTCTTGTTCCGTCAAAACGTTCAACAGCCGTAACCAGTCCCAGATTTCCCGCACTGTTCAGGTCCGCCAGGGACAATCCCCGGTTCTCGTATTCGCGCGCAACTTTGACAACGAACCGCAGATTTGCCAAAACCAGCTTGTCTCTGGCACGGACGGATCCACGGCGAATCTGTTCAGCCAATTCGGTCTCGTCTCCCCTGGACAGGGGCTTGAGGGGCGCGAGATCCTTGAAGTACTGATTCAGCGCAACATCTTGCAAGTTGCCTCCTCGAGAGAAGGTAGAAAAAAACCCAACCGGTGCCCTAGAACAAGGGCCTGGCGGGGTTACAATGCGGCAGCGAAACTATCCAGCTACATTTCCAGGCGTGTATTAAAGAACCTATAAAACAGCCTCCGTGTCAAGGAGTCTGTTATGCCGCCGTCCTGGAGGTCTTGACAAAAGCGTGAAGATTCTCGATTAGCACCTCGGGTTCTAGGATGTGCTTCGGTGAGACGATGTAGGCACCGTCAGCACTCAGTGTCTCAATATGCCCCTTAACCGTTTGTTGGACCTCTTCAGGTGTATCGAAAGGCATTGTCGTTTGCGTCCCGAGGGCACCATCGAGTAAGATTCTGTCGCCATATGCTTGCTCTATCTCGATCAGATTCATGCATTCCGAAATGGTCCCTGAGATTCTTCTGTCCATCCAATCCGTGAGTTCGTCGAAGACGATCTTCCAAATCGGGAGTGAAATTCGCGTAATAAAGCACTCCCTCGTGAGACCGGCGATCGACGGTTGACCGAAACAGGTCAAACTCATTGAGAGGCATTTCGGGTTCCTTTCAAATGTTGGGACATGCTCAGTATTGCAAATCCAGGTCCACGACGTTGATCAGGGCTTCACTCTTGACGAAACGGCCTACGTTTTCGAAAAACAGTTCGAACATACGTGGACCGGCATTCGGGGAGTGGCCCGAGGCGTGAGGCGTGACGATCACGTTGTCATATCCCCAGAGGGGATGATCGTCGGGCAATGGCTCGGGATCTGTAACATCGAGGCCAGCACCGGCGATCTCCTTTCGCCCTACTGCGCGTGTCACGGCATCGGTGTTGATAATTCCTCCCCTGGTGACACAGACGATGTAGGCCGTTTTTTTCATCAGGCTGAATTCCTCGTTTCCAAATGCATCGCGGGTGTGTTTGGTGAGCGGCAGACATACTGCTACCCAATCAGCCTCGGGGAGAAGCGCATGCAATTCTCCCGGTGGGTGTACACTGTCGACGAAATCCGGACAGGGTAAATCCAACTTGCGTCTAGTTGCCTTGATGCGCATCCCAAATCCTCTCGCTCGACGCGCTGTTTCTAACCCCGTTCCTCCCAGGCCAACGACCAACAGCGTTTCTCCCTCAAGCTCTCCGGGAGGGAAATTCTTACGACTCTCCCAGACGTTGGCTTGCTGGGCTTTGAACAGAAACGGGAGCTGTCGGCTGAATGCCAGGATCAGGGCCATATTGTGGTCGGCCAGCTGGGGCCCATAGATCTCCTTGGCATTTGTGAATGTTATTCCCCTCTCCCTGATCAGGTCGAACGGATAGCGTTCGACTCCCGCACTGCCTACCTGAATCCAACGGAGATTCGAAGCGGCATCGATGAGCTCAGGCGTGCAGAATCCGTAGGTGGCTTCGATTTTAGGCGCCAACGTGAGGACTTCGTTGTTGTCTTCAGGATGGAGGAAATTCACGTTTGGATATTCAGCGGTCAGTCGACCAAGTTTCTCGTCGCTCAGGTAGGGGATCATGATATTCACGTTAGTGTTACTCCTCTATGATTTTCTACGCAGATTTAAATGTTTGCGACACGATGGTAAGTGCTTGCTCCTTGTACCGCCTTGCACCCGGAGAGTCGTTGTTCCTACCTTCGCGGATGACTATGTATTTGAGAAGCTCGTACAGCAGGTAGAATGTTTGTCGCAGCCGGGCTTCCGCGGATGAATCTCGCCTTTTGCCATATCCTTCCCAAAAGGCAGGCTCCGAGATTCCACAGTAATCCAGAACAGCGTATTCGATTTCAGGATCTCCCCAGAGTCCCCTGTCCCAATCAACTATCCCTGTGACCTCACTGTTCGAGTTCACAAGGATGTTCTGGTGCCACACATCCATGTGCAGCAGGCTGAAGGGTACCGGACGGTCGAAATGCTTCAGGTGACGATCGAGCAGGTTACGAAAAAGAGATTCCTCCTCGGTATCAAAATGGCCCACAAATACGATATCATCGATCAGACGATTCCACATTATCCCGAAGGCGTCCACCCAGGCTCTTTGTGGCTCCATGGGGTGATGTGCACCGAGATAGCCACAATTATCTGCCTTGAGCGAATGCGCCTGCACCAGGTATTGTCCGATCTGGCGGAGAACAGTATTGAAGTCGGCCGAGGGAACATCTGTAAGTGGGGCGCCCGGCAGGCGATCCATCAGCATATAGTCTCGGTCGATAATGGACAGGCTATCGTCGAAGGCAAGAATCCGCGCAACAGGTATAGAGGTCTTCTCCAGGAGATGGCGATGAATCTCCGGCTCCTGTCGCATCATGTCCTTCTCGTAGAATAAGAACACTGCACCCCTTGGGGGGGCAATACGGAGGACCATCTCCCGTCCACCTGCGTGGATGAAATACGAAGTGTTGAACTTACCCGTCGTTATCGGTTCGAATGAGACAGCATCCCCCAAATTGGGACAGTGCTGCTCCAAGATTTGCCGGAGGTGGTCCTGCGAAAGATTTGTCATACGATGCACGCAGACTCAGAGCTCGATATTTTTCACTTCCTGAATCCAATTGCGTGTCCAGGCAGGTGATTCGGTGCCAATATCCATCACGGTATTCGCCAGGAAGGAGATGCTTTCGATGCGACCTTCCTGAAGCCACTTGAGCCCCACACTGCATTGATGCTCCATTTGAGGTACGGAGACAGGACGCGCATTGTGATAGTCCCACAGGTAACACCCCAAGGAAACACGACCTCCAGGATTCAGCTTTTCGATGCGTTCCAGATTCTGTTCGAGATTGACAAGTTCATCCGAGTTCCAAGTCCACAGGTTTACGATGTCACACTGTTCGACCAGGGGACCTATCGGGAGGTCGAGCTGTCGGATATAAACGACCACCCACATATCCAGATGGCGTCCGGCGACCTCGAGACGCGGACGGATTTGCTTGAGATCTTCGGGACTCAACGCACCTTCTCCATCCTTCCTTACGAAATCGTCGAGATAGACCCCCGTCACATTTGGATATCTCTCGGCCAGGTCGACGACCCAGTCGATTTCGTCTCCATCGATGCGTCCGCCACTGCCAACGATTGACCATGCGACCTGTTTAAGCGGCAAGAAGGCCTCCGCCCATTGATCGTAAGGGTGTGCAGGCATGTTTTGCCAGCGGATCATTTGAAGATTTGGAACATCAAGGTAGAATGCTCCCTCGGCCGGCGTCATACGCGACCCGGCCGGATATCCGCCTTTCTCAAGTGAATCATTGTCGGAACCTGCGACACAGGTGAATATCCAGAGTCTATCGCGAACTGTTTCCATACATATCCTCTCACTTTCTTATGAAATGGGCATCATTGCGAGGTCTGGATGCCAATCTTGGCCGCACCAGCTCTTGAGCCTGACGAGCCAGGTCTGACTAGGATCGGTCTGGAATTTCATAGTTGAGATACCATTGAGAATCACGAGGTGGGGGATCTGAACCGATTTGCATCGAGGCCAGATCCGAGAATCCCGGCGCTATTTCCTTTTCCCAAATGTCCTCCAGGTCAGCAAAAGACACAGGCGTGCGGGGACCCTCCGCAGAATCGTATTCTCGAATCATCTCCCTTGCTTTTTCGGATAGGTGCTGAACAATGTCACCGACCATCTGTTCTCCGTCGAGGCGGTTGGATGAGTCGACGTGTGCGCCCATTGCGAAGTGTGGTCCGGGTGCATCGGGTTCAGGCAGACGAGACAGATCCACACAATCGGGATCAGATGCACAGAGCAACGTGGTCTCACCTCTTCCGGCGTGTCCGCCCATCCCCTTATCGTCATCAAACCGAGAGCGCGTGGTTCCTACTCCCATCAAAGAATAGAGCCGTGTGGCCACGTGAGAATTCATGATCTCAATGATTACCGGTACATCCTTGTGGTGAGGTCCTGAGTGGCCTGAGAAGAGGATACAGGCCTTGAAACCAAGTGCATCTACGGCTCGGATGTGATAGCAGATGTTCTTCAAATAGACCCATGGCGGGACAGCTGTAAGCCAAGGTCGGGCTTCCCCAATCTGCCGGTTTGCCCAGGTGGCGTACAGGCCGACTTCGTGGCAATGCCAGTATTCCGGGGGAGCGACGATACCCCCAAAGGCTTCAGCCGTTTGACACAGGGCATCCATTCCAACAGCGTTCTGCGGACCATGGGGTTCACACACAGGCCATAGGGCAAGTAGGCAACAGGACAGGCCTCAAAGGCGGCTTCCAGCTCATCGGGGAACATCCTTTCCCAACGGACCTCTCTTCTCTTCAACATATGACTCCTTCCAGAGGATATGGGAGGATTATCATGCTTCAAGCGGATAGAAATTCGGCAAATGAACCCGATGCGTTTCTATGAGTTTTTCACCTAGGATCTGGGCCATGTCCAGGTCCGTTACAGCACCATCCAGCAGGAGAGCCTCGGACAGCAAGTGACGATTCCCTGCCATTGCTGCATCAACGGTGACACGCGTAGCAGCAAGTTTTCGAGTCAGGATAGCGGCAAGTGGATCCGGGAAGTTCAGAATCTGGATCGGGCGCATTCCCCCGGACGTAGCAATTGCCGGTAATTCTAGGACAGCATCATCAGGTAAATTGGGGACGGCACCATTATTGCGCAAGTTTACCGCGAAAACCCGTCGCGTGTCCTCCTTAATCGCCTTGATGATACTTACGAGCTGTTCGTGCTCTCCCGGCGTTCTGTTGAAAACCCCTTCATCCAATGGTTGATCGCCTCGAGCCTGGGCGCGCATCTTCTCAAAGTTCTGATCCCCTCGGGCAGTGGTGGCCTCCAAAGAGAACACATCTACCCCGAGCGTCTTCCCGAAATATTGTCCTTTAGGAAAACGCTCCGGGAAGAACTCCGTTACATGACGGTCGTTGACAGCGGGATAGGCGTCGTAAGAGTCAAAGAGGGACCAGGAGAAGGGATTGTCGGACACCTTGAAGGATTGGGAGGGCGCCGCCATGTCCGGGAATTGTCTGTCAAGGAAGTCGGTGTCGACCGGCTGGCCATGTTCCTCGGCCAGACGAGCCCTGACTATCGGCCAGGCGTCACGGCCGTGCCACCGCAGGTCGAAGATGAAGGTCAGGTGATTGATGCCGGCATACAGTGAACTGACTTGCTTCGATGGGGCACCAATGAGTGAGGCGAGCCGCCTTTGGACATCGAAGGTGCCATGACAAAGTCCAGTGACCGGAACTCCAGTGGCCTCCAAAATTGCCCAGCAGTTCGCGGTCATCGGATTGCTGTAGTTGTAGAACTGGGCGTGAGGGCATATCGAACCTACATCCCGAGCGATGTCTACCAGGGCAGGTATCATCCGCATTGCCCGGGATATTCCTCCAGGCATCACGGTATCTCCTACCGGTTGAAAGATGCCATGCTCGCGAGGTACGAGTACATCCGCTTCCCAGCTCCTTCGTCCTCCGACACCAATTGTTGTTACAACAACGTCCGCTGCCGGCAACACTTCTCGCCGGTCAATGTCTGCAATGACCCTAATGTCCGCATCCCTGGACCGAATCATACGACTACAAAGATCCTCAGCAACCTGCAGCGCTTCAGGTTCCGTATCGACCAGGCCAAGTTCCAAGGGTCCCATTTCTGGTGAGAGTATGAGATCGGCAACCAGCCCACGTGTGAAGACGGCACTCCCAGCACCAATCAGTACCAATTTCATTTACTTTTCCCAGGTCGCACAATCAATCAAATTCGGAGACCAGCACAGGTTGATTTCTTTCGGCACTCTGTTTTGCGGATTCGATTACAGCCATGGTATGGCGGACCGAACGGCCTTCAACATCCGGAACCTTGTCTTCGAGACAGCAGGACGCGAATTCCTGAATCTGGTTCACCATTCCGTCTCCCTCAGGGATCTCTCGAACGTTCGGGAGTGATCGTATTTGTGGAATGCGGAATGGCAAGATTTACTGCAATGCAGCAATCAGTTCGTCCGATGTCAGGGAGTATTTGCCGAACATTTCGAGGATCATTACGGCACCTCGGGTTTGCCACAGTTCGTCGTGGGTTTCGTTAGATTCCATTCCGGTTGTGCAGTCTCGGAGCATGATGATCTCGTAGCCGCGTTTGGACATTTCAAGGGTGCCATAGTCTCTGTGCAAGATGCAGGCGTTGGTATTGAACCCCATATAGATCAGGAAGAGGATTCCCTTCTGCTTGCAGTAGCGATGGAGGTCTTCACCGAACGCGACCACCACTTCGTCTCCTTCGGGCTGGACCTGCGGGTGCATGACCAGATCTGCAACGCGATCCGCACGTTCTTTGTCCCTCGGTTCCTGCGGTCTTGCGTAGGCTGCGAATTCTCCCGACTTCCCCCTGAATTCGGGGGGCGGCCAGTCATTGTCCCTTACCGCGTCGACCTCCTCCTGGGTGACCAGGTTTACATAGGCCGGATTGTTCTGAGCGAGGTTCCGTCCAGGAGAAGGTGCATGGATAATTTCCAGCCCACCTTTACGACAAGCAGCAATCAGCGGGAGGATCTTGTCTTGAACGACCTGCTCACCCCGCGCTTCCGTATCCTTGATGTAATGCCTGTCCCAAACATCGACACCTACGAGCGCGGCTTGCGATAACGGGATTTCCCATTCCAAATGGGTGTAGCCTGTGTTTTTCTCGATCCACTCCACGCCCGGATCGACGTGCCAACGGTAATACCTGGGTTTGATCTGCATGGATTCTCCCACTCGCTCCTCCTGTTTCTGAACGCGTTTCTCAGTTTGCTCGGCTGCCATCGAAGGCTGCCCATGCGGCGACAGTGACACCATCCCCGGGACCGTAGTCGTATATCACGAACCTCACAAGCTAATCTCCATCTTTGTCTTGAAATTCCGATCTAAGTTGATCCTCATCGGGCTCACTTTCAATCACACATCTGTTTTTGTCCCGTACACCCTTAAGGAGATGGTAGGTGGTTCCGTCTTCGTTTGCAATGGTTTTGCCCGCATAGTAGGTTGTCGATCTTGCCACATACAGCCGAACTTGTGGGTTCGTTGACGATGAGTTCCCAGATGAGCACTTGATCGGGTTCTTCTCTCTTGAGGGCAGTGAGAAAGCGTTCTCGGTCATTCATGCGACCGTCTCCTTACTCGGGACCTAACGGGTAGCCATTGAGATCATCCTCGATTGCCTCGAGAAGTTTAGAGATCTCCCTCCTGTCGTCCTCATCTAGGGCAATCTTGCTGTTTGGGACCCGCTCGACGAGGGTGCTGAACACGCCTCGGCGTTTCAGGAGATATCGCATGAACGGGTGGGACTGTAGATTGATGAGGGGCAATACACGTCGATGCAGACTGCGCGCTTCCTCCTCTTTACCCTCCCACCAGAGCCCAAAGAACCGAGCGAGGACATCGCCCAATTCACAGGCAGGCATACACCCGTTCGCACCTCTTTTGAGTTCATCCGGTAAGAATTTTCCACCTGCACCCCCGAAGATCGTCTTTACGCGGTCACCAACCAAGTCGTGGACCTCGCGAATATGTTTTGGACCTGGCTGGCGTTCTTCCTTGATGTATTCGATGGCCGGTACGTCTTCCACTAGCTTTGCAATTTGCTCTCCAGTCAGCGGAGAAAAACTGTCTGCGTTTTGTACGACAATGGGACCGTCGTAGACTTCCGCAATACGATGGTACATTTCAATTGCTACAGTGGCATTTGATCGTGCCGGAGCCATAGCGATTACCGCGTCTGCGCCAGCCGCACGTGCCGCTCGAGCGAACAGGAGGACCTGAGGCACCGATATGCCCGAACAGCCGAACATCAAGGGCAGACGTCCGCCGATCTCCTCCATTACCTCATTCAGGTTTCTGATTCTCTCCGCTTCACCCAGGAAGTAGAACTCGCCGACCATCACCGGCCATACAATGCCGTGTTGGCCCGACTTGCAACAGAAGTCAGCTGCAGCCCTGAGATCGGGGGTGTGGATTTCAAGATCGTCTTTGTATGGTGTAGGGAGCAAGCCGAAGAGTCCGTTCATGGTGGAATCCAGTCGAGTGTCTTGGGTGGTCGAGCGTCTCCGTAGCAGATCTGGGGCTGGTCGCTTGGAGCAGGTTATCCGGGCCCAGGGAAGCCTAGAGTCTAGTGCTAATCAGGTCAACTACAAATCGAGTCAATTGCAAATCCTCCTCCCTCCTCCTTTACAAAGGAGGAGGGAAGGTCAGAATAATCCGCCGCCGTTCAGGGCAAGTTCGGCAATTCGAGTGGCTCGACGCCCGTGGTCTCCCGTTACGGAGGGCATGGTTCCGTTGGTGACCCAGTCAGCAAAGTGTGCCAGTTCCTCACGGAACATGTTCTGCTTTTCAAAGGTGATAACCTCGGTCTTATCATCTGCAAGTGTGAGCAAGTAAGCGCCCTGGGTCTCCGGATCGTATTTTCCCTCGACATCAGCTGGGTCGTAGCTTCCAGGGAAGGAGAGTACGCCATTTGGGCCAAGAATTTCCGTTCCGGCACGTCCACGGATTCCTGATGGAAGACCCCAGGTCCAACAGACCATGATCTGGTCGCCACCTTCGAAGCTGACCAGAACGGTACCGGTGTCCCAAGCGGTGGAGGTGTGATGGATCTTCATCGGCATGGATTTCACCTCTACGGGTTCACCAAAGCAATGGCATGCGAAATCATAGTTGTGGACCATACCATCGATCATAGGACCCCCACCCTTGTCTTTGTCCATGAAAAACGGACTCCCAGGTGGCGAGCCACCCGATATCTGTTGCCAGAGAACGGGACTGCCCAATCTTCCAGAATCGATGACACGCTTGACAGTACCCCAGTCGTTGTCGAACCGACGGACGAATCCAAGCTGTAAACCGACGCCTTTGTCCTCGCAGGTCTGGATCATCCTATCGCAATCATCCGTGTTCATTGCCATCGGTTTCTGACAGAAGATCTGCTTTCCTGCCCTGGCGGCTTCAATGACATTGTCGGCATGAAGGAAGGTTGGTGTGCAGACCATCACGACATCGATGTCTGCCTCCGCGAGCAGGGTACGGTAGTCTTCGTATCCGTGCTGCATGTCAAACTTGTCCTTGAATATGTCCAGCTGTTCAGGACGGATGTCTGCGCCTGCTACGAGTTCGAAAAGGTTGTCGGGCCAGATGGCGTTCAGCTGGTGCGTGGCGATTCCTGCGCAGCCAAAGACGGCAAGCTTGATCATTTGAACCTCGAGAAGATAAAGGACGCCCCCAATCCGGTGTCAGGAATCGCGCTCGTCCCTGTGATTAAATTGACATTCACCGGTCACCTCTCCAGTTGAAGCCACTTTTTGAGAAAGTCCAGGCTCTTTTCCATTCTGATTTCATGTCCACCTTCGTGGAGATCGATCTCGATACGATCCCTGCATCCAAGTTTTGCATAGTGTTGGGTGGTCTCTTCGTACTCCTCTAGCATCATCGGCCACCAGGCGATGCCATCGGCTTTGCCCTGTTCCACAAGGAGTGGTCGCGGACAGATCAGTGATGCAAGGTCGCTGTCCGTGAACTCCCGGAGCCACCCCGGAATCCAAACGTGTTCCTCGCTCACGGAAAGGAAGCAGCTGTATCGGGGATCGTCGACGGCCATCTTGTTGCGACGGTGGTTGAACCAGGCACAGACAACGGCGGCCTTGATCCTTGGTTCCAAAGGGGTGGTAAACATGGTGTAGGCGCCACCCAGACTGATCCCATACATTCCCGTTCGATCGACATCGACCTCTGGCCGAGTTTCCAGGTAATCCAGCAGACGTCTCGTGCGAAAGATTTCCAGACCCCACAAGGTCTTCCCGAGGAGTTTGCACAGCCTCTCCTGGCGTCCTCTGGGGGCGCTTCCGGAAATGTTCATTGGTGCGATTACGGCGAACCCTTCTTCGGCAAGTTTACGCGCATAGTCTTTGTAGATTCGTGCCGGATCGTCCAGACCGAAGGCCTTCTCAGGCGAGGACCCTATTCCGTGCTGTGCAATAACGAGGGGAGCAGGTCCCGTTCGACCTTTTGGCAATGCGAGTATGCCGCGCCCACGGAGGCCCCCGAGGAGGTCAATGGTAATCCAGGAGGCACTGACATCCTCGCTCTCATACCAGGGCTCCACTACAGGATTCAAGGGCGTTCCATTATCCTCAAACGCCCCGACGGCTTCCTGCCACCTTGTCCTGTTTTCGGATACGGAGGCTTCAAATGCCCCGATGGAGCTGTAGTCACGTTCCCAATAGACGGACCTGCGCGGTTCGTAATCGAGGACAAGGTTTCGCAGAAAATCCTCAGTTTCGTTGCGAAGGAGACGCTGGCGATCTGCAATTTGCTGCGAAATAACTTCCGCACGCTGTTTATATGGGTCCGGCAAAGGAACCTCCGAGCAATGTTTGTGTCTATAATTTGAGTGAAGGTCGATTTTTTGCGTGTTCAATCCTGCATTTGTGGATAATGGCCCTCCCAATGAGAATTCTACTATTACGATACACTAAGTTGTGACATTGTGCCACCCGGCAATGAACCTGTGCCAAACATTCCGTGTCTTCCCTTATGTGGGCAATCCGGAATATTGCATAAAATATTGATAATATATAGTTTAGATCAATCATTGGCCCGGGTTCGATTTTGGTCCTGGAACTCTCCTGAACCAATCCTGTTGCCGTTCGTCTATAAACTGGGATTCATGCTATATTCAGGACCTGCAATCGAGCCAATTTGCCCATCGCAGGGACGAAGTGCCGGAGATAAAGGAGAAGGTGATGTATCGAACTTTTCTAGCGGGCTGCCTTACCATTCTGTTGTGGCCAATGCCCGCGACTTCAGCCAACGTAGACCACGCCCAGGTGGATTCCTTCCTGGTTCTCGCTGCAGATACCACGGTGTCCTACAAAGACCGCGTAAAATTGATAAAGAAGGCGATAAAGCTCGATGATACCGGACGTGCCATGTTCGCGTTGGGTGAGCTCTATCTGGATGGGAGCATCATATCTTCTTGGAGAGATGCTTCATTATGGCTTCAGCGTGCGATGCGGAAAGACAAGAAGAACCTGGATTATCGTATCGCCTATGCCCGTTACTTGTGGGCATCCGGGAAACGGAAGACCGCGTACAAATCTGCGAAGAAGGCAATAGAAATTAATCCCAATCACGTAGGCGCCCTGTATGTGGCCGGGCGATACGCCGCATATCAGATGTCCCGTTATCTGGAGGGTGAACGGGTTGACTATTCATATGATTCTTTCGGAAACCCAAGTGTGAGGGGGTACAGTCTCGAGCAGTTCGGCGAACAGGACAGAGATGAGGCCATCGGATATTTAACACGGGCACTGAATGTCGACGCGGATCACCGACCTTCTCTGTTGCTCCTGGGTCTTGTCTATTACGAGGCCCGTATGCCGGATAAACTGGTAGTCCTCTTCAAAGATTATCTGACTCGCCATCCGGACGATTCGGACGCGTATTTCTTTTTGGGTCTGGGTTACCAGGCGCAGGACGATCTGGACCGTGCGTATCCTTCTTACGTAAAAGGTCTCGAGAGGATGAACCTGAGACAGCGGCAATTTATGATGTCGGTCTTTATGCTGGCCGGGAAGGAGGATATCAAAGAGGCGATGGCGATGCCCGATGAGGCTGCCATTCGCGCGTTCTGGACCGGAAGGGACCCCCTGTTTCTTACCCCGGTCAATGAGCGACTGATGGAACACTGTGGTCGTGTCGCCTACGCAAACTTGCGATTCGGTGATCCGGAACGTGAGATTCCCGGATGGTCTACGGACAAGGGGCAGGCATACATAAGATACGGGCGGCCTGTGGCTCGAAGCGTGCGTCCTGCAGAAATCGATACCGGAATCGATGAACCGATGTGGTATCAGACCCATTTGGCCTGGGTAAACTCACAAGGAACGATGCCCTTCGAGTACCACCCCAGGACGGAATTCTGGGACTACGGCAGCTTCAGACTGGTGTTTACGAATATCGACACGCGAGACACCTGGCATTATCGAATTGGGTGGCTTGGCAGGCAACCCGTGGAGTTCGAGAGACTGGTCAGTAAGATACCTGAATTCTACGTCGATCCGTATAAATGGGAGCGGTATGACGCCCCGTTCCAGATTGCTCAGTTCAGAGGAGAGGAAGGCAAGTCGCGCGTGGAGGTCTACTATGCCCTGGCGGGCGAGGAAGTGGACCACGAGACTGTGAGTCCGGGTGTGGAAGGAGTAGATATCAACCAGGGTCTGTTTTTGTTCGACTCGAAGTGGGACACCGTCCGAAAGGATATTGGGCGAATCCAGATGATGCCCTGGGTAACCTACAAGTCTACACGAGAAGGCTACTTATTTGCCAGTGAAAACATGATGCTGGACCCTGGCAGCTACTACCTGGCTGCAGAGGCTGAGGACCAGATCAAGAAAACGGTGGGTACCTTTAGAGGTGGTGTGAATGTGCAACGATTTGGACATGATACACTTCAGGTAAGCGACCTGCTGCTGGCACGGAGAGTAGTAGAACGGGAAGAGTCCCCCATTGGGCGCCAACGCTTCCTGATACTGCCAAACCCATTACAGCAATGTAACCGTCTCGGTCAGGCCTATTTCTACTATGAAATCTACAATATGGAGAAAGACGAGTTCGGGGCTACGAAGTATGAGGTGACCTACCAGGTTCGGACTCAGGCCGAGAGTGAGGTAGCAGAAGAGAAAGAGTGGACAACGGCGGTTTCCTACACCCATCAGGGCAACAGGGAGTGGGAGCCAATCTATCAGGTTCTTAATCTGGATGCGATGCCTGGGCTCCGAGAGTTCAGAGTGGTGGTAAGAGATTTGAACAGCCTCCAGGAGGCCACGTCGGAGACGGAGTTTCGTGTGATGTGGTGATTGAGACGCGGAGGCGTCGAGAATTAGAACAAAGGCGTCCGGGGTCCTGAGTCCGGAGTGGTGATTCGTGTTGAAGCCCCAGCGGCATTATCGTTGGGGCTAATTCATTTTGGGATGCAAATGCGTTTGGAGTACAGGGGATGGTGGTGGATCAGCCGTAGGCGCCACGGTCCAAGAAGCCGAGGAGGCGTTTCAGGCGGGGATTGGCATCCTTGTAGACATGCTCGGGCATGGTGTAGTTCATGAAGGGGTAGTATTTGTGACCGATCATCCGACGGGCATAGGTGATCTGGGTGATATACCGGGTTCGCTCGCTTCGATTGGGTCCGCCACGGTGCCAGACCTGATTGTTGAACAGGATGACGCTGCCTGCTTCCCCGAGGTTGGGGTGGATGTGGGAATCCCTTTCTGTACCGGACAGGTCGGTTGGGCACGGGGCACCGAACAGGTGAGAGCCTGGAATGCACTCAGTGGATCCGTGCTCTACTTCAGTAACATCCGTCAGATAATAGTTGGCGGTTAAGAAAAGGACGGGGAGGTGCACGTTTTTCGGGGGGGCGCCTTCGGTGACGATGTAGTGCGCCGGATCATCCTGATGCCAGGTTGTGAGCCCTCCTCCTGGGGGTGTCTGGAAAGAGTTGTTGTGTATGACATGGCAGGAATGTGGAATGATGGCTTCTGCGAGCGACACGATGGGTTCCAGGTCGAAAAGCCTCAAGTTCGCCGAGCTGTGTTCAAACATCCGGTGGCAGAGCCTGGCGTGCACAGCATTGATGTTGAGACCGTTCGGGTCTTCCGAAAGGGCCCTATCCAGGTCTTCACGCATCTCCAAACACCATTCGGGAGGCAAGACATTCTCAAGGAAGAGGAAGCCCTGTTCGTGAAAGGTGTTTACCCACGATTTGACCTGGGATTCATCAGCGGGACAACCTGCAAGATAGGTGTCTGGCATAGATTCAGCTGAGGCTGTCAACACAGTCCGAGATTCGTTCCAGGGCCTTCCGGATATTTTCCACTGAGTTGGCGTATGAGAAGCGGAGATACCCTTCTCCACAGTCGCCAAATCCATGACCCGACAGAGCTGCGACGTGGCCCTGGTAGAGCAGAAGGTCTGCGAACTCCTGAGAAGACTGTCCCAATTCCGTTATGTTCGGGAACAGGTAGAAGGCACCAACCGGTTGTTGGCAGCTGATCCCCGGGATTTCGCGCAGACCGGTGAGGAATATGTCGCGCCTTCGTTTAAATTCGGCCACCATAGCGTTGGACGCGTCGTGAGGACCTTCCAGTGCCGACAGTGCTGCTCTCTGCGTGAAGGCTGCGGTGCAGGAGTTGCTGTTGACCATGAGAAGTCCGAATTGCTCAGCAAGAGCGGGAGGCATCACGCCGTATCCGATACGCCAACCTGTCATAGCATAGGTCTTTGAGAAGCCCTCCAGAATAATCGTGAGGTCTTCCATACCATCATACGCGCTGATGCTGNGAAACTCGCCTTCGTACAGGATTCGAGAATAGATCTCATCTGCAAGGACCGGGATGTTGTTGGCCACTGCGATTTCAGAGATCGCCTTGAGGTCGTTCGGCGGTATGATCCCCCCGGTGGGATTCTGGGGAGAGTTGATGATAATAAGTCGCGTACGGTCGGTAACCAGGTCCTGTAGTTCGTTGACGTCCAGGCTGAATCCCCGGTCCTCTTTAAGAGGAATGGGAACGGGTTTTGCGCCGGCAAACTTGATGACGGATTCATAGATGGGGAAGCCGGGGTCGGGGAATATGACCTCGTCGCCCGGTTCTGCAAGGGCGACGAGGGTATAGAACATAATCGGTTTCGCGCCCGGTGTTACCACGACTTGATCGGGTGTTACCGAGATATTGCGAGTCGACGAGATGTAGGATGCAATGGACTCCCGGAGTTCCGGAAGTCCTACAGGCGGGCCGTAGTTTGTGTAGCCCTCGTCCAGAGCCGATTTCGCCGCATCGACAATATGAGAGGGTGTGTCGAAATCGGGTTCTCCAATCTCGAGATGGATCACATCCTTCCCCTCCGCCTCAAGGTTTCGAGCTTTAATCAGGACCTCGAAGGCAGATTCCGTGCCGAGAAGGGACATTCGCTCAGATAGCTTCATTGGTTTGCTCTCTTTTCCCGGACCTTGCCCTCCACAGTTTCCCCCTGTCGATAGGAGCCCAGGATCTTGATGAATGTAGCAATCTGCTTAAGATGATCTATGGCCTGTTTCGCAAGATCNCAGCCGAGATGACCCTCGAAGTCCAGATAGAAGACGTACTCCCAGGGACGGCCACTCAGGGGCCGAGATTCGATCTTGAGAAGATTAATGTCTCGAAGCGCGAAGACTCCAAGGCTCTTGAACAGGGAGCCCGGTACATCATCCATAGCGAAGACAACGGACGTCTTTGCGGGATCTTCCGGCTCGACCGATTCAGGGGCTATGACCAGGAAACGGGTGTAATTCTGGTGGTTGTTTTCGATTCCACTCTCAAGTATTTCCAGGCCGTAGTNATCTGCAGCCTGCGCGCTGGCTATGGCTGCCGCGTCNCTGGCGCCACTTTCCTTCAGTGATTTGACCGCGCCAGCGGTGTCAGGGGCGACGACCGCCCTCACATCTCGAAGCGACTGAATGAAGGTGGTACACTGTGCGAGGGCCGGTGCCTGCGAATAAATCTGCCGAATCGCATCAATGGATACGCCTGGATTGACGATAAGATTGTGAACAATCCGGAGCTTCAGTTCGCCGACGATCTGGAGATTATGCTTCAGCAGAAGGTCATAATTCTCGTGAATGCTCCCCATTACCGAGTTTTCAATGGGGACCATGCCGTGTGTGCACGGCCCACTTTCCACGGCCCCGAAAAGGGACTGAAAGTCGGGTTGTGACGAGAGCCGGACACCGTCGGTGAAGAAGGCTCTGGCGGCCATTTCGCTGAAGGCCCCCATTTCCCCCTGAAAAGAAATATTTGGTTCGGTGGTTTTCAAAGGCACTCCTGGTTCAATGTCTCTCTTACCTTTGGGTCTCAGTGCTCAAGGTTACCCCCGTTATTAGACGGTAGTATGAGCCGGAAAGTTGCAGTTCAATTCCTCATGAGCCGTTTCATTCATCCATCAGAACCCTGATGTGTTGCTCAACACTTCTGGACAGGGAGGGCAGGTCGTATCCNCCTTCCAGGACCGAAATCAACCGACCCTGAGCGTGGGAGGCCGCGAGTGCCTTAAGGCGTTGGGTCAGGTCGCCAAAACCAGATTCCGAAACCCGGAGGGCTGAAAGCGGATCGTCGGAATGGGCATCGAATCCGGCGGAGATGATCACAAAGTCCGGATCGAATTGCTCCATCGCAGGGAGGAGATGTTGGTCGAAGGCATCAAATTCTTGCTGGTTACCGGATCCTGCAGGCAAGGGAATGTTCAAGTTGGCTCCCTGTCCAGGNCCAATACCCTTNTCCTCGTGGCCGCCACTAAACCAGGGATAGTGTGGGAACTGGTGTGTGCTGAAGTAAAAAACGGATGGGTCTCGTTCGAAGATGTGCTGGGTGCCGTTGCCATGATGAACGTCCCAATCGACGATTACCACTCGTGCCAGTCTGTGTTTTTCCTGGATATACCGAGCCGCGACCGCGGCATTATTGAACAGGCAGAAGCCCATTGCCCTATCGAATTCTGCGTGATGACCGGGAGGGCGAACCGCGCAAAAGGCAGTGTCCACATTGCCTTCCATTACCGCATCCACTGCACCAAGGGTTCCCCCGACAGCGAGTCTGGCAATTTCATAGGACGGTGGCGAGATCATGGTTTCCTCATCACCCATGTGGTAGAGATCTTTCTCGCACCTTTCTTTGACATTGGCCACGTGGGTTGGCGCGTGGACCTTTTCCAGCCAGATTGTCTCGGATTTCTCGGGTTCGATGAGAAGGAGGTCACTCAGGACACCCGATTCCTCGAGTCTTTGATCGATGGCCTTAAGTCTGTCTGCCCGTTCGGGATGTCCGAAACCTGTGTCGTGGTTCAGGTAGTTGGTGTGTCTGACGAACCCCACCCGTGCCATTTCCCCTCCTGTGGATTGGTCGGAATATAATACAAAGAGCGTCGAGAGTCGAGAGTCTCGGCTCGAAAAGGGGATTTGCGACTGTCAGTTGGCCGCGTGGGGTAGCAGGGACCTGGGGATCGATGGTGTTGGGGCGAAGGCGAGATCCAGGTGAGAATTTGTTGAATGGAGGGTGATGTCCTGATGCGCTGAGATCTGCATTGTGGAATGTGAGTCCTGCCATGATCCTATTGTTTCCCAGGATCTCCCCGAGGATTTCGATGTTTCCCAACCCGTTCTGAAGTGTGAGGTCGTATCCGGATTCCTTAAGGAGCGCTGAAGCGGACATTCCGGCATCCCTCGTGTTATATGAATTGACACAGATCAGAGCGACATCGGCTTTCGCGGCTGCAGCAGGATCGGTGGTGGCATCGACTTCGACAACGAAGTCTCCCTGCAGTCCCGACATTGCCAGGCCATTTCTCTGCATCTGACGAACGTGTTCATCCCAGACCTCGATCATGGTAACCTGTTCACCCGCCCGAGACAGATTCCTTCCATAAATGCAGCCGATGTTGCCGGCACCGATGACAGCAAAGTGCATAGGTATTCGCCCTCCTGGGTGAAGGTAAATCAGTCAGGGTGGCAATCGACAACACAACTACCTCTGATCGATAAAGGCTTCCATCATCGCGAGGAAGTTCTCAGCAGGGGATGTCACGTAGACTGTTAAGTCATAGATATCTGTTCTAGATTGCATCTTGAGCAGTGGGTTCTGAGAAACCGAGGCCCACAGGGACGTTACCGAACGTGACCGGGTGTTTCGCATTGAAAGTCCAGAAATCTACTATTGACCGACCTCCCACGTAACAGTCTGGTTGTCCAGCCGGACAGCCAGAATTCCGGCCTCTGAACCGAATGTGGCGGCACCGTCTGCTGCGTAGGGATTGAACGCTTCGGTTGGCCAGCGGAACNCGGCTCCCTGCGGAACAAGGATGCGGATTCCCTTGATCTCGATCCAGTCGCCCAGGCCTGTGTAGCCCAACCTTACAGGCTCCTTGTCCAGGGTTACCCGACTACCTGCAGCCGTTCGAACTNTGGNGCCCGACTTGGCCTGGACAACGAACTGCTGGAGAGCAGGGCCACCCTCGGCAGTAGCCTCAATGAGAACCTTCTTCCCCTCAAACCGAAGCTCGAGGAGACAACGGATATTTCCGTAGAAGAGGGCTACTCCACTGCCGTTGGGAAGGAGCGCGGCTTTATCCGGCATCAGTCGGCCATTGGCGACGAAGCTGGACCATTCGGCCTGGTCCTTGGAATTTCCACCACCCAGTAACAAGCCTACCTCATCGTGCCAGAGGGAGAAGTATGCCTGCCGATCCTGTCCCCAACGGCTCTGAACAGGNGGGCAGACGAAGGCACTCAGACAAGCAAACCATGGTTGATCGCGGCATACAACAGCCCAGTCCCGATAGGTCTCTCGGAAGGAGACTCTGTCCAGGTTGATAGGATGTTCGTCTCCATCAATCAGGTGCTGGGCAGCACTTGCGATTGCGCCCCCCTGGAAGTTGCAAGTGTCTCGTTCTGCATCCATCTGCTGAGCCATGTATCTAACGAGGCGCCGACCTTCCGCACAGGCGNAAAATCCCACCCAACCCTGGTGCATCATGCGGCCCCCGAATTTGACTCGGCCGTCTACAGTTTCCACAGGTATTCCACCGGGGTATATAAATGTCTGGTGAAATTCAACAGCCGCTTCTAGAGCCGGCAGAAGGGATTCATCGCCAGTAAATTTGTAATAAATCCCAAGACCGTGGACGTAGACGTAGTTGTATAACGTACTCGGGCCACCGTGTTCAGCCCAATATCCTCCTGGCTCCTGGACTTCGACGACGGCCTTAATGAGAGTAGTAGCAGAGTCCTGCCAGTCTGCACGTGAGAATAGTTCACCTGCCCTGTAGCAGCTCATCGCCTTGAAGCAGGGNATATTATGTATATGGAGGTTGTTGATTTCCTGGGTCTGTCCCTCATGGGCGAGGATGAGCCCCTCCTCCCAGCGCTTCCGGCGATCTTCCTCCATCTGATCCCGCAGGATGGCATAGGCTTCGAGCCACGCGTAGTTGGTCCAGCCCATATAAGTGGGCCCCCACCTGCTGCCGTCCACTTTGAGGAATTCGACCTTGCCATCGGGGTATTGGAAGTCACGGATGGCGTCGCCCCCTCGAAGGGCCATGTTTAGAATGGTGGTGTCGCCGTGGAATCGTGTACCCGGGGTTGTGTAGAGCAGTGCGAGGGGATAGATGATATCCTGGTTGACGATAAACCAACCGATGTCCTCAGGCCTGGCACCAGGTGCGGGAGGGCCTTCGAGTTCGCTGTGAAACCGTCCAGTTTCTTCATCAAAGTCAGGAAAGAACCTGGTTACGGCTTCCGACATTACGCTCAAAATGTGCTGTCTGGTTTCCGGNATGGTTTTGAGTTCCACTCAACTTCTCCTGTTCAAGNGCGTGTAGATTCTTTGTTAGCCGAGTTCCTAATGATGTCGACACCCGAAACTTCGATCCAGATCCCATCGGAGGGTAGGTTACTATGGAGTCCTTCGGTAGTAGTCCTCCCACTTTTCCTGAGGTTCGTAGCCTAGGATGCGCCTGGCCTTTTCTATGGAGTACTTCCCCTGTGCTTCGAAGCTGAGCATGTTGAATTCCTGGACATCGTCGGGTACTGACTCAATTTCCAAGGCCAGACGACTGGCGTGTGCCAGATCATCGTAGACAATCGTGAACCGGTGAAAGTCTGTTCCCTGCGCATGCTCTGTCGGTTTCGGTCGCAAACCCAGGAAATGGAACGCGATGGTCTGAATGCCGTGGGTCCGAGCGTAGATACGGCAGATTTCCATCCCCAGCATTTTGGTAATCAGGTAGTAGTTCGTACCGGGTGCCTTGGGGACATCCTTTATGTCAAAATCGTGGGCGTGCGCAAGGCTGATGGTTTGTGGACCAGTGTGGATCACTTTCTTGATACCCAGCTCTGCAGCGGCCTTCATCACGTTCAAGGCACCGAGCGTATTCACGTGGAAGCTCTGCGTTGGGTCCGCCCTCACCACCGTGAAGTTCATGATGGCATCCATGCCTCTGGCTGTTTCCAGGACCTGGTCGTAGGAGGTGACATCCGTTGTGAGAGTAGGTTTACCGTCCGGATGGGGTACTATGTCCGTGAGGCAAAGGTCATAGTGCGGTTCCAGTCCAGGCAGCAGATGCGGAGCGATTTGTCCGCAGGCACCCAGTATCAGCACCTTCTTCGTCATGACTTGCCTCCAGTTGTGTCGGAACCTGAAGTCGGCCAGCAGGCGTCGAAGTTGTGAACGGGTTCGAACCCTTGAGACGCAGCCTGCGAAACGAGATATTTGCCATTTGGAATGGCTGCGCAAATGTGATACAGGGCATATCTGCGTGTCCACCATACATCCTGGCTAGCTTCCCGGTTCAACGCCCACCTGATGGCCTTGGCGGCATCCCTGAAATCGAGCCACATCAGATCCGGGGATTCCCTTTCCACCTCCTCTTCCTTTACCAGCTTTCCCAGCCGGAGTACTGTGACCGTCACCTTATGGGCACGGGCGAATTCGCGGCAGAGGTTTTCGGCCAAAAAAGGAGCCATCTGTTCCATGGCAGGTGTCGGTTTCGGTTCCCAGTGCTCGCTTATGAAGACGTCATCGGGATATGAGGCGAAGATCTCGAGTGTCCCTGCATAAACGATCCGTTTTACCCCGGTTTCTACTGCAGCCTTGAGGAGGATATGCATGCCGCGCGTTGCCAGGTCGAGATGTTGCTCGTGATCGTAGCCGGAAAGGGTAGGCCCGGAAAAGTGACCCGTGTGAACGACAGCGTCTACTCCTCGCACGAGTTTCCAGCACGTACCGGGATCCAGAATGTCCCCCTCGATGCGTTCGACTTCTCCCGGGTCAGGGGGGGCGCTCACCTTTGAGTCGAACAGACGCAGTTGATGCGCCTCAATCAACTTGGAGGCGGCTGCCAGACCCAGCCGACTTTCTGCTCCGATAATCAGGACCTTCATGATTGCTCCTAACTCTTACTCGGGGAAATTACATTGACTCCCTGACCTGTGCTAAAGGTCTAACGAATCCACCAATTCAGAGCTCAAGTCAGTTGGACAAGATGTCACGCCAACACTTCGAATGGGCGGCCGAGGTAGACGCCGATAATTTTGCCGAGGACACCGGCGTAGACGGTGGTTTCGTAGTTGTCGGGGATTGGCATGGTTGGGAGTCTCCCAGAGATAGGGGAAAAGGGGGTCAGGCAAAAGGATTATTGATGCTTACATAGTTACGATACCTCATTGCTCACGGTATCGCCAGTTTTGGTTTCTTAGGGGTTCCATTAGAATCGGAAACTTTGGGAAGGTGACTAGCTGTAGAGGCAGAATCAGAAGCTATTCTGTTTTTTTTCCCTTCGGGGACATACTTTTCTTTTGCACTCCAAAAGAAAAGGCGGTCCTTCCCTCGATACACCCGCCTTAGCTATACGAACGCTAAGGTGGGCACTCAGGACCGGACGGCTTGCACTGTGCAAACTTTTTGGCTGCTCGGAATTGTGTTAGAGGCCCGCAAAGGAGGAAGCGAGGATACGTTCAGTGAGATTGTAGAAGCGCACAGTGCGGTTGGCCGGAGGAGTTTTGTCGGGTGATCCCGCGGTGACTTCTGTTGAGTGCACCAAGGGAACCAGAGTAGTCGCAGGAAGGGATTACAGTGCGGCTATGTGGTCTGGACAGATGCGCAGAGGCGTTTAATGTATTGACCGAGGTCGTCCATCAGAGAGTAGACGGTGGGTAGGAGAATGAGGGTGAGGATGGTTGATGCCATCAGGCCGGAGATTACGACGAGGCCCATGGGTCCCCAGAGACGGGCGGTGCCTTCGGCTGTTCCGTAGATCATTGGGACAACAAGAGGGGCGAGGCCAAGGACGGTGGTGATGGCTGTCATCAATATTGGACGGAGACGGTCCTGTCCGCCCTGTATGATGGCTTCGCGTCTGTTGTAGCCCTGTCGGCGGTANCGATTGATATGGTCTACCAGCACGATGCCGTTGTTGACCACTATGCCGAACAGGATAAGAAGCCCGTAGGAGGTGTTGTTGTCGAGATTAACGTTGAAGGTGTACAGGCCGACAGCGACACCCGTGAATGCGAACGTGATGGAGAACATGATGGTGAACGGATGGATGTAGGATTCAAACAAGGCCGCCATTATCATATATATCAGTACTGCAGCGAATACCATGGTGAAGTCGTCGTCCTTCTGNTCTTGAGCCATTCGCCGGAAACTTCGGTCCATTTGCCAGGAATAACCTGAAGGAAGCGGCTGCTTGAGCATTCGGTTGCGCATCTCCTTACCCACAGGGAATATGGCCGACCGCTCGGTGTTCGCAAATACCTTTATCGTGGTCATCCTGTCCTCGCGCTCGATTGCGCGCGAACCCTTCNTCAGGTTAAAGTCTGCAAGAGATGCAAAGGAGACGAGTCCACCCGCATCACTTTCGAAAACTGTGTTCTTCAGCTGTTCAAGTGTGGCACGATCCTCTTCTTTAAGGCGCAACTGGATATCGATTTCGCCGTCATCCGTTTTGAATTTGCTGTTCCCCCTGGAGCCGAGGGCAGTGGATATCGTGGTGGCGATCCGCCTGGGTGACAAACCATATCGCTGGGCGCGTTGACGGTTAACTGTTACCTGGATTTCCTCGAGGCCGCTTTCGAGACTGGTCTCGATCTCGTGAACGCCTTCGATGTCCTCCATCCGCATCTTGACATCTTCCGAGAGGATGACCATTACATCGGGATCTCGTCCCTTGAGTTCGACGCTGACGCCCGTCGAACTGCTACCCCAGGACCTGCCAGATTTGAAGCCGACCCCAGGGATGTCGTTCGGCAGAAGCGCTTTGACCTTCCTCTTGACCTGGTCGACGCTTAGCTCTGCCTCCTCGGCCGGGACAAGGTACAGCACGATCTTCTTTGATCCGTTCGTGCTGAATCGGGTGGAAATCGCATCGATGTTAAGTTCCTTCTTTTTATCCAGGAGCACATCCTCGACCGTGGAGTAGAGGTCCATTGCGTTTTCAAGGCTGTAAGATCTGGGCACTTCGACATTGAAGGCCNCCTGGCGAGCAGGCTGCCATCGGAATGGCCGCTTCCCGACCTGAGTGTAGAGATAGTAACCGCCGCCTAATACCANGCAGGAAANNGCTACCGTAGACCACCTGTACCGCAGTGTTCCGCTGATCAGTCTGGCATAAAGCGGTTTTAAGCCCACCTTACGAAATTTGATGTATAGGAAGACGTTGCCGACCACGAGGACACCCAAGATGACAAACGCTACCGTTGGTACTTTCTCCAGTCCGGCGACAAACCAGTTTGCCGTTTCCGTTGCCCACCTGGTTGTCCCATCGATTCCAGTACTATGTACCAGGTATCCTACGGATCCCGCCACAACTACGAAGAGTCCGGTCTTCAGAATCAGGTCAAGGCGAGATGCCTCCCGGCGAAACGCCCGGGAAACCGCCAGAGGCACCAGGGTGAGGGCGACACACAGCGATGCGATTACGGAGATGCAGACCGTGACCGCGAAGTCCTTCATCCATAGCGCGTAGCCGGAGTCGGTCACGAAGATCACAGGCACGAATACACAAACGGTCGTCAAGGCTGCTGTGAGCACAGGCATACCAACTTCGCGACTGCCCTGGAGAGCAGCATCGAAGGCGCTCATTCCCTGGTCAAACCGTTTGCGATAGATGTTTTCCAGGCAGACGACTGCGGGGTCGACGAGCATCCCAATCGCGACCATCAAGCCCATTATCGAGACAAGGTTCAGCGTGATGGAAGATCCGAAGACTTCGCGCAGAACATACATGATTACGAATACCGTGAGTGCCGAGATGGGGATCGCGGATCCGATGATCAAGGTGCTGCGAAAGTTTCTCAAGAAGATGAATATTACCAGTATCGCGAGTGCTCCGCCGATGGCCGCAGATTGTACGAGTGTCGAGATTCCGGCGACAACGTCTCTGGATCTATCACGAATGGTTTTGAAAACGAGCTTGTCTCGACCGACGTCATCCAGAATCGATTCCATCTCCTTCTTGATGAGGGCAGTGGTAGCGACAAGGTTGGCCGTTGACGCCTTGCGGACATCGAGGTTGACTGCATTACGGCCATCGAGACGCTGGAATGAATCTTGTTCCGGGTAGTCATATGTGACATTGGCGACATCGCTGAGGACGAATCCATCGCGAATTGGCAGCCCGCGGATCTCTGTGACATTATTGAATTCACCAACCGAGCGAACCGAAAGGCGCTTGTTGGCGCTGTTCACGTGCCCCGCCGAGACATTGAGGTTATTGGATCGGATCGCCCAGTTCAATGTTCGAATGTCCATGTTGTGCGCGCTGAGCAGATTCTGATCGGCTTCAACGAGCAGAACTTTCTCTTCCAGACCGTGCGTAAGGACATTCCCTACACCGGGGACGCGCTGAAGACGGGGCTGGATGGTGTGTTTGTAGACGTGGCTGAGCTCCATCGGATCTTCACCCTGCCAGCTCATTGTATAGGTGAGAACCGGCCAGTCTTCCGTGTTCCATCTCCTGATTTCAATTCGTTCGACGTCGTCGGGCAGGAGCTCCTTGACCTGGTCGAGACGATCACGTATGTGCACGGCCATCAGATCCATATCCGTGTCGTAACCGAACCTAAGACGCAGACGACACCTGGACCCGGAAGACTGCGAACTGAGAGATTTCACGTGGGCAAGCGTTCCCATCACTTCTTCAAGCGGCTGAGTGATCTCTCGCTCGACCTCTTCAGGCGAAGATGATGGGTATTGGACAAAGATGATCATTGACGGCCAAGTGAGGTCCGGCGCCCAGGCNAGCGGAANCCGGGTCACAGAGATGGCGCCAAGAACGAGCACGCTCAAGGCAATCATGATCGTGGTTATGGGCTTGNGTATAGCCTGGTCAGAGAGTTTCATAGTTTGGTGCGGAGCCCTGGTGATCGGTGTTGGTGTCGAAGAAACATAAGGAAAACAACTACGGTTGAGTGGAAGAACTGCAATTGGTGGTGATTAGACGGGCTTCCCGGTCGAATTGTTCCAGGGTTTGCTGAAACACGGAGATACGGAGCCGTCCCAAGACACTCCTCAAACTGTGGAGGGCACAGAGCCCCCCTGCCCGGCCAAGGCGAAAAGCAGAGCCAACGTCTAGACCTCTGAATCACGAAAGGTCGAAAAAGAGGCAGAAGGGCAAGAAACCGACCGGCACACCCAAAAAGGCGACTAGACACCTTCCTTTGAGGCGGGAGCACAGAAGGCCACAGATCCCCGCCCAATACACGTCGTCACAGCCTGTTCCGTGGAGGAAGACGAGCGGAACTCCATTACCGCCTGTATCTGTGTAGGCCATTTTGCCCTAGGAAGACTTGAGTTTTTCCATTCCGAAACCCGGTTCTCAACAATTGAAGGAGACAGGTCCAGCGACATTGTTCTACGTCTATTCCAAGATGATTCCGCCACCTAGGCATATCTCTCGATCGTAAAAGACAGNGGTCTGCCCCGAGGCAATTCCTGGATCGGGGGAGGACATGTGCACAGCCATCTTCGAATTAGACAGGTTTTCGATTCGGCAAGGGGTGAGTTGGGGCCCGTGTCTCAGTTTGACCCGCAAGTCTTCAGTTTCTGGCGGACCCGATATCCAGTTGGGGGCGGAGACAGCGAACCGATCCCGCGACTGTTCCTCCCGGTGCGTCTTGTGTGAGACGAATACGGTGTTGGCGTCCGTGTCTTTCTTGACGACATACCAGGGACCTGCGGCGAGCCCCAGGCCCTCACGCTGACCGATGGTGTAGAACCAGAATCCACTGTGCTGACCAAGTCTTTCTCCGGTTTCCAGCTCAACGATATCTCCAACCCGTTCACCCAGGTGTACCCTGACGAAGTCCGGATAGCTGATTTTGCCCAGAAAGCAGATCCCCTGGCTATCCTTTCGGTCCTTGTTGGGCAAATTGTATTTCCGTGAGAGTTCCCTGACCTGATCCTTGGTCAAGTGCCCGAGAGGGAAGGCTGCCTGTTTCAACTGATCCTGTGTCATTCCAGACAAGAAGTAGGTCTGATCCTTCACCGCATCCGGTGAACGCTTGAGATATGCCGTGCCCTCTTTCTCCACGATCTGTGCGTAATGGCCAGCAGCGATCTTCTCAAATCCCTGTCCGATTCTATTACCGAACTCGCCAAACTTGATTTTTCGGTTGCAGAGGATATCGGGACTGGGGGTGCGTCCGGCTCTCAGTTCCTCCAGGGCGTGGCCGACAACAGTTTCGAGATACTCCGTTTGCAGTGATACGATCTCAAGCGGAATATTGGCGTCTTTGCAGACCGCACGCGCGTATTCCAAGTCTTCTTCCCAAGGACAGTCACCGAGGAAAGCCATTTCGTCTTCGAGCCAGATCTTCAGGTAAAAGGCTGTGAGGTCGTGGCCGTCCTCCTGAAGCAATCGCAGAGCGACGGAACTGTCGACACCACCTGAGAGTAAGACAGCGATTTTCATTGGGACCTTGAGAGACTAAAGGCGACGATGGACCACAGACCACAGTATCTGGAGACGGCACAAAAGTGGGGGGTGAAGAGGTGCCGCCCAGGACTCACGGTGGACACCGGTAGCAGGACACAGGATGGCTTTCCCCGATATCACGTGATCCGGCTGATGTCTTGAGGTCAGTTTCGAAGACAATTGGCTATTTGAGCGACCGAGTTGCCTTGTGGACAGTTGTGTACATGGTAGGCGATTTCATTTGCCTTAGTTTTGCCCAGCAACAGCTCGGACTTCCTCAACAGGTCGTCGAAGGTGACATCCGAGTCCCCGGGCGCCGTCACTGGTCCAGTTTCGAGTTCGCGACCGTCTGTGGTTCGGATGGTGACCTTCGCGAGGGCTTCAGCTGGAAATCGACTTTCCAACACTGGGTCGACAGACATTTCGATGCGTTCTGAGAGGGCGAGTATCTCGGGATCATCGAGTCTGGTGATCTCATCGACACCGACTTTTCCGCGAATAATCGCACAGGCGACCGGGTAGGGGAGGCTGTACTGAGCTTCCTCTGTGTTCGCAGGTCGGTGTTTNGTGAGNTACGTCGCAGCTTCAAAGGTTTTTATTTCGACAGATACAATCTGCNGAGGGTTCANAGCGTGCGCCTGACAGAGTTCCAGAACGCCGGCGATTGGGGGATGCGCCCAGCGACAGCACGGATAGAACTTAAAGTAAAGTTTACCAATCCACCACTCTTCACCCAGGGAGGACATCCTTTCAGACTGATCGGCTTGCTGCAGGATACTGGGTATACCGGTGAACCCCTCTGCCGCAAGGTGTGTGGCAGTGATACCTGCGAAGGTACCCCAGTGNATGCCGTCCTTGACCATTGCGGGGTGAGTAACACAGGTCATAATCGGCGCNATTGGTGCGTGGTATTCAGCGATCCCCAGGGCCATTTCGGTTTGTTCGGGACTCAGGTCCATCAGATACGCGCAGGCGGCTGCCGCACCAAGACTTCCCCAGGAGCCGGACCCGTGGTAACTGGGGGCGCGATGCTCGTGTGTGTGCCAGGCGACACTTGCACGCATCGCAATTTCGTAGCCGATCATCACAGCCGTGAGGAATCGTTCACCCGAGACATTCAGGGCTTCCGCCTGGGCGAGGGCTGCGGGGATGACAACTGAGCCAGGGTGACCTTTGGATAGACGAAAGCCATCGTCTATGTCCAGGGCGTTGGCTGAGCAAGCATTTACGAGCGCTGCACCCGGTGGGTTGGAGCGCTTTCTAGAGGCAACCACGGTGGATTCATTGCCGGAGAAGACGCGTTTGACAAAGGTCTTGATGATTTCTACAGCGGGCGTAGCTGAGCCAGCGATTGTCGAGGTGATGTTGTCGAGAAGCACCTTGCTCAGATGATTGTGAACCGCCCCGGGGAGATCGCAGTATCGGGTGTTGCGGATGAACTCTGTCATTTGGTATGAGGGCAGGTCACGATCGTTTGGTCCAGTAGTCGTTGACGATATCTGCGAAGTTTTTGAGCAGCGTGCGACCGTGGAAGTATGGTGCCGCAAAAGCTTCAGGGTGGAACTGTACGCCATAGAGCGTCTTTGTTTTGTGTCGCATCCCCTCGATCTTGCAGTGTGCACTCGAGGCAATGAGCTCGAAATCTCTGGGCAGCTTCTTGACTTCGCAAGAGTGGGAGCATCGCATCAGCATGTTCTTTGGCAGCCCCTTGAAAAGCGGATCCTTCTTCACTTGATGGATGGGAAATATACCATCCGCGAGGTAACGGTTCTTGAGTTTTGGATCGGCGGTGGCTCGACGCGGGAAGTCCTCGTTAGGTCGAAGTTTTCGAATGATCGGATCGCGAAGGGATTTTGTTTTTCGCAAGTTCTGGTTGTAGGCAAATCCAAGGACCTCGTGGCTCCCACAGAAACAGAGGATAGGGACCTCCGCTTGGTGTAAAACCTCGTCCATACCCCAGAACCATCTGACCTTGCGGTCTTCGAAATGTCCACCGAAGCCGCTCATAGCAATTCCGCGAGGTTTTAGTTCTTCCACGAGCTTCATATTGAAACGGCGATAAGGAACAATGAGACAGGGCTCACCAGAGGCGAGTTCCAACCGGGCCTTGATGTGACCGGATCCCGGCCCGTTCTCGTCGTAACCCTTCTGGTCGACTACAGCTACGTAGATGTACACATTTCCTCCAGTGGAGTAAGGGTGACTCCGTACAGAATCACAATGACAACTGAATTTCGCTCAGGTGAGGGGTGATGTCAAGGATACTTCAGGGTTAGGCGAAGTTTCGGATTGCGTTGGCCATCGCCCTGTAGTTTTCTGATGGGATATAGTCCTGGGGACTGGTGTTGCAGCCGGCAATGAATCGCCTCGAGGAAGAGCCGATTTGCAGCATTGTCTCGGTCCCGTCGGAAACTTCCTCAGGTGGTGCAGCGGACAGAAACACTCCGTCCATATTGCCACAGAGAGTGATGTGATCCCCCAATTCGGAGACTAGGTGGCAAAGGTTGTTGGCCTGTTTTTCGCAACCGTGGACGGCGGAGACCCCAAGTTCCAGAAGGAGTGGGATGACGTCGTTGAGTCTACCGTCGGTGTGGAAGGCAATCGGGATACCCAGGTCGGAGATCAGCTTGAAGGTTCTAGTGTGAAGTCGGTCATCATCTCAGGAGAGATCATCGTGCCGGTCTTGTAGGCGCAGTCATCGTCGATGAGGACCAAGTCTGGCTGGACGCGCGAGACAACCTCTTGAACGGCGTGATGGTTACGGGATTCGACCCAATTCATTGCCTCCTGAATGAAGTCGGGGCGATCGTAACACGCGCAAACAAAAGGCTCAAGACTCATTGATGTTGCGATTGTGTGAAAGCACCAGGGGATGATCATCCAGCAGGCTCCATCCACCCGGGCGGATTCTTCTCGCTTCCTTCTGATCTCGGCCAGTTGAGGTTTGTAGTCCGGTTCCAGCCGCACGCGTAACTGATCGATATTCTCGAGGTAGCCGCCTCCGTACCAGACACTCCTGGATTCAGTGTCCTTGCGTTCAATGTAGCGGATACAGGCAGGGTTGTTGGCCATCAAGTCGACAAGGACCTGTTCCATTGTACGAATCATCCCGGTGCTGTTGATGATGTCACCGATGCCGGCGTTTCTAAAGACGAGGGCGTAGGAATCCCACTTGCGACGATCTGGATGTAGTCGAAGTCGTCAGGTGAAGGCATCGGCCAGGCATCAATCCCATCGACGATAGCGTTCTTGAGCGGGAAATCACAGTAATCCCAGTAGCCGCCACTTTCGTGTTTGATCCACCTGCGGTGAATGCCCCAGATGTCGACAGAACGTTATGGAACATCCTCGTGTCGCTTGGGGCCAATGTAGGGGGCGGATACCGTCCTGAAGTCAACGCCGAGTGCCTGGAGAAGTCCTTCCCTTTCGTCCTTGGTGAGTCCAAAGTGTGATTTCATCCGGCGGTCGATGTCGGGGTTCGCGAAGTAGTTGATGGGAACCCTGTCCGCTTCGTCTCCAGCAAATGTGGTGAGGACCCGTTCTCTCGATGTCATTCCGATGCCTCATTCGAGCGGTATCGCGTGTTTGCGGAGATAGTCTTCCATATGACAAGAGGTGAATTTCGACGAGTGATCTCCTGGACCGATGTAGTGAAAGGCCTCAGCGTATTCCAGCCCGTGTTGCTGACCGGTGTGGTGATCCGCTGCTCGGAAGACAAGGTCTACATATTCTTTGATGATCGTTTCGTCGTCTGCGCTCAACCAGGGGAGTGTGAGTTTCCTCGCGGCCAGGCGATCGCGAAGACCCAGCGCCATATTTCGGATCTGTGTCCGGTTCGCGCGGATGGATTCCATCTTTTGTTCAATCACCTGGGTGATGTCAACGACGCGGTTGACGAGTTGAGGACCGCGAGCCCAATAGTACTTTTCCGAGACGCCATAAGGTTCGAGGCCGGCTTCGAGATGTTCGGGCAGGTCGAGACGACCGCCGGCCATCCAGCAGGCCGCTTCTGTGGCCTGAGCCGCAACGTAGTGGTCAGGATTCTCCTCGTAGTGACCCCAGGGATCGAATCCAAGGACGGTGTCTACTTTAAGGAGACGAAACAGGAAGATGAGACGGTTACGGATCTCTGTGGGCGGAACTTCGTCGAGATAGTGATTCCGGTAGTTGAGGTCGTAGACTTTCTGGATGCCGAGGACCCTGGCGACGTCCTGGGTGTCGCTTTCGTTGGCAAGAACGGTTTCGCTGGTGGTGAGATCGTAGGAGTCCATTTCGTCGTTTGTGACCCGGATGAAGTAGCCGGTGTAACCTTCAGAAATGAGTTTGGCGACGGTTCCCGCCGAAAATATCGAGAAGTCGTCTGAGTGGGGGCCTATGACCGCAAGGGTTTTCCCGGTGTGTGGTTGTCCTTCGACCTGGGTTTCGATTTCCACTGGTAGTTCGTCCTGCATCAGGTTCTCCTTAGGCCATGGAATAGAAAGGAATGGTGCTTATACGTACTCGCGGTGATCGCAGGGTATCGCTGACAATCTGCAGCTCACAGTTTGGAGAGGTGACGCTGAGGACAATGACGGGGCTTCACCTCATTCGGGCTGAAGGGTCGACTTGTTGATCACAGCTTTACCCGGTTCGGTGAATGGCAGGCAATTCATCTGGTCGACAATCGAAAGCGCTCGACTATCTCTTGCCGGCGGGTCGGTAACTCCAGGACTGAAGTCTGCCCTGTAGATGTATCTGCGTGGGCGTGTATCCCGGTGTTGCGTGACCTGAACCTGCGGTCGCTTTGGAGAAGCAGTCCATTGCCACGCATTCCGGAACGCCTGCAGTTGGCTCGACAGTGACGAAATCGGGCAGTTTGTCCGCGGCTACCGATTGGGCGAGGGCGATGAGGAGTTCGCCTGGACCGCAATCGATGCCGTGTACACGAAGGGCGTGGGGGAGTCGGCCGTTGGCATCTGCATATTCGACAAGGTGTCGTGAGGCCAATAGCAGGTTCTGACGTTTGAATCGGATTTCTTTGGCGGGTTTGTAGACGTCCTCTACCGGACCGATCGTTCGCTTGATTTGTGTTTGATCAGGACGACACTTTTCAGCTAGCATGAATCTTACATATTGGGCGAGTACGTAAAGTGAGTCCGCTGCGGATAGCGTGGTCTCGCCAGCACGCGTGTGATCGAGTCGTTTGAGAACTTGTTTGGCGACTGAGCGGACCTGGCTGTCTGTGAGCCACTCGCCCGGGGGATCGGCGTGTTCGGCGAGGACATCCGCGAATGTTGTAACGTTGATGTCCTTGCGACGGGCCAGCCACCTCGCCGCTGCGGCCGTCCATTGGAAGTGTGCGTCGATGTCCGCCCTGGAGCGCGTGACACCGCGTTCCCATTGACGACCTTGCTGGTAGGGGCCGACAGCTCCGTTGAGGCTCGCGTGACGGAACGCGGCCGACCAGTCGTACCAGCCCCACCATTCGGCCATTGCCCAGCAGGTCGGGTGACCCAGGATGTTCACGTGCGTGGTTCCGGTCTCTAGCTGCGCGTCGAAGCGCTGCTGGAAGTTTTTCAGTTCGACCTTTGGGTTCATGGTTCCAGGACGACGCTTCGGGCGATCGGGATCGAATTGAAAACTTCCCCAACTGCCCTGGCTTGATACCGTGCGTGAGTGTCTACCGACGACAAAAAGGTTCATGATCCAGCCGATTCCATCCAGTTTTGCGCCAAGCCCGCCGTTCCACACCTTGACACCGGATTGCTGCATTGCGTGAGTTGTCGCCGGACTGTGGTTGTTCTGGTGCTGACAGGTGGCGACTGGAAATTGGCCCGTAATCTCGGCGACATCCTGGAGACCGGGTGTTTCGATTGACCGACCCTTTTCGACAGCCTGGTCCCAAGGGTCACGGTTTCCGTAGACGAGCGCAGGCTCTGGATACTCGAACCAGTAGTTGCCGTGGTATTCGATTTCGTGATCCCTGAGGGCGGAGAGGACATCCTTGCGGCCCCTGGATCTGAGCACGCGTGCCTTCTCACCGACCATGAAGAAACAGGCTGGGATGCCTGCCTTGGTGTACGTCTGAGCGAGTCTGAGGAGAACATCGTCGGCTTCAGGGTTGATCGGGTCCTCGGTGTCGAAGCCTATGAATACATAAGGTTTGGCCATTCTTCCAGTCCTTTACCTGGCGAGCGCACCCATTGGATCCCAAGGCGGAAGTACAATAGGTTCGAGGTCGAGGGCTTCCTGGAGTTCTGTGGGGAGATATTCCTTTTTTGCGGCGATTTCGAACATGTATTGGTCGAACCAGTTGTCGTTCATCAGGTAGTAGCCCTTCTTCCCGTTGGCGTCACCCCAGCTGTTTTCAACACGCCAGCGCCTGGGGGTGTCCTCGTCGTGTTCCTGGACGACGTCTACACCGGTGAAGAGCATCGCGTGTGTCATCTGTGTCTGGTGATATTGGAGTCGCTCGGATTTGTCGAGTTCGAAACCGGTGCTGTACACTCCTTCGAAGTCGAACAGGTGGGCATCCCACAAGCCCAGATCTCGCTGCATCATCTTACCTACGTCACAACCCATCCAGACCGGCTCGCCATTTTGAAGCGTATGCATTGTGATCTGTTTCATCAGGTCGATGTCGATGTTCAGATACTTGACGATCTCCCCTCCTTCGACATTCCCAAGGAATTCGACCGTGAAGGTGCGGTCAAGCGGGCTTGTCGGGCGAGGGTCGTGCACGAGACAAACGTAGTCGTCCAGATCTACCGTGATGTATTTCTGAGCGAATTCCTGTGGAGTCATCTCGCCGTCACGGTGAAATTCCTTGTCCGAGTCCTGCCATTGCCAGTCGAATTTGTCAGGCGGTGTCCCCAGATGGATGGCGAGCATTCGATATATGGCGTCGAGGATGTGCTGCTTCACTGCCTGAAGCTCGTCCGGGCCACTTCCGCTTGCGGCCAAATTGTGAAGGTCTTTAGCGCCCTCTCTCAGTTTGTGCAGTAGGTTGGTGTTCATCCTGCCGGAGTTTGAGGAGCTGTCGGTTTCCGGCATTGCGGATTGAGGGACCAGGCCGTGCTTCTTGATCAGATTGACGAACATATTCCACTGGCCGCCGTCGTCGAGAGGACGTGACAGGAGCTGGGCAACGTGCCGATCGTCGACATCGCGATCCGATGTGTCAAGGATGCGTTCCAGAAAGTAGTTCGCTCGCTCAAGCTTGTCCCAGAAGAAGGTGTAGTTCTGGCTGAATTCGAAGGCCTTCAGATTCATTTTTTTCATCGCGCCGACACGCAGCAGATTCAGTCCCGCGAACATCCAGCAACGCCCGCTGCTTTTCTGATTGGTGACCTTCCAGTCGTCCAGTATATGGCTGAAGCTGTGGTCAACAGAGGTGACAATGCCTCTGTTCAATGCGATGGTGTCGACCTGATTCTTGCAGACGGCGTTCTGAACGATCCGGTTCACCGATTCCGCCTCGAATCCAGCCCGCATCTCACTTATCCTGTCAGATTCGAGAACGCCGTTGACCGCTACCTTCTCCTCCGGCTCCACTGCAATGGTAGTCATAGTTAACTCCTCAGTATCAAGTGTTTTGCAGAAAGCGATAATCCCGTACGTTCGAGCAGAACCGCAGGACCCAGTCGAAAACACAGGATAACGTTTATCACATCAATTCACGCCCCACCAAAGCCCCCGTATGTTCGAGCGGAACCGAAGGTCTCCGTCGAGAATACAGGATATCGTCTATCACATCAATTCACACCCCACCAAAACCCAGTACGTTCGAGCGGGACCAAAGGTCCCAGTCGAGAATACAGGATAACGTCAGTCTCTCAACACAGGACCACATACATCACACCACAGTCAATCTATCCCTTGTTCTTGAAATCTCTCCATCGATTCTCGGACAATCTCCTCCATCCCCGGTGCGAGCTGTGCAGGGTACCCATACTCACCGTACGCTTCGACCTCGTAACCCCCCTCAGGGAGTTGGCGCGTTACTGGCAAGTACATAGACTCGCCATTCGCGTATCCCAGGGGAAATGTGACGCCGTTGTCGTAGAAATCGAGAATGTTCAACCCGTGTTCGGCTACTGGCTCGCCTTCGATCGCGACCATCCGCAGACCTTCACCCAGTTTGATGCCCTGGATCAGGACAGAGGCAGTTGAGCGCAGGGCTTGGCCGCGGTCGATGAGTTCCACTTGTCTTGCAGCCCAGAGGTCATCCACACCTTGTTCAGAAGGGGTAGCACCCTTGATCAAGCCCTCCGACGCTTTTCTGGCGAATTCATCCCTGCTGACTGGTTCAAGAAGAGGCCACTGTGTCTCCGCAAGTGCCGTCGCGAGTGCCGGCTGGTGTTCTGACAGACCGTTGTTGACGATGTCGATGACTTCCTGCAGGAGGATTTCGCCGACTTTTTCCACAATGTCCCAGTCGTTGCTGATCCACGCGTCCTGACCTTCGCCCGCGGGACTGGTTTTGGCATCGCCGCCGCATCCCTGGAGGAACATGCTACAGTTTCTGCCAAGAAAGACGTCCACCCTGTTTGTCGCAGCGCCGGGATATTCTGCTGATATTGCGGTTCCACCAACGATAGATGGATGGGCGGATATGGAGAACAGGCACGCGATTGGATCACCCGCAGCATTCTTGAGGAGGCAAACGGGGAGTGTATCACAGACGATGCCATCGGGGTTCGGACGATTTTCGGTTTTGCCGCTGTCCATCATCCGGCGACGGTTCATTGGAATTGTGGATTTTCCGGAGCCCGCCCAGATGGTTGTGTCTTGAGCAGTGTCACGGGCTTCAGTGACAGCGGCGACGATCATCCCTTCGAGTTCGCGAAGATAGAGCTGGTCGGGGGGGAGGTAGTCGCCGTAAGCCCAGTAACCAGATGCCGGTCCAACATGGCTGTGGGAAGAGTTGAGCAGAATTTTGCGAGGGCTGAGATCCAGAAGCCGCCCGATGACACCTTTATACCGGTCCGAGTCTTCACGCCCGATAAAGCACATGTCGAAGGAGAGGATGACGGCCTCCTCGCCACCGTGGGAGAGGTAGAGGGCACGGACGAAGATGTCGTCGCGAATGGACTCGCTGCCGGGACCCTTGTCCCTGGTCCCAAAACCCATCATTCGGGTTCCGGGCGGCGGGTTCATGTTGACTCTAGAGAAACCGGCTATCATACCTGCTCCTTCATTGATCGGACCTATGTGTGATTTACCATCTCGACATCGCCCCAAGGTTGTGAACGTCTTCAATGCCGTATCGCTGGAAAATCTGGATAGCTCTTTGGCAACGAAGTCCACTCTGACAATAGAGAAGCGAACGATTCTCCCTGAATGTTTCAAGATGCTGGGCGACTTGATCAACTGGAATATTCGTGGCTCCTTCGAGGTGGCCTCCTGCAAATTCGTCGGGCTTACGGACATCTACCAGCTGTGCACCCGTGTTGATCATTTCCCGAGCCTGATCGATCGGTACCAGCTTCGTCGCTCTTCCCAATAGTTTCAGTGCGTCTTCATACATCCACAAGCCGACGCAGAAATGGGTGGTAATGACCGTGCTCTGCAAGGTAATCAATATGCCACCGAGGATGTATGTAATTCCAGGATTCTGCGACACGAATGCGAGTCCGATGAAGGCGTTCATCGATCCGCCCATCACACACGCGATCCTTCTTGGAAGGGGATTCCGTGGTAGCTTGACGGCGCCAATTGTTGGTCGGGTCAGATAGTTGTATAGCAAGTCTAGCGGGTGACCGGACGAAAACCAGAAGGGGAGAATTCCCAAGGCAGCCAGGCCGAAGTGGATGTTCGGTTGTTGCGTGTAGAGCCCATAGATGGCCATACAGAGCAACAGTGTGAAGCGTAGCCCCATTGCAGACTGCGAAGTTCCTCGGCAGTGTAATCGAATCCTTGCTGAGTGAGGGGTTTCTGTTGAAACGTGAGTTCACCTGGAGACATCTATTTGCCTTTCTTTTTCTTCTTCCGGCTGGTATATGCGGAGGGATCGCCGATGATGCTGTAGGTCTGGGCCATTTCGCGGTTGCCAAAAAGACCTCTGCCTACAGCGGGTTCCGGGTCTATCTTGCGAATCAGCACATTCTCCCAGGGGCAAGTCGAGGCGATCACACGACCCTCCGGTGAGCAGAGCACTGTTTCGTTCGGATGGCAGAAGAGGAGATAGAGGCCATTCTCGTAAGCCCTTTGTCGGATGAAGCGTTCGTTGGCGCCCTCGCCCCACATCCCGTACGAGTTGATGATGAGCACGTTTGCGCCACCAAGGGCCACCGCACGTGCCGTCTCTGGAAACTGCCTGTCGGCACAGACAATAACTCCGATGTTTGCGTAAGGTGTTTTGAATACAGGATATCCTTTGCCAAGCTTGTTGACGACTTCAAAAGCGGCGTGGATCTTGTCGTACTTACCGATGATTTCCCCATTCGGATCGATGACGAAGGTGGTGTTGTAAACTGCTTGTTTGCGTCTGAGGTCCAGGGTGTTAATGAACAGGTGGACCTGGTGTTCTGCCGCTTTCTTCTGGAGTACCGGAATGCAGTTCTTCTTGATTCTTTCAGCGAGTGATTCCTGGCGCTTTCTGAACTTTGCGACTCGCTGTGCGTAGCCACGTGTTTTCTCGGTGCCGGGCTGGATCCGGTGTTTCGGCAGTTCCTTTGTGATGTACCCGTCGAGCACGCCTTCGCAAGATGCGATGACCTGGGCCCCTTCTTCCGCTGCCACGTCGATGTGTCCCAACAGGGTCTTGAGATTAGCTTTCTCTTTCCACATTTCTGGCATGAAACTGATTCCGGATATTGCAAAGGGTTCCATTTTGAGTCTCTCCCCAAGGTGAGAATGATCAAGCTGGCCGGAGAACTTTGTACTGCGCATCGTTGCCCTTTCCTACCGTGGCCTCCTGGTAGGAGACGATAAATGCTCGGCGTCGTTTTTCTGTGATGTTGCCGTAGGAGGCGTGCTGCAGAAATGCGCTGAACGAGACGGTATCACCCGCGTTTGCCGGAAGGAATTCCCGGTCCTCAATGGCTATTTCAGTGTCGATACCAAGGTTGCAGGTGCCACACTCCTTGTGGCTGAATGGCTGCAAACCTTTGTTGTGGCTCTCCGGGATGACCTGGAGACAACCCTGATCGCGGGTGCTGTCCTCAAGGGGTATCCAGACCGACATTCGGGTTTCGCTTTGACACGTCTTTCTGCATGTTCATGCAGGCATGCTTCGGCTTCAACTTGATTATGGTTCGCCTTCAAGTTAAAGGATAGCAGGAAAAACTTTTGTGGCTGAAATCATTTCAGTTACGATAATTGGCAAGGCTGCAACTGAAATTATTTCAGTTGAATCTGTGATATATCGGGGTTTCATTTCCACCATTTTGCTATTCAAACCCCACAAACTGCGTATGAAATACACTGATATACCACATGACAGTTGTAATAGGTATTGTCCTGGTGCCAGTGACAGATGGTGGACTCGTATGGTTCTTTGGATACGAGTTTGGCGGAGTAGATGGCAATTCCAGGTTTCACAATGTCTTCGATGAGGTCGAGGATGCCGGAGTCTTCACAAAACGCCGCGGTCTTGTCCGACAGCAGACCGAGTTGAAGTAGCCATCCGGGAGTTGGTGCGTTCACCGGATTGTCTTTCTCAATATTTTGTGAGACGACCCGATCGAGTTCATCGTTCATATCAAAGATCAGCTATCCGTCACCAACATCTATATAGGGAAATCGGAGTTTGTCCCTGAGAAATGCCCGCAGCTCCTCTGCTTCCGAAGTGTAAAACATCGTGTAAATGCCTTTGTTCATTCGATTCTCCTTAAGCAAAATTATCGAGCGAATTTCTGTGATTCTCAGACTGTGTTCCGATTTTTTTGGACTCAGGACTCAGGACTCAGGACTCAGGACTCAGGACGCCTGTTGCCTTCATCCCCACCTCCCAGGATCTATTGCCTTCCCATCCATCCTCATATCCTTCGGCTTATGTGCTTGATCCCACGCCAAACCTGATGTGTTAAGGCTCTGCAAATAGGGTTTCACAGACTCAGGTGCGCTTGCGACCAGTTCTTGATCCCACTCCTCCATAGGCTGAATAGGTCCTGCCCACGCTGGTCGATATCCAAGCTGTACGAGTGTACGCTGCGTATCTGCCTTGTTGGAGTGTGTCCCATGAAACAGGTTGATCGGGATAATGACGGCCGTTCCGGCTTTCGGACAAAGTGTAGTCTCGCCTGGATGGGACTCATACCGGATGTATGGATTGGCCTCGGCGTGGAAGGAGAGGTGGGATCTCGGGACTAGTCGAAAGGGCGCCCGTTCCTCGGTGAGGTCATCGAGATAATAGAGCACACGAAGGAGCCGAGGGGAGCTGCCCTCGTAACCGAAAATGGATGATCCGAGGGGCTGGCCGTCTGTGTGCAGCGAGATGGGTGGAGATCCCGCCAGCGTGCGAGAAAATAGGCCACGGGTGAAGACGATATCTTCACCCATCAGGACTTTCAGAAAATCTATGATTGGCGGGTTGGCAACCAGTTCAAGCAGTGCATCGCTCATCCACTGGGGTTCAAGACAGTAGGTCTGGGCATCGCTGTAGTCTTTGACCTGCATTGGCGCGTCCGCCATTTCTTTATTGATGCGGTCTATTTGCTCCTTACCGAGCACATCCGGCATCACGACGAAGCCTTCCACCTCCAGATGACGAATTTGCTGCGCAAGTGTGAAAGTGCTGAAGTCCGTTTGGTCTACATTCATGAATTCTATGTCAGCGTGCTCGTTCGCCATGCTGATCTCCTGTCTCGAGACTGAAATTTCCAGCTGTCGGTTTTGCTCGCTGGTGCTTTAGCCAATTTTTATTAAAGTATGTTCAGCAAAAGCATCGGGATTATCAAGGGAAACCGAGGGGCCTGCGCCATCCACTCCGTTGGATCGCAGGATTGATATTATGGAGAGGGTTGAGCTAGACCAAAGGGACGATGTTCTTGTGGAGCTGTTTTATTATTCAAGAACTTCTGAAAAGTGCCTGGAAATTTGTGCATAGATGAAAGACATTGAGTTTATTGCCCTGGTGGACGGGTGGTCGCTGATAACGGTTGCCCGTCCCCTATCAAGGGATACCCACCAGGGCCTCTAATTTCGACGGCTTGTTGACACTGCTGAGAATTCGAAGTAACTTAAAGTGTTGACATAACGATCAATGCGTAAACATTGGGCGGCCTAAACCCGCTGACAACGGACTGCGCAGCCAATCACCAGGACTTGTGCCAACGCATGATATCTAGGTGGCCCGACACCATTTTATGCACAGGAGCTCATCGTCCACTCTATGGCTGGCGGCAATAGACTGGGCCATAGCTTACTTTCGGTCCGGACTGATCTTGAAACGCCCTTCCACCGCTTCGAGTAAGGCCTACATAGCCCCTACCGATTCCACAGCTTTGAGTTTCCCCTGGGATTTTAGCTCTTGAAACATCTTCTCTTGAGCCTCGGGAGGCTGGCTTGCCAACTTCCGAAAGATCGCCACTGATGCAGCCTCCTGAGACTCCGCAACTTGGTTTATCATCCTAAGCGATCGCATCAGAATGTGGCCAATAAAGAATGGGAACGCCTCTTTTTCGCCTTCGTCCTGTCGATCAGGGTCTGATATCCAAGCGTCAAGAATAGGCTGCATTTGTGTCTCTATTCCCGCGAAGTCTTCTTCTAGAGATATCTCATTCCCATCCTGGTTTACCGAGGAATACAGCCTTCCCTCCACACCCGTGTTCACTGGCTGCTGCAGTCTTGGATCAGCATCCGTGTTTTCTTTGTCGTAGGCATAGATCAGTTTCTTACCGTCCCTCTGAATCGTGAAGGGCGCTTGATACCAAATAGGAGCATAATGGTGTCTTTTGGGAGGCATCAGCCTATTCTTCCTCAAAACCGAATGACTTGAATTTCCTGTCCTGCAGTTCTCATTCACGGTCCTAACGACTTTTTCGGGGGCGCCGATTGGTATTTCGGATCGGATCTCGATGGTAACCTCAACTTGCGAGTTCTCGCGAGCTGCAAGGTGCTGGACGATCTCCTGTCCGATTTGGCCAGCGTCGCGGCCCACGCGAGTTGGGTCAAGGTCCTTGCTGCCGAAGAAGCGCCGTGGCCTCTCCTCGTCCTCCTCTTCGGGATCCTGATTATCGGAATCGTCTGGCCTTGGGTCGGGAGTTGGTTGAGGCTCCGATTCATCACGCTCTTCAGCCAACTGTCTGGCAGCCACATCCGGTTTTACTAGGACACTATGGTCATCCATGGTCACCATACCAGCGTGCCCGGCTCGAAGACCGACGTAACGCCCATCCTTTTCATCCCACCGGTCTGCGTAAGCGAAAGTCTCAATCTGCTAGCTTGTAGAATTCAGGCCGTCCTGAACAGCAGCGAGTAGGACCTCGTAGCCCGTCAGGCTAGGCAAGCATAGGTACTGGCCTATGTTACCGGATAGTTCCTTCAGGCCAACGCGGTCTCCTCGCCAAAGAGGTATGCGATCCAATTCAAGTCGAAGTCTTGTTCCAGCAAATTGAGTAACTAATAGCTCTTCATTGATGAGCTTATTGGATACTCGGAGAGCAAGCGAATCGTGACCCTGTAGACATATTTCCTCCCAATCTACCTTCGGGCTGGTCCTTGTTTTTGTGGATTGGGTGGAGGGCTTGCCACTCTACTGGAAGGTCTGGGAAGGTCCCTTTGTGGTTCTTTTTGGTGTCGTGATGTTTGTGTTGAATCGTCGTATCGACACGGCAGGGGGGTAATACGTAAACCTGCTGGAGGAGGCGTATCGATCCGGTGCCGGTTGTCTGGCACTCCAATGGAAAGGACATAATAGATGAGCCAACCCAAATACAGAAGGATCCCGAATGCCAGATTCCAGATAGGGGGATTCTTTGGAGACTACATCGATGGGATTACGGATCAGTGGTTGCTGGTGGCTCCCAAAGCCAATCCGGGAATGCTTGAGATGTTTCGCGATCGTGATGCGTCTCCTTTGAGGGATATGGTTCCATGGGCAGGAGAGTTCGCGGGGAAGTATCTCACGGGGGCGGTCCAGGTATACAGACTCAACCGTGACCCGAAGCTTAGAGCGTGGTTGAGGGAGTTTGTCCATCGCTTGATACAATCACAGGACAAGGACGGTTACTTGGGTCCCTGGCCCAGAAAATCCAGATTGACGAACGAAGCTCCCAATTGCTGGAAAGGCAGGCTGACATGGGACACATGGGGCCATTACCACATCATGCTGGGTTTGATGTTGTGGAGTGAGGAAACGCGAAATAGAGAGGCCCTGGCCTGTGCGATGCGTATCGGGGATTTGTTTTGCAGGAAGTATCTGGGTAGGAAGAAGACCAGGCTGGTGGAGACCGGTTCCACAGAGATGAATCTAGCGCCGGTGCATGCGTTTTGTTTGCTGTTTCGAAAGACCAGGGAAAAACGCTACCTGGATCTGGCGATTCAGATTGTGGAGGAGTTTGGCGCCAAAGCGAATGGTGAATACCTGGCAGGGGATTACCTCCGGCAGCCGCTTCAAGGCAAAGAGTTCTTTGAGACGCCGAAGCCTCGATGGGAATCGCTTCACCCGATCATGGCTCTGGCGGAACTGTACTGGATTACGGGCGAAGATGAGTACAGACAGGCCTTTGAACAGATCTGGTGGAGCATTTTGAAGTTTGATCGACACAACAATGGTGGGTTCTCTTCGGGAGAGAAAGCAACTGGTAATCCCTATCACCTGGCGGCGATCGAAACCTGTTGTACGATAGCCTGGATGGCGATGAGTGTCGAGATGCTGAAGCTGACAGGTAACTCGATCGTTGCAGATGAACTTGAGCTGTCCTCTATGAATTCTGTCCCCGGAATCCACTCGTCTACGGGACGGTGGTCGACCTACGACACGCCTATGAACGGGGTCCGAAGATGCTTCACGACCGATCACAACTGGCAGGCCCGGGAAGGCAGTCCCGAATTGAATTGCTGCAGTGTGAATGCCAGCCGCGGGTTCGGTATGTTGAGCGATTGGGGGCTGATGAAGGATCAGGATGGGCTGATTCTGAACTACTATGGCGAGTCAAAGATCTCAGCAAGGCTCAAGTCCGGGATATCCGTGACCCTTGTTCAGAAAAGCGAGTATCCGGTCGAGGGAAAAATCATCATCAGGGTTGATCCGCAACGGTCGAGCCAGTTCACCTTGAAACTGCGGATTCCGTATTGGTCGAAGAAGACGAGGGTGAGTCTGAACGGCGAAGCCATTCAGGGCGTGAAGTCTGGGAAATACTTGGACATTGTCCGAGATTGGAAGGCCGGAGACAGGATCGAGATGGCCCTTGATATGTCGCTCCATGTATGGCAGGGGGAGCAGGAATGTAAAGGACGCGCTTCGATCTACCGAGGTCCAATTCTGTTGACCTATGACCATCGGTATAATCTGGATATAACGAAGAAGGGTAAGATTCTTACACGAGATCTCGAGGAATGGGATCCGGTATCCTGCATGCTTGATATTCCTTCGGTGGTGCTGAACGGCAAGAAGCCAAAACGAATCAAGTGGAGTGAATGGCTGCCCCCGGTTGTGCTGCTGGAATTCAAGGCGGCTGGAGGAAAGGCCGTTCGCTTGTGTGATTTCGCAAGTGCCGGTGAGGTGGGAACACCCTACTGTTCGTGGCTCCCTATCAGGAATGGTCCTGAAGTGACAGAATTCTCGAATGGGAACCCTCTGAGGAGTGTTCGCGTCTAATCGGTCAACACTTGTTCGGATGGAATAGGGAAAACACATGGACTCAAGAGAACGCACACTACTGGCTTTCGATCATAAAGTAGGGGACCGTATCCCTATTTGCGGTTCTGTGGTGGACATCATTCCCGAAATGATGGACTGCGGACTCGACGTGCTGCAGTCCTGCCAACTGGAAGCAAACGGAATGGCTCTGAGCAATCTGCAGAGCAGGTTCGACAAGTATATCTGCTTCCAGGGAGGTGTTTCGATTCAGAAGACGATGCCGTTCGGATCACCTGATGATGTTCGGCAGGAGGTAAAGGAGCTTGCGGATCTGTTCAAGTCGAATGGCGGGTACATCTTCTGCACGTCTCACAATATCCAGGCGGACACACCGACCGAGAACATTGGGGCTTTGATGGAGGCCTATCTGGAATTCGGTAGATCCTGATCCTACAACTTGGCGACTTCCCGCATCCCGATCGATGCCCCCCCCGAATGTTCGAGTGATCCTGCGCGTTATCGCAGGATTGTATCGAGAACCGGCAATATGCAAAAGCAGATGTCCTCAGGTATAGTTTGCCAGATCGAGGCCTACGTGATGGAAGCAGATGGCCGGAACCAACGACGATTGACTGAAAATCCTGCCGGCGATTACTGGCCAGATTGGACGTCTTCAGAATCTAAACCGTCGCAGTGACCGGCAGCTCCCAACGCTCTGCCGCTCGGGCTTCGAATCCTTGATGGTCGCGCTTGGTGAACACGCGAGTTCCCGTCTCAATAGATTCGATCCCTCGAATTGGATAGCCGTGGCGTGTAGCTCCCTCGAGTGCGAACAACGTCTGGCCTTTCATTGACTCGATCTGTGACGTATGACAATCGATGTCGAAATAGGATTGGTCATTTCTTGATCCATTTGTGAGAACTCTGCCGCTTAGTGTTGCTTCGGGGACGCTCAGGTCAATGTCGGCTGTTGAGAGGCGAGTGCCGCCGATAAGACAGGCCGAAGATGCACCGCCATCCGTTGACATGATCGCTGACAGTTGGCCATCTGTTGATACTTCTCCCAGGTCGGTCGTAACTGTGATTGGCTCCGAGGTCAGCATGCCGATCACGATGTCTGTTCCTTGATTCGTCTCCACCGCTATTGCGATCGCGTCATCGGGAGCATTGTCGGGAAGAGGAAGGATCTCGATTGCCCTCACTAGTGATTGCCCATCTCGGTATCCCTCAAAGGCAGCTGCGAACACATTCTTCTCAGATCCCTTCTGGCGCTGGACCACGTAGGGCAATGTCGCTCCCACATCCGAATTGCGATGATCGCGCTGACCCCATCCGTCCCCTATAAAAACTGATTCGCCCATACGTCCTGGAGCAAAAGCTTCGAATTTGTAGTCGTCTTCAAAAGTCCACATCGCACTCCACCGTCCGTCCGGTTTCCCCTGGTTAACGTCCGAGAGAATCGTCGTTCCTTCACTATCAACAAATGTCTCTTTGGCCGGCCCCAGTTCCAATCCCTTCAAATCATAGTTGGAGTGAGGTCCGTGGAATACATACTCGGCCTTCTCGCCACCCGAAGTTCGGAAAATGTCTACGAGATAAGTACCTGAGAGCCCGTGGTCGATCTGGACGACCGTTCTCCTGTACAAGGAGTCTGCGCCATAACCGTTTGATGATGCTTCCATGGCCTTCACAGTGGGCGTGACCGAAAAGAAGTGGAACATGCCGAGACGTCCTCGTGCGGTCTGATCCTTCCCATCTATCATCACAAGATTGTGTGCCCAGGTACGGTAAGTTTGATACTTGTCCTGGTGGTCCCACAAATAGCCCAGGTCGGAGAGGAGTTCGTGTCCGTCTTTCCAGTAGTAGAGGTTGAGCCCGTCCAGATGATGGTGGCCACCGTGGTTTGCGGCATTCAGAGAGGCCACACTGTCTCTTCCATGGGCACCCGTTCTCAGGTACCCTTGGGAGAGGAAGGGAAATACAACATCATCCATTCGAATTAGGGGAGTTTGTCTTGATTCGAGTTCTGGATCGCGGCAGAAGACTGCACTTTGTCCGCCGGCGGTTTCATCTTTTGCAACAGTCTCTTTGAGAAGTGCCACGTGTGCATCGGTCGGATAGGCGAGGGCGAGCAGATCAGCAAACTGCACACCGATGGAAGTGGACTTGTATGAATCGGCTGATGGTGTAAAATGCAGGTCACCCTGTAGCGTCCAGACCAACGCCTGCCAGCAATCCCCATAGAGCGTATCGCGACAAGCGTTGAAATCGTCGAGACGGTCGGGACCGGCATAGTTGGGCGGATCCGAGTAGCCACGGAACGCTAGTGCGAAAGGTCGTATACCACTCATAGTCATCATGGCATAGGCGGGAGACTCAGATGTGCCCCCATCGGGAAGGAACCACCCGTCGACCGTTTTCTTGAAGCCATCCAGGCCAAAGTGAACCAGGCCTGGGTGCCCTACACACATGCCGGCGACCGAGGCCCCGGCACGGTTCCCGACGGATTTGTTGTTGATGAGGGTATCGCAGGCGGCTAGGTATGTAGCCTCCAGGAGAAGATCTTTCTCGATCTTGAGTTTCTCGTCCTTGCTGTAGACCGAAGCACTACTATTTACCGCAGTGCAGGTCAAACTATAGGCGTCTGAAATCCTTACAACCCATCCCCCGTCCATTCCGGAGGTGCCGATCCTGCTGGCCGACCAGTATCCGGTGAAGATCTTTCGGTCGGGTTTGTTGGGAGGATAAACCAGTTCGTTCTCGGGCAAGTCCAGAATGTGTTCCGAGGCGATATGCGGGTCCATACCGGCGTACTCACCATAGCCATATCCTGCCCGAACGAGATATTCGGGAAACACTTTCGCAAAGCGGAGCAGAATAGCCTTTGCTGCGCTCGCGTAATCGTCATCTTCGGTCAGGGCGTAGGCAAGCGCCAGGGTCTGTAGCTGCTCAGTTGCATGGCTGACCTTGTGAGCCCTGGTGATTCCTGAAATGCTGGGCCTTGCCTGGAGGTAGGAGAAGCATTTGAATGTGTCCCCGCCGGCGAATGTGAAGGTTTGACCTTTGCCCCAAGTACATTCTATGGAGATTTCCTCGGGAAATTCGGCGTTCGGAAATATCGTTTCACAGACGCTGCAGGTGAGCTGATCGGGACTGGAAGGAGACCAAGTCCATTGACCGTTGGGATGCCATGGCAATCCTTTGGCGCGACACGCTGGACAGGGTCCCATACCACCAGGAGTTGTTGTTTCGATTAAGGTCTCGAGGTGATCGGGAGACATGCTGCTGACAACGTCATCTGCGGAACTCTGGAGGCGATCCAGGTATTGCCTGGCCCAATCGTGTTTCCGAATATTCTCCCTTGCCCTTTCAAGGTCCGCCGCTTTGATGGTACCGGCGGGATGAACAATCTGGTCTCGGTGCTTCTCCCAGTCCGACCAGTCCTTTGGATCCGTTGTCGTCTCAGACATCTTGTCAACCTTCCTTAGTTTGCTGTAACAGCGCGTGGCGTAACCAAAACTGTCAGGAGGCTCGGTCCCACTGGTCTGCCACTTGATTATATCCGATCACAGAAAACGAAATTTGCCTCGACAATAAAAAAACTCCCCCATATCGGGCGAGTCCATTTCGGTTTCCATTGTCCCTCCCGACAATAGAGATTTGATGTTTGTCACATAACGATACTTCATGACTGCAAGTGTCGCAATGTGAGATTTCAGGAGGTAGTGTTTAGGGGGAAATGGTTAGGGTTGCTTGTAAAGGCCCACGGCCTTCTTGAGTCCGAGGAAGGCCTCTTCTCGAGACGTTTCTACGATTACCTTGGACACGGACTGGGAGTAAGGTTGGTGGCTCTGGACCACGTTTCGGTGCTCCGTCCGAGTCGCGATTACGAATTCCTGAGGGGAGAGTTCAAGTTTGGATTTGTAGCTGATCATGCGGATGAGTCTCGCGAAGGCATGATCCAGACCCTCGAAATCTCCGACCGCAGTCCTGGGAAGGTCGAATGTCTGCTCGGAGTTTTGATTCTCCGACAGACGAGCGGTGAATTCCAGGACTTTCTGGTTATACATACTGCCTCGCTCTTCCGAGAATTTGATGAGGCCCCGCTTTGCTCGATGTGCCTTCATTATCGCCAGGACCTGGTCAACCGAATCATCCAGTTGGTCATTATACACGAGATAATCGAAGAGAACCGACAGATCGGTTTCAATGCTGGTTCGCTCAAGTCTCCTGCGAAGACTTTCCTGGTCCTCAATATTCCGGCTGGTGATCCTTTTGTGCTGCTCCTTTGAGGACACCATGACAAATATTGTGCATACCTCTATCGGTATCTTCAAGAGGAGATTGTGTGCGCCGAAGACATCCAGGTCGGTGATCGCGTCGTATCCTTGTGAAACACACGCCTCGATTTCATGAATAGAACTTCCGTAGTAGTACCCGTTCACTTCCTCCCACTCGAGGAGATTTTCCTCCTCGATCTGAATTAGGAATTCTTCATTTGTAATGAATCGGTATGGCTTGCCCTGAGTTTCCGATACGCGCATCTCTCGGGTGCTCAGCGAAGGAATATACCTTGCTCTGGGATCCTTTTCGATGGACCTGTGAATCAGAGTATTCTTGCCTACACCACTGGGACCCACAACAAGGAACAGGCTTCCCCGTGCCTCAGGTGCTTTCCAAGTATCGTTTGTTGTGCCGGACATGCCTTTGAGTTTTGGTCTCCATTTCAGCTCGTGCACAAGAGATCAGTCCTGTACACCGGGGTCGGTGGATTTGTGGAATGTGCATCCCATGTGAGATTTTTGGAGGACATAGATGGATTCGTATAGATTCGGATCGATACCTGCTAGCTTAAACTGATACCTGGCTATGTCTTCTGCGTAAGCTATGGTGTCCAACCTACCCTTGTACAGCATTTGTACCATATTGTAAGCGGAGCTTTTCGGCTTGATGATTTTGCCATCCACACCTGCGGCTCGTATGAGTTGATCACCTATGTCATCTCTGATCACGCCAATCTGAAGTTTGTTCAGTGCCTCAATCCAGTTCATATCCTCTATCGTCTTCCTGGCCTCCTCCAGCGTTTGTCCAGGCGCCTGACCTGCAAGCAGGATGATCAGGATAGGAATGATCTTCTTCTTGGTGCCTCCGTGAACAAAACCTACGATCAGCGCAGGGTCGAAACAAGATGCCCCCCACCTGACTGATGGTCACTGCAGATGCTGACACGAGTCTATAACTTATCCTTTTTCAAGGATCATAGCAAGAATCAGGTCACGGCCAAAGGTCCGTGCTGAGGTATTTGAGACCGGAGTCGTTTATGGTGGTTGTCACGGTTAGGGCTTGCTCGTCACGAAGTATCCGAAGGGCTCCTGCGATATTTGCGCCAGACGAGTAGCCTGCAAATATGCCTTCCCTTGCAGCGAGTTTTCTTGCAGCATCCCGGCATTCATCATCCGTAACAAGGATGTATCCATCGATCAATTCGTTATTCAGCAGCGGGAGTTCGGGTCTGGCATAGCCACCCCCCTGTATCCTGTGGTTGGGGTTTTCGACAGTTTTTCCGGCGAGGGCCGCTGCGCCCTGTGGCTCAACCACGTAGCATTTGATGGCAGGATCCGACTCTTTGAGAGCTGCAGCACACCCGGAAAATGTCCCCCCGGACCCAACAAAATCACAGTATGCGTCTATACTGATTGGGGCCTGTGACAGGATTTCTGGACCGGTATGAAGGTAGTGCGCACGAAAATTGCCTGCCAGGAGGAACTGGTCTGCGCGAAAGGCTTGTCGCTCATTCGCAATTTCCCGAGCTCTTTTCTCGACTTGCGCGAGGTCTCCACCGGATACCTGTCCTGGTTCGGACCCGGGGAGCTGGTCCACGAGAACTACCTCCGCACCCAGGGCCGTCATCATCCTTGCCCGTTCGGCCGAGTTTCCTCGAGACATCACCGCGACGAAGGGATATCCTTTTATCCCGCAGACGATGGCAAGGCCTGTGCCGGTGTTTCCACTGGTGAGTTCCACAACCGGTTGACCGGGTTCGAGGTCACCGTTATCTTCGGCATCCTGAATGATCTGCCTGGCGATTCTGTCCTTTTTGGAGAAACCCGGATTCAGGTACTCCAATTTGGCCAGGATGGTTCCCGCTACACCCTCCGTCATCCTCTTCAATTCTACAAGCGGGGTTTGGCCTATCGCTTCGATTACCGAAGCATATGTGGTGGTGTCACGCATCGGCGAGTTGGGGGTAAGGGTCGGTCAGGTGACGGTGAGGCCGCCGTCTACGACGAAATTGGCGTCCGTGATGTAAGCGGCATCCGAAGAGGCCAGAAAGACGATGGTAGGCGCGATATCTTCCGGTGTGCCCAATCGGCCTAGAGGAATTGCATCTTCCAGTTTGGATTTCCTGCCCTCGGGGTCCGGGTGATTATCGAAGATTGGTGTTCGTTCCAGGGCTCCCGGACATACGCTGTTGAACCGGATGTTCCGGTCTGCATAGTGAACACCAATGTAGCGTGACAGGCCGATCAAGCCATGTTTTCCGGACATGTATGAGGGATTGCGGGAAGATCTGTTGAGGGCGGTTATCGAGGCCACAATGGCGATCGCTCCGCCATCACCCTGTCCCTCGAATTGGGCAAGACCGTATTTTGCAGCCAGATAGACACCCTTGTAATTTACCTCGTGAGTCCTGTTCCAAACGCCTTCATCTAGCTGGTGTAAATTCAGATCTTCGTTGTGAAGCTGAATTCCCGCATTCGGGACGAGAATGTCAAGCCGACCCCACAGGTCGACCGTCCTCTCGATGGCGGACACCAAGTCTTCGGGACAGGACACGTCGGCACGAATAGCCATTGCCTCGAGACCTGATGATACGATCTCCGACTATTCTGGAAAGGTCGATAGATTTTTCCGAAGCGTCTTGATTGGGATCGTTTGCCATAGCATGTGTGCAGCAAATGGCGTTTGGCCGGAGACTAGGTTACCAACGGATGGTGATCTGCCCAGGGCGCTGCCTCCTCAAAAGCGGCCGAGGCTCGGAGTACGGAAACATCGTCACGCCATTTGCCCACGATTTGCAGACCCACTGGAAGCCCGTCCTGGGTGAACCCACACGGTACGGTTGCGGCCGGCTGGCCGGTTATGTTAAAGGGATAGGTGAAGGATGTCCAGCTCAGGTAAGTTGTCTCACGGTCGTTGACCTGACCGGGGTGGTCATCACCGGCCTGAAATGCAGTGACGGGAAGTGTTGGCGTCAAAACCAGGTCGTACGATTCCATAAAGGTTCGCCATCCGTGATAGTAGTCGATCCGCAGGGCGTTTGCCCTGGCAAGCTGCGCAGCAGTGTATTTCGAGCCTTTCTCTGCAACAGCTAGCAATCCCGGATCCAAGTCATCCCGGACCTGATCGAGGCTGTCCAGATACACGCCGGCAAACGCGGAGGCCCAGATTGTGTCCAGAATTTCCCACGTGTCGGGCATCGGAGGATGGTTTTCCTCCAACAGGCATCCCATCTCAGAGAACCGGTTGGCAGCCTTTGATACAATGGCCAATACTTCGGAGTCGACGGAGGCGTACCCAAGGTCGGGAGACCAGGCAATCCTGAGTCCTTTTACTGATCCTTGCAATTCACCCAAGTAATCAATCTCTACGGGAAGAGAAATTCTGTCCAGGGGGTGCGCGCCTGCCATCACAGTAAGCATCAATGCGGCGTCGCCAACGGTTCGGGTAATGGGCCCAACGTGAGACAGAAGTTCTACCGCACTTGCGGGATATTGCGGGACGAGACCCCACGAAGGTTTAATGCCATACGTCCCGCAAAAGGAGGCAGGAATCCGTATGGATCCGGCACCGTCGGTACCCTGAGAGATGGGTCCTAGACAGGAGGCGACTGCCGCAGCCGCGCCCCCACTGGACCCTCCAGCCGTTTTGCCGTGTAGCCAGGGATTGTGTGTGGGACCGAAGACGCGGTTGTCTGAGTCTCCCTTCCATCCCAACTCAGGGGTATTGGTCTTTCCGAGCATGACCATTCCGGCATCGTAGAGGCGCTCGGCGAGAGGGGCATCGTAGTCGGGTATCCAATCCTTGTGAAGCAGGGAGCCTTTTGCTGTGCGCACCCCCTTCGTTGAGGTCAAATCCTTCAGAGATCCTGGTACACCCGCCAGGGGAGGTGGAGTCGCTTCCTTTGCATATGCCTGCTCCGCCACGCGAGCCTGCTCAATGGCGAGGTCTGAAGTGATTGTGACAAAGGCATTAAGGTTCGGATTCAGATTCCCAATACGTTCCAGAACTGCCCGGGTCACTTCGACGGGAGAGATGTCACGGCGCTTGTAGAATGAAATGAGTTCCAGTGCAGAAAGGCGATGAAAATCGTCCACTTTGAGGCCCAAAAAAAGGTTGTGTTGTCAGGATAGACCCGGGAGGCTGTAACCCACGAGTTGCAGGAGCTGCCCCACGAGTCGATAGGTCAGGCCCCACAGGATAGGTTTATCCGGACCCAGGATATCAATGGCAGGCAGACTGCCGTCGAATCCCTCGAACTGGAATCTGTGATACATCTGGCGGTTCGGCACAAGCAGCGATTCAATGGGTATCCAGTGCGATTCTGTGAGTTCGTAGTTCAAACTCAGGTTCGGGATGGTGTCGATGTGGTACACGTATCCAGAAACCACGATCTTCAGAGTCGTGCCGGTGACGTCGTCCAGCTGACCAAGATATGTGGCCGTGGAAAGATCCAGTGTGGTTTCTTCACGGGTCTCTCTTTCGGCAGTATGCCGGTGGTCCCTGTCGCCGGGTTCCACCCTTCCACCTGGAAAGGCAATGTGACCCGACCATGGGTCTCCTTTCTTGTTCGCCCTTACAACAAAAAACAGGCGGAGACCGGGTGGCGATTGATGCAGGATGAGCGCAACCGAGCCTCTTTTCCTGTCGTTAGAATCATCCACAATTATGGGCTGATGTCTGGAGGTGGATTTCCTTATCTGGCTGAGTGTGATCATAGCTGGAGGACTGCTTGATCTCCTGAATCGGAGAATACGGAACGCGGCGGGTGGGTTTGTTTCTGTGGATCAGATGTATCAGGTCCGGGTCATCTTGATGCACACAGGAGTTGGTACTTCAGTGATGTGCCCCGTTGGCGTGAGTCGTCCTGAGTCGTGGTCGATTCGGTATGACACGATGTTATCGGTATTCTGATTCGCCGCAAGCAGGAATGTCTCGGTGGGATCTATGGCGAAGTTCCGAGGGAATTCGCCCTGCGTGGATTCGTAGTCTACCGTGGTGAGCATTCCCGATTCCGAGTCCACTTCGAAGATTACCAGACTGTCATGTCCTCTGTTTGTTCCGTAGAGAAACCTGCCTGAAGATAGGATGTGAATATCGGCGCAGTAGGTAGTTCCATCAAAGTCATTCGGGATAGTGGATTTGGCCCCGATGGTTTCAAGGGATCCGCTGTCCTCGTCGTATGCGAATATGGTGACCGTATTGTCGAGCTCGTTGATGACGTATCCAAATTTCCGATTGGGGTGGAACACGAAATGTCGGGGTCCGGCCCCAGGTGCTGTTTCGCCGTGTGGAGGGTTTGGGATCAGATTGCCGTTTTCGAAATCGATACGGTAAATAAGCACTTTGTCGATTCCTAGATCCGCAGAGTAGGCGTATCTGTTTCCAGGATCCAGGGTGATGGAGTGTGCGTGAGGTTCCGTTTGTCTACCAGGGTTTACGCTGGACCCCTCGTGCTGGATGAAGTCCGATGCCTCACCAAGGCTTCCATCTTCCTCTATGGGCAGGATTGAGACACTCCCGCCAGAGTAGTTGGCTACCAGAACAAATTTTCCGGAGGCATCCACACTGAGATGGCAAGGTCCGGGTCCCATGGAGGAACGATGGTTGAGCGTCGTGAGTTCGCCCGTACCCGAATCGATTCGGAATGCAGTGATGGCGCCAGAGGGGTCTCCCCCGGAGTCAGCGACTTCGCTGACCGAGTACAGGATTTTTTGATCTTTGTCGATGTCAAGGAAGGTCGGGTTCATTATCCCAGTTGTTACGCTCACAGACGCCAGGGCACCCGAAGAAAGGTCGAGATCGTAGATATGAATGCCCTGACTCTTACCTTCAACTTGGGCCTCTTTCTCGGTGTAGGTGCCAACATAGACGAGTATGCGATCAGCCATGTCTCGTTACTCCTTTTCGAGTTCGTAGATGGGTATTTGGGGCCTACGTGGCTTAGTCGGACCCGAGCCATAATGAGTGAAGTGCCAGGTTTTGTCAAGTGGTAAAGACCTGAAACACATTGGACGATTCCAGGGATCTGCGCAGCTGTTCAGGTTAGCTTTTCGGGCTCACCGACCGTGTGATACGGTTCTGGTAAAGTTTGTATCCGGCATAGATACTTGTGAGGATTGCAATGACGGTCACCGGGACTCGATAGATTTCTACTACGGGGTAACGGAATACTGCACCACAAGCGCCGACCGAAACGGTAAGAAAGGAAACCAGAAGCAGGAATACCGTTTTTCTAGGTGGAAGGAAAGGAGTAAATACGATTACAATAAGGGCGATGTGAAAGACAATGAATCCGAATGGTCCGTTTCTGGTGTCCTGAGAAAACTGCCAATGGTAACGATAAGCTCAGACCAGGAACACGTGGAGCGCAATGGGAGGAATGACTGAAAGATTCATCCACCTGACGTATTTTCCCGAAACAGCAAGGACCGTATTGGTTGCCAGTCTCGCATAACCCAGCAGGGCAAGCGCAAAGGTCAGGGATTCCACCTTCATTGTATCAGTCTCCGGGTTGACAGGACAGTCCGGATTTCGAGATGCCTTGGTGCAAATATGTTTGCAAAAGGACGACTATAAAAATTACGACGGCGGCAAGCAGATAGGGGGCCCCGGATCCAATGTGCTGGGCAGCGACCCCACCTGTTAGAGACAGGAGCAGGCCGAGAATGTCGGACGAAATGTCAAGATCGCTCGTGAGCTTAGGGAAAAGTGCACAGATCGCCCCGGCGCTGAAAAACCCAGCGAAGTTCGCGCTCCAGGCGATAGGCAGAAACTGTCTTGCGTTGGCTTGATGCTGTGGTTGATAGGGAGAGGGTTTATCAGCATACTCATCACGTACTTTCAAAAGGATGAGGACAATGGAAATGAGCCCCATTAGCGAGGAAACGAATACGAAAGGCATGGCGGTTCCAAGGCTGTAAAGCGCTCCTCCGGCTAACGGTCCGACCAGAATTCCAAGCCCCCAGCAGACATTGTACTTTCCCAATGTATTCAGCAACTCGGACCGATCCTTGCCACTACCCAGCCAGGCTTGCTTGGAAGGCCAGAGTCCGGTGAGTGAAAGACGAATAATTCCGGAAAGCAGGAGAATCTGGATGACCGTGGAAGCAAAATTGAAGAGGAGCACCATCGGGACGGCCAGGGAGCTCGCAACGATCATGGTTCTGCGGTATTCCAGACGCTCCGACAACCTGCCGGAGACTACGGAACCGAGGGAGTAGACCAGAAGCTGACAGCACCGATGAGCCCCAATTCATTGTAGGTTGCTCCCAGTTGCAGAGCTAAGAGAGGAACGGTGATTCCAACCACGCCGAAGCCGGTGTCGATCACAAAGGAGATGGCGTAGAGAAACGGTTCTTTCTTCATTCTGGGGAATGGGTCAAATCAGGACTTGTGAGAGATTGTGGCCATTACGAATTCGCCGAAGAGGGTTTGGTAGATAGGATCCACCTCGCACAGTGCCTCGGGATGACACTGAATGCCCACAACAAATGGAGCTCCCGGCATTTCGATAGCTTCGATCACACCATCCGAGGACTCGGCCGACAGGACAAATCCGTTCGCTATCCTGTCGATTGCCTGATGGTGATAGCTGTTCGATTGGATGAGTTCCGAACCGAATACCGTGTGCAGAATCGAACCTGTCTTTATATGGATGGTATGCAGGGCAACACTGGTATGGGAAACTTGCCGGTGCTGAATCGGGTTTTGAATCTGGGAGGGAATATCTTGAAACAGGGTGCCGCCTGCCGCAACATTCAGAAGCTGTGCGCCCCGGCAGATGGCCAGAACGGGCTTGGGACGATCCTGAGCTAATATGCGGCGTGTGATATGCAGCTGACTTTCATCACATTCGGGGGAGAGATCTCCGAGAGCCGGATGTGGCTCCTGTCCATAGTGGACCGGTGATATGTCATCTCCACCGGGAAGCAGCAGACCGTCTATGGCAGACTCGATCCGGTCGAGGGATTTCACATCCTCCACGGCAGGAAGTAGTATCGGAACTCCTCCTGCTTGAATGACCGCGTTTACATATTGCTCCCGCACGGTGTGCTCAAGACTGGTGTTCCGATCGTATGGGGCCGGCGTCGTGTGGCGGAACCCACACGCTATTCCTATCATTGGCAGGGGAATAGAATTCTCCCACTGGTTTTACGTACTACGCCAGAAATCATGGTGCTCCGTCAAGGGTTCAAATTGTGCCACCTTGCTGGTGTGAATCCGATGTGTCTCGATAGAAGCTGTGCTGTACGTGGAGGACGCCGAAACCTCAGGCTTGCGGTCCAGTGCCGCAGTTTCGCTCGTCTTCTTCTGCTTCGCTCTTCTTCGTGCCTGCTGCGCCCGGTCTTTTGCAAGTTTATCCTGAAGCGAGGAGAGGATGTCCACGATCTGGTTGGTGTTCTTGATCTGACGGGCGGAGAGTAATTCGAAGGTCTCTCTTGCATTAAGTTCATCCGCACTCTTGCCTCTCATGTCGAACCCGACACTGGCAAGATAATCCAGTGTTGAACTGTTTCCGAGTCCTGCATTTACGGTTGCCTGGTTGACCCCGAAGGCGTCCATAATATCTGAGACCTGCCTCCGGTTTACAAGCCTGTCAAGAGATACGCCTGTACTGCGCATTACTCGCCAGGGGGACCACCAGGCGCCTCCGGAACTCTCCAGTTCCTGGACAGTTCGACGAATCCGGATCTTGGCTTCGTCCGCCTGACGTTGGAATGTGTTGGGGCGTTCGGTTCGCTGCTTCGCCATCTCGAAGTCTTTCTGAGCAAACTTGGGTTGCTGCAAGACAGTAGCTGGTTTGGGTGGTGCCGCAGGTGTGACAGTAGCGACTTCCTGTTGTCTCTGGTTCATTACGTAGTTTACTGCGACTGCGGAGAGTCCGGCGGAAAAGATAACCAGGAGAGCCATGCCCAGGATCAGGGGAAGTTTTCTGGATTGGTCTCTGGTGGCAAACGCATTCCGCTCACGTTCCCGGATCATCCGTCTTTGATCTGTAATGGGTATGAGTCGTTTCTTGCCTTTCTTGCGTGTGGCTGTAGCCGCTCCTCCACCTCCCGATGATACTCCTGCTATCAGGTCCTCGGGGCGCAACGCGTCGTCCTCATCTTCAATACCGTCATCCAGCATCAGATCGTCGAACTCGTCCATATCGCTGTCGAGACCCAGGTCATCGGAGTCTTGAGAGTCTGTGGCTGACTGATCGTCCCCCAAGCCTTCGGCAAGCAGGTGCTCGGCCTTCTGAAGCTTGATAAGATTCGAGATCTTCTTGGGTACCTGGTACTCCACATCCATAACATCCAGCGGACGTGAAAAATAATCCGTTGCGCCTGCCCGTATCGCTTCCTCGATCTGGTCGTTCTCGGTGCTGTTGACGACTATGGGGATGCTCGGCAATTCCTGGCTGGATGAAAGCCGTTTGAGAAACGAAGCTGCATCTCCGGTGTTGCCGTCCAGGTTCATCAGGATGAGGCTGGCGTTCTGAGAAGAAAGGGTTTCAAGGGCTTTATCGGTCGTGTCGACTTCGATGTAATTATAGGTTTCGTCCGATACGTCCAGTGCGTCCTTGAACAACGTGCGATTGTCTTCGTCATCATCCAAAAGCATGATGGTGCCGGTAATGCTGCCTGCCTCCTCCCCACCGGAAACAATACTCTCCTGAACGCTTTTGAAGCCGTCGAGAATGTCGTCATCCAGCAACGAATCGTCACCTGACTCCGGAGCGGGTTCTCCTGTAGCCAAGATGTGGGCAACATCCTTTTCAACTCCCACGTTCAAGTTCTCATCGAACAGGTCACCAAGATCGTCGTCATCTGTGGCATCGACTTCCTCAGGTGACTCGTCATCGGTGTCCAAGTCGTCGAACATCGAATCAAGATCGTCGTCTCCTTCTTCGTCCAGGTCCAGGCTCATCTCATCGGAGACATCATCGCCGGCGTCGCTGTCGTCCAGGCCATCCAGAAGCGAATCAAGGTCGTCGGAATCTTCATCCGAGGCTTCATCCAGAGCGCCTGAATCTAGATCATCCAAAAGATCGTCCAGATCTCCTGCGCCTTCCTCAGGTTCCTTTTGTTTGTCCTCAGCCCCTGCGTTCACATCCTCCAGGAGGGTTTCATCATCCCCAAGTAATTCCGCGACGTCCTCTTCTGAAACTTCCTCCTCTGCGACACCTTCTTCGGTTTCCGAATCACCGGCTGCATCCTCATCAATGATGTCCTCGATCAATTCATCAAGCTGATCGTCCGGACTTTCATTGTCCTTGGCTTCGTCCAGATCCAATTCCGACACATCTTCATCAGATTGCGTGGATTCATCGCTGCTTCCGTCTTCCGACTCAAGTGTTGTTTCCTCGACCTCTGGCTCCGGAGTTTCTGTATCATCCTCCTCAGCCGGTTCCAGTTCTAGCTCAATCTCCGCCTCAACGTCCTCAGATTCCGCGGATTCAGTGTCCAGTCCTTCGAGTAGTGCATCTAGGTCCTCTTCCGTGTCGTCGGTCGCTGCGGTTTCCTCGTCGCCGGAACCCTCTTGTGTTTCATCTGCGTCCGAGACTTCTTTGTCATCTTCGAGTAACGCTTCAATTTCTCCTGCAAGGTCCTCTTCACCTTCCCCTGAAGAAACATCCTCATCCGCTGTCTCTTCCAGGACCGATTCCAGATCCTCTACGACCACCTCTTCTGTCGATTTTTCGGGTGTGTCATCGGTGTCGATCTCTTCAGTAGATGAAACGTCCTCACCATCCAGTTCCGCCAAGAGAGACTCCGGGTCTTCATCGATTTCTTCGGAGTCCACATCGGATGATGCTTCGACATCCGCGGAATCGTCGGTCTCATCCAACAGGGTGGCCAAATCCTCGGGTTCATCCTGTCCATCGAGGTCGGACAATAGAGATTCCAGATCGTCTTCTGTAGACTCCTCCTGCTCATCGGTGGCACTCTCTTCAGGTTCTCCGTCTGCCTGATCCACATCAGCGATGGTGTCCTGATATAGAAGGTCGTTCATCTCGTCACGCTCGGCTTCTGAGGGTGCCTCATCCGTCTGAGTTTCCTCTGCAGGAGCATCAACGTCTGATTCCATTTGATCGATCAGGGCCTCCATGTTATCCATATCGCTGGCATCGGCTTCACCTTCAGAAGGCCCTTCGTCCGAATCATCGACACCGTCCAGGTTGGACAATAAAGATTCTAGATCTTTCGTGTCCTCGCTGCCCGAGTCGCCGACCAGTGCGTCGAGAGTTTCTTGGTCAAGAGACGCTTCGCGTTCCTGATTCTCAGGGGGAGTTGGGGTTTCTCTTTCGTCTGGCATGATGATTTCCTCGAATGGACTATTGGGGTCCAGTTTTTGACCCCATGGGGGAATCGCACCTACCACTTGAAATTTCGAAAATGGTTGGTGCGGACGGCCCTAAGTACACTGTTTATATGTTCTTTATGTGAGCTCTATTTATATCGACGAAAAATATTGCCGCTTTAATGTTATCTTGGAGAAAACTCACATAACCTCTATGAGTCTAACGGGTTATTGCAGATTACCTCAAATGGAAAAGGGGCCCTCTGAGCCCCCTCCCATCACCGCCCCGAATCCGGGGATTATTTCGATATCTATTCTCCTTCTACTTCCTCACCCATAGGATTCAGGATTCGATCGATCTTGTCTTCGCAATACTTCTTATTTCTCCTGTCCTTCAAACCCTTTTTGTAGTTCGCAATGGCCTTTTCCTTCCAACCATCGGGGCGCCACGCATCAAAAACATCACCCATCAACACATGAGCGGGCACTCTGAATTTGGAGGAGCCAGTTGCTTTTCTGGCAGCATTCAGTGCATTCTGGTAGTTTTTCAACTCGAAATGTGCGGATGCCAAGCGGTACTGGGCTTCGGAATTTCTACCATCGAACTTGAGTGCCTGAGTGAAGGCTGAAACCGCGCTTTTGAAATGCTTGCGTTGTGTGTGGGCAAAGCCCAGGGCAATGTAGACTTTTGCTTTGCGATTCTTCGGTGATACGGTGACAGCCTTCTGGAGCATGGTAACAGCTTTGGCGGCCTGCTTTGTGGAGGTGTATACCTTCCCCAGGTTGATGTAAGCGTGAATTGTACTCTTGACCTTGCAACTGGGATCGCTGTCGATAGCCTTCTTATAGCTCCGAATCGCTTGGCTGTTCTTTTTTGTGATGCGGTAAAGGTCACCCAGTGCCCGGTGTGCTTTTGCATACTTGGGATTCAGATCGGTGGCAGTGGTGAAGGCATTCCTGGCTTTCGTGTAATTCCTGGCAGACCTATGGGCGAGGCCCAGGTTGTAGAATACCGTTGCATCTGTGGGATCAAGCTGGGTTGCATTTTCGTATTGTGCAGCAGCCTTTTTGTAGTTCTTCTGCCTGTGATAGCCACTCCCGTGTTTGACATATGCGGCCTTCAGCAGGTCTCTGACTTTGCCCTCCTGAAAATCCGGATTGACTTCCAGAAGGCTTTGAAAGCTCGACTGGGCCTTCTCATACTCCCTTAAAGTTGTGAGCTGTAACTGACCCAACTCGTAGTAGGCTTCCACATAATCCGGTTTTACTCCGACGGCCATCTGAAAGGATTCAACTGCCTGCGGGTAGTTTCTCAGCTTCTGATAGGTCTTGGCCATGCCTCGATAGGCCTGCGCATTTTTTGCATCCAGTTTCACCGCGTCTTCAAAGGCTGCCAGGGCATCCTGATAGCGTCGTTTCTTGAACAGGTCCTGGCCGGAATTGTACTTCTCGGCGGACTCCGGACTGACCTGTGTCCAGGCAGGTTGCACGAGTAAGACAGCAGAGAGGACAACGGCGGTAAAAACTCGCAAAAGCATGAAATGGACCTCGTATATTTTTTTCAGTTTAAAGGCTAACCCAACAGGCGCACAGTAATATTGCTAATTTCGCTTACCCTGTCAAGCGCTTTAATATATAACAACATATGCACAAAAGGCTATCATAATTTCCCGTAGGAGATCACGACAGCCTTTGTGAATGTTAATCAGATGAGCAGACGTTGCGGCCTATTCATGCAGCTTGAAGGTGATCGCCTGAGTCATCCATACGTTTACCGGTTTGTCATTCTGCATGGCCGGCGAGAAGACGAACTGCATCACGGCGTCGATGGCGGCCTGGCGGAAGATCTCCTGCCCCCTCAACACCTGTACTTGTTGAACTCGTCCATTCCGGCCTACCATAAACTTGACAAAGACCTTTCCCTCGAGTCCGGCCTTCCTTGCAATTTCAGGGTATTTGGGTTTTACGTTCTTTTTCAGCCCAGGTTTTTCTTCCACCTTCCAGAACTCCAGGATTTCCTCCTCTTCGGGAGCATCCGTGGAACCAGGTGGTGGTGGCGGTGGCAAATCTACCGGGGCCTGATCGAAGTCCAGGTCGGTCGTCTCAATGGTTACGTCATCCGGGACATCGTCACTCTCGGTCTCGATGGGAACCGCGGGCCTTGGGGGTGGGGGTGGACGCTGGATCTGCCTGGTTTCAGGGATATCCTCCATCTGAATGATGATCTGATCTTTCTTTCCGGCACCGGCCTGGATTTCGAAGGTGGGAAAGAGGATCGCCGCCAATGCATGCAGGAAAAAGGATATGCCGGTGCTCAGCCAGAACACCTTCCGATAGCTCTGCTTTAGATCATGTTCCGGATTCTTTGTCCGGATTACATCCTTGCCGCGAATGTAGGCCATCGGTTTATCACCTCTCTTTGTCGGTGGCGAAGTTCACCCTCAGGGCATCCGCCTTTCTGAGCTCTTCCAGGACCCTTGATACGATCCCGTATGGAGCCCGTACATCGCACTTCAACGAAACTATGAGTCTTGGGTTAACACGCCTGAATTCGTAAAATGTGGCGGCCACCGCACCCATAGGTGCGAGTTTGTCGTTGATGAAAACTTTTCGGTCTGCGGACACCCAAACATAATTGATGTGTCTACGCATCTTGATTTCTTCGACCTTTTCAGCTTTCGGAAGTACAATGCCAGGTATCCGGTATCGGACAAAGACCGTGGTTACCATGAAGAAGATAAGAAGCAGGAATGCAATATCTGCCATTGAGCCGGTTGGGATTGAGCTTTGCACCCCTGACTTTTTCACAAAGTCTGGCATGGACGATTCTCCTGATTCGGGCGAAACAACTTACTTCTCGGGTGAAGCAAGTGAGATTCGCTTTGCGCCCGAAAGTTTAACTTCATCCAAGACATCAATAAATGTTGTGTACGGAGTTTCCTCATCCGCTTTGAGAGAGACGATGAGTTTCTCATTCTCTCGAAGGCGGCGTTCCATTTCAGCCCTTAATCTGCCGAGGGGAATCTCCGATTCCAGGTTGATCAAAATATCGCCCACTGAGTTGACCCAGATATTGCAGATATTCTTCTTCTGAATCTTTTTGTTCTCCCCAGCCGGCGGGAGCTGCATTCCTATGCCTTTGTCCTGGTTCATAGTGGTTGTAACCAGGAAAAACACGATCAGGAGGAAGGCGATGTCCGCCATCGAAGAGGTCGGAATCTCGGGATTTGATTTGTTCCTTCGCTGGACCCCTGACTTCTTGGCCATGACTTACTCTCCTTCTGGTGAGTCGTAGCCGGCCTGGATCAGCTCATCGACGAACTGGGTGGAACTCTCCTGCATGTCGATGATGATCTTATCGATCTTGGAGACGAAGAAGTTATGGAAGGCCTGGATCGGAATCGCAATCACGAGTCCGGATGCTGTTGTGATTAGGGCTTCTGAGATACCGGAAGCCACAATGCTTGGCTCCACGTCGCCTGCCTGGGCAATAGCGTCGAAGGCGCCGATCATACCACTCACCGTTCCCAGGAAACCAAGGAGCGGGGCAATGTTGGCCACAGTGGATAACCAGACCATTCCCTTTTCAAGAAAGGCCATTTCGATTGCGCCAGATTCTTCAATCGCCTTTTCTACGTGGTCAATTCCTCGGTCCAGTCTGAGCAGGCCGGCATGAATTACCGAAGCAACCGGGCCTTTATGGTTGGAACAAACCTCGGCAACGCCTTCGGGACCGCGCTGTTTCAAGGCTTCCTGAACTTCAGCAAAGAATTCTCTGGTGTTGATCGAAGATTGGCTGAGAGACCACAAACGCTCAAAGCTTACTGCAATTCCAAAGAGCAGCATGATCAGTAACGGCCACATAAAAGGGCCACCATCAAAGAAAAGCTCAAGCATGCTTCATCCCCCCAGGTGCTTTGGATCGTCAGTGGCTGGTCCCAAAAAGGCTTCTTTTATATTCACCATAAAGGGCCACTCACCATCGCCGGTTGGAAAAAGTTCAAAGACGGAATTGTCTCTGAATTTGGATTATCAAAGTGACTAAAATGATGTACTATAGAAACATTTCTTCAAGATATAAAGAATATTGTCAACATCCCATTACTTTTTACCTTCAATATCCACCTCCTCTTCTTTCTTCTTTGTTTTGTTGAAGAACTTCTGCCGCATTTTCTCTTCTTCAGTGATGGGCGGATCGAGTTCGTCGATCATTCGTTTGGCATTACCTGTCCATTGCGGATCTTTCTTCGCCCTCTTGAACCATTTGAGCGCGTCCATCGAATCTGCTTTCGCGGCAGACTTCTTCCATTTGTCGTAGAAGTATTGCCCTTTCATATAATTTAACTTACCGCTGCCTGGATCCAGCTTGAGCCCCTGATTGACCATTCGGATGGATCCGGTGGAGTCCACCAACCGTTCAATAACGCTTAGATTATTCGGTTGGAGCTTCAGCATTTTCCTCAAGAGACTGTTTTGGTATCTCTGGTTTTTGCCGAGATCCTTCCCAAGGGTTAGCAGCTGGTCCAGATAGAGAAAATTGTCGGGCTCAAAATCGTGAAGTTTTGTATATGCCTCAAAGGCTTTTAGTTTCATGTCTTTTTGCACATACATTTGAGCCAAGGTTTGTAAGGTGGCATAGTCCTCAGGGTTCATTTCAAGCACTTTTTCCATTTGAACAAGGGCTTCATCATCCTCGCCGGTATGCAATGCAAGCTTGGCTATGGTGTCCTGGACGTCGGGGTCTCCCGGTGCCAGTTCGCCCCAACGGCGGGTATGAGTCAACGCCGTCTCAAAATCTTCCTCTTCAACATACAGTGTTACGAGGTGATGGAGATACTGCTTTTCCTTTTCAGGTGTCTGGGCAATGTCCAGCAGGATCTCATAGACTCTTATCGCTTCCGGTCTGTTCTCCTGTAGAACGTAGAGCTGACCCAGGAAGTAATATGCATTTTTCGCGTTTGTCCCTGCCGGATTCAACTGGATGGCTGTGGTGAACCAGTTGATGGCCTCCTCAACCTTTTCAGTTTCATTATACAACCTACCCAAATAGTAGGCAGCCTTGGGGCTGGTCGGATTGAACTTCCAGGATCTTGTAAGTTGTATCTCCGCATCTTTATACTGCTTGTTCTTCAAATACCTGTAGCCGAAGGACAAGTGCTTCTTCGATTGCTGCAAAGAGTCGACTGGCGCTTGTTCGGGTTCTTCTTTCTTCTTTTTTCTTTTTGCCTCTGTAGTTGGCACTTCGCTCATCACGAAGGACCCACAGATGAGGGCAACAATGAGATAACGAATGTTGGATTTCATCGCGAGGGTACTCCTTGGCAGGCTCCTGGTAGAATTACAGCCAGGCCTTGGGGTCGATTCAGTCTAAGGATGAAGATTTAAGCCTTCAATAACACTGAAGATAGACCACTATTCACCAGAACAAAGGCCAAATCTAATGAATAGAAAATGGGATGTCAAGGTAAAATCAAGGATCCTTGAAGGGGTGCTTTTTGAACGAGCAAAGGCAAGTAAAAGTTCCGTGAGAAAAGACCTGGGGTAGGATGCAAACCATTGTTTTAAAAAGCTTTATGATTCTTTCTTGTGGGGGTTATCAGCCTACTGTAGCGTCGAAACTTGAGCCTGTATCATTGTCGGTTGATTGGTTCCCGACATTGTCGAGCATTCGATCCACATCCGCTCGTTTTCTGATGGCGGCTTCAAGATTTTCGATCAGATGACTGGTGGCGCCGGCTGGTGCAGCGGGGCGGTGTTGATGCGGACCAAGTTGTGCCATATTCCTGAGCAATGATACTTCCTTGGATAGGATCTCTATGGTTTCACTTTGCAGCCAGGCAATATCCAGATAGGAGTTGAAGTGGGATTCCCTGGATAGCAGCATGTGTTCGGCCTCCAAGAGGACAGGCAGTACGGTTCCCTCCCTGTCCCGGTTCTGCAGGATCTGGTAACTGGCTAGCGACCCGGCGATTCGGGCGTCGATTTCATCACATCTGTCCTCTGCATCCAGTATGGAAAGAACGGCGTCCTCTCTCAAAGGCAAAGACCTTGTTCTCTTTTTCCTCTTTTGGCGCCTGCGCTTTTTGCGACGTGCCTCCATAAAATCAAGTATTCGATCGCCCTTCACCCACGCCAAAAGGATGGGTGTGAGCACCAACACTGCAAAGAGTAACTTGGATAAAACAGGCATATCCGGCTGCGCTCCAGTTAGTTTCCGGGATCGACCGTTCTTTGAGGATTATAAGTCGAGCAACCAAGGGGGTCAACATGATTCTATACAGAAAGAATTGTCTTTAAAAGACTTGTAGCAATAAGGTAGCGCTGTCTGTGCAACTTCGATTGTCATGTTGTCCGAAAAAGGCGTTGACACCTTAAATCGATTCCCGTAGATTTGTCCATTCTATTCTTGGTACGCAGGAGAATATACCCGCTTAAGGGGCCTGGATGGCCACGAAGTTGCCCAATCGTGATTTCGCATCCCATGCCGGGGGCTTGAGTTGCTGTTACCAGAACCCCGGTGAGGCCGGGTACGGTTTGACGCAAACCCCTTGATACGTCTGTCAAGGGGCTTTTTTGTATCCAAAACTTGCCTGATTTCCACTGATTTTGCTCAGATGAATCTTCCGGTTAAGAAGGATGTTCCAGATCCTATCTGAAGGGAGGCTGTATGGACAAGTCCACTGACAAGATTATCAAAGAGGGTTTGACCTATGGAGACATTTTGCTGGTTCCCGGTAAATCCGAAGTGTTGCCCAAGGAGGTCGACCTGGGAACCAGGCTCACCAATCGAATCAGGCTGAATATTCCTTTGGTCAGTGCTGCAATGGACACTGTAACCGAGGCCAGGTTGGCGGTGGCAATGGCTCAGGAGGGTGGTATTGGGGTTGTCCACAAGAATCTGACAGTCGATAAACAGGCAGAAGAAGTGGAAAAGGTAAAACGCTCAGAGAGTGGGATGATTGTGGATCCCGTGACACTTTCTCCGGAAGATTTCATCCACGAGGCCCTCGAACTGATGTCCAAGTACCGGATTTCCGGTGTCCCAATCGTTGATCGAAGCAAAAAGCTTGTTGGTATATTGACGAACCGCGATCTGAGATTCGAAAAGAATGTGGGCCGCCAGGTGGCAGATGTGATGACCCAAAAGGACTTGGTGACCGCCAGGCTCGGTATTTCGTTGGAAGAGGCTCAGGAAATTCTTCAGGAGCACAGGATCGAAAAGTTGCCGGTGGTGGATGGCCAGGATATTCTGAAGGGTCTGATTACAGTGAAGGACATTGAGAAGAAGACACAATACCCCAATGCGTGTAAAGACGATATAGGCAGACTTCGTGTTGGCGCAGCGGTTGGGGTAGGAGGCGACTCCGAAGAACGTATCCGAGCGTTGGTTGAAAGAGACGTGGATGTTATTGTTGTGGACACCGCTCACGGACATTCGCACGGTGTTCTTGAGGCAGTTGAAAAGGTTAAAACGGATTATCCGGATACGGAGATAGTTGCCGGCAACATTGCCACAGGAGAGGCAGCCAAGGATTTGATTTCTGCAGGGGCGGATGCCATCAAGGTAGGTATGGGACCCTCAGCCATCTGCACTACCCGGGTCATTGCCGGAGTCGGGATTCCACAGATTACCGCTATTATGGATTGTGTGGAAGTGGCGCAGGAGGCCGGTGTTCCCGTTATAGCGGACGGAGGCGTTACACAGTCCGGGGACATAGCAAAGGCAATCGCAGCAGGCGCAAACTCTGTAATGATCGGTTATCTGTTTGCCGGGACGGATGAGAGCCCGGGCGAAACAGTCATCTACCAGGGCCGAACATTCAAGGTCTACCGGGGGATGGGTTCTCTGGGTGCAATGCAGAGGGGGAGCAAGGACCGGTATTTTCAGGGAGATGTCGAGACCGAAAAGCTCGTCCCCGAAGGAATAGAGGGTCAGGTTCCTTACAAGGGTTCCATCTCTGGATTCATATACCAATTGGTCGGCGGACTTAGGGCGGGAATGGGGTATTGTGGCACGCGCAACGTCGAAGAGTTGCGGCTTAATGGAAAGTTCGTAAAGGTAACTTCCGCCGGAGTAAGAGAAAGTCACGCCCACGATATTTCCATTACAAAGGAGGCGCCGAATTACAGGTTGCAATAGGCGTTGAATCACAACAAAGATACGCATCGCCTGTAAGCGTAGTGTCTGCGATGATGGTCTATCCACCTTGGTCTAATTCCAACAAGAATGAAGATAGGGCTTGATTCTTTCGCTGCATCGGGCTTATATTCTCGCTTAGAATAAATCAACAAGAAGAATTACAAACGGAGCGTCCGAGGGAGGCTAGCCTCCCTCGATCTTTAAAGAAGGAGGTGAATGCGATGGCAAAGAGAGCCGCCAAGAAGCCAGCGAAAAAGGCTGCAAAGAAGGCCGCCAAGAAGCCTGCCAAGAAGGCCGCCAAGAAGCCTGCCAAGAAGGTTGCCAAGAAGGCCGCTAAGAA
>PAQK01000036.1 GCA_002709665.1 Gemmatimonadota bacterium | reverse complement strand
CCCAGGCGTGCTGGAGGACAGGTATTCCCAGCTCGATGGAGCGCTGGAGAATAGGGTCCAAGCCCGGGTCTGTAGCGCGCCGGGCGATCCAGAGTTTGATGCCACACATCCGTTCACCCTCGACACAACGATCGATTTCGGTGACGGATTCATCCGGATACATCGGATTGACGTAACAGAAAGGTATGAAGCGGTCGGGCGAGCGCTCCCTCATCTGAAGGTTGTAGTCATTCGCGTCACGACAATGATTCATCGTGGGTTCAGGGAGCTGTCCCTCTCCAGAAGCCGGGTGAAGGAGAAAGATACACATTTTTCCGACACCCGCACGGTCAGCAGCGTCGAGAATCTGCCGGGCGTCCTTGTCGACGGAGTCGACACGTTTCGGACCAAGGGGATGGACGTGGACATCCAGGGCGGGACATGGGGGACGCAGTTTTTCGCGAAGTTCAGTGAGTGTCATTTGTCCCCTACCAGCTGATGATTCGTTCGGCGTTGTCACCAAGGATCGCCGAGACGTCTTTGTCGGAAAGGTCGGTGACCACTCGAGAAAGCGCAGAGTAGGGGATGAAGAGGGGTGCGTGAGAACCGAAGAGGAGTTTCTCCCTGAGGCCGTCTTCCACCAGCACTTTGATCGCGTCGAGACCATCGCACTGGGAGACATCCGCGTAGAGGTTGGGCGAAGCGAGCAACCGATCCTTGAGGCCACGGATCTCACCGGTTCGAGCGCCACCGATGATGACGGTGAGCTCCGGGTGGCGCTCTGCGGCACTCGCAATTTCGCCCGCGGGAACGTCCGGTACCTGAGCGAGCTGGTGCTGTCTCCGGGGGTCTTCCAGGCGTGTCTGAACGATCACTCCTAGTTTCTCCGCAACAAGCGTCTGGAGCAATTCGGCGGTGTCTTCGAGAGCGTAAGGAGAGTAGGCCGGGAGAAGGCGTACAAGTTTCACGCGAATCTCCCGGGTGGCTCGCTCGAGCTCCTTTTTCCACGTTGCGACGGTTGGATCCAGGACCGGGACTGGCCAGACGTCTGAGAAGGTGCCAGCCGTTCGATAGAGGGCGTCATTGAACCGGTGAGGGTTCCGACACCAGGCGGCCTCCAGGGGTGAGACACAAATGCGGCCGACACCGTATTCCCGGAGTGAGGCGCGGACGGTATTGAGATCACCCTTCACAGGGTGAGAGGGCCAGTGGCCGGTGAAGGCGTTAACGTCGATGATCATTCCGTTCTCCTCAGGGATTGCGCTTGCAAGATATTCAGGTGAACATCACGTCAAATCATGTCGACACCCGCCCAATCGGGCAGTAACCGGGCGGTGTTGTTCCAGATGATGTCGCGCTTGACGTCGTCCGGTAGGGTGGTGCCGAGGGTTTTTCCCAGCTGCACGCCGAAGTGACGAATGGGTGCGTCCGAACCGTAGACCACGCGATTCGGCCCGAGGGTGGCCACAGCCGTTTCGGTTATCCCGCTGTCGGGATCGCCCCCGGAGGTGTCCATATAAATGTTCGGGCAATGGGCGACGTCCTCGATTCCTCGGAGACCGCACCCATTCATATGTGCCATAATTATCTTGGCGTCCGGGTGACGCCGTGCGAGGTCGGCTACGTCCGAGGGAAAGGATTCGCCGACCAGATTCCCTGTTGTCTTGATCCAGGCGTGCTGGAGAACGGGGACGTCGCATTCGACGGCCTTTTCAAGGATCGGATTCAGGCCAATATTGGTTGCCCTTCTCGCGACCCAGAGTTTGATGCCGCACATCTTTGCGCCGTCGACGCATCGGTCGATTTCTGCGACAGATTCGTCTGGAAACATTGGATTCACGTAACAGAACGGGAGGAACACGTCCGGAGCGTGGTCTCGCATCGCGAGCGCGTAGTCATTCGATTCGATCAGTTGGGCGACAGTCGGCTCTCGCGGACAAGTGGTGTGAAGTGAGAAGAGGCACATCTTCTCAACACCCGATCTTCGGGCGGATTCGATGATGAGATCCGCGTCTTCCGCGGGGGAAGAGATTGCACGTAAGCCGAAGCAATCCAGTGGATGAACGTGAACGTCCAGGGCCGGCCAGGCGGGCTTTAATTTGTCCCGAAATTCCGCCGTTTTCATCTGCACTCCAAGGTCTAGAAAAGGGGTTCTTGGCCGCAGGCAAAGCGAAAAGGCGATTTCCCTTGCTCGCCCTCGGCCCGACATATATAATTACTTCAAGCGATGAAAAACCAGGACATTATCGACCGGCTCCGGACAGAATTGGTAAGCCGTTACGACGTTGATCTCGCCGAAATTCGCACGGTGCGATCGCCCTACCGGATCTGTCCCCTGTGTGCTCAGGTGGACCACCAGCTGGGGCCTGTGACAGCGATGGCGATCGATCGCGCGGTCCACCTGGCCTTCGTTCCTTCGAGATCTTCGGAAGTCAGGCTGAGCAGTCTTGCGTTCGCTGGCGAGGTAAAGTTCAGCCTAGACGATATTCCTGATCGAATCGACCATGAGTGGGGAAATTATGCAAGGGGCGCGGCATCCGCGTTGCTTGCCACACGCCAGCTTGACAGTGGTATTCTCGGGGTGACAGCAGGTTCAATGGGCGAGGGGGGCCTGAGTTCCTCTGCAGCGATCAGCGTTGCATATCTCCTGGCGCTGGAGGATGCCAACGGTTTTCGAGTGACCGACGAAGAGAATATCGAGCTGGACCGGGTGATCGAGAATGAGTACCTGGGACTTCGCAACGGCGTTCTAGACCAATCCGCAATCTTATTGTCACGCCAAGATCAGTTGACGCTCCTGGATTGCAAGACTCGAAAGCACGAGCGCATTTCAGGTTCTTAGAAAGCGATCCCTATTCGATACTTATTGCGTTCTCAGGCCTTCGGCAGGCTCTGGTGACTACCGGATACAATGAGCGTGTAAACGAGTGTCAGGCGGCTGCGGAGAAACTTCTCCAGGCGACCGGCAGAGGCGAACAACCTGCACTTTTGGGGAATGTTACACGAGACGATTACGTGGCCCACCAGAACTTGCTGAGAGGGGCACTCGCACGCAGGGCCAGACATTATTTCAGCGAGTCAGAAAGAGTCGAACTGGGCGCCACGGCATGGCGGGAGGGTGACCTGAGGAAATTTGGTCAGCTGATGACCGAATCGGGACGCAGTTCGATTGAGAACTACGAGTGCGGCAGTCCTCCCCTGATTGACCTCTACGCGATTCTGGTGGAAACCGAAGGTGTGTTGGGAGCGAGATTCAGCGGCGCAGGTTTCCGAGGCTGTTGCGTGGCATTTGTTGAGGAGGAGGAAGGAGAGGAAGTGGCGGCGAAAGTTGGCAGGGAATATGGTGGGCGATACCCCAGGTTGTGCAAGGATGCACCCGTTTTCCTCTGCAATTCAGACGACGGAGCGAGAATCCTGTGAAGGCACTTGTAATTGCAGCTGGTTACGCGACCAGGCTTTATCCCTTGACGAAGAATTTTCCAAAGCCGCTCCTGGAAGTTGGCGGGAAGACGATTCTGGATCATCTGGTCGATCAGATCGAGACCATTGAAGAGGTTGACGAGGTGTTCCTGGTTACCAACCACAAGTTTTTCGGGCATTTTCAGGATTGGGCACAAGAGCGATTGTCCGAGTCCAGACAGACGCACACTGGTGTGGGCTTTGAGGTGATCGACGACGGGACGACCTCCAACAAAGACCGCCTGGGCGCAGTTGGAGATGTGCAGTTCTCCATAGATCATCGGGGAATTGACGATGACCTGCTGGTTTGCGCGGCAGACAATATTCTGCAGTTTCCACTGGCCGCTCTGGCTTCCAGGTTTCGAAAGAATCTGGCCGCTCACATCTGTGTACGGGAAATTGTTGATCCGGAAGACCGAAAGCGGCGGGGGATTGCTGTTCTGGGCGAGAATGATCGGGTAGTTGATTTCAAGGAGAAACCTGAAGCACCCAAGTCGCACTGGGGGGCTCCGCCGTTGTATCTGTATCCCAAGGATTCATTGGGAAGAGTTGCAGAATATCTGAAGAGTGGCGGGACGGCGGACGCGCCAGGACACCTGGTAGAGTGGTTGCACCGGGTGGAGCCCGTTTTTGCCTATCGGATAGAAGGATCTGTTCTGGATATCGGCAATCCGGAGTCGCTGGCTGTGGCAAGGGCGGAACTGGGTGAGTGAGTCGGGAACGCAAGGATGGGGTAGTTGGACCGTGGTGAATTTTTTTTAGGGGGCGTTATGGCAAAGGTGGACATAGTTAGACACAACCCGGGTGCGGTGTTCTGCAGCACGTGTGAGGTGGTAATCACCGATGACGCCCACAATATCGTCCGGCTGGTGGAGCCCAGCGGAAATGTCGGCACGCAGTATGCCAAGGAACTCGGGTCACAGTGGTTCGGGACGATCGAGAATTTGAACAAGGGGCTCGCGTTTGGCGGGCTGACTTGGGGAGATGTTTACAAGACCGATGTGTTGTGGACGACGCCTTCTGCAGACCCAGACGCGTGTGACGTTTACAAGAATGACTTCAATGGTGTCTACGGAGCTATGATTCAGGCGGTGACAGGATGTTCATTGAGTTCGAACCGAATGGCGCGATTCACACACGCCGAGGGATTTCCAGATCCTGAGGCCTTGTTCGAAGTTCAGATCAAGGCGATTGAAGGACATAACGTGACCATTGGTGGCGGCAAGATCGATTACGGCGATTGGGTGGACCATCAACCGAGCGGGGCCTCCGTGATGCACAAAGGCGCCGACGGCAATATGGTGACAACCCTGGGTGATGACCTGGCCAGAGAAACGGAGTTCATACTGGTGGAGCAGTACGAAAAGAAGCTGGCCGCCCAGGGAGTTGACTTCAGGACACAGACGGCGTGGCTCGAGGTGCTCGTTGCGGTGGATGACGATCCCGATCAGACCTGGACTCGCGTGGAGACGGTCCGGAACACCGTGGCCGATTACTTCGGCGATAGCCGACCCGCCGGCAAGATATACCCTGTGTCGCGAATTCCAAACCTGGATGGCTATGTCGAACCGGAGCCACGGTGTGTGGTCGGTGACGGCGTGACGATTGATCGCTCAGGTGAGGTCGTGGATGGGTTCAGTACGTGGACGGCGATCCGCAGGTCAGGTGTGAGCGAGGTGATAGTGAGTGGTGTCGGTGGGGACAACGGCGCTGTTATACTGGACACGATCGACGGATACGTCCGGGAGGCCGGTGGCGTCGGACTGAAGGAGGACGGTGTGTTCAATAACGCCTATGTTGTGGCAGGGGCAGACAGCGAGGTGAGTCGCGAGCGCTTGACCTCTTTCAACGGCTTATTCTCTGGATACTACGAGGGCGTCGTTCCGGCGGGGAGGACCGCTCAGTTTGTCCCAGGATTCATGCGGGAAGACTGTATCTGCGGGATCTCGAATCGATCCATTTTTGTTGGATAATCGCTGGTTAGATTGAGTATCGAGGGGCGGGTGATCCGAAATTCACCCGCCCTTTGTTATGTTTGCATCCCTGGTGGTGTCTTGCCGGGTTTTCGCCAATTCTCTATATTTCGTAACTTCGGTTCTGTCGGCACACCTTTGGAGTTTTCAAGTCTATGCATTATTCCCTTTTGCCTATCCTGCTTATCCTGTTCTCCCCGCTTCAGGTTTTCTCCCACACGATTGGCGCAGATTTCGACGGAAACGGGTCCGTTGGGTTCTCGGATTTCGTGCTGTTCGCACAGGGGTACGGGACAACCCAGGAGCGGTTCGATCTGACACAGGACGGCAAGGTGGACTTTGATGATTTCGTGGCGTTCGTTACGGACTACGGAAAGGTTACCCACGAGGAAGGGGAAACTGAGGTCGGCGGGAGCAAATCCACGTTCGAGATGATTCAAGACCACGTGTTCAACGAGAGCTGTATCAGCAGTTCCTGCCACAGTACCGAAGGAGCAGCCGGCGGGCTGTCACTGGAACCGGGAGTTGCTTATTTGAACCTCGTTGGTAGGGGACCGCAGAATACGAAGGCCAAAGAAGAAGGGTTACAGCTGGTGGTGCCTGGAGACGCGGAACGAAGCTTTCTGCTGAAGAAGCTGACGGGGTCCGGGGCTGGTTACGGTGAGGCAATGCCCCGGGGATTCTGGAGTCTGAATGGGATCGCCATCGACGCGATCAGCCAGTGGATTGTTGCAGGTGCACCAGAGGAGGGAATCGTTGAGCGTGCACCCGATCTGGACGAGCTTCCACATTCGGAATTCAGCTTCGAGCCACCTGCTCCACCCGAGAGAGGGGTGCAGATTCACCTGAAGCCCTTTGCGATTGCGCCCGGGAAAGAACGAGAGATATTCTCTACGACCACCCTGGGGACGTCTGATGACCTGATGGTGAACAAGATAGAGGTCGCACAACCGGAAGGTAGCCATCATTTCATCATTTATCAGCTAAAGGAAGGTGAGATACCGCCCGAGGGGATTCGAGATCTGGATCCGACGAACCTTCTTCAGGCGATCGGGATCTTTGGTAGGCAGTTCATTGTTGGGAGTCAGAGCCCGTACGCGGTGTTCGATTTTCCGGAAGGTGTTGTCATCCCAATGCCCGCAAATGTGGTGTATGAACTCAACTCGCATTTCGTGAATGTGTCTGGTGAGAACACGCTGATCGGAGAGGTCTACATCAACTTGCACACAATGCCGCAGGAAGAGGTGGAACACGTTGCCAAGCCGATTTTTATCAGCAACTTTGGGTTCGAGATTGCTCCTGGGGCAACCGTGACGACGGGGATGGACTGGACTCTTCGGGAAGACGTGAAAGTGGTGATGCTCTCTTCGCATATGCACAGACACGGGAAGCAGTTCGAGATCCTCAAGGGAGGAGTGTCCATCTACCAGAGTCTCGATTGGGCTGATCCGAAGACGCTGTACTATAATCCTCCACTCTCGGTGAAGTCCGGTGAGTTAGTCCGTTTCGAGTGTACACACGAGAATGACGACAAGGACTTCACCATTCGCTTCGGTTTTACTGCGGAGAACGATGAGATGTGTATCCTGCTGGGATATTACTATTGATCAGACCAGGACTCGTCAGGACACTGCCAGTTTCGACATTACTTTTTCGTATATCGCACCATTCGTTGAGATGGCGCCGTCTCCTCGTATATCCCTGTCTCGATTCCAGTCGCTGTAGACCCCACCGGCTTCCTCCACAATTGGCAGCAGCGCAGCACAATCCCAGACGTTCATGATCGGGTCGAGCATGATTTCCGCTCGTCCGGTGGCAACGAGTACGTGGCCGTAGCAGTCTCCCCATCCTCGGACGAGACGGACCTCCCTCCGCAGATTTCTGTATGCGTCACCCTTGCCGTTTTCATCGAAAGACTCGAAGTCCGTGGCGCAGAGGAGAGACTCACCAAGGTCCTCAACCTGTGAGACCCTGGTCGGTTGGCCGTTCAACGTACAGCCCAGGCCCTTTGCCGCACAGATCATCTCGTCGAGTGCCGGCAGGTTGATGACACCGACCACCGTTTCCCCTTCGATCTCCACGCCGATCAGGACACCGTATAAAGGAACACCGTGGACAAAAGATTTCGTGCCGTCGATCGGGTCGACGATCCAGGAACGACCTGACTTCCCGAGGCGATCTCCGTATTCTTCACCGATAATGGTGTCGTCCGGATACCTGGAGTGGATCAGTTCTTCTAGTTTTCTTTCGGCTGTCCGGTCGGCAATGGTCACGGGCGAATCGTCAGCCTTCCGGTCCACTTCCACGTTTGTCCGGAAATATTGGAGGGTGATCTGGCCGGCTTGCCTGGCGGCTTCAGTGGCGAAGTCCAGAAGTTCACGGAGATCTGGTTCTGGCATTTTGACTCCTTATAGGTCTTGTAGGCTAGGTCAAAACATCCCAGGATTTCGGGAACGCTCCTGCGGGCATCGAATCTATATTCGGGCATCACCCTTGTCAAGATTTTGTGGTGACCAATCCGTTTGCTTTCGATCTGAGCGCCGCTCATATTTCCTGACCCACATTATAAGGTGAAACGAGGAGATGGTATGGCACCCAAGGGCCAGCTTCAATACTTTCGATCCCCGGTGGACGGAAGGCTTCATCCCTGCGCGGTATGCGCCACCGATTCCTCGCCCGATCCAAAGCCGCTGATTATCGAGGTGAGCCTGGTAGAGGAGGTCGTGAGCCTCGTGGCTGAACACACAGTATTTTAGGCGAGAATCCGGGGGCGAGTAACTTGCTGCTCTGCGATACACACGCCAAGAACGCTATACTCGAGCGGCTCGGGGGCGACTTGCCAATTTCCTTTGAGGGAGAGACGATTCACCTGGCCGATCGTTCATTCACGGCAGGGAATGTCGCGGTGTTTGCCACTTTCCCACACCTGGGAAATCCTGAACGATATGTGGCTGTCCACAGGGGTGTGACAACCGACGCTATCTGTTGGAGAAGTCACCTGGATATGGACTTGCTTCCAGACTATCTGGTTTACACTGGTATTGGAGTGGGGATTCTGGGGAAACGACTGGACATCGCAGGAATGAACTTTGGTACCCGGCTCCAGGCGAGGGTCGAGGGCAAAAACGGGTGAGTCACGCACGATTTTTCAGCTTCTTGCTACAGAAATATACCCACATCTCGAGGTCCGTGCTCAGTGCCTTTCCGCAACCCAGAATCCCCTTGATTTCTCACCCGGAATGGCTATATTTGTTGCGGAGATTGTATCTCTAAAAGTGCCTTGAATCTACATAAGGGTGGCCCAAACGGAAGTTATTCCACATTAATTTGTGGAACTTCGTCAATAACTTCGGCACCTGGTGGGTTAGGCGCTTTTTTTTGTCCAGGAGACAGCTATGCTGGAACTAGAACTGGTCGACCCGACAGAGATCGATAGGGCCACTACCATTTTTCACCAGGATGGATTCGTCGTGGTGAAAGAGGCACTGGCTCCTGATCAATTCGCCCTGGCTCAAGAGGGCGCTTCCAGGGTGATTGAGGAGCAGACGACAGCGATTCCGCTTGATGAGGCCAATCGTGGATTCGCAAGGTACTCTTTCGGTCCTCAATTGCATCACCCCGAATGGTGTCAGTTGATCGATCTGCCGACCGTGCTGCCGATTCTGGAGAAGATCTGGGGAAGTTCAGATTTTTACTGCTGGGGCGGGGGAGGCGACTACTCTTTGCCAGGGGCAAAGATCCAGAAACTTCACGCAGATATCGGTGATGTGATTTCAGATCCACACGGCCGTGTCACGATTATGGATCTTCCGACGCCGATTATTGTGGTGAATTTCCCGATGGTGGATTTCAAGGTGATCAATGGGGCCACCCGGTTTGTAAGGGGTACACACCGGTCCCGAGAGCCGATTCCGAGTCTGGACGAGGAACCGGAGTGGATGCAGAATTCGGTTCTGTGTGGTCCTGCGGGAAGCGCGATTATTCGAGATATTCGGTGCTGGCACGGCGGGACTGAGAACCGCTCGGAGGAGATCCGGCCGATGACGAGCGTTGGGTACGCCGCTCCCTGGTTCAACCGGTACAGGGAAGAGGATTTGCTGCCGCGAAAGGTATATGATGCGCTGTCCGATCGAGCAAAGGAGCTGACAAGGCTGATCGTCGAACTGTAGAATCCACCGAAATCCAAATCAAGAGTGGCACGGCCTGGAATCAGGCCGTGCCACTCTTGATTTACCAGTGTGATACTAACCTTCGTATCCGACCTCGGCGAGTGAAACACGTTTTCCCGTCTTATGGGCTTCGCTGGCCGCAGTGGCTACAGCGATGTTCTCCAACATCTCATTGGCGCGTACAGGTGACTTTCCACTGTCCATCATTTCCTTGATACTCTTGATGATTTCGTGTGCACCGTGAGGGAATTCGAAATCGCCCATATCTCCGGAGTGAATCGCAGCCTGAGGACCAAATGCGCTCACATAGAATGCACAATGGTAGGTTTCGCCGGTGTCGCAGTTCAGAGAGACGCCACAACGTGGCTGTGTGGGTGATTCCGGATAGTTCAGGTGCATGAATCCGCGTTCGTTCTCTCCCATCGATTCCACGGACTCTACCCCTGTGCCGAACAGATTCTGGGCTAGGGAGATCGCGTGGATCTGCCCCGCAAGGGTGGGCCCGCCACCACGAATGGATACGTACTCCAGTTTCCCCAGTTCAGGGAACCGGGCGGCGAATCGCTTCGCGTGTGGGAGTCGGCCGAGGATCGAAAGGGAGAGCAAGGGTGCTTTGTGTGTCTCAGCGAGATTCAGAATGGCCGTCGCGTTTTCCAGGTTGTTGGACAGGGGCTTGTCTATGAAGGTGGCGACACCTTTCTCCAGTCCCGGTTTGGCCAGTTCCAGATGGTCAGCGCCTTCGTAGTTGCAGTCGGCAACGAGGACCAGGTCCACATCATCTGAGACCTGGTCGTAGCTGTCGCATACCTTCGGCTGCGACGTGAACACCTCAGCATATGCCTGGGCGGCTTCGGGGTGTTCGTCCCAAACGCGAGTGATCTCGAATTCGTGGAGAGAGGGTATGGTCATCCGGGTGGGATCACTATAGAATGTATAGAAGTAGAAGTGTGCACCACCTGTCATCCAGCTGTATGGCAGATTTGTCGGGTCCTCCACAGGCTTCTGGAGGCGATAGGGATCGTGATCCGCCATCAAGGCCCCGTAATACATCCCGTGCATATCGCATCTGATGATCCCGAGCTTTATTTTGGCCATAATGGATCTCCTGTAACGTTAATAAAATTAAAATATTAAGTGTATTCCCGAGATGATTTTCCGGGTTTCGGCAGACGAGCTGGTGTTGAATTGCAAGGTAGTTAAAAAAATTGCAGCAAACAAGAAATTTGCTTGACTTGTGCACATATGTGCACTATATTGTCACGTGGGCTGAAGAACAGTACATCAGCTAAGTGAGGAAGGTTCGATAGGGTCTGGTCACTTCAGTTACGGAGGATGGAAAGATGATTGCAGCAACCACAGAGAGCTCCAGATTCGGAGAGGATAAGTCTCTTGCCTATTACTTCAAAGAGGTGGATCGTCACCCTCAGATCAGTGCCGCTCAGGAGCGTGTCCTGGCTGAACGGGTTGACGCAGGAGATGGCAGAGCCGTGGAGGAGTTGGTCAACGCCAACCTCCGGTTCGTCATCCACGTAGCCAAGGGCTTCCAGAATCAGGGACTGCCCCTGGCCGATTTGATCAACGAAGGGAATTGCGGTCTTCTAACGGCCGCCAGAAAGTTCCGTCGCGAAAAAAACTGCAAATTCATCACTTACGCTGTTTGGTGGATCCGGCAGAATATCCTGAAAGCACTTGAAGTCCAAACAAGACCCATTCGTGTTCCTGCAAATGTACTAAACGATCTAAGTCGGTTGCGTAAGGTGGAGGATGACCTTGCCAAAGACCTGGAACGTGAACCAACGACGCAGGAGATTGCCGAAGAGGTGGTGTTGCCCCCCGAGAAGGTAACCCACACGCTGGGCGCGGTTGCGAACACGGTATCTCTGGATTCGACCCTGTTTGAAGATCAGGGGGAGGTCAGCCTGGGGGATACACTCCCCGACCCCCAGGCCGTCTCCCCTGATGAAGATTACTTTGCCAAGTCCCGGGGACTGGATGTTGCAGACGCTCTGGGCGAGCTCTCTTGCCGGCACCAGGAGATCCTCAACCTGTATTTTGGGATGGAAGACGGCAATCCATCAACCTATCAGCAGATCGGCTCCAGGCTGGGGATCAGCCGTGAGCGTGTACGCCAGCTAAAGGAAGATGCGTTTACCAAGCTCCGGCAACCTTCGCTGAGCAAGCGTCTTACACCGTATTTGTAAAGAGTTGATGACAACCGAATTTAGGGGTCGCCAGATTGGCGGCCCCTGTTTTTTTTGTCAGCACAATACTCTGTGTTCACTTGAGATGTTCCGGCTCTCCAACGGGAATTCCCGGACCTTCTGGTCCTTCCGCATACCGAAAGCTAGCGTTAGACAATTCAACCACATTGCAATTCCCCTCAGTGCCGCCTATATTCCACATACGTGTGAAATTTTCTACTAAAAGGGGTGAATCCGGATGTCCCAGAAACCAAACCTGTTGGTCATCTTGACAGATCAGCACAATCCCCACGTAATGAGATGTGCCGGTGATCCCATCATCAGGACACCCAACCTCGATCGCTTGGCATCCAGGAGTGTCCGGTTTACAAGCACTTACTGCGGTTCCCCACTGTGTGCCCCGTCCCGAATGACCTTTCTCACCTCGCGACATTGTTCTGATATTGAGGTATGGACAAACGGATGTTCCCTGGATTTATTCACCGATATTCCTCTTGACGATTCCTGCCTATTTTCTCACCTTATCCATATTAAGTACACAATCAACGAAATAACAAGAGGTTCAGTCTATGAACGTCATTCTGATGACCATCGGCGGCGCTCTGATTCTGATCTGGGGCGTCGTTTTGGCGCTTTTGAAATGGGTACAGCCACTCGAGAATAAGCATTTGATTGGGTTTGGTGGCTACGTGAGCGTGGTCTCAGGCCTGTTTATTTTTCTGGTGCTACAGACGTCCTCCACTCAGCAGGAGGCAGCACTCCAGGACACGCGTGAACGGTTGGACAAGTCTGTTGAGAATTTTCGCGAAAAGTTAAATGAGCAGACCCAAAAACTGTTCGGCCAGGTAGCGGAAAAGGCAGATCTGACAAAGACGGAGTGGCAGGTAAGAGGCGATTTACAAACCGAGAAGGCGCAGCATGTTCGGACCCGGAAAGAGCTCGCAAACGTTCGAAATGATCTGCGGGACACCCAGGCGGAACTGATCAAGGAGGCGGCTGCACACAATGCCTACGTGGACAGTATGAATACCGCCCGGGCGCTCCACCAGTCCACACAAATGCGACTGAGCCAGGAATCGCAAGAACTGCAGATGATCCAGTCTCAGTTGGGCACCACCCAGTCCATGTTATCGAAGACCAAGGAGGAATTGGTCAACAGAAAGGCCGATCTCAAGCGGGCCAACACGCAACTGCAGAAGGAGCGCGAAAGGTCGAAGGCTGCACTGAAAAATACCTACACTGCGCAGGATCTGCTGATGAAGAGGCTGGTGCTGCAGTCGGCGTCGATGGAGACCATACAGGCGTCCATCGATTCGATCTTCAGGAAGGTGCTGAAGCACCATCGCGTTCCTGTTCCTGGGAAAAAGTAAGGATTCTGCTTGCCCCTTGTGTGGATAGGGACTATTTTGAAATACGACCAGACAGAGGTGGCATTATACAAAGAGCGTCTTGGAGGCATTTGTGGGCAACGAAAATGAAACACCTGAAGGCAATGGGGATGAATCTCTGCAAGACCACGAGAAGGAAGCGCCCGTAGATAACGGGAACGTCACCTCTGGTGACGGAAAGAAGATCATCCTGATCGTTGGCGCGGTGGCCGTAGTGCTTGCAATCATTCTGATTGCTGCTTTCATGCCAAGAGAGCCGGAGGTCGATCCCTACGTGGTTCAGCTCGAGTCCGAAGTGGAGATGTACACCGGGCAGATCGATTCGCTGAATGTGGTGGTGGACGGTCTCAACGGGAGGCTCGATACCGTTAGATCCCAGATGGACAGCGCAAGGGCTTCCAACAGACGGTTACTTTCATCACTCCACAATGTGACGAATGAGCTAAGGGAATATAAGTCGTTGTATAAGGAGCAACAGGCGCTCAACAAGAAGCTGGTTTCAGAACTCACAGAGGCCAAGTTGGACAAGGAAAAGGCCAAGACGGAAGTCAAGGAACTCAAGCTCGAGGTCGACAAGATAAACACTGCACTTTACGAGAAGACGACGCGTCTGGTTCGCCTGGAGTCCAGCCTCGAAGAGGCGATGGAACAGGCTAAGACGATGAGGGAGACGGCGACTTCTGTACTCGTGTATGTGGGTCGCGAAGCAGATTTGAAGGAGGCAGGATATCTGAAGACAGGCCGATCGTTCTTCAGAAAGAATTTTAAGCTTATCGGGTTTCCGGACGTGACGGACGATAAGAACAAGAGTGGCGTTCTCAGGATTTCGATGGGCGAAACCCTTGCGCTTCCAGGAGAGCTTGATGTTCTGGCCGATCGCCACGGCAAGCTTAGTAAAGGGAAAGAGTACGAGGTGAGCAAAGGACCATCGGGTCAGACCCTGGTAACATTTGTAGACCAGACGCTTGAAGGGCAGAGAATACTCGCGGTACTGAAGAAGGAGAAATGAGTCTGGGACAAAAGAGATTGTGATGAAGGCCAGGGATCTTCTTGATCCCTGGCCTTTACTGTTTCAGTCGCGTCTGAAAATAGCGTGGATCAGTTGTCACCTTCTACAGCACAAAGTTCGATTCTGCTTGCATTGGGGATTAGAGGGTCTTGTTTTTCGCTTGAGCAATTCGGTCCGGTTAGGGATGGGTTGAAAGCAGAAGTCTGAGGATCTATGGGCACATTTCGGGCATCGAGTTGTGCGTTTTTTTGTTGAGTATCGATTGCAGATCAGCAAGGAAAGTACCAACCCTGTTTCCGGGAGGGAATTATGGAATGGTATATCAAATGTCTGAAGAGTTACGCGGTATTCAGCGGTAGGGCGAGGCGGAAGGAGTTCTGGTACTTCACACTGTTCAATACCATCATAATCCTTGTCCTGAGCGGCCTCGACTTCGTTCTGGGTGTCGGTGGTATATTGACGTCACTCTATTATCTCGGTGTGATTATCCCTATGCTCTCGGTATACTTCCGAAGACTGCACGATACGGGGCGCAGTGGATGGTGGCTTCTGATCGCCCTGGTCCCATTCGTCGGCGCAATTGGGCTTTTGGTATTCTTGGTAACGGATAGTGAACGAGGCGCTAATGAATATGGTCCAAATCCCAAGGAACTGTGGTCCAGCGCGGATGAATCGACAAGTGAAGGGGAGGTGTCATCTTCCGATTAAACTGTTTCAGCCACTGTTCAAGGCTTGTATTTTCAGCAGAAGTTCGCAAAATCGGCCAACAGGTTAATTAGCCGGAAGGGTTTCAATGGACCAAATCCGTGTTGGCTTGGTGGGCCTGGGGCATCGAGGTCTTCACTGGGCACGACTGCTTCAGAGACTGGATGGATACAGCATCACCGCGATCTGTGACCCCATCCAGGCATTACACAGGCCCGCATTGGATTTGCTCGAATCTCCTGTCACGGCCTACGGAAATTACGAAGACATCCTGGCCGATAAGGATGTGGACGCGATCACGCTTTGTGTCCGTTGCCCTGAACAGGGTGCGCTTGCGGCCACGGCCTTGGAAGCGGGCAAACACGTCAACTCCGAGGTCCCGGCTGCTCATACCATGGAAGATTGCTGGCGAATCGTCACGCAGGTGGAGAAGTCAGGCCTGGTCTACCACCTGGGCGAGCAAACGCGGTACTGGGGATTCGTCGATGCATGGAGAGACCTGGTGAATCGAGGACGACTCGGCCGGGTGACGTTCTGCGAGGGGCAGTACATCGGGTACTACGGGACGCGACAGTTTTTCCGTGATCCAAATACTGGCACGCCCTACCCCATTGAAGAGCTGAAGGACCATCCGGAAGCCGAGCCAACCTGGCTGCATGAAATGCCGCCCATCCACTACTTACCGCATGAACTTAGCCCGATGTTGAAGGTCCTGGACGACCGTGTCGTTCAGGTTACGGCAATGAGCACCAATGCACCCAGTTACTCGCATCCGGAGATAGGTCAGCCGGATATCCAGGTAGCACTGATGAAGACCGAGAAGGACGCCATCCTAAGAATGGCCACGGGCTTCACGCAAAAGGTNCCCAGCAGAAGAGGTCATCACTGGTACCAGGTGATGGGAACAGAAGGATGTCTGGAATGGAAGCGATCAGAAAGAGGAAAACCGATGTTGTGGTTCGCGGATGCCCAGATGCACGATATGGCCGAGATCGACTGGCGATTCGAACGTTCCGATGCGCCTGGAGAAGCGCGCCAATCGGGTCACGGCGATGCGGACTACTATGTGCACGCAACGTTCCGAGATGCAGTGCTCAAAGGGACCGCTTTTGAGTTCGATGTCTACAAGGCCATNGAAACGGCAGCACCTGCGATCCTTGCNGCGGAATCCATCGACCANGATTCTAAGCCTTTACGTGTGCCAGAATTTAGGCCGGGTGCAAAAAGAGCTGCAGGCGAGATGCCGACTGAGTCATAACCGTGAGAATCGCTCTTCTATCCAATACGCCCGATCTCTCTCCCTACCTCGGAGAGATCTTCAAGACATGGGGTCTGCGGCTTGTCCAAACTCTTACCTTCGATCAGGCGTCTGGGTTGGATCCCGCCGAGTACCCGATTGCCGTCGTACCGGTTTCGGACAACCGTCCGGAAAAGGCGATCGCAGAATACGCCAGAAGAGGCGGCACGGCCATCTGCTTCCGACCGGGAGAAACGCTCACCACACTTGCGGGGCTGAAGCGTCTGGGCGTGAAAGAGACACCCTTGCGCCTCAGGCTTACCAGATACCCCGCCGCAGGTCTCGCTGGTGAGTTGCTGCCCGTTGTGGGGAGTGCGGAAGGCTACGAGCTTGAGGAAAACGCGACGGGACTTGCCTACCTTTCTCTACCCGGACGGTTCGAAGGTGAAACAGTCGGCATTGCCGAAACTGGCATTGGAGAAGGTCGACTCGTTTGCTTCTCATTCGACCTGCCGCTTTGCGTCCTACTGCTCCGTCAGGGAGATCCTGGAAAATCAGAATTCATCCCGGAAGGCGATGCCTGTGTCCGACCATCCCATTTGGCTTCGGATGTTGGTCCTCATGATGCCGGGTGGATCCCCTACGCGGACCTGATGTCTCGCGTGTTGGTAGACCTGTGTCTACGGTATTCACGGGCTCCGGTTCCNCTTGTCTCTCACCTTCCNGGCGAGGCGCCCGGCATTCTCCTCTACTCGGGGGATGAGGACTTNGCCCAGGTTGCATGGAATGACGATGAACTGGGGTGTGTCGCTGATCTTGGCGGCAAAATGAACCTGTATATCATACCCACCCAAACCCACTCCACCCCCGAAGATGCTGAACGTTACCGNCGACACCACCATATTGGTCCGCATCCGAACCTCAGGCCTCTCGATGGCCATCCGATCCCGGCGCGTCTTGCGGAATTCGAGCGCCAGATCAAGCTCTTCGATAAGATGTTCGGTTGTCCATCTGTTTCACTGCGGAACCACTGTACGGCCTGGGCTGGGTATATGGAACCTGTTGAGGTGATGGAACGCCTGGGTGTGAGAATGGACGCGAACTACTTTTCGGGCACGTACAAGAGCGATCGTGAAGGTGCTCCATATGCCGCATTTGGCGGAGCGCTCCCATCCCGATTCTGTTTGCCCGATGGCAGAATCTACGACGTCTATCAGCAACACACCCACCTGACCGATGACGGTATGTTCGGTTGCGATGATTATTCATTCAAAATTTCTCCCGAAGTTTTCGCCCGGACNCTTAAGCGTATTTTTACCGACATTACCGAACGATACCATACTCCATATGGCGTGTGCATTCATCCGAGCAACTGGGTTAGATTCTCAGGCGACCAGGGCAAAGAGCTCCTGCTTCAGGCAAANAAAATGGGCTTGCCCGTATGGTCCTTCGACCAGTGGGTCGCGTTCTGGGACGCCAGGGACAGCTGGCATATCGAGGAGTTGACCTGGTCAGGGCGGCACCTTCGGTTTAGACTGATCGGGCAGGTCGGTCACGAAGACCTGCGCTTCCTGTTGCCCGATGAATTCGAGGACGCCTCTCTGGTCAATGTGTCGGTAAATGAACAACCCGTATCCACACACGCCTGCAACCGGTACGGCGAAGGAGTCTCGCTCGTCNCAATTTCTGACGATCACGGCTCGNTCGAGATTTGCGCACGGTACAACGCATGAAGCATTCTAATCGATGATCCATGGAGGTCACACATTATGTCGGACAAGTCCTTGAGAATCCTGGTCTTCGGAGCTCATCCCGATGACTGTGACATCAAAGCCGGCGGAATCGCCATAAAATATGCTGCCCTGGGCTACAACGTTCGTTTCGTGTCTCTGACCAATGGAGATGCTGGACACCATGAAATCGGAGGAATAGAACTCGCCAGGCGGAGGAAAGCAGAGGCCGAATCGGCGGGTGCCATCGCAGGTATCGAATATCATGTGATGGAAAACCACGATGGCGAACTCGAGCCGAATCTGGAGAATCGCAAGAAGATCATCCGGATGATCCGAACTTATACTCCTGATCTGATTCTGACGCACCGCCCAAACGACTACCATCCAGACCACAGATATACCTCCACCCTGATTCAGGACGCGGCCTATATGGTCACCGTGCCCAACATATGCACCGATACCCCGGCGCTCTNGCACAATCCGGTGATCGCCTACCTGAGCGACAGCTTCCATAAACCCACACCGTTCTCTCCACAGGTGGCAATCGACATCGACGATGTGGTGGAAAAGAAGATGGATATGCTCCATTGCCACGGCAGCCAGATGTATGAGTGGTTGCCCTACAATTCCGGACGTCTCGAGGAAGTCCCAGAGTCCAACCAAGACCGTCGCAGGTGGCTTGAGCATCGGCTGACAAGATTCGCCGATATCGCAGATCGTTACCGTGACCTGCTCATCGATCACTACGGCGAAGATAAAGGATCGCGTGTTCGATACGCCGAAGCCTTCGAGGTCTGTGAGTATGGCAGTACCTTATCGGATGAAAACACCCCTATCCTGTTTCCATTCTGAGCCAAACACAAAAGGGGCATCATCTCCGCCGCCCCTTTACAGAAAAACTCCGCTTTTGCAATCCCTTACTTTTCAGAACTCATTGACCATCCGCACATGTATTTTCCCCTGTCCCGGTCCCTCGCCCTTTCCTAACCCATAGTCCAGACCGAGTGTCCCCAGACCCGATATCGCCCGAATACCGCCGCCGAATCCAAGGGGGGTCAACCACCTGCTCTTCCCGGATTCGACCGGGTCATTCACTACTCCAGCATCCAGGAATAGGAAGACGCGAGAACGTCGGCCCAGGATATAGCGCCACTCTAGGTTCCCCCACANGGCCTCAGTCCCTAGGAATGCCTCTTCACGCTGACCGCGGATAGTTTTTGTACCACCAAGTCTCAGTCTCGCCTCCAGAGGAACGTCGTCGGACTGACTGACTGCGGCAGCATGCAGAGACAGTGCCGACACCCACCGGCGACCCATTGGAAGAAATGTATCCAGGTGGCCCTGAACTTCTGTCCGATCCCGTCTTGTCCTGTCGGAACTGACACTTCCCCACGACACCCGGGCAGACGTCCGCACGCCATGCCTTGGATTGAAAGGTTCATCACGCCCGTCGTATTCAACCTGCCCTTCCAGCCCCCTTACCCGGCTCCCGAAGACAACTCTCTCTCCCGTGGAATCCGGCCTTACTTCTTCATAGTATCCACCCATACGCAGACCTGTCCCCGGTGCCAGGCTCAGCTCTGCGAAGGCATCAATACGGTGTTCGTTGTAAGAGGGCCTCTGCTGCATCGCCAGTATTATGCCTGCCGAAACCGGGCTTCCCAGAACCCACGGTTCCAGATAGGAAAGGCCCAGGTGGGAAGTAGAACGTCCCTGTCTTCCCCACAAGACTTTCCCTGACCTGGCGGATCCTTGGAAGTTGTCGAACTCCAGTGCAAACAGGCCAGTCAGTCCCGCTTCCCCCGTATCCGGAGCATAACCAATCCCACCCTCGAGCCGTCCTGAAGGGGCCTCCCGAAGTGTTACAACCAGGGTAGTCGATCCGTCCTTCTCCTCCTCGAGCACCGGGTCGTCCACCTCCATCAAGAAGGACAACTTGCGGAGATGCTTCATGCCGCGGTCGATCCTGGACTGGATGTACGGTTCGCCTTCCTTGACTCGCATCTCTCTTAGCAAAATATCCTTCCGGGTCACCCTATTGCCCTCAAAACGAATGGCATCGATTCTAACAAACGGCCCTTCAGTAAAAGCATACTTTACAGTTACAGAATCCTGACCGGGCAGCAGATTCACACTCGGATCGATCGCACAGTAGGGATAGCCAGCATTCGAATAGAGAGCCAGCATTTCCATCAGGTCATTCTCCAACCTGGCACTGACCAGAGGCGCGCCCAGACCCGCAGTTATCACTGACATCAGAGAATCCTTGGAGACGTGAGGATTTCCCTCAAGCACAACCCGGCCGATCCTGGTGACCTCGCCACTATCCACCCGGAACACCACACGACCAGTNTGGTGGTGGACTTCAGGGAATTGTACCGAAGCCTGCCANTACCCGATCTCCTGATACCCCTTTAGCAGGCGTTTCATGTCCTGTTTGATCATCAGGCTGTCAATGGACATCCCTGGTCGGGTGACGAGCAAGGACCTTGCGCGAGAGGCCATCATACCTGACGATCCCACGACTTCGACGGAGTGAACCAATTGGCGATCTTCTGCCGAGACGACACCGAGAAAGACACCAAACAGCAGATAAATGGTCAGATGTAAAAACATCTCAGTGGAAACTCCTTGGGTGTTAAAAAATCGCCTGCATCTCCAACCTGCCCATGTGAAGTACGGGACGTTCCGGACGTTTGCGGCCATCGTAAGANACCNTGGCGGTCAAGGAACGGGCGAGGCGATAGTCCGCCACGGCGCGCCAGCTCACATTGTCTCCAACCCGGCGGCCTTCCGCCAGGCCCAGGAAAATGGGAACGNCTTGATTGCTGCTGACCCGGGCCCATTCTATACTGGTCCGAACGCGGCCTCGACCCGGCAGCGCCCTGATTACCTCCGGCCGGAAGGAGAAGAAGCNCACAGCCAGTCCCCTCAGTGACTCCCGATCCCTCCCTGCGGATGACTTCAAACCGCCCTGCCATCCCTTCTTTGACCTCCAGGACGCTCTGAAGTCCAGCCTCTCCATTCGCGATGCGTATGTGTAAAGGGTCGCGCCATCCCGATCGCGTCTTCCACGAATAACTTCTACTTCCAGATCCAAATCACGGGCCACGTGTCCCTTCACCATCAACGCCCCTTCGAATTGATCTCCCACACCATGTGACCTGAACATCCTGTCCACTCGGGACCTTCGCAGTCCGGTTATCCGGAATGACAGATGGCGGCTATATCGGTTCAAGTAAAGTCGGCCTTTCATGTCATGTCTGCCATTGATAACCTCCGACCCGGATCGGAATGAACCCAGATCCCAGGGTGCCACACCCTCAGAGTCTGGGTTTATTTGCCGGTCAGACTGAAACGATATATCTGCGGTAATGCCCGAGACGAGCCTTCGCCATCCCNCGTCCGATGAACGAATCACCCGTTTGAACACGAGATCGGTCCGCACCATCAAAGCAGCTTCCCTAACCGGTGTGAATCCTGAAACCGGACCGTAGTACTGNTNGTACTCACCTTCTGCTTCCGGGACGAATTCTTCAGGATCCTTCAGACCGTCACGGTCCACGTCTTCCCAAACGTGGGTGCCATATCCGAACCCTACGTATACAAATGTTGGCGCACGGTTTGGGGCCCCTGTGCTGGAAATTCGATAGGACATCTGGTGAGACAGGAGCCCCCGATTGAGCCCCAGTCTTACCCTTGCCAGGTCGGTTGATCGGTCTTTGGTATCCTGCCGAGGAACCCGCACTTTGCTGTGGCTGTAGTCCGCCGAGAAGGACAATCCGTACCAGTTGGACATCCCCGTTTCCTGGCGAAGTGTCCACCCCCTCACACTGTCCTGCCAGGTTCCCTCGAACAGACGCGTTTGCCTGATGGTGAAAGCAGAATTCATGTTTAGAAAGCGTCTGGTACGGATACCGACGTCCCAGGTGGCTTCCTGGGTCTGAATGCCTTCAGGAAGGAGGCTGGCACGAGGCTGCGTAGCATAAAACAACATAGCGCTCCCCACAGCCTTGCCTCGGGCGGATTCCGTTTTGAATCTGAAGCCCGGACTCAAGCGCCAGAATTTTCCGGAAGCCCTCCCCTGATTTCGAACCATACTGCCGCCCGTCTGCAAAATGTCCTCGTAGCGATAGCTTAGCCTTGGCAGCCTTGCGTCTGATATCTGTAGGCCCATCTCTTTCCTTGAGGAGGAGGCGAGTCCTTTTCTGCGTCCATACGCAAGATTCAGTCTTGCCCCCGGACGAACCGCATACTCCAGGCTCATTTCCCCCGCTTTCTCCGTTCCTGTTTCAAGTGTCGACTGCCATCCCCATCTTCCCTCCTGATCTATGTGTTCCAACCGGTCGAATCCGGAATAGCCCGCGCCGACCTGTCTGTACAAGCCAGTCAACCGGAACCGCCCCAGGTTTCTGCCGCCCAAATTCAGGTTTTCTGGCCAAAGATCCAGATTGAGCTTGAAGGCCTCACCTTGAGTACCTTCGCTGCCTGCTTCTATGCCTTGTGGCTCGTTTTTNCTGCTCAACGCCATCTCGCCGGATATTGAAACCCCGCTGACGGGAGAAAAGGCTGCATCCAGTACAGCAACCTGGTGACGCGCCGAGACCGGTCGTCCGCCGCTAGGAATCTGTATGGCCGTATTTCGGTCCGACTCTCGTAGAAAAGTTGCACCCACGTTGAACTTGTCGTCTGCAAGGTCCACCTTTCCTCTTGTACCGAGCAGACGTCGCGAGTTTGCACCATCATGATACTGGTACGCCACACTGATTCGGCTTTGGGTTGTGATAAGTTGGCCAGTGGTAAATGTGAGGACACACTGTTCGTAGTCCACTGTATAGTCCTGTCCCTCCCCACGGCGCAATCTCCTCCCGTTGAGAAAAACGCGCTCTGAGCCCGCAACAATCTGTCCAGCATAAGCGCCCCCGCCGCCCGCTAGGCGGTAAGGCCCCTGGTACCCTTCGATGGGCGAAATACGATTGGTAACCCACCTGCCTTGTGAGACGGCGCCGAACATCCTCACGTCTCGACCCCTGCCTTTGAAGGCAAGATGCGCACCTTGAAGACGCCTCCTGTACCTCCCGAATGTCGTCTCGTCCAGAACGACTTCAATGTCTCCGAGCTCCGCCGAAATGGATTTAGACGAAACTTTGAATAAAACCTTATCCAAGTCCTTTAGCGTCCGGGTGGCACCGCTGGATTGGAGGGGAAGGTTGCGGTCGGAAAGAAGAGCAACCATTTGCACTCCTCTCGCCACTTCGCCTGAAAGGTTGATCCTCAAAGATTGACTGAGAGCGCCATTACCACCATCACCGAAGTCCACCCTGATGGTTTTTGCTCCACCGATCTCGAGTTGTGGTCCGGGCGTCCCTTTCCGTCGATAGTTTACCCGATCTGCAATTTTATCTTTCCTGGGGGGCAAGTAATCCCCAGACTGCACCTCCTTTACCGGAACCCTTTGGTGGATACGATAGCTCTCGCGTAACACCAGAGGCGTTTGTCTGAATCTGACCCGTATTCGGACGCCTCTCCGGATCTCCCTGTAAAACAGCAGATGTCCTGATTCGTAGTCGAGTTGATAGTCCTTTTCTCGGTCCTGAACCTTGCCATCCAGCCAAACCCGTTCGCTCTTCTCGTGGAGTTGGCGGTCCGACAACAGGTAGGGACCTAGGCTGCCGTCTGCACGCAGGACGCGCTCTACATCGAATGTCGACAACGCTTCAGGATCGTGTGTCTGGGCCGATCCCTCTTTTGGCGCTGGATCGAATCCTGCCAGGAGAAAAAGGGTAAAAAAAACAGGATATCCCGTGTGGAGTCGGAACATCCTGTTTGGAAATCGAATCATCTTCCACCTATCGGCGCAACACGAGCACCTTGAATTTCTGGACTCTGTGGTTTCCGGTATCCAGAACGTATAGCGAGTTGTCCCTGCCCAGAACAAGGTCCCTGGGTGAATCGAAGGTGCCGGGTTCAGCACCCGCCTTCGGGCCGCCTATCGATCCGACCACATCTCCCTTTTTGCGATTCAATACAATAATCCTGTGATGTCCCGTGTCCGCTACGAACAGTGTCTCCTCTGGACCAACTGAAACTCCCGATGGTGACGATAGGGCGCCTTCTCCGAGAACACGGCTGTAATTCCCGAACCGATCGAACACAGTGATCTGGTCATTGTGGCTGTCGCAAACGTACACCTCCCCCTTGCTGCCCACATCCAGCCCCAGTGGACGCTGGATGTTGCCCGCACCGTACCCGTATCCGCCAAAGCTCCGATCTGTTCGACTGAACGTACTGATCTGAACAACCTGATCCGCATCCTGATCACAGACATAGATCTCACCATCTGCGGAAATAGCAATGCCGCTCAAATTTCCCAGGGGTATCGNGCCTTCGGCCTCTCGGCCTCCCACGATCGCAATCAGGGCGAAATGGGGGCTGAAGATTTGGATCCGGTTGTTCTGGCTGTCTGCTACATAGATCTCCAGGCCGCTTCTTCCGGTTGCCACCCCAGACGGATTGTTGAACTGACCGGGTTCCCATCCGAAATCGCCGACCTCCGCGATATACTCCCCTTCCGAATCGAACTTCTGTACCCGGTTGTTTCCCGTGTCTGCCACATAGATGGTCCCCACGGGATCCAGCGCTATACCTGAAGCGTTGTGCAATCTCCCGACCCCACTTCCTTTGCCGCCAAATGCAGACTCGAAACGGAAGGCGACGCTGGTCTTGGTGGTCCTTTTCTCATCCCCTTCTCCCGCTGCAAAGCAGAACACGCAGGAGAGGAGGAGTTTCAAAAATACGAACATTCTAGGGTGTATCCTTAGGTCCTTCAGAGGTCTAGGTTCTGTTCTATGCTCTTTACGGCTCGTTCCACATCTTCTTGGTGACCAAATGCACTCAATCTGAAATACCCTTCTCCACCTGGGCCAAATCCGGATCCAGGCGTACCCACCACGTGGGCCTCGGAAAGCAGCTTGTCGAAAAAGTCCCAAGAGCTCATGCCGTCAGGCACCTTCATCCAGAGGAACGGCGCATGGGCGCCGCCGAACACCTTCAGGCCAATGCCTTCGAGCCCCTGGTGAATTCTGCGTGCATTGACCATGTAATACGCGACCATCTCAGCGCACTCCTTGGCCCCGGCTTCAGTAAAGGCTGCAAGTGCGCCGCCCTGAACGATGTTTGAGGCTCCGTTGAACATCGTATTCTGTCGCCGTCCCCAGAGAGCATTCACACGTCCCGGGTCGGTACCCTCTACAACAAGGTCTTGCGGGACGACTGTCCAGCCAAGCCTTACTCCCGTGAATCCTGTATCCTTCGAAAAACTATTGATCTCGATGGCGCACGCCTTGGCACCTTCCACCTCGTATATGCTCCTGGGAAGCGCGGGGTCTGAGATGTATGCCGCGTAGGCTGCGTCGAAGATTATTACCGCCTTGTGTTCGGAGGCATACTGTACCAACGCCGATAATTGAGATTTGGTTGCAACGACACCGGTAGGGTTGTTCGGACTGCAGATATAAATCAGATCAACTTTCTGTTCCGGCACATCTGGAAAGAAACCGTTTNCNTCCGTGCAAGNCANGTAAACGATTCNNTCATATTGGCCATCNACGGCCTGGCCGGTCCTTCCTGCNATCACATTGGTATCAACGTATACTGGATACGCCGGATCTTGTACAGCTACGACATTGTCGACTCCAAAGATTGACTGTATATTCGCGGAATCCGGTTTGGCACCGTCGCTTACAAAGATCTCGGTGACATCCACAGAAACACCAAGCTTGCTATACCGACTAGCCAGCGCTTCTCGTAGCTCGGCATCCCCCTCGCTCCCGTCCGCGTACCCCGAGTAGGTATCGACATCCGCCAACCTGTCGACGGACGCGTGCAAGGCGGTGACCACGCTCTTCGGCAGTGGTTCAGTCGTATTGCCAATGCCCAATCGCATCACCTCGACACCTGGATGAGTGTCGAGAAAGGCCTTCGTTCTTCTGGTAATCTCCGGAAAGAGATATCCTGCCGATAGTTTGTCATAGTTTTTGTTGATTGTTGCCATCGTATCCTTTACCCCTCGTTTTGTAGTGGGCGCACGAGTCGCAACCCACTTGTATGGATCTTAATCAGCTTCTCCCTGCTCGTTCATTTCGTAAAATATAATTCTTCACCCTGTTGAAGTCAAAGCACCTTACCACAAACGAAATCGCCACTTCCGATCGGGGAAAGTGGCGATGGGACTATACAGGTCGTTGCGGTACTTCAGACCTCCATGATCTCTTCTTCCTTTGCTGTAATCAGTTCGTCCACCGACGCCACGAATTCGTCGGTCATTTTCTGGACCCGGTCTTGCCCCCGTTTGGCGTCGTCCTCGGGAATCTCCCCTTCTTTCTGACCGTCCTTCAGCAAATCGTTTGCGTCTCTTCTCGCATTTCGGAGGGATACCTTGCAGTCTTCTCCCATTCCCCGCACGACCTTTACCAACTCGGATCTTCTTTCCTCCGTCAACTGAGGGACTGGTAACCGGATTATGGTGCCATCGTTGGAGGGAGCCAGACCCAGGTTAGATGTTTGGATCGCCTTTTCGATCGGGGCAATTGCACTTTTATCCCATGGCTGGATGGTAATCAACCTGGGTTCGGGGATCCCTACTGTAGCGACCTGGTTCAGAGGCACCTGCGACCCGTAGTATTCCACCCGAATACCGTCCAACACGGAGGCACTCGCGCGTCCTGTTCGGACCAGGGCGATTTCGTGCTGGAACGCCTCAATTGCCTTGTGCATTGAGCTCTTCGTCTCGCTGTAAATCTCGTCAACCATGTTGGCCCCCTTAGCTCTGGCTACTGATCCTGGACCGTATCTGGCGAGCGAGCGGTTTCGCCTAGCTCTCCTCACCCAGAACAAAACGAACAAAGCGTCGAATCGTAACGTTTTCACCGCACTTGGCAACGAGCTCGTTGTGGAGGTCCTTAACCGTCCTGTCGGGATCCTTCACGTAGGGTTGTTCCATCAGGCAAACTTCCTGATAGTACTTTTCGATCTTACCATCCACTATACGGTCAACCACGTTTTCGGGTTTCCCCTCTTCGAGTGCTTGTTCCCGGTATATCTTCCGCTCTCTTTCCAGTACGGCTTGGTCAAGATCTTCACGGCTCACGGCAATGGGTGCACTTGCCGCNATGTGCATCGCCAGATCTCTGGTGAAGTCCTGGAATTCGTCGGTTCTGGCCACGAAGTCCGTCTCGCTGTTCACTTCGATCATCACTCCGAGCTTGCTGCCTGTATGGATATAGGATGAGATCAGGCCTTCTTTGGCTGATCTGCCCANNNNGCTCTTCNGNTCTTCGCGATACCCCTCGTGCGGAGGATTTCGATGGCCTTTTCCATATCCCCTTCAGCTTCCTCGAGGGCACGCTTGCAGTCCATCATACCGACGTTGGTCTTCACTCTTAACTCTTGGACATCTTTTGCAGAAATTGCCATATTTCCTTTCTCCCGCGGGTGTCTTCCACCCATTCCTTAGTACGATTATCTATGATTCTGTGATTTCTGTAATCTCTTCTCCCGGAACCACCTCCGGGCGACGCCCACTCTCTTCACTACGGCCTTCTGCGACCTCGCTCTTAGCTTTCAAGCCTTCCAGCACTGCGTCGGAGATGAGGCGTGTGATCAGGGTAATGGACCGGATGGCATCATCATTCCCTGGAATCGGGTATTCGATTTCATCGGGATTGCAGTTCGTGTCAACAATGGCAACAATGGGAATTTCGAGCCGTCTAGCTTCGCCTATCGCAATGCGTTCCTTTTTGGTATCCACCACTACCATCAGCCCCGGCAGCTTGCCCATACTTCGGATACCACTCAATGCCCGCAGGAGTTTTTCCCTCTCACGCTCCAGATGAAGAACTTCCTTTTTTGTCAGACGTTCGTAGGTACCGTCTGTACTCATCTTGTCCAATGCATCCAGCCGGCGGATACTTTGTCTAATTGTCTGGTAGTTTGTCAGCATACCACCCAGCCACCGCTCCGTAACGTGGAACTGCTCGCATCTCTCCGCCTCACGCNGGATCACGTCCTTGGCCTGCTTCTTGGTGCCCACAAACAGGATGGGCTCGCCATTCTCGGTCGCTTCCCGCACCACCTGGTATGCTTCTTCGATCAGCTTAAGTGTCTTCTGCAGATCGACGATGTATATGCCGTTCCGTTCTGTAAAGATATACTTCTTCATTTTCGGGTTCCACCGACGGGTCTGGTGCCCGAAGTGAACCCCCGCTTCTAATAGCTCCTTCATTGTCACAACTGCCATGAATTCCTCCAGTTGAACCGGGTTAGCCTCTGTGTCCTTCGCTTCACAGTCCTGCCGGGAGTATCACCGACACCCGGGCTGTGATCACGACACATGTGGATTTGTTTCCAACGACGTGTTACGTCCCGTTACTGTGAACTGCGGAGGGTTTCTAACGCTTTGAGAACTGGAAGCGAGCTCGTGCTCCGGGCTGACCGGGCTTCTTGCGCTCCACCTCTCTTGCATCACGGGTAAGCAAGCCTGCATTTCGCAGCGGCCTCTTCAAATCCTCGTTGATTGCCAGGAGACTACGTGCAATACCCAGGCGGACAGCACCTGCTTGACCTGATAGTCCGCCACCTTTTGCNTTGGCGATAATATCATAACTGCCAACCGAGTCGGTCACCTCCAGGGGTTTTTCGACAATCATCACAAGTGTTTCTCGTTTGAGATAGTCCAAAACCGGAAGACCGTTGATCGTNATTGTACCTGAACCGGGAAAGACCTTGACGTTTGCGGTAGCCGTCTTGCGNCGACCCGTGGCGGAAGCTAGCATATCTGCCACAGATTCACCTCCTCTCAAATCTCTTAAAGTGACACTCGGGTGCCCTCTAGGCTAGATCAATCGACTCGGGCCCCTGACTCTCGTGCGGATGATCGGAACCCGCGTAGATTCTGACCTTCTTGAGCATCTTTCGGCCCAGTCTGTTCTTAGGAAGCATGCCCTTGATGGCGTGCTGCAGAACGTAGGTTGGCTGCGTTTCGAGAACTCGTTTCAGTGGCCTCTTCTTGAGACCGCCGGGATACCCGCTGAACCTGGCATAAAACTTTTCTTCAAGTTTGTTGTTGCCAGTTACTTTGATCTTCTCTGCATTGATGATCACAACATGATCGCCCGTATCCACGTGCGCTGTATAGATGGGCTTGTGCTTTCCTCTAAGGATCTTTGCGACCTCACTGGCAAACCTGCCCAGAACCTTACCATCTGCGTCCGCGACAAACCACTTCCGCTCCAATTCGCTGACTTTTGCGCTTATCGTATCCATAGATAAACCAAGGTGTTGCATAACCCCAACACCGTACGGAACTCACCTCCTCTCAAACCGTGTATTTGGCTAGATTTCAGCCTACAAAGATATAAATAGGCCAATTCATTGTCAAGAAGTAATCGGGTAACCACTTCCTGCACAAAAAAATGCGCCGCACGACGGGTAGCTGGCTAACCGGACACATCTCCGTGCGACGCAAAATATCTCGACAGCCTCCATCTCACAGGACCCGAATTTGGCCTGGGTGCTGTCACAATGATGGATCGCTAGTCGTTCGGTGACTGCTTAGATTCGCCAGGCGCGCAACCAAACGAGATGTATATCCCGCACCTGGAAGCGCACCTAGCTACAGCCACCTCCACTGGTCATTTCTGTCATCAGACCACCTCCTTTCTGTGTAATAGAAAATATAGGTTACAGGGTGGGGCAAGTCAAACGGTTTCTGGGGAACCGAAGCTTACGGAAAGACGGAATTCCTAGTAACATAAATAAGTTGTATATAACTGTAATAAATACAGATAGGAAGATAAATCTTGAAACAGGTTCTGGCTTGAGAATCACCCAGGAACCGTTCTCAAAACGTTGTCAACTCCGTGGATCCAGCGCGTCCCTCAGGCCGTCACCGAGCAGGTTGAACGCCATTACGCTCAGAAAGATCGCCAGCCCGGGAAATGTCAATACCCATGGTGCGCTGAGGATCAGTTCTCGCCCGCCGTTGAGCATCGCACCCCATTCCGGAACGGGAGGCTGCGCTCCCAACCCGAGGAAGCTGAGTCCTGCTGCATCTAGAATTGCCGTGGCCAACCCCAGAGAGGATTGTACGATCAGAGGCGCCAGGCAGTTAGGAAGAACTGCGAGAAACAGTATTCTGAAATCGCCTGCGCCAAGGGCCCGGGCTGCAGCAACATACTCCTGCTCTCTAATGGTCAGGACAGATGCCCTCACCAGCCGGGCATATTGAGGGACGGCAACTGTACCAACCGCCAGCATCGCGTTTTCCAGACCGGGTCCCAAAACAGCCACGATCCCGATAGCGAGGAGGATACTCGGGAATGCCAACATCAAGTCCATTNCCCGCATCAGCAGCTGATCCAGCAGGCCACCCCAATATCCCGCAACAAGTCCCACGAGGCTGCCGACTACCAGGGCGATCATCACGGCCACCGTCCCGATTCTCAAAGAAATGCGTGATCCGTAAATCACACGACTCAGGAGATCACGCCCAAAATCGTCGGTGCCGAAAGGNTGTGAAAGGGAGGGAGGGTTGAGGCGGTTGTAGAGGTCCTGGGCAAGCGGATCCGACGGAGCAAGTATGGGCGCTCCCACAGCGACCAGAAGGAAAAAGCCCAGTAGTCCCCCTCCCAACACGGCAAGACGGTTCTTTTTGAGCCGTTTCCAGAACGGATTGGAGNGNCCTGGTATTCCTNGATGAAGGGTGCAGTCNGATTGCATAGTGGGAGTTCCCTGCCACGGGCGACGATCTACGCCTCTTCGGCGTCGTACTTGATCCTTGGATCCAGCCATGCATACAGGAGGTCGGCAATCAGGTTGACCAGTACAAACGTGGTAGCAACCAGCAGCACCCCACCCTGAACCGCCCTGAAGTCTCTCGCATTTACGGCGAGTAGGAGCCAACGTCCAACCCCGGGCCAGGCGAATATTGTTTCCGTGATTACTGCACCACCCAGCAGATATCCGAATTGAAGACTGATCACTGTCAGGATGGGAATGAACGCGTTTTTGAGAGCATGTCGAAAAACAACAACCCGCTCAGAAAGTCCTTTCGCCCAGGCTGTGCGCACATAGTCTTCCTTCAACACCTCCAGAAGACTCGAACGGGTCATTCTGGCGATCACTGCTGCCGGAACAGTGCCAAGTGTCACACCAGGAAGAATCAGATGCCACATCACATCCGCCAGAGCGCTGATGTCACCGGCAACCAGACTATCGATCAGATAAAAACCCGTAATGTGGGGAAAAAACGTGTGTGGACTTAACCTGCCGGAAACGGGGAATACCCCCAGAATCAGAGACATCGTGACGATCATCATCAGCCCAAGCCAGAAGATGGGCATGGACACCCCGGCCAGCGAGGCCGTCATACCCGCATAGTCCAGCAAGGTACCTCGCCGGTTTGCCGATATGATCCCAGCCAGGAGCCCCAAAGACACGGCGAACAGCATTGCCACCAGAGTCAATTCCATCGTTGCCGGGAATCGATCCAGCAGTTCTACTGAAATCCTTTCCCTGGATTTTATGGAACGTCCCAGGTCGCCCTGGACAAGGTCACCAAGATATCGCCCGAATTGTATATGGAGCGGCTGGTCAAGTCCCAGTTGGTGCCGTAGCGCCTCCAGGGCCTTTGCGCTTGCCCGCTCACCGAGCATCNCCTGTGCAGGATCACCTGGGACAAGGTGGATCATCAGGAACACCAATGCGAGTATGCCCAGTAGGGTCGGCACCAACATCAGAAGTCGTTTTATAATGAATACCCGCAAGGATCGCTCACTCAGGTTGCAGGAAATCTGTGCACTTAAGGGTTCGCCTCTATTTTCACATTGTGAAACCATTTGNTGCCGGTAGGATGAAGCCTGAAACCCGACACCCGCTTTGTGAAGGCCGCTGTCTGAGCGGCGTGCACGAGAGGTACCCAGGGGGCATCTCGGTTTACAATCACCTGCGCCTGTCGATATAGCTCTGTACGAATATCTGCCGCCACCTCGTTCTGTGCCTGGATCAATATTTCATGTAGGTCGTCGCTNCTGTAGAAGGCAATGTTGTTGGCAGGATGCGCGGTGGCGCTCTTGTCTAGCAGCACATACAGGAAATTGTCAGGATCCCCATTGTCCCCTGTCCAACCAAGCAAAGCCATATCGTGTTGACCACGGGACACCTTGTCCAGGTAAGTACCCCACTCGAAACTGACAATTTCCGCCAGAACACCAACCGCCTTGAGGTCGGCTTGAATCGCCTGGGCGATTTTCAGTGGCTGAGGCATATAGGGCCGGGGTACCGGCATCGCCCAGAGATTCGTCTGGAACCCGTTCGGGAACCCGGCTTCCTTCAGGAGTGCTCTCGCCCTTTCGGGATCATAGTCATATCCCTCTACGCCTTCGTGATAGCTCCAGATTGTAGGTGGAATGGGATTGACTGCGGGTAGCGCAAGTCCCTGATAGAGGTTGTCCACCAGCGATTTTTTGTTGATCGCGTGATTGATGGCCCTTCTCACTCCAGGATTGTCGAAAGGCGGCCTGTCCATATTCATCGCGAGATAGCCCACGTTCATCCCCGCCTGTGATAGCAGCTTGAGATCGGACTGCGCCTCGATATCTGCGATGAAATCCGGTACCAGATTGTCCATCCCATCAATCTCTCCCTGTCTCAATGCAATGAGCCGCGCCATATTCTCGGGAATACTTTTGAAAATGAGGCGTTCGATCTTTGGCTTCATGCCCCAGTATTCTGCATTTCTTTCCAGAATCACCCGGTCGTCCTTGATCCATTGAACAAANCGAAAGGGCCCCGTGCCAACGGGATTCCTCGGGTAGTCCGCGCCATATCGCTCTACGGCCTCAGGCCCGACGATAGCGCAGAAATTCATTGCAAGATTCGAAAGGAAGGTCGCGTTGGGCCGCTTGAGATCGATGGCAACCGTGTAGTCGTCAATCTTGCGGACATCTTTGACAATGTCGCTCATCGACATGCTGTTCCAATATTGATAAGCGCCCTCCACGTTGTGGTAGGGATGGTCGGTCTTGAACTGCCGGGCGAGTGAGAACACAACATCTTCCGAGTTGAATACCGTGCCGTCGTGGAATGTCACACCTTTCCGCAAATCGAATGTGTANGTCTTTCTGTCGGCCGAAACGACCCACGATTCAGCAAGACCGGGTATCACCTCTGTGTTCTCTGGCCTGAAGGTGACCAGCGTCTCATAGATATTGTCGCAGACTTTGAATGACTCGCCATCGGTTTCCAGTGCCGGATCCAGACCCACGGAATCGCCACCTCTTCCGAATACCAAGGTCTTCGATTGATGCTGACCACAGGCGGTAATGGAAATCAGGAACAGAAAGACCACATATATTCGCAACATCGTCATTCCTCACAAGAGAGAACGGCCAGCAGGCAGATTTTGATTTTCTGTCTCCACTGGCCNTCCAGGAAACCCACCAAGAATTCGTTACCTATTCAGCGAATGCCGCATCAAAGGCACGGCCCGACGATTCGAAATCAACTGCGTTCACAAAGGAACAGGCCTCCTCTGCACCGTGCTCACGATCCATTCCCGAGTCTTCCCACTCAACGGACAGAGGTCCTTTATACCCAATATCATTCAATGCCCGAATGATCTCTTCAAAGTCCACACTGCCCCTTCCCAGCGACCTGAAGTCCCAGGAACGGTTCGGATTACCGAAATCCGTGTGTCCGCCGAATATCCCGGCTCTGGTGGGGAGCGGTGAAAGATAGGCGTCCTTCATATGGACGTGATAGATCCGGTCCTTGAACTCGCGCAGGAAACCCACATAATCCACGTTTTGATAAACAAGATGACTGGGATCGTAATTGAACCCGAATTCCTTCCGTTTTTTCAGTGCCTTCACAGCCCTTGCTGCTGATGCGGTATCGAAAGCGATTTCGGTAGGGTGGACCTCCAATGCGAAGCGGACCCTGTTTTTCTTGAAGGCATCCAGGATGGGATTCCAGCGATCTGCGAAGTCACGATATCCAGCATCGATCGCATCGGGCGCGACAGGCGGAAAAGAATAGAGGAGAGACCAGATCGACGAACCGGTGAACCCGTTCACCACCTTCACGCCCAGTGCCTTTGCAGCTTCGGCGGACACCATCATCTCTTTTGCGGCACGACGTCTAACCTGCTCCGGCTTTCCGGTCCCGTAGATGTGTGGAGGCAAAATCGCCTGGTGTCGTTCATCGATGTTGTCGCAAACCGCCTGACCCACCAGGTGGTTACTTATTGACCAAAACTTCAGGCCATACTTCTCCAGGATCTCGTGTCTACTTCTGCAATACTTGTCGCTCGACGCCGCCTTCCGTACGTCGAGGTGATCTCCCCAGCAGGCTAGTTCGAGCCCGTCATACCCCCATTCGCTCGCCTTTTGAGCCAGTTTCTCGAGGCTCAGGTCCGCCCACTGTCCGGTAAACAGCGTACATGGTCTTTCCATTTGAGATGCTCCTTTGAGAATTTATCTAAACCAGAGTGTTTGAGGTGTCGCTTAAACCTTCGGTACCTTTCGCCAGCGACCCGACAGTGCAGACTCACTCGACGCCTCCAGAACGGCTTGAACCTTTACGCCTTCCTTGAAGTCGGGTGAGACCTTTCGGTTTCCGGCAGCAGCCTCTAGAAAGTCCTTGATCTCGTGCACAAATGTGTGTTCCCAGCCGATGATATGGCCGGGTGGCCACCACGCGCCCATATACGGGTGAGACCCCTCGTTTACAATGATCTCACGGAATCCCTGGATATGGTCCTCATCATCACGAGAGTAGAATTGAAGCTCGTTCATCTTCTCGAGGTTGAATGCAATACTGCCCTTACTGCCATTGATCTCGAATCGATTGTGGTTTCGTCTGCCGGCAGCGAACCGAGTTGCCTCGAACGACCCCAGCGCGCCATTTTTGAACCTGGCCAGAAAAAGGGTCGCGTCATCAACAGAAACTGTACCCATCTTCTTGGATTTGCTTCCCTTCGCACCCAGCGAGGAATCAATTGAATCAGCCAGAGGCCGTTTCTTGATAAAGGTTGGGTCTGCGCCTACCACAGAATCGATGTCACCCACCAGATGTAACGCAAGGTCAATGATGTGAGCGTTCAGGTCTCCGTGAGGTCCAGACCCAGCCTTGTCTTTCTCGAACCGCCAGACCATTGGAAAATCCGGATCGATGATCCAGTCCTGGAGGTATACCGCACGCCAGTGGTAGATCTGACCGATTCGACCCTCTTCGATTAGCTGTTTTGCCAAAGCCACGGCAGGAACGCGCCGGTAATTGAAGGCTACCAGTGTCTTCTTTCTGGTTTTCTTAGCCACTTTGAGAATTTCCTGGGCCTCCTTCAGATTATTGGCAAGTGGCTTCTCACAAATCACGTGTTTTCCGGCTTCTAGGGCGGCAATAGCCATAGGCTTGTGAAGATTCCCGGGCGTGCAGATGTCGATCACGTCGATATCGTCCCGTGCAACCACCGCTTCCCAATCCGTTGCGAACTCTTCCCATCCAAATGAGTTTGCCGCAGCCTTAACATTCTTTTTGTTGGAACCGCAGATCACCTTCATTACCGGTTCTACCCCTGACTCGGGGAAGAACATAGAGACCTTACGAAACGCGTTGCTGTGGGCTTTCCCCATAAATGAATACCCCAGCAAGCCAATATTCAGCTTTTTGGCCATGCAACCCTCCTCTTGCTACAATGCGATTCCGGTTGTCGATCGAATCAATATATAAGAACGCGAAATTCCTTGTCAACGTCTTTAAGCCTGAGAAACCTAGTCCACAGGCCGTACATTTGAGTCGAATACCCCCATCGCGCCTCTCCCGGAGGCAACCGCCTTCATTGCCAGCTTCAGACCGGTCTGCGCGGCTTCCCGCAACCTGTATCCACCTATCAAACCATGGATAAGCCCCGCGTTAAAAGTATCACCCGCTCCCACGGTGTTGACGGAATGCCGGCTTTGCGTTTTCAAGCTGACGGCTGGGACACCCCTCTCTGCTACCGTAACGCCTTCCGCTCCCTGTTTGATTACAACCTTGCTCGGACCCATGCCCAGAATGTTTTCGGCGAGTGCAATCGGATCTTCCTTGCCACCCCAGGTCTGCAATTCCTCTTTCGTGCCGGCAATGCAGTCGGTGAGTTCCCAGGCACTCTCCATATCCGGTTGCTCTACGGTTCGCATAAACCATGGGCCCGGGTCGAACATTATCGATATTCCCAGGGACCTTAGGTTATCGAAGACAACGACAAGCTTTTTGAGATCCTCACCATCAATCTGCCCGTATCCTGATGCGTAGAACCAGTCGGCGTCGCCCCTGTTAATCGAGCGCTCCCAGTCCACTTTCCGTCCGGTGAAATAGATAGACCGACGGGTTCCATCACGGTCTAGGAGGATCGTGTTAACGGAGGTGCTGCCTTCAGGAGGACGCAGCAGCTGTACCCTTGCCTCGTCCAGCCACCCCTGGATCAGATTGCCGAACACGTCCACACCAATTTGTGTATTGAGAACAACCTTATTTCCTAGGTGTCCGAGAAGGTATGCGACTGACGCACCATTGCCGCCAAGAACGGCTTCGGGAGACCGGTCCATAAAGCAGACGTTCGCTGCAGACCAGCCATCGATCGCGCCCAAATGGTTAGGTACACCTTTGTATAGAAGATCGACGACCGAGTTTCCCGCAACGTGGATCATAGACCTTCACCGAAAAAATCATACCCTTCTTTCAGGTGCCTGCGTGCGACATATTCGTTCAATTCAACACCAAGGCCCAGTCCAGACGGAAGAACAAATCGGCCATCCACGATCAGCTCGCTATCAGATAGAACCAGGTCCCACTGCCAGGCAACCTGATCGGAGTGACAAGGCAGCTCCATAGTGTAATGATTTCGGACGGCCGCACAGACATGGCCTGCGGCGACCATGCCGAGTGGTGAGGTGATATTATGTGCCACAAACGGCATATAATAGAGATCCGCTATGTCCGCAATTCTCTTAGCCTCGAGCATTCCGCCAGTGCTCGACACATCGACCTGGAGCATGTCGCACGCCTGCTCCTGAATCAGCCTTCGAAACCCGTCTCGGCGATGCACCCCTACAAATTAGGAACGATGTCGACGCAGTCACCTTGGCCATCACATCGATATTCTCAGGTGGCACCGGAACCTCTAGGAACATCAGGTTGAATGGCTCGAGCCGCTTGGCGAGGAGTATCACGTCGCGCACCGAGTAGATACCGTGGCAATCGATGCACACGTTAATTCCGTCGCCAACAGCATCTCTCACGGCAGCCACGAGGGCAGTCATCTTGTCGAGTTCGCCAAGACTAAGTCCGCGGTTCACAACATCCTGTTGAGATTTATCCGCGGAGTGGTCGTTGTCGAACTTGATGGCCTCGAACCCATCCGCAACACCCTCCTTCGCCCGTGCTGCCCAGGCTTCCAGCGTATCCGTCCGATCCCTTCCGCGGCCAACGTCAGCGTATAATCTGATTGTATGCCTATACTTACCACCGAGAAGCTAATATACAGGGACACCAAAGGATTTTCCCGTGATATCCCACAGAGCGGTTTCCACACACCCTATTGCACCAACAACTATCCCTACGACGGACTGGCCTACGGTCCGTGTGATCATATGGTTGTAAAGTGGCTCCACGTTCCTGGGATCCTTACCCAATATCATAGGCTTGAGGCGCTTTTGTACGACATCTGTCATATCCTCACCAGGATGGGCCTCACTAAGACCACTTATACCCTCGTCAGTTTCCACACGAACAAAGTTCCAGTCTTTATACCCGCTCAACGNTGTAGTCAAACGTCGGTGATCTTCATCTGTTATCTCAATNCACCANGATTACTCCTAGAGTCCATAGTGGTCATTGATTTCCTTTTGGTATGCATTTACCCTGCCACTAAGTAATTCATCCAGCGTTACAGCTCTGCCCAATACACCCGACTCCAGGATGGCGTAGCTAAGTGCAAGGTCTATCGCCCCTTCCTGCCCGGTCATCATGGGCTGACGGCCACCCGCAATCGCCTGCAGCCAATCCAAGTTCTCCAGAGCGAAGGGGTCAGAAATCCCTCTTGGCTTCACGCGATTCCGCACGTTTGGCTCCGCCCCCTTCTCGAATCTCCCCACGACGTCGTCGGGTTCATCCCCATCCACATAGAGGTGGTTATTTGAGATCGCCCCCTTGCTGCCAAAAACATTCGTGCCTCCAGGCACTCCGATCTGCGTACCCCGCGCGCTCCTGGATACAGCGGCATGGCCGATACCGCCGCGCTCGAATTCAAAATTGGCAAAGAAGGCATCGTCCACCTGGTTCTCAACTTGCTCAACCACTTCCTGATCTCCATCATCCATCATCACCCGAATCGGTTCCAATACCCGCCAGAGCGATTGGACGGATTTGACCGGACCGCAGATCGTCCGTATCCCGTTGAATAGATGGACGCCCAGATCGACGGATACACCACCTCCTGCGCCCAGCTTGGATTGTCGCCACGGTGTCCGTGCAGCCACCAGATCGGGCCGATGGGAACTGAATCCGATAACACCTCTATAAACCATCTGCACATCACCGATGAGTCCCTGCCGAACCACCCAGGCGCTGGCATGGGTAGCTGGATTGAAATACACACTTTCATGAACACTCAGAACATTGCCCGTCTCCGNGGCGACCTCACACATCCTNTGTGCGGCCTTCACAGAAATTGCCATGGGTTTCTCAACGGCAACGTGCTTTCCCACATTTAGCGCATCGATGGCTATACTGTGGTGATTGTCGTGACCAGTAAGGATTAACACAGCGTCAATGTGACCTGAATCGAGCATTTCGCGGTAGTCTGTAAAGACCTCTGCTTCGCGATCGGGGTGGAGATCACTGAGGTATGCGTGTGGCGCGTTCAACGGGTCCCCTGGAGCTTCAACAGGAGCGGGACGGGGTCCGGAGCCTTCTCCCCTTTTTCGAAAACGGTAGGCATCCTCCTCTTTCCTGGCGCAGAGGGCGGTGATACGGAAGAGGTCTTCAAAGCCATTTACCTGCAGAATCCTGTACCCCCGCAGATGTGCGTTCAGGATACGCGCACAACCAATTACGCCAACCCTTATCTCGGAACCCATTGCTGTCCCCTCTTCAGAACCTACCAGTTCGTGTACGATCCATCATCTCGCTTAAATCCTCGACCCTTACCGGGAGGGTGAGCGGGAAGATCCGATGCGGCCTCTTCGTTGATTTCCACACCTAATCCGGGCGAATCCAGCGGCAGCAGGTAGCCGCTCTCGAAGGGGACCTGCTTAGGGATGAGGTCTGTCAGCGTCGATCCTGGGGACCTTGCGAGCTCCTGCACACCAACGAGCGATGAGGCAAGGCAAAGGTGTAAACTGGCCGCCGTAGCCACTGGTCCGAGTGGGTTGTTAGGAGCAAGATGTTTATAGTTTGCCTCACACCATCCCGATATCTTCCTGGCTTCCGTAAGGCCCCCCATGATACACACGTCAAGCCTGCAGTAATCCATCAGGTCATTTTCAACAGCTTCCTTGAATTCCCACTTGCTTGCGTACTGTTCTCCTATTGCCAGGGGAACGGAAGTCTGTGCCCGGAGAAGCTTGAGACTCCCCACATTTTCGCTTCTGATCGGNTCCTCGATGAAGAACGGGCGAAATCCNGAGACCCCTGACAGAATGCTATGCTGTCGGCCGGATCCAACCTGGTGTGAACNTTCACCAGGATCTCGACCTCATCACCCAATGCATCACGAACGGCCTCGACTTGCACAATGCCAAATCGAACGGCAGGCACTGGCTCGAACTCTTCTTCGCTGTCGGCATCACTCAGTCCCCATCTTACAAACTTCCAGCCTTCGCTCGCCGTCCTCCGACAGCTCTCCACCAGACGATCAATGCCCGGCCCACCGTTGTGCGGGTAACAGACAACCTTGTCTCGTGTTCGTCCGCCCTCACAAACCACCTGGGGCTTCACGGCTGTAATCTTCATCTGCAACGATCCTCTCCCAATGGATGACCCTATATCCACCNGGGTGTTTGGATGGNCTCGGCAATGGCNAGTGCCGGCTCGATCTCTTCTTCCGACAAAGACGGCAATGCAGAAGCCAGGACGTTTTCGTCCACTTGCCTTCGGTTCTTTGCACCACTGATCACGCAACCCACGCCGGGATGATCCAGCACAAAACGAAGAGCGGCCTGTACCATACTTCGACCGGGTATCTGCAGAAACGAAAGCCCGAGCAGTTTCTGTAATGCGTCACGTGACTCCTGGCGACTGAACCGCTCAAACCGCACATCGTTCTCCGGCATTTCCTTGGCATCTTCGCCAACATACTTCCCGGTGAGCATCCCCTTTGCAAGAGGAACGCGAATCAGCGTGCCGATATCCTCTGACCTGGCCCAATGCAGCAGCTCCTCCGCTGAACGCTCGAGCAGGTTGTAACCCACCTGTAAAATGTGTATTGGACCCAATTCGCGAAGCTTGCCGATTGCCACACGGTCATTGGTCGAAATACCATCTGATTTTTCCATCTTGCTTCAGCTTTTCAAGTACTTCCATTACTGTTTCCATAGCCCAGTCATACGGTATGGCATGTAGTTGGTATACATCGATGTAGTCGGTCTTAATCCGTTCCAGGCTGTCATGACAAGCCTGGTGCAATCGGTCCCGTAATGCCCCAATGTTCATCTCGTCTTCAGCGATCCCAAGATTGGGCTGAACCTTTGTCGCCACAACCCATCGCGATCGGCGTCCTTCTAGAGCCCTACCGGTCAACACTTCACTATGTCCGTCCACGTATCCCTCGGCAGTGTCTATCAGATTCACGCCCAATGCCTCGCACCGGTGGATCAGTGCGATGGACTCAGCGTCTTCAGTTCCTGTCCAACCGAACGACTCTCTGTCGGAGCGCTCCTGCATCCCGGATATGGGGAATGCACCAAGACCTATTTCCGAGACCCTCAATCCGGTTTGGCCCAGTGTACGGTATTTCATCTATTCGTCTCCAATGGGAGAATTATGGTGCTACCTGGTTCAAGGGATGCGCTATCCCAATCCCCTCCCCACTTCCGCCACTCGAACATCGTTTGGGTATTTCCTCCATTGTAGCANGTGATTTCACTGTTCCCGGGCAGTTTCTGTGAGACGAGGCACATCAAGTCTTCAGGAAGACCTGATCCATCTTTCGTCCTGACCTCGGTTCTCGGCGAAACAGCACCCATCACCAGATTCGTCCCCAATATCAGAGGTCCGTAACAGCCGGTAACTGCACCCCATCCCCAGTTTCGACCGTGTCCGGCTGCCACCGAGCAGATCGCCCCCCCCATATCGGCGTGCTCTCGGCCTCCTCGAAGCACCCTACGAGCGATCCTGAGCTTGCGATGTGCCTGTCTCAACGCCCTTTGTGCAAACTGAATCTCACCTGTCATTTGGTATGCAAGGGCTAGCGTTGCTGAACAGGGCTCCGATACGGGCGATACAACACGTTGGGTTTGAGTCTGTAAACCCCAGTGGATCATATCCGAACGCTTGCCGGGACCAGGCAGCACCATGCGCGGGGTCTCAGGCACCAGGAGAACCAGTTCGCCTTGCTCCTCGGCAGCCATCCTCGATACCATATCCAGAATCCGGGTATCCAGGCAATCGTCTTCGAAGGCCCATCGGTAATAGCTCAGCGCTGCAGAGGAAGGATCGGCGTAAGGATCACCAAGCTGATGCACGATGGGCTCGACAATTCTCAACGCCGCATCTCGGAACAACGATTCCCGGGAAGCTCTGAAAAGGTCACCGAGAACATAGATTGCACCGGATGCCAGAAGCACCTCCACACCCCCAGCAGGGTCCCCTGCAACGTGATGGCTGCTGGCACTCATGCTGTCTTGGGCATCTGTCAGGTCATCTTGCCAAAGGGGCTCGCCCTGGGCGCCCCACATCAAGGGAAGAGGTCCTTCTGGAACTGCGAGTATCATCTCTGCGCGGCGACGACCGTACCGCAGAGCCCATTCGAGATACCGTTCCTGACCAAGGACGCGGTGTGCTGCCAGTGCAATGTGAACGAACCTGAAATGCTCAGCGAGTTCCACGACCTGTGCCGGATCTTGATTAACGACTCGCGTCCCGATTCGATACCCCCAGAAGCGATTCCTGTCCCAGTCGAACCAGCTTGGAATCTCGTTTACCCAGTTGCCTATATGTTCTGCAGCATCAGAGAGCAGATCCCGTGCTACTTTGTCATTGGGAAACAGCCCCAGGAACCTGGGGAGGAACAACAGGAAGGGTTCGGTCCCGTGGTGGGCTTCAGCCTCTGGCTCATAGCCGTGCTCGCAGTCCCGTCCTACCCAGCCTGCGAGCAAGTCTCGGAGATACTCGAAATGTTGAGCGACTCCAGGATTCCCGGTCACCAGATAGTGCGGAAACCAGCTGAGGGCATAGTTGGCTTCATCCTCACCACCACCGTGGCGGCTGGGAGGGTCCATCTGTTTNGTTTGCACCAGCCAAGCGTCCATTTCTTGACGCAACGACAGGTAGTGTGGGTAACAGGACTCCATTACGAAATTCGCATCAGGCCGGATCGGAATGCGGCAACGATCCGATCCGCCTCTTCCTTTGTCAAAANAAGTGGAGGCGACAGGAAGAATATGCTCTCGGGTCCCGCCATCACATGGCTCATCTTACCAACGATCACGCCGGCCTCACGTATCCCGGCGCCCACCTGTGCGGTCCGTGCGGAATCCAGCATCTCTCCATTCTCGGACTTCATCTCAACGGCAATCATCAAGCCCTTTCCTCGCACATCTCCGATGAACGGCGAATCGAGCATCCTCAATCCCTGTTGCAGATATGCGCCCACTTCCTCGGAGTTCTCCCACAGACGTTCACCGAGTAGAATTTCCAGATTCGCGAGGGCTGCGGCACAGCAAACAGGGTGTCCTCCATAGGTCACAACCTGGGACAGCTCCTTGCCTTCCCCGGGCTCTCCTTTGAACGCATTAAAAACCTCTGGGGTAACCGCACAGGCCCCCAGGGGCAAATAGCCGCTTGTAACACCCTTCGCCATAGTCATGATGTCGGGCACCACGTCCCAGTGCTCCGATGCAAACAGCTTGCCAGTTCTGCCGAAACCGGTAATGACCTCGTCCAGAATCAGCAACACCCCGTGTGCATTACAGATCTCTCGCAGACGTGGCAAATACTCGTCCGGAGCTACGAGCACTCCGCCGCCACCGATAACGGGCTCGGCGATGACCGCCGCCACAGTTTCGGGATCTTCACGAAGAATCACTTCTTCNATTTCCTCGACACAGGCAATCCCACAGNTCGGGTACTCGAGCTTCAGCGGACACTGATGACAGTATGGCGGATTTACATGTTTGAACCCCGGCACGAGCGGTTCGAATTTGGATCGCCTGGTTACCTGTCCTGTGGCCGACATCGCACCAAATGTAAATCCGTGATACCCCTGGTACCTGGCAATCACCTTGTATCTATTCTGGCCTGGAAACTTCTGCCGACCGTATTGCCTGGCGATCTTGAGCGCAGTCTCATTTGCCTCCGACCCGCTGTTGGCGAAGAAAATGTGGTTCAGATCGCCGGGAAGTATCTCTGCCAACTTCGCTGCAAGATCTGCGGCAGGTTCAGTGACTTGCATATGGTGGTAATATGAAAGCTTCTTCATTTGTTCGTAGGCTGCCTCCGCGATTTCATCCCTCCCATAGCCCACGGTAACATTCCACAGGCCTGCGTAGGCATCCAGATAGGTATTCCCCTCACTGTCGATCACGGTCGACCCGCTGGCTTCCCGGATCACCATCAGATCCTTCGATTCTAGTTCCGTGTGCTGCATCATAGGGTGCCAGACGTGGGCACGATCCCTTGCTCGAATATCAGACGATTCTGACTCGTCGTTTTGTAACATCAAAAGCCTCCTCTGCTGTCCATATTGCTCGAGAGATCTGCTGCCGGAACAAAGGATAGGTTCCGCTTTCAGACCGGTGAGATCTCCTTCAAATACTTCCCAATTTTTCCTTGACGGTACCTGTGTGTAACCCTAGCTTTGGACCGCTTCGCCCCGCAGAATAGGGGCAAAATCTGGTTGACTGAACATCATAGTGTATTCACTTTGCAATGTCAAGATGAACGCCCAAACCAGCAATTGGAGAGTTTCCAGTATTTCTGATGTCAGAATCAATCACGAGTCGCTCAGGAAATTTGTGGCCAATATTTTTGTTAAAGCGGGACTGGCTCCCGATGAGGCGAACATAGAAGCCGAGGTCCTAGTTTGGGCCAATCTGCGGGGAATCGACTCGCACGGCGTACTTCGAATCCCATCCTACCTCGACAGCATCGACACCGGACTGATGAACACGCGTCCTGATATCAAAACCATTAAAGAGACACCAGCGGTCTTGTTTGTAGATGCCGACCGGGCAATGGGTCCCGTCGTCACGACGGAAGTAATGAACCGGGTAACCGAGAAAGCCAAATCGGTAGGGATAGGTTGGGGACTCCTGCGAGAAAACACCCATCAGGGTGCCATGGGATACTATTCTTAGATGGCTGCGTTGGAAGGATTGGCCGGAATGGCAATCGCCTGCAGCCCGCCCAATATGGCCCCCTTTGGCGCAAGAGCAGCAGGCCTGCACAATAGCCCAATTGCAATTTCGGTTCCGGCAGGAAAGCGCCCACCTGTAACACTGGATATGGCCACCAGTGTTGCGGCCGGGGGCAAGTTGACCCTGGCCAGTGACAAAGGNATCCCACTTGGCCGTGACTGGGCCCTGGACGAGGAAGGCAATCCTACGACGCATCCAGAAGCTGCCAGGATATTGGTACCCTCTGGAGGTCCCAAGGGTTCAGNACTGGCATTTATGTTTCAGTGTCTTACGAGCCTGATGGCAGGCAATCCCCTGNTTGCGCCTGTGCTCCAGGGGGCGCCGAAGACACACTCACAGAACAGCGTGGTGGCCGCCGTAGACATTTCANTGTTCACGGATCCCCAAGACTATGCGGCAAGCGTGGACACCTTGATCAATTGCCTGAGGGAGTTGCCCCGAGCGGACGGCCACTCGGAGATCCTCTATCCGGGTGAACCCGAACTGAGAACCGCCGAAGATCGTGAGGCAAACGGCATTCCCCTACCTCCTGGAACGGTTCAGAAACTCCGAGAGACAGCCTCGAGGTTGGCCATTGATACGCCCGACGGGCTGTAGACCCGCATCATCCCTCACAGATGCATCACGGATTGGAAAGGTCCCAGAATGCCCACTCCCGAACACCATACCGCCATCATCATAGGTGGCGGTCCCGCAGGCCTTCCCCTTGCCGTAGTTCTGGGAGGTTGGCAACCACATTACAAGGANACCCANCTCTTTCGGGATCGCTACACCCAGATNCACGAGTTCCTGAATTCCGTTGAGGGCTCCCTCCTTGGCGTGGACTTCAGATCTTTGGTCCATGCAGGAATCTCTCCTGCCGATCTGTTTCGCCTGCTCCACCATCCATCTCGTAAATTTCATAGCCTGGATGAGATTGGTATGTCCTTCCGGAAGGGCAAAACCCTGGACGTCCTGCTCATCACTCAGGAGGAAGTCGGCGGTTTGTGGAACAATGTTCCTGAGAATATGCCTACGCTCTCTCCTGGCCAGTGGATGGAATTCGCGTTCTACCCGCTCGCCCGCCATGCACAGGAAAAGGACCTCTCCCTGGATGTAAACGACCTGATCATAAAACGAAATCTTGTGGATTACTATCACACGGTGCCAGAGCGGTTTGAGATCCAGGACCGGATCCATACCGGCGAGCGAGTGAATCGAGTCGAACCTCACGATCTNGGATTCCTGATCTCTAGTCAGGATGTTGTGACTGAAACCAAGCATAGCTATACCTGTAAGTATCTGATCTATGCCGTCGGCCAGCGCTGCATTCTACGCTCCCTTGGCGTGCCGGGAGAAGACCTTCCCTTTATTACAAACCATTATGACAATTCGCTCGATTTTCCAGGCGAACGTGTGCTGGTCGTAGGCGGCGGACGGTCGGCTGATTGGGCGGCAATCGAGTTGCACGATGCGGGCAAGGAGGTCCATTACGTGATGCGGCAATCACCTGAGCACCACTGGCGCCTGATTTCGGACAGCCGACATGGGTTGCCGTATTACGCTCGAATCGCCGACATCATCGAGTCCGGATCATCCCGCTTTATAACACACTATAACACAAAGGTTTCCAAGTTCGATGACCTGGACGGGGGTGGGCTTGTAACGTATATGAGAGATCGCCAGGAGGACAGGATCGAGGTGGATCACGTACTGCTGCTGATCGGCGGCATTGCCGACTATTCACTATTCAAGGGTTTTCCCGATCTACCCCTGCTTGAAAAGTTCGACANTTACAGGTTTCAGGTGCACCAACTCCCGGTCCACCCACACAGCTACGAGTCCACGACAATACCGAACCTCTATCCCGGGGGGTATTTGGCAGAAGGCATCGGACTGGTGGTGATCGCAATGCATGGGACAACCTACGCCATCGCCGGTAACATTCTCCAGAAAGAAGGAATGCTGAACTGACTGGAATCATCGGCCCCGTTCTGGTGCCGTCAAGTTGGACAGAATGTTCCTCACGATGGGTAGGCAGCACACGAAGGCATTGCCTTGCTGAAGCCTGCAAAGCTGGTCTTGTTGACACCATTTGGAATCTGAGGCATGGTTAAATTGGCAAGGGATGGCGATTCCCGTCCGCGATATCGATCCCAGGCACCCGGTAGAGATTTCAATGGACATTGTGTGCCTATTGGCGTATCTCAGAATTCGCAACTGATGTGAGGGCAAAGTGGATTGGGAAATCAAGAAACGAGCGCGTGTCACTTACTATTAGGAAGAAGAGCAACACCGTCTTTTCGGATCTGGTTGTGGAGGAACTTGAAAATGGGGACTTGAAGATCCGTTTCGTCGGTATGACTGGCGCCATGGCTGCCACAAATGAGCTCGATCTGGATGATCTCGCCTCTATGGATCCCACTCGCGAGATCCCCAGGATATTCGACACCTGGCAGATGTACATGAAAGAGTCGGGGATCTGCGACTCTTTGGNANACCTTGATTTTTTGGAAGTCCATTGGTTCGGAGCAGCCCCCAAGACACCGAACCCCATAGTTGATCCGGAAGGATACACCGGGGAGGAAAAGGGGATACGCCAGGCATACCACCAGGCCTATTCCAAAGTATTGGCAGGACAATCTGCCGAACAATGGTCTACCTGCCCGCTTCACGGTATACCTTGAGGAATTGCCGGATATCGAAGCCAGTTACAAGCTGAGTGCAACAGCACTGTACCAATGTAGTCGCTGAACCCAATCGAACGAATTGCCACCTCCATTGAGGGACCGGAACCATGCCTTCCCCCGTGACCATCCAGGATGTTCAGACCATTGTTACCCAGCCTGCGGGATCCCGCCTGATCATTGTGAAGATCCTGACCTCCGAGGCGGGGCTCTATGGTTTGGGATGTGCAACATTCACTCAGCGGTTTCATGCCGTCCCTGTCGTCGTGGAGAAGCACCTTAAACCCTTCCTCGTTGGGAGAGATGTAGACCGCATCGAAGAGATCTGGCAAATGTGTATGGTGAATTCCTATTGGCGAAATGGGCCGGTGCTGAACAACGCNATATCAGGTGTCGATATGGCATTGTGGGATATCAAGGGGAAACGGGCGGGAATGCCGGTCTATCAACTGCTGGGTGGAAAATGCAGGGAAGCTGCGGCGTGTTACGCTCACGCAGATGGCAGGGACAGGAACGAAGTCTTGGAAAACGTCATCAATTTCAGGGATCAGGGTTACAGACATATCCGGGTACAAATGGGAGGGTACGGAGGGCGTACAGCTGAATCCGCAAAGCCTGAAGGTGCGCAGGAAGGAGCCTACTACGATCCACGTGAGTATTGTATAAACATGCTGGGAATGATAGAATTTGTGAGGAAGAACGCGGGCGACAAAATTGAGTTGCTTCACGACATCCATGAACGACTCAAACCTATCGAAGCCGTTCAGTTTGCGAAGGATGTAGAACCCTTCCATCTGTTTTTTCTGGAGGACCCTCTCGCCCCAGAAGACCTGGAGTGGTTCAAAAATATTCGAGGACAATGCGCCACCCCCATAGCCATGGGGGAGTTGTTCAACCATCCGCGCGAGTGGACACCGCTCATCCAGGACCGACTGATCGACTTCGTGAGGATGCACATCAGTCAGATGGGCGGCCTCACGCCTGCACGCAATGTGGCTGCCTTTGCCAATATGTATGGCATTCGTACGGCTTGGCACGGTCCGGGCGATGTTTCGCCGGTTGGACATGCGGCAAACCTGCATTTGGACCTTTGGGCACCAAACTTTGGTGTTCAGGAATGGTGCCGGTTCAATGAGCTGGTATATGAGATGTTTCCCGGAACTCCGGAAGTAAGAAATGGATACATGTATCCCAATGACGGTCCCGGATTTGGGATCGATATCAACGAAGACATCGCCAAAAAGTATCCATGTCAGGATGAGGTTATCCAATGGACTCAAACCCGAACGCCGGATGGTTCACCCGCTAGGCCGTGAACCGTGAAGGAGCTCCAAATTGAACTTGAACAACCGCGAAAACATTGTAGACCTGACCCCGGAGAATCAATACGAGAGATTCGAGGATGGACGCCCGAAAGTCCCCGATGACATCCTCAGGAGGATGCGTAAAGTAACGACCGAAGAAGCCTGGGGGGTCCTCCAGCAGAATGGCTACCATCAGCAATTTGAAGGAAGTTGGCTCACCATCCATCCGGACAGGATTCTCGTCGGAAGGGCGGTCACCGGACGGTTCGTGCCGACGCGACCCGATCTGGACGCTGTCATCACCGCCGAGGGTGCATCAAAAGGACGCATAGGCGGTCAAAACTCGTGGGTTATAGATACCCTTGTCGAGGATGATGTCATCGTAATCGAGCTCTTTGGAAAGGTAGTAGACGGCACCTTTGCCGGGGACAATCTCTCCACAGCAATTGCCGCCAATACGGGCGGCACGGGAATGATCGTCGATGGCGGTATGCGCGATTTTCAGCGTGTCATCCAGCTACCGGAATTCAATGGATTCATAAAAGGTCTCGACCCGACACCCATTCGGAATGTAACCCTCACGGAAATCAATGGACCGGTGCGCATAGGCAATACTACTGCTTTGCCCGGAGACGTGGTTCTGGGAACACCCACTGGGGTCATATTCATTCCGCCACACCTGGCCGAACCTGTTGTGAAACGATCCGAAAGTGTTCGGCTGAGAGATTATTTCGGCCAACTTCGAATCCGCGAGGGTATTTACACACCTGGTGAAGTAGATCGCAAATGGTCTGATGAAATGGAAGCGGACTTTGAAGAGTGGGGCAAAACCAACAGCCTGGATGACATTAACCTCTAGGAACTCCATGACAACCGAATATGAGAACACCGCATCTCACCCGTCCAACCTCCGCATCACCGACCTTCGCCTGGCTGTAATCGCCGATGCGCCATTTCGATGTCCCATTATTCGTATCGACACCAACCAGGATATCTATGGATTGGGCGAGGTCAGGGACGGCGCGAGCGAGGTATACGCGCTGATGCTCAAGGCCAGGATACTNGGCGAGAATCCGTGCAATGTCGATCAGATATTCCGCAAGATAAAGCAGTTCGGTGGGCACGCTCGCCAGGGCGGAGGAGTCTGCGGAGTAGAAATGGCACTGATGGACCTGGCAGGCAAAGCCTACGGTGTCCCCGCATACCAGCTGGCGGGTGGCAAATTCAGAGATGAAGTCAGGATCTACTGCGATACACCCTCTACTCCTGATGCCGAGGAAATGGGTAGAAGACTAAGAAGCCGAATGGAAATGGGGTTCACATTCCTCAAAATGGACATCGGTCTTCAGCTCTGCAAGGATATACCGGGCTGTATCTCCGCGCCTGCCGGAATGCTTGACACACGCAACGTCATGCACCCGTTTACCGGTATACAGCTGACCGATAAGGGAATCGAGGTCCTCGGTGAATATGTCGCGATTGTCCGTGATGCCATTGGCTACGAGATCCCTCTTGCAGCGGACCATTTCGGACACATCAACCTGGAGTCTTGTATTCGCCTGGGTAGGGCACTAGGCAGGTTCAACCTTGCCTGGCTTGAGGACATGGTTCCCTGGCAGTTCACCGATCAATATGNGCGACTGTCCGATGCCTGTGACACGCCCATTTGTACCGGTGAGGACATCTACCTGAGGGAAGGATTTCTTCCCCTGTTCCAGAAGCGCGCAATTGCCGTCGCTCATCCAGACCTGGCAACATCAGGTGGCATACTGGAAACAAAAAAGATCGGGGATCTTGCCCAGGATCACGGCATAGCGATGGCATTGCATATGGCGGGCACACCCATATCCACCATGGCCAGCGTGCACTGCGCTGCAGCTACCGAAAACTTCCTGGTGCTGGAGAATCACGCAGTAGACACCGCTTGGTGGGACACACTCGTTACCGGCCTCCCCAACCCCATAATCCAGAACGGGTATATCCCTGTGCCTGAAACCCCCGGGCTTGGTGTAGACCTCCACGAAGAGGCAGTCCGAGAACATCTAGATCCGAATGACCCGTCTTATTTTGAGCCAACTTCGCAATGGAACGATCAAAGAACCAACGATAGGCTATGGAGTTGACCAGGAATACAGCGGCAATTCTTGCCAAACAATCACCTTAAGATCTGAAAGGGAGTTCTCCATGATTCGTATCGGAATAGTGGGTGCAGAGAACAGCCACACAGTGGCCATCGCGAAAACGCTCAACATCGACAAGAAGGTACCCGGATGTCGAATCGTGAGTGTCTGGGGAGAAAGCGCGAGATATGCCAGGGATGCCTCCGAGCGCGGACAAATTCCCCAGATCGTCAAAGAACCCGCTGGCATGATCGGTCACGTCGATGCCGCCTGTGTGGATCACAGGCACGCAAAATTCCATCTGCCAGCTGTGAAGCCATTGCTGGAAGCCCAGATACCGCTTTTCGTAGACAAGCCGTTCTGCTATCGCGTGGCTGAAGGTAAGAGATTTCTTGCACGCGCGAGCAAACTGAAGGTCCCGGTCTGCTCGTTCTCGGTCTTGCCCAAGCAGGCTTCATTTGCACAATTGGTCAAGGACACAAGGAAGCTGGGCAAAATCATCTCTATCATCACCACCGGGTCCTGCGACATCCGGTCCAAGTGGGGAGGCGTATCCTTCTATGGCATCCATCAGGTTGATATGGTGTTACGCCTGCTGGACCAGGACGTTACCCATGCCCAGATCAATCTTGGCAAGAAGAATCATACTGGTACATTGCTCTCCGCCGGAGGCGCCGTTTCAACGATGAACCTGCTAACGGAAGGCCATTCTGCATTTCATGTCTCGATAATCGCGGAAAAAGGCCGCCTGGATCGCACAATACCATTCGACGACAACCNTTACCTCACCGGCACGAAGACATTCTGCAAGATGTTCAAGACGGGCAAAACCGATGAGACAGCTGAAACCATGCTCAAGCCGGTAGCAGTTCTGGAAGCGCTGGAGAAATCCATAAAACAGAAGAAGCGCATCAAGGTCCCTTCCATCGTCTGAATTGAGATCCGGCTGACCCTTCATGTGTAGACCCAAAGGAGATGTATAATGATTCGGATAGGAATTGTCGGAGCCGAAAACAGCCATACAGTCGCCATCTCAAAGGTATTGAACATCGAGAAGAAGGTGCGTGATTGCCGCGTGGTTAGCGTTTGGGGAGAATCATCCAAATACGCCAAGGATGCTGCCGGACGTGGGCAGATTCCGGACATCGTTGAGAAACCGGAAGATATGATAGGTAAGATCGATGCCGCTTGCGTGGACCACCGTCACGCCAAGTATCACCTGCCGGCCGTACGACCACTCCTTGAGGCGAAGATCCCCCTATTTGTTGACAAACCCTTCTGTTATCGTGTCGCCGAGGGAAGACGATTCCTCGCGAGAGCCAAACAGCTCGAGGTTCCTGTTTGCTCTTTCTCAACCCTTCCCAAGCAGGCCTCATTCATCCAGCTCCAGAAAAACCTGAAGAAACTGGGCAGGGTGATCTCGGTGATCTCCACGGGACCTTGCGACATCAGGTCCAAATATGGCGGGGTTACATTCTATGGAATTCACCAGGTAGACATGGTTGTACGTCTACTGGGCCAGGACGTCACACATGCCGAGGTCGCCCTTGGTAAAAAAAACCATACCGGTACACTCTACTCCTCAAACGGTGCCATCTCCACTTTGAACCTCTTCACGGAAGGTCAAACTGCCTTTCACGTGTCTGTGATAGCAGAGAAAGGCAGGATCGACCAGACAATCGTCAGAGACGAGAGCCCGTATCTGTCTGGAGTAAAGTCCTTTTGCAGCATGTTCCGAACCGGCAAGACAGCGGAAACCACCGAAACGATGTTGAATCCCGTTGCGGTCCTGGAGGCCATGGAGAAGTCCATCAGCCAGAAGAAACGAATCAAGGTACCCAAAATCACCCTTTGATGTTGGAACTACATTCGGGCTCTTGGGACGCATATCAAGAGCCCGAATTTTCGGAGTGTCTGACAACGTGCCATCTGATGCTGACCTATCGCGACTTGCCCGAATTCAGTCACGAACCGAGTCCTTCGGACCCGTGCATCCGGCGTCCTGACCGACGCCTTAATCCGGAACCACGATGGATGTGACACAACCAACATATTCGGATCTGGGTCCACCGGAAGCTATTAGGCCGCTTTTTGCCGATAGACCGCCGGACAATATCGAAACTTGGCAGTCCCTGAGAGATGAGCTCAAGGATCAACTCGCGGGTGTGATCGGGACCCCAACTNTCGACATCTTCAACATGAAACCTGAGCAGGTCGGTTCTTTCGAGCAGCCGGGGTATGTGGGTACGGTCTACAAACAACCAACTGGGCCCGAGTCAAGGCAGACTGTGTTGGTGATGGAGCCCAAGGGGGTGAAGCTCTCACCAAGGCCGGGGATGGTCATCCCGTTCTACCATCCCGATGCGATGGCGGGGTATGACCTGCAGAATCACCAACCAGTGGTCGAGGACCGCGTTATACAATTCGGTCGTCACCTCGTTCAACAGGGCTATGTGGTCGTATGTCCTGAGGCATTCCCATACAACACAGTCCAGGAGCCCGAGGACGATCGAGGATTTGCTTGGTGGGAGGCGGCCGCAGCAAAACTATATATTGACCATCCCAATTGGACAGGGATCGGAAAGCTGGTTTNGGACACCCAAAGGGCGATGGACCTACTTCTCAACCAACATGACGTGGATCACGACAGAGTGGGTGTTATGGGTCACTCACTCGGAGGAAAGATGGCATTTTATGCCGGGGTAATGGACGAACGCGTAATGGCTACCGTCTGCTCGGATTTTGGTATGGGATACAGCTTTACCAACTGGGACGCGCCATGGTATCTTGGCGATCAGATCAACGATCCCTCATTTCCACTGGCACATCACCATCTCCTGGCGATACACGCGCCCAGACCCTTTCTTCTCATTGGCGGGGAGGCAGATCGTCCGGCGACCTGGCAATATATAAATGAAGCCAGGCAGGTATTTTCCCTCTACAATCGTGAGAAGGCCATTGGCTTCTTCGATCACGCCTCCGGACACAGGCCAACCCCGGAATCACTGGAAATTGCCTACACCTGGCTGGCGAACCAGTTCGACCTTGAGGAACAAGCCTGGGAGCTCTAGAGAAGCTGGTTGTTACGGGGCGTAAAAGGGTGACACCGTCAACGGATGTCGCCCCTTTCATTTGGCTTTGANTNCCCTCACAGACAAACGGCCTATCCCAAAGAAAACGCCACTGCCTTCTCGGCGTGTATCCTGGTGGTATCGAAGAAAGGGACAGAAACATCGTCTTCTCGAATCAGCAGCGGGATCTCGGTGCATCCCAGCACGATCCCTTCGGCTCCCTGTTCCACCAGGCCATTGATAATTGTAACAATATTATCCCTCGACTCCTGAAGAATACTTCCCTGACAGAGCTCATCGTAAATCACATCGTGAACAAGCTGGCGATCCCGTTCGCAAGGAACCAACACATCTACCCTGTGCCTCTTTTGCAACCGACCAGCATAGAACTCTTGCTCCATTGTATAGTGAGTGCCCAGAAGGCCTACTTTCCCCAACCCTCCATCGATAATTCGTTCGCCCGTCGCGTCAGCAATGTGTAGAAAAGGTATCCTGACGGTCTCCTCTATTTGGGTTGCGACGAGATGCATGGTATTTGTGCACAGCACCAGGCACTCGGCACCAGCAGCTTCAGCCCGCAATCCGGCACCACACAGTATCTCACAAGCCTCCTTCCAGGCGCCGAGCCGCTGCAATGACTCGATTTCATGAAAATCCACACTGACCAGGACGCACCTTGCCGAATGCAACCCACCGCGTTGCCTGTTCACCTCCTCGTTGAGGATCCTGTAGTATTCAGCGGTGGATTCCCAGCTCATCCCACCAATCAATCCGATGACCCGCATCAGTCTCCAATGGCCCCTTCGATTACCCGGAGGTGGTTCTCGCCCAGGATCTTTCGAACGTCCTCATCGCTATATCCACGTTCGCACAACTGCACGGTGAGTTCAGGGAACACTGTGGCGTCCTTGACCAGAGTGCCTCCCCCATCGAAATCCGAACCGATCCCCACGTGATCCGGACCAACCAGCTGGATCGCGTGATCGATATGTAGAAAAAGATCGTCTATTGATGGTGATGTATCACTCACGAAAGAAGGAACAAAGGTCACCCCCATAGCGCCTCCATTTTCCGCAAGAGCCTGAATCTGTCCGTCAGACAGATTTCGAGGATGATCACACACCGCCCTGCAGTTGCTGTGCGAGGCAATCACCGGTCGCTGACTGACCTTCATCACATCCCAGAACCCTGGCTCGCTGATGTGCGACACATCCACCAGAATACCCAGTGTGTTCATTTCTTCGACCAACCGGACGCCAAAAGAGGTGAGACCGCCACCGCTGTCCGTCTCGGCATTCCCATCTGCTGCCCAACTGCTGATATTGTGAGTCAAACCGATTGACCTCACGCCCAACCTATGCAGCATCCTGAGAACATTGAGACTCCCCTCGACGCCGTCGCTGTTTTCTACCACAAGCAGCAGCGCCAGTTTCCCGTTCTCCTTTGCGCGTCTAATCTCTGAAGCGGATTTTGCTATGACCACTTGCTCTGAGTTTTCCTCCACCTCCACATCCAGGAACCCGAAAGCATCCAGTGCATAGGTCAGGTGATTCTTCAACGCCCTGGTCACATCAACTGCGAAGAATGCAGCATCCACTCCCCCTTGCTTCATCTTTGGAAAATTGATCTGCACCGCCTCCGCTGTTGTCTCCTTATCATACCTGCCCCGGAGATATGCAACAGTACCGTCCTTCAGGCTGTTCCCTCTAGAATCTCCACCCAGACCAATATTTCCCCTGCGTATATGGGATACGGTGGTATCGTTGTGTGAGTCGATTACAATCGCATTCTGGTGAAGCTGCATCCTGGCATCGTTCACGGGTTTCCTTTCGCCTAATGGGGTTGACCGAGCAATCGGTGCTGCTACTTCTCACCAAGTCCCTCGAGAAACTGTTCCGCCTGAATTCGAGTCTTCGTGCTCCCTCGCCATTTCTTGAGAAAACGGGTGAATGCCTTTCGTGCCAATTCCTCTTCTCCTGCGGACATATGCATCGTGCCCATCTTGAAAATAGCAAAGACGCCCAGGTCGCCCGTAGCGCGAGATGCCAGTTCGTACGCCTGAGCAGCCTCCTCAGGCTTTCCCATTTTTTCCTGCATAACACCAAGGTTATACGCAACCTGGTAGGCATCGGGCTTGGCCTTAATCAGTTTCTTGTACACGGCGACTGATTCACCGGAATAACCCGTCTCACGAAACAGCTCTGCAAGGTTGATCGCTACGTCGGCATGGTCCGGCGCCTCCCCCAGAATATCCTGATAGGTCTCGACCGCCTCTTCGTGTCGCCCCAGTTCCTGTGAAGCAAGGCCGAAATTGAATCGTGCATCCAGATTCTCCGGCACGAGACGCTTTGCCCTCTCAAATGCCACGTAAGCACTTTGATATTGGCCATTCCTGCCCATCAAAGTCCCAAGATTAATCCAGGAGGGCGCGTGCAGGGAGTCAGCCAGGAGTGCAGCGCTGTATGATCCGGTCGCCAGTTTGAGTTGGCCCCGTTCCTGATAGAGTATGCCTTTGTTGTAGTGAACCTCCACGTATCTGTTATGTATTGACAATGCGTGTTGATACTGTGCCATAGCCCCGGGGATGTCACCCTCGTCGCGGAGCGCATTGCCAAGATTGAAATGCGCCTTTGCACTGTTGGGTGAGACTTGGACTGCGCTCTGGAATAATGTGTGATTGCTCGACCACTCCGTGTTTCTCAAGAATGTTCGCACGCCAAGAGTAAGCAGAATGACACCGGCGGCCAGAGGGGGAACCCAACCCGGTAATACGTGCCGAGATGCCAACCGGTAGATGGCTCCCAACAGGAAGCAAAACCCCACCATCGGCAGATAGAGCAGGCGTTCTCCCATAATGGTACCAATAGGAAACAGAATGTTGCTGGCGGGTAAACCGGAAAGTGCCATGAATGCAGGACCGAATCCCCAGGCTGACGCGAACCTGCCTTTAAGAGACAACACCACCACCAGGATTACGATTACGAGGACAAGTCCACCCCACAGGAGACCCCAGTTGAACGGGGTGGATACAACAGGGATCTGGTTGTACGAATAATCTGCAGAAAGAGACAGTGGAAAGAGCAACATGGCCGCGTACTTGCCGAGAATCGAGACGGCCGTCATCACTCTCTCGAGCGAGGAAACATGGGCGAGAGGATTATCCACCATCAAGGGCAGAGAAGGAAGAAATACCGAACCGACAATCTCATATCTCAGGAGGACGAACAATCCCACAACCAGAACGAAAGGAATTAGACGGTACAGATCCTGACGTGGAAAAATGCGGAACACGCCATCCTTTCTTTCCCTCAACCTTAGCAGACAGTCGTAAAGTGCGATTACGCCTACGAGAACTATGCCGTGCTCCTTGCAGAAGCAGGCGATAAAACCGGCCACGAGCGAACCCCAGTACAGAATTTTCTGCCTTTTGGGTGTGGAGACGGATGCGGCGATGTACAAGATCCATCCGAACAGCACCCAGAAGGACGAAAGCAGTTCCGCACGGCCTACCAATCCATTCACAGCTTCGGTCTGAACGGGATGCAAAAGGAAGAGCAGCGAGGCAACAACAGCGGAAGGGTGGTGATCCAGTATCTTCAGCGAAATCCAGAATACCATTGCTGCGTTGAGGAGATGCAGCATAACGTTGAGAATATGGTATCCGAGGGGCGCCAGACCATGAGCCAAATGGTTTAGGGCAAACGTCAACGTAGTTACAGGTCGAAACAACCCGAGGTCTGGCTGGTCGGGCCACCAGGGAGACGTGAAAATCTTGTTGAGTTCAAGTGTTCGTACCACAGGGTTGTTCACCACGATGGCAATGTCATCGAAGGTGAACCCATTGCCCAGGCTGTTGGAGTAAACCAGGGCACCTAGAATCAAGATGAGTGTGGGAAAATGAAGACGGAATCGGTTCATCGGTACCCTATGAAAAACTGGACAGTGTACTTTTAGACGATTCAGTCTCGCCAGAGCGGACTGGATTTTTCGGAGAATGTCACCAGACCGAAATCCCTTGGAGAGTGGAACTGCGGATAGGTCGGATCATTGCTTAATCGCGCACAAGAGCCGGAGAAACTTCGAATCGGCCAGGAGTGCGGCCTCCGGGTCGTCCTCTCGTACGAATTCCACTTCCAGATACCCGTCGAAGCCCGCTTTGCGGAGCACCTGGACCACCGTCCGGTAATCCACAAAACCTTCAGAAACCAGACTTCTTTCGTTGCTACCGACATCTACATAATTCTGTGCGTGGACGGTACTGACAAAAGTCGCGATCTGACCTAACCCGTCAAGAACCGACTCCCAGGAATCGGTATAGAGCGGCTGGTAGTTGAGCCTGAGATTCGATCGATCTACTCCTTCGAGCAGACGCAGGTTCCCCTGTACCGTATCCGTCAGGTAGCCGACATGCATTTCCAATACCAGTGTCATTCCATTGGCTGCAGCACGATCTGCAAACTCCTTGAGTCTAGCGATTGCCTTGGACCATTCATCCTCAGAGGCCTTCGCCGATCCACAGGTTCCCGCCCAGATTCTTATCTTATCTGTTTCAAAACCCTCAGCAATCTCAATGGCATCCACCATCTCATCGTGGAATTTCGCAGAAGTGGGATTGGCGTACGACCCATACTGGGAAACTTTCAGACCTCTCTTCTTGATTTCATCAGCTGACCGTTCAACGGATTCTGCGTCCCAATCTGACTGTATATGATCGGGCTTCCCCCACGGCTCAACACCGTCAAAACCAGCCCCACAGGCCAGATCGAGCACTTCCTCAAATGTTCGCTCCCTGAAGGCGATTGTGCAAAGCGCCGTCTTCACAGGTCTCTCCTTACATATGCTCATTGGTG
>PAQK01000035.1 GCA_002709665.1 Gemmatimonadota bacterium | reverse complement strand
CGATCCTAAGATCGCCGCCATTGTCGTGTATCCTGGAAACACTCAGATCGGGCTGCTGGAGATTACGAGTCTGTCCTCTCATCTCCCTAGCTTTGGGGTTCAATAACAATCCGCACAGACCCCAAGGGCTTCACAAAGTTAAATCTCACCGATTTACCGTCCGCATCGAACCCCCCTTCTCCGGCATCCAAACGAGTAAGCTCCAGGAGTCTCCCAGACATATAGCTACCATCACGCTTCCAACGAGGCACTGCATTCCTCACGAATTGAACAGCAATCTTCCCACTTTTGGTAAGCGCCTCCTCCGGGACGTCTACCACCGGAATATTGATTGCAGCACGGTTCAGGCGATCGGGATCACCCCATAACTCCAACACCTCTCCATCAGTCCCTGCACCGGCAAAGCGACGTTCTCCTCCAATTGGATCCAATTCCTCGACTTTCAGCTCCAGACCCGCCGTCATGGTCTCAAGCGTGAATCCGCCATCCATTGCCGGAGTCACCCCTTGACCGGGTCGGGCAGGTCTCTGCCAGGTCCGACGTGTCGTCTTCCGTCTCGCCATATCACGATTATGTGCGGCTCTGACTTGATCCGGATTCCCAATGTAGTCGCCGTGGACCCATCCCTCAACACCTCCCCCTTTTATCACCTCAACCCACTTCTGACTCCTGCTTTTCACCTGCAACTCTTCACCCCGGCTCAGGCGTCGCACTACCTGAGAGCGTGTAGTGGGTCCCGACCTGAGATTGAGAATGTTTCCAGTAACATAGACCAACTCGGGCGGTTGGCATCCTGACACAAGCATAACCAGAAACACCATTGATCCTGTTCTTAGAGCCATCGACAATCTCCAACATGAAAGACTTGTCCAAGTGCTGGACCGTGAAATTTATGGGTCGCCCTATCTGAAGTCAAGAAAATCCCCTCAATATCCATTTTCATTGACTTGTCTTTGAGCCCTGCATATTTTTGGATCAGTTTCCATCTTCTGTGAAACTCTCTGCATCAGAGTGCCCTGTGATATTCGACTTTCAGACCTTTCTGCCTGCTCAATTCCATGGATCACCTTTTGGCACTGACGACCTCCTCTATCTGGCGGATGAGGCATCTGTCGACCGTATGGTCGTCATGCCTGCGATCACATCCCGACCGGACAATGCTTCGTTGGCTGCCTCGATCAGGAGCACCGACAGGCTGGTTGGCTGCGCTGCTGTCAACCCTGCCAGCGGTAAGACCGCAGTGGACGAACTGGAAGAATCTATACAACTGGGCTTGCGAGGACTTCGCCTCTCACCCGCGACACACCAGTTCGAAATCGATGACGCGACGGTCGATCCACTGATGGAAATTGCGCTACGTCAGAATATACCGGTTACCACCGAGAGTTGTTCTCAACATTGCAGTCCCATTCAGGTCGCGAATCTTGCCGACCGATTTCCGGATGTGAACATCATTGCCGACGTAGGGTTCCGACCTGTAGCCCCTCCTGTAAGTCTCGGTCAGCCCGAACCCCCTGCAGGACGGATTGCGGACCAGGCACTGGACCGGCCCAATCTCTTCCTGGGTCTTACGGCCCTCGCCACAGCTGAGACATACCTGATCAAACGCATTTTGGACACCATATCCGTCGATAGACTCGTCTTCGGTTCCAATGCCCCTACCAGCATTCCATGCTTCTCGATTGGTGGCGTTCGACAGGCCAATCTGGGTGAAGAAGCCGAAGCGCTCTTCCTCGGTAATACCCTCTCGGGTATTTACAATCTGATTTGAGGAGTTCTGCGGGTCACGCCTGCGGTCAACCGCCATGATTATATGTTGTGAATCCTATCTCCCGAACAGCGGCAATCCTTACCTGTGTGGGGACACTTTCAAACCTGCTGACCTGATCGCCCTGATGGACGAAGCTGAGGTCGATCTTGCCCTCACCATACCCGCTCCCGAAGCCTCCCTACCGGGTTGGGCGCCAACAGACAACGCCTTCCTGAAGGATGTTATCGAGCGTCATCCACGAATCCTGGGTTGCTGCCACGTGGACATAAGCCGCGGAGATTCCGCCGTAGACGAATTCCAAAAGACCGTGACAGACTGGGGATTCAAGGGACTGAAGCTCTCCACCAGCCCGTCGGAAACGGTCGACAAGCTTGCCGAGGCCTCAGCCGGACTTCGCGTACCCGTAACGATTCACACGAACGGCTCGGAGTCGATCTACCCCAGAATCTCTCAACTGGCAGACGATCATCCCAACCTGATCATTGTAATGGAACATATGGGATACCGATACCACGTCAATCAAGCACTCGAAATCACGCAGAAGCATCCGAATATATTCCTGGGAAGCACAGTTGTAGCCTCCGCGGAACCGACAGTCGTATTGGACGCAATCGAAAGAGTAGGTGTCGAACGAATGCTCTTCGGTTCGAACGCGCCCTGGGCGATACCACGATTTGGTGTTGAAGGAATCCGTCGTCTGAAACTGGGAAATGAGGAGGAAAGCCTGGTACTGGGCGGCAACTTTCAGCGGATCTACGGTTTGGAAGCATAGGATGGCCAGTATACTTGTTATTGACGATGAAATCGTTATGAGCACTGCCCTTCGGCGTGTACTGGAGGACGCCGGCCACGAAGTCACGGAGGCCATAGATGGCAACGAAGGGATGGCTCGTTTTTCAGAAGTCGGCGGCGGACGTTGTCATCACCTATAGGCTCCTGCCGCAAAGGAGCGGGCTATCAATAATAAAAGAAAGCACAGCGTCCAATCCCGACGTCAAGATCATTGCCATAACCGTACTGGCCTACAACGCTTTCGATGCCGCCGAAGAGCTCGGTGCAAATGCTACGTTCGAAAAACCGATACAGATATAAGACCTTCTGGAGACTATAGACACCTTGCTCGATACGAACTGCTAACCTCCACGTGCACATAAGAAAACAGGCAGTCCAATTCTGGACCACCTGTTTCAAATTCGATTGCTTCGAGTGCCCCGAAGCCGAGCTAGTTGGGATGGATGTGCAAGACCTCCACCGCTTTCTCAATCGCCTGGCTTTTTTCAGAATTTGCAATCTCTGCTTCAAACCACTCGATCCTGTCCAACAGGATCTGAAGGGCTTCTGACCGGTCTTCATTCTCGGGCATAGAATCGACCCTTTCGCACTCGGTAATCAAGTTCATCACCCTCCTTACCAACGGTCCCACCTTTGATCCTGGAGAAGGGATCCGGAGTTTCGATCCTGGAATGTATGGTCGAACGCCTTTCGTATTTCTGCGTAGCGGAGTGGAGATACCGTGGGCATGCGTGTTCGCCCCCCTTTGGTGTGTGATTTCCGTATGTTGAGGCAAAACCCCTCCGATTGTGCCTGAATCGTCCACAGAAATACGCAGCAAGATGAATGCCGCCCATGGCCATTCCCAATCAAACTATTGTAATATATTCAGTTACACCAATAGAGGCAATTTGGAACAAACTTCCGGCCACGTGATATTGCAGCAAATTTTGCTGTTTTCTGCGATTCGATGCAACTTTTGATCCACCTTTCTTGGATTCGAGACGTGCTTATTGTTGCTCCCGATCGATCTGAATGGATTATATTCTCCACGAAACAGGGGACCTCCTTAGCAGTAGAAGTTGATGAACATCAAGGAACAGAAGTTTGAGGATATTACTATACTCACACTTGGAGAAACGGACGTTGGCGACAATGTTGACAGCGAACTAAAAGAGAGCATCTGTCGCTTCGTCTCAACAGACAGCGCATCCCGAATCGTGGAAGACCTGGCAGACGTGAAATGGATGACCAGTTCCGCCTTCGGGATACTCGCAGTCGCCCAGGGCAGTCTCAGGCCAAATGGAGGCGGGATACACCTAGCTCGACCGAAGCACAGGGTTGTCAGTGCCTTCAACATAATGCAACTGGAAAAACTCTTCAACAGATTCGACTCTGTCAAGGCTGCGGTGCAGGGATTCGACTCCTAAACGTGCTTTTGTCAACACCACCGGTCCAATCTGGAAAGGATGCTGAATGTTCGATTCCTCATTGAAGTCCAAGTACGATTCGCAAGGCTTCCTCGTTGTCGAGGATGTTTTCGAGCAAACCGACCTCGTGCAGATGCGTGAGCTGATCGACCGGATCGTACAGAATCCGGACAGTGCACCAGACGGCGTTCAGATAAGTCGTGAAGGGGATACTGTTGCAGACAAGAATAGCGATGCCGCTCAGCACACCGACATTCGGGGCATTGCCTTTATGGCCCGCTTCGATCCAAGATTTCAATCCTTTGCACGAAACCCGAAACTGCTCGAACTCGTCAGGGGGTTGATCGGCCCCCGTGTTAAGGTTTTCCGCGATCAGATGTTACTCAAACCGCCAGGGGGACAGGCCAAGCCCCTGCATCAGGATCATAGCTACTTTCGAGTTCAACCCGAAAACGACCTTGTTACCGCCTGGATCGCGCTGGATGACGCTACTCCGGAGAACGGCTGCATGTGTTATGTACCGGGTTCGCATAGATACGGAATCTTCGAGATCACATCGGATCCCGATCGCCCTGTCCACCATGTTCCGGATACGAGCCAGGTGACACTCGAGGAACCTGTCTCGTGCCCAGTACCTGCGGGTTCGGTGATCTTCCATCATGGATGCGTCCTGCATAACAGTGAGATAAACCGGACCGAAACCTGGCGTAAGGCAGTCATATTCCACTTTTCGACCTCCGACGCAAAATCTGAGAATGAACCGTTGAACAATCAGATTTCGTTGGAAATAGACTGAAGAGCTTTTGGAACAATTCCGTATCATCCGCATTTGAATCGACCTCAAGTATCCTATCGTATTGGCAAACTCAGGAAGGGCCGCAGATCCCATGTCACAACCACTTCAAGTCACTGATAAACCCTCACAAGTTGGAATGTCTGCAACCGCACTCGAAATGGTGGAAGGCATTCTGAACTCAGAAATCGATATGGGAAACATCACTGCCGCTTCACTCACAGTCGCCCGCAACAACACACTGGTGGTCTCCAGGGGATTTGGCAAGATGTCACCGGACCCCAAATCGCGTGATGTATCCGCCGACTCCATCTTCCTGCTCGCATCCATCACAAAACCGGTGACCGCCTGTGCGATGATGATGCTCGTGCAGCAGGGAATCATCTCTCTCGACGACCCGGCTGCGATGTATTTACCGGAGCTGAAAGGCTATGAGAGGGAAAAAATCCGTGTTAAAGATCTGCTGTCTCACACATCCGGATTACCTGATATGTTGCCTCAGAACCAGGAGCTGAGGCAGGCGAACGCTCCCCTCAGCGCGTTCGTCCAGGGGGCTATGACAACGCCTTTACTTTACACGCCAGGAATGGACTTCAGATATCAGAGCAAAGGGATACTGCTCGCCGCGGAAATTGTCGAACGTGTAAGCGGGAAACCGCTGCGGGATTATGAGTGGGAAGAGATATTCGAGCCACTGGGAATGAAAAACAGTGCTCTTGGCATGGGCACATTCAATATTCAGGACACGGTGTAGTGCGGCACATCGATGGAAGAACCGGAAAAGGACAAGAGCTTCGGTCCAAACAGTCCTTATTGGCGGGATATGGGTCATCCCTGGGGAGGTATGCACAGCACGGGTCAGGACCTGGCGATCCTGCTGCAAACCTTATTGAACGGAGGTGCGTATGACGGACAACGCGTCTTCAGTCCGGCCACGGTCGAGGCGATGACCGCGNACCAGAATCTGCATCTCCAAAANCCCTGGGGGCTGGGTTGGGCGCTGGCCCNGTCACTTGTATGGAACTACTTCGGCGNANTGGTCTCCCCTCCCACCTTCGGTCANACAGGGGCCACCGGCACAGTTGCATGGGCGGACCCGGCAAGACAGCTCATCTGCGTGATTCTGACCAACAAGATGGTCGCCAATGGACACCTCCTCAGGCGTGTGTCAAACGCCGTTTCAGCTTCCATTGTGGACTAGCCTGCCACGGCAATCTCCTCTAATTTTCTATCCAGCCGCTTGGGTGAGACGGGCTGGNTGGTACCCAGTTCTTGTGCAAACACGGAAACACGATACTCCTCAAGCATCCATCGAAATTCCTCCAGCCCTGCCTTTCCCGACGCACTCCCGATGTTTTCCCGCTGGCTCAACTCGTCCAAACGATCCTGGTAGAATTCAACCTGCTGCCTTTTCTGACGATCTTTTCCTGGATCCAGTTTCGCACGCTCCGCACGTTGCCTGAGTGCCTTCATATAGCGAACAACATCTCCCAAACGCTCGTAAGGAATCACCCGGAGAAACGCCTTTGGGAGCAAGCGATCCACATCCTGTTCCATGCCGGGATACGCTTCGGGCATCAGCTTCAACTCACGGAAGTTCGCCAGCAGCTCCTCCAGGCGGACCGAGAACTTTGCGGCCAATTCCTTCAGTCGATCCCTCGCTACCTCGGCTCCAGACAGAAAGGCCTTCGCGGTAAGCGGAAACACAGCTCTTTCGAAGATGTGTGACTCCAGATGGGTGAGGGCAAGTTCCCTGAAATCCTCAGTTGATCCAAAAGGCTGATACAGCAGATTCAATCGATCCAGGTCACGCAGCTCACTACAGAGCGTTTTCAACTCACATTTCAGCTCGTTCTCGTACAGACTCAGCAGACCCTTTCTGCTTTCCCTCTCCGCATCTGCCCGGTCTTTATATAGCCTGACGACAACTCGCTCCCCCTCCCTACCCAGTCCTGGAAAACCATAAACCGGCACCCCACCGATCTTGGTCACCTCTACACGTTCAGGCAGGTCACCGCAACTCCATCCCCGCAGTTCCCCCGATTCCCATTGTGCGAGTGCCTCCGCCCAAGCCTTTGACTCCTCAGACGTGTCGTGCCGATCCAATTCATCCAACAGCGCCTGAAGGTCCCGACCAGCTGCAACCGATCTTCCCTGGCTGCTCACGACTTGGACGCGCATCCGCAGGTGGTCTGGCAGCGGATCGCTCGNCCAGTCGCTGCGGACTACATCAACACCAAATCGNTCTTTGATGTAATGCTCCAATGCGNCCAGAAATGAATCCTGTGTCGGCCGTAATTCGGCCGCAATTCTCTTCGCCGATTCCGGCACGGGGACGAACTGCTTCCGCTTTGCTTTCGGGAGGCCCCGAAGCAAGTGAACGATCTTCTCTTGAAGTAGACCGGGCACCAGCCAGTCAAGTGTCTCGGGTCGCACAAAATGAACGAATTTATACGGCACTTTCACGGTNACACCATCGTCATCCTGNCCGGGACGGAACGAATACGAAAGCTGCAACGCTTCGCCATCCATCTCGATCCGATCCGGAAATGCCTCCTCGTCGTGATCCACCTCCTTCTCACCAACGATATCGGCTTCCGTCATAAACAGGAACTCAGGATCGGTTTGAATATTCCGCTTGACCACCCGGTTCAAATCATGAATAGACGAGACACCGCCGAGATGATTGGCGTAAAAACGAAAAACTGCTTCGTCCACGTCGAGCCACTCGTACTGACGGTTCTGGATTTGCCAGGCCTCAATGGTTCGTCTAAGGTCCTCGTTGTGTTCCAGAAACCGGTGCCGGGTACGGATCTCCTGGTTTACCAGGGCTTCCCGGATAAAGATTTCCGTCGCAGCCTCAGGATCAATCCTACCGTAGCCTACCCTCCTCTTGTGGACCAACAATCCGTACAGGGTCAGCGTTTCCGTGACCATCACACGAGCGGAGCGTTTGTTCCAGAATGGATCCTTGTGGGTGGATGTGCACAAGTGTTCGCCCAACTCCGCCAGCCAGTCCGACTTTACTCTGGAGACGNTTCGTGCGAAAAGCCGCGACGTCTCCACCATTTCCGCGGCAACGATCCAGGGCGGCGTATCATCTTTTGCTTCCGACTTGCCCGCCGGCCTATGGTTAAACAACCCAGAGCCGGGAAAAATCATCACATCTCGTCCACGGGCAGCCCGATACTGATTGCCTTCCTTCTTCTGGGCTGCGTTACTCAGGAGCCCACTGACCACGGAGCGGTGGATGGCGTCATAGTCCGCCTCTTTCTGATGCATCTGGAACCCATCGATCTCGCGTACGGATTGTCTGAGTTGTGTATGGATGTCCCGCCACTCCCTCATTCGGTTGTATGACAGATAATGGGACTTGCAGAACTTTCTCACGCTTCTCTGCGTCTTCATTTTCTCCAAGGTATCNTGAAATTCATCCCAAATCCTTAGAAGGCTCAAGAAATCTGAGTCCTTATTCCTGAACCGTCGATGCGCCTGATCTGCCTGCTTCTCCTCCCCCTCGGGTCGGATCCTCGGGTCCTGGATACTGATCGCCGCTGCTATGACCAGCACTTCACGCACAGCCCCTTCCTTCTCGGCCTGAAGCACCATACGGGAGACCGTAGGCGAAATTGGCAGACGGGACATGTCCCTGCCCATACGGGTCAGACTGTTCCCCGCATCCAGAGCACCAAGCTCTTTCAACAGCAGGAACCCACCTTGAATGGACTGTGGTCGTGGCGCGTCAATAAACGGGAACGACTCTACATCTCCCAACTTCAGCGCCATCATCCGGAGAATCACCTCCGCCAAATTGGCGCGCTGTATCTCTGGCTGTGTGTATTCAGGACGAGACTCGAATTCCTGTTCGGAATACAGGCGAATGCACACGCCTCCCTCGAGGCGCCCACACCGGCCCTCTCGCTGCCTCGCGCTGCTCTGTGAGATCGCCTCAATCGGCAGTCTCTGGGTCTGTGTCCGCGGGTTGTATCTGCTGATCCTCGCCNGGCCCGTATCCACCACATACCGAATCCCGGGAATTGTCAGAGACGTCTCAGCGATATTCGTAGCAACGACAACGCGCCTAAAACTCTGTGGCGAAAACACCCGCTGCTGCNCCGTCGCCGTGAGCCGCCCGAACAACGGCAACACCTCGGTGTGTCTGAACCTGCGTCCCTCGAGTCTACGCCTTGTTTCGTGAATATCCTTCTCGCTGGGGATGAACAGCAGGATATCCCCCCGCTGGGAGGACTCGATAACCTCTTGAACGGCCTCGACTGCAGCATCGATGTAAGTGAAATCGTCCTGCTCACCCAGCAACTCCTCGGGAGGGCTATACCTTACCTCTACGGGGAACATTCTCCCCGACACCTCGACAATTGGAGCACCTTCAAAGGCCTTGGAAAATGCTTCAGTATCTATAGTGGCCGAGGTAATGATCATCTTCAGATCCGGTCTCTTCTCTCGCAGTCTTCTTAGGTAACCAAGCAGGAAGTCAATATTCAGACTGCGTTCATGAGCCTCATCAACAATCACCGTGTCATACTCAAGCAACTCCGGATCATTCTGGATCTCCGCGAGCAGCATTCCGTCCGTCATCATCTTGATCAGCGTCTCAGGCGCTGTTTGATCCTTGAATCTGATCTTGCAGCCGACTTCCCTTCCCCAGCTCGCCCCCATCTCCTCGGCAATTCTCCTGGATACTGAAAGCGCCGCCACCCTGCGTGGTTGGGTGCATGCGATCTTTGCAGCCCGCCCTCTCCCAGCTTCGAGACACATCTTCGGGAGCTGGGTGGTCTTGCCTGAACCGGTTTCTCCTGCAATAACTACCACCGGATGTTCCCTGATGAGTCGAACGATCTCGTCTCGGCGATCCGCGATGGGGAGAAATTCCGGGTAATTCAAGGCGCACACCAGCCCGGTCCTCCTCTCATAGAGACGCCTGGAATCGATCGCCTCTTTCTTGATTCGCAGCAGGTCCTTCGTTCTCTTCGTACGAGATTTGTGTACCTGTCTCAACCGATCTCCCAGACGTACCCGGTCCTGAAGCATACAATGCTCCAGATGAGCCCTAATCTCGGCCACAAGGCCTGGCTTGACTTCTTGTTTAGTGGCGTTTTTTCCGGACATTGCCGCTCTCTTCCAGTGATCATTCCATTGCCAGCTACCTGAAGATTCTACTTTTCAAACTTACATGATATGCCGGTTCTTGGGAAGAACGAAAGCGGGGTTGCGACATCATCTTCGCAACCCCGCTTTCGGGCTCACTTCAATAGATTCTCGAATTGTTAACAATCTTCCCCAGATACCTAGATGTCGAATATCCTCGCAGAATTGTCCCAGAGTATCGCCCGTTTCACATTGTCGGGGATATCGGCATAGATAACGCGACCCAGCTGAAATGTGAATTCGTTCAGCGGGTGATCGGACCCGTACAGGATCTGCTCGTGTGGAACCTGCTCCACCAGCCAGGCGAGTATTCCTCTCGGAATCTGCGAAACACCCAGGTCGAAGAACAGATTGGGTCTCAGGTTGGCCACTTCCAGGAAAGGCTCAAGTCCGGCTTTGGAGCCACCCCCTACGTGCGCGTAGATGAACTTGGCATCCGGAAAGTCACCCAGCACACGCATCAGGAAATCGGGTGATGGTCCCTGGTGGACGTGGCAGAGGATTGGACATTGCCTCACGTGTGCCGTCTGGAATCCAAGTCGGTAACTAGGGTCCTCGGTGGACGTCTCGTGGACTGCGCAGTGAATCTTGATCCCCCTACATCCTAGGTCGTCAAACCCTCGCTTCATCTCATCGGCCATTTCCGATTCGTAATTGGGGTTGTAAACCACGTATCCAACGATTCGTTCCGGGTAACGTGCCACCGCATCTCCAATTCTGTCGTTCCCCGCCTTGTAGTCCGGGCCAATGGCGAGAATATCGCTCACCGCAAATCGTTCGACACCCGTCTGGTCCATCCGCTCAACCATCTCCTCGACACTTCCGTCACAGTAATACTTATGCGGCCACAACCCAATGTGACCGTGAATGTCAAACACGCGAAAACCATCCTGTCCACACGGCCATTTTGCCCTCGACCGGACCTCCGCTTTGGGTAACCCGAACAAGCGACGAAGATTATTTCCCCCAATATCTCCATAGCTCTCAGGCGAGAGTTGCGCGCCATTGAGCAAGCCAAGGGCTCCTCCTGAATCATACTGCGGCATTGCTGTCCCAAAGAGCAAACGCTTTCCACCAAAGCAATCCACATTCTCCTCGAGTATTTGCGAGGCCTGCATATAGGACGTTTCGAGATGGATGTTCGGATGATCGTCCCATACTTCGTAGAGAATCCGCTCCGTGGTACCACCCTCGCGCAGCAGAATCAACGGGAGATTCGGGTGACGCTCCGCAATCTCGAAAATACTTCGCCAGTCGAGCGCGATCTGTCCCCACCCCGTACGGCCCACATCAATGATCAGCGGGATGCGGGCATCGGAAAGCGCCAGCAGCATACTCCTCAGAACGGGTTCGAGGATCGGGAAGTTATGTTCCTCTGGAAATATCCTGGCTGCTCTCACGCCCTTCTCGGTCATTTGCTTGACCTGGGCTTCCGGCGTTCCCATTCCCGAGGTGGAAGCAGGCAAAACCACCCAACAAGGGTACAATCTGGAATGCCCTTTCGTCATCTCGAGAATCATCCCGTTGCCATCGGCCGGATGAGCCATCATTGACTGACTGGCATACACCAGAGATTCGGCGATTCCCACCCTATCCATTTCCACGAGCAAGTCTCCGGCAGAACGAAACGCTGGCTCGCGATTCGTATTCGTTGGTCCCAGCATACAGTTGACATCAAACAGGCTCACATCTCCTCCTCCTCGGTGATTCGCTCCCTGTTCTTCACCCATTCAGACTGGCGGCAAGCGAAGAATTTCCCCAATGAACAAAAGGCCGAACCGGTCTTGAACAAACCAGTCGGCCCTGGCGAAATCTGCCCTCTACATCATTAGTTTACCCCATCCCTCTCGTATTGTCAAAAGTCCTCAGCGACAGATGTCATTACCCGGCATCGGTCGCCAACCGGCCTGGTTCCACTAACGAAAATGACTCTCATAGACATCTATTTCGAGCTCGCGTAGGCCTCCCTCATATCCCTCCGCGACTTCTCTCTGGTATCCATATAGCCTTCCAGCATCGTCAGTGCAATGGATTCGGAATAAGAAAAAATCCGCCTCACGTAATCGACTAGGCTGATGTGGATTTCGTCGCTCCCTACGGACTCTTCCCTTTCGTCTCGAATCCGGCTGAAATGGGCTATTCTCGCTTCCCTTTGCTGACCGTCCAATTCGGGCTTGGCGCGGACGACCTCTCTCGCTGGAATCACATCGTGCTGGTCAAACGCCATAACGGCTTTCTTGTAGCAACCGGAGACCAACCCTTGATACTTCCTCAGGCTTTCCTTGCCCTCTTCCGAGAAATCCACAGACTCTTCTGACTTTTTCAACAGCAGCGGCACTAGATCCTTCTTCATCAAGCTACAGATGTGATCCAAGTCCGTGTTGATGTCCATCAGTTGCATCGTAAATTCAGATTGGCTTCGGTGCAAATTGCGCCTGGAAATCTGAATCAGAAACTCGTTGATCTGCTCGCCTACATAACTGATCTCTTCCTCCTTACGCAGGATGCGGTCCCCGGACTCGGAATCGTTTTCAATGAATGCGGGGATAATTTCGTCAATCATCTCCCCAACCATCCTGGACCTGCGAAGAATCTCGCCACGGGTCTGCTCCAAGGCAATCGAGGGTACCGGCAGCAGATTCGGATCAAGGTGCAGCTTTGTCCATTGCTCATCTAGGCCCCTGCTGACAACAGCGTCTTCCCCTCTCTCCGGCGTCAGATACTCTACCAGTCGAGCGAACTGACCGCCGAAGGGCAGAAAGATCAACGTATTCGCCACATTGAAAATCGTGTGCGCGTTTGCGATCTGCCTAGGCGTTTCCGCCGCGAGCTTTTCGACACCCGTCAAATCACCCGCTACCGGAGAAAGCGACACCACTGCCCTAGCCAACGGGTCAATAAACCATACCCAGAGGACCACACCCAAAATATTGAACATCACGTGTGCGAGACTGGCACGAATCGCATTGCGGGGTTTCCCGATTGACGCGAGCATCGCCGTGACGCACGTCCCCACATTGGCGCCAAAAATCAGGGCAATACCTGCATCCAGGGTGATGAGCCCCTGTCCGGCCATCGCAATGACCACACCGGTCGTGGCCGATGAGGATTGTACCAATCCGGTGAACGCGGCCGCCACCAGAATTGCCAGCGCCGGATTCTGCATCTGGATCATCAAATCCAAAAACGGCTGGTACGACCTCAAAGGTTTCATGGCGCCGCTCATCACGCTCATTCCATAGAAAACCATTCCCAAACCCATAATCAAGGCGCCGTATTGCTTCACTTGATCCTTGCTCGACGTAAAGAGCATGCCAAAACCTGCCGCAATCATCAACAACGCGAGCTTTGTTACCTTAAACGCTACGATCTGAGCAGTGAGCGTCGTACCAATATTGGCGCCGAAAATGATCCCGATCGCCTGAGAAACAGACAGGATACCTGCTGTAATGAACCCGACCGTCAAAACAGTGGTCACCGAAGACGACTGTATGATCGCGGTAACGATCGCACCTGTGAGAGCCCCCATATATCTGTTGGTGGTCAACCTGGCAAGAATCGTCTTCAAGTGATCGGCAGCAAGGGCCTTTAGCGCGTCCGCCATCTGTTCCATTCCGAAAAGGAACAGTGCGAGTCCTCCCAATAGCGTCATCGCCATTGTCCAGACATCCAGGCTTGCAGTAGTCTTTCCGGCAAGGTCCGCAGCCAACGCACCGGGAGCTACAAACACGGCGCATATCATTACCGCAATTGCTATTACACTTGCCAGAGATCGGAACTGGTAAAACAACAAACCTCCGATTGTGATCCTCATTGATCTACCCTCGCATTAGCTATGAAACAGTAAGCACGGGACAGCTGGCCTCCCGAATCACTCTGTCAGTTACGCTGCCGATCATGAGACGCTTCAAGCCGCTGTGACCCCGTGTACCGATCACAATCATCTCGGCCTTTTCCTTCTCCGCCAAACGAACGATTTCTTCCGCAGGCAAACCGGGTATAATCTTCGCCACAACCTTCTTGAAATCTTTGAAGTGCTTCCCTACAAACTCGTTCATCATCTCCGAAGCGGCCTCTTCCATGTTTCGCAGCACCTTCTTACCAGCCTTCTTGGACGAGTAGAATCCGGGGGCCTCCGCGGGATCGTGAAGTACGTGCAGAAGCAACAGCTGTGCCTCGAACTGGGCTGCAAACTTCAACGCATACCGCACGGCCTCAACAGACGGACCTGAGAAATCAGTAGCAACCAGGATCTTCTTCATGGGAGTCGCTCCTTGATGTGGGGGTATCTTGCTTTCGCAGGCGGATTCTCAAATAGGAATAAGACGTAGCGAATTGCACGTCATCAACCCTAGTATATGATCCGGAAACACCGAATACCAGCAAAACTGAGGAAGGAGAAATTGTATGTCATCGGCCTTGCACGTATATGCGAGCACTAGTTCTGTTTGCCGAGGCAATGATCCAGACCTCCTACGCTGGACGTACGTATGCCCGTCATTTCATCGCCTCCGCAACGACCTCTGCGACATCTCTAACCTCGATCTCCGATCCTATTTCAGATCCTGCGTCATTCAGCATCCGAAAGCAAAACGGACAACCAACCGCAAGTTTGCCCGCTCCTGTTGCCATTGCCTCCTCGAATCTGGAAACGCTCACAGATCTACTCCCGGGCTCCTCCTCTTTCCAAGCCTGTGCACCTCCGCCACCGCAACAGAATGAGTTCTGTTTGATCCGACCCATTTCTACCAATTCAGATCCGGTCCTGGAAAGTAACTCTCGAGGCGCTTCGTATTCCCCGTTCTGGCGACCAAGGTAACACGGATCGTGGAATGTCAAAGGGGACGAATCACCACTTCCCATTGTGATCGATCCATCGCTGATCAGTCTCTGGATCACCTGGGAATGGTGCTGCACTTCATACCTCCCGCCAAATGACCTGTACTCGTTTTTCAAAACATGGAGACAATGCGGACACCCAGTCATCACTGATCTGTTTTCGTCCACCACAGAATTCAACACCTCGACATTCCCTTTCGCAATCTCGGAGAAGAGATACTCGTTTCCGGACCGCCTCGCCAGATCGCCGCTGCAGGACTCCCTGTTTCCAAGTGTCGCGTAATTCACGCCTGCCGAATTCAATATCGTTGCCGTAGCGCGTGCAACACCCTGGCCCTGTAGGTCGAATGCACCGGCGCAGCCCACCCAGTAAAGGATTTCAAAATCTGGATTCTCCTCCACAGTTGGAACCTGGAAATCGAGCGGCACGGCCCACGCCTGCCTGTCCTCACCGATATTCCAGGGATTGCCATTACCTTGAAGTCCGTCAAACGCACCTCTGAGCTCTTCCGGGAAGCTCCCTTTCATCAGAACCTGGTCACGACGGACATCTATAATATCCATCATGGGCTCGTTGCCCACCGGGCAAACTTCGTTGCACGCGCCGCAACTCAAACAGGACCAGGCCGCGGATCTGTCCAGGGCGAAGTTGAGAAGTTCTGTACCATCCCCTGCACCGGAGGCCAAATCGGCCAGATTGTCGCCGATATAGAATCTCTTGTTGATCTCCACAGCGGCAGGTGAAAGCGTCTTCCCCGTTATCGTGCAGGGACATACATCCTGGCATCGATTGCACATGATACAAGCGAACGCGTCCAGAATCTGAGTCTTGTTCAGATCGGTAAGGCGAGAGGCGCCAAATTGCTCAAGACCTTCGGTCTCGAAATCAAGGTCATCCAGCGCGCCAGGAGAACATCGCTCGGGACGTGTAAGATAATTGAGAGGGCCCATAAACAGGTGGGCGTGCTTGCTGTGAGGGAAATAGGGAATGAAGGCAAGGACCAGTCCCTGCGAGATCCACCAGCAACCTCGCTCCCCGGTAGCCGCCCATTCTGCTGAAATGCCCACCAGGAGATTTGCGATAGCGCTTGCGAAAGGCTGCGAAACGTCCGCTCCAGTCTGACTCAGAGAAAATGACTCCCCCAGAAATCGGAATCCAACGTGTCCAATAATGAACACACCCACCACAAGGGAATCTCTCCTTATGCCGCGTTCGGCTCTCGGGTGAAGCGGTACCTGCTCCGGAAAGAAAAGCTCCGGGGTCCGTAAAATAAATCTGCGGCCGAGAAGTAAACTCATCGACACAATCACGCCAGCGCTCAGAATATCCCCAACCATCCGATAGATCCAACCGAATTTAGTATCCGCCAGCGGCCGAAACTCCGGCTGGAATCCCTGGACAAGGTCGCCGACATTTGCCAACAAATAGTAGACAAATCCGAGGACAATCACGCTATGGATCGCTGAGGTCAACGGACGCCTTGTCAACATGCCGCCCTGGCTCAGAAAGCCCAGCAATCCCTTAGCCAGACGTCGAGCGAATGGTGCAGCAGGAAGCCTGCCCTGCCCCCGAAAAATGACCCGCACCATTTGGAAAAAGGCAACACTGGCCAGTCCAAGGGAGGTCATCGCAAGCAAAATGTAAAGGATCTTCTCAACGGTACTGAGCACTAACCCTCCTTGTGTTTCCATATCGCGTTGGTGAGAGCCGGCACATAATCAAACAGATCGCCGACAATGCCGTACGTGGCCCACTCGAAAATGGGAGCATCTCCATTCTTATTGATCGCCACGATCACACGGGAAGACCTCATGCCGGAAAGATGCTGGACTGCTCCGGAGATTCCGCAGGCGATATAAAGATCGGGCTGAACCGTCTTCCCTGTCTGGCCCACCTGGTGCTCGTAGGATATCCATCCCGAATCAACAGCTGCACGACTTGCACCAAGGGCTCCCCCCAACACCTTTGCCAGCTCGGACACCGGCACAAATCCCTCGGGACCACCTACCCCCCGTCCCCCCGACACCACGATCCCAGCATCGGCCAGACTGACACCTTCATCAGTAGAATCGAAACCCAGGACCTGAGTAGAAATATCCTCCTCGACCATCCTGACCGACACCGAAAGGATCTCGACGTCTCCTTCAGAAACCGGTTCGGCAGGATCGAAACAGTGCCGGCGAAGGGTCACGAATGGTGGCATAGAGTAGCCGAAGCGAACGTTAACTGTGGCATTACCCACCAGAATCGGCCGGACCGCCACCAACTCTCCCTTGTCAACCACCAGATCCGTGCAATCGCTCGCCAGTCCGCAACCCAATCTAGCGCTGGTGTGAGCGGAAAGTTCTAGACCTGCGTTGCTGGACCCCATCAGGACCAGTTCCGGCTTGACCCTATCGATCACCTCCATCACCGCTTCAGAAAAAGGCTCGAGTCTAAAATCCCGTAATGTGGGGTCGTTCACCACGATGATCCGGTTGGCGCCGTGGGAGGAGATCTCCTGAGCGACCTCCTCAACGCCATCCCCGATGACCAGCGCGTCCACTCTCCCGCCCAGGTCGGGCGCTACCTGCAAAGCCACACCCAAAGCTTCCAGGGAAATCGGATCGACTATTCCCTGCCTCTGTTCTACCCAAACCAGAACCCCGCTCGCCATCAATCCGGTCTCCCACTTGCAGTGAGCCCGCTCATATCACCTTCTCCTGCACGAGCCTGTCGACCAGCTTCTCCGCGACCTCATCGGGGGATCCATTGATCATCTCCGTGCGCCCCTCACTGATAGGAGGTAGACTCGCCTCAGACCAGCGCACTTGCGATTCTAGTGCACCCACTTCGTCTGAACTCAGATTGAGGTCCGCCGGCCCCCAAACAGGAATTGTCGCGGAAGCAGCGCGACGAATACCGATAAAGGTGGGGTACCTCGGTTCGCTGATCTCCTTAACCACACTGATCACCGCAGGGAATTTGCTGCGCACGAATTCCCGCCCGCCTTCCAACAGCCGAACCGCCTCGAAAGACCCACTCTCCAGATCAATGGAACTCAGCTGTGCAACGTACGAGACCTGAGGAACACACAACAATGCCGCTACCTGAACCGGCGTTGCCCCCGAATTTCCATCAATTGAAGTCCGCCCGGAGAGAATGAAATCGTATTCCTCCAGTTTCGTTACTGCTGCTGTCAATACCCGTGCCGTAGCCAGAGTATCATCCCCTGCGATATCCTCGTCAGACAACAGAATGGCGTCATCTGCACCCATCGCCAGGCCGGTCTTCAAGGCCTCAGTGGCTTCCGGCCTACCCAAGGAAAGCAACGTCACCTTACCACCGTGTTCCTCCTTCAATTGAATCGCCGTCTCAATCGCGTACTCATCCCAGGGGTTCACGATTCTGGGGCCGCCTTCGGCCATCAGCTTCAGGGCATCAATTGATCCCGACAACTGTGCGGTATCTGGAACCTGTTTGACCAACACCACGACGTGCATCCGATGCTCCTTCAAGCTCTCACAAAAGACATCAACTCTCAGCTTGCCAGTAGGACGAATCGTAAGCTGGTAACTCACACCGAAGGGCACGATCTTCCCGTGTGCCCAAAACGTAAGCAGCCTGCATCAGCTGGTGAATCTGTGTTGTTCCCTCATAAATCACCGCACTCTTGCTGTTGCGTAAATGACGCTCGACACCGTACTCATCCGAATACCCGTAGGCACCGTGGATCTGCACGGCATCATTGGCCGTATCGCTGGCCGCCTCCGTACAGTACCACTTGGCCATACTGATATCACGGGTGCAGCGTTTCCCCTCGTTCTTCAGCCAGCCCACCTTCTGCACCAGCAGTCCACCCAGGTCAATCCGCTGCTGCATCATTGCAATCATCTGTTGAATCAGTTGGTACTCACCAATCGGCTTTCCAAACGTCTCCCGCTCTCCCGCATATTTCACACAAGCCTCGAGACAACTCTTCATCAATCCCACAGCTCCCGCAGCAACAGTATATCGACCATTGTCCAGCGCGCTCATTGCAATCTTGAAACCTTCTCCCTCCTCGCCCAGGCGGTGGTCTACCGGTACGGGAACCTGATCCATATTGATCCAGCCGGTATTGCCCGCCCNGACACCCATTTTCCCTTCCAGCGTCCCGGTGGTCAGTCCCGGCCATCCGCGTTCGACAATAAACGCTGAAATGCCGCGGGTGCCCTTATCGGGATCGGTCTTGGCAAACACAAGCATCCTGTCCGCGACATCCGCCAGGGTGATCCACATCTTCTCACCNGACACCAGATAGTGATCGCCTTNCCGCTCCGCCNTGGCGNCCATTGCNCCNACGTCGGATCCGGCTCCGGGCTCCGTCAGCCCGAAACACGCAATCTGCTCGCCCGTTGCCAACGGTGGCAGGAATTGTTCCTTCTGCTCCTGCGTTCCCCATTGAAAGATCGGCAGCGCGTGAAGACCCACGTGAACGGCGATCGTCTCCCTCACCGAAGAATCCGCCCACTCCAATCCTTCCGCCACAATCCCCAGGGAGATGTAATCCATCCCCGCGCCACCGTAGCGCACCGGCAAACACATTCCCAGAAAGCCCTGGGCCGCCATCTTTGGCAGAAGGTCGCTGGGAAAGGTGTGGCTTCTATCGTGTTCCGTAATGATGGGCAAGATCTCTCTACGGACGAACTCGTAGACCATATTCTCGACCATCCTGTGTTCTTCGCTGAGCTCGAAATCCACTAGAATTCTCTCTCCAGAAATAAGGATCCATACGTCCCGTCTTGTCTTTCGTACATCAACGCTTCACATTCACTACCCGCGCACCCCAGGATACGACCTTCCGGCCACGAGCTTCGTCCCGTCGAAGAACCCCTCCGGTCGGTCGACCAGAGTCTTGATCAACTCACCGCGCCACCACTCTACTCGCGCAGAATAATCGGAATCATCGATCAAATTACGGGCTTCCACCGGATCTGCAACCAGGTCGAAAAACTGCTCGGATCCATCCTTCACGAACCAGATAAACTTCTCTCTTCCATCTGTCAGACATTGATAGGTCGGTGCAGTCTCGATATGCAGGTAAGGTCGGTCAAGGTATCCTTCCCCCCGCAGAATCGGCAAAAGGCTCATACCGTCCACGCCTTCCGGGACATCGACCTCGGCCATTTCCAGAACCGTAGGCATGATATCCTCGATACAAACCGGGACGTCCAGTACCGTTCCCGGATTTATCTTGAAGTGTTCAGGCGCTTGAATCAGATAGGGAATATGAGCCGAGCCCTCGTAGGGTAGGGACTTCCGCCACCTGTAGTGATCGCCCAACATCTCTCCGTGGTCACTAAAGAAGATCACCACTGTGTACCTTGCCGCTCTTTGCAGCACGCCGTCTACGGGATTCAGCAATCGCCTTATCTGGTCGTCNATATGATTTATCAAGCCATAGTAGCCCGCCCTGGCGGATCGCAACGCTTCGTCCTGGAGGTTCACTCGATCGGAGCTGGCCTCAGCGGCAATCCCCGGGGTGTCGGGTGGCGTCGCCCAATCGCCAATGACAGGATCCGGGAGGTCCTGCCTCAGGTACCGGTCCAGATAGAATGCCGGAGGCACCAGGGGAGGATGTGGCGCGAGGATTGAANCCACCAGGAAGAACGGACAAGTAGGATCACGACGATCCAAGAATCTCAAAGCCTCGGTAACCGCCCAGTTCGTTGCGTGACACGCCTCATCCAGATGCCAGGAGCGGGCTGTCCAATCATTGTGCATTACGCCCGTGCCGTAGTAGCCGCCACTCCCCGTAGGCTCTCGTCCTTCTATAAACGCGTCGTAGTCATCGGGCACCCGGTGGTCCTTGAAAACCATATGCTCAAAGCCATATCGCTTCAGCGGCGGTGTCTGGTGCATTCCCCGTCCTACCCACTCGGTCTGATAGCCCGCTTCGCGCAATGTACCGGGAAGCGTGGGACCGTCCCATTCGACACTACCATTACCGTATAGGCCGTGTGTGGACGGAAACTGTCCTGATAGAAAAGATCTCCTTGCGGGAACACAAACCGGGCAGGTAGAATATGCGCGTGAGAACCGTGCACCTGCGTACCCGATCGCGTCCATATTTGGCGTCATCAGGACCGGGTGACCANCTGCGCTCAAACAATCACCGCGCTGTTGATCCGTCATTATCACAAGGAAATTGGGTCGTTCGGNCATTCGTCAAAAGCTCCACATCCTGGGGTGTACCTGAAACCTTTCGCGCTCCAATATTCACCGGTATTACCTACGAAATTCCCTTGGTGTAGGCACGCGGGAATATAGGGATATCCAGATTGGTGAAAAAGCTAAACTTATCCCTGTCTCGTGAGCCCGGAATTGAACTAAGAGTGTTGATTACTGTAGACGTTCTACCCATCCCCTACCCGTTCGGAACCGCGTTCAGAGTCACAGTCAACATGTATGAATATCCAGTCCATCCCCTAGGCGCCAGAACACACATCGAATGTGAATTGATCAAAGTTGTCGTGGCTGGAAAATGCAATTATGGCTTCATAGAGCGTACCAAGCGTCAAGCTACTGACTGACACCTAGAACTTATCCGGTTTGGAGGCACCAAATATGGAATCCTGTGTCATGACATTTCTTCTCCGTCCACCTCGATACCACTTACTTCGGACCAGGTGTTGATAAAATTGGTGACTGCTGCAATCATAGCCGCTTCCATGATCTCGCCATCGTTTAGTCCGAAATCATGCAGCACACCAAATTCTTCATCAGTAATCGATTTAGGAGAACTGGAGGTTCTAAGAGCGAATTCCACAATCGCCCGCTGTTGGGGCACCAACTTTGTCAGATCCAGGTTGCAGGTAATTCCCTCCACCACACCTTGGGGAACCCCGAATGCCTCGAGAGCCTTCGAATGAGTCACTCTACAATAACGGCAATTGTTTGATGTGTACACTGCTACCACGATCAATTGCTTGACCGTTGCGGGAAGTACACCTTGAAGNATCAAGCCCTTTCCCAAAGCCCACGTCGTCGCCAGGATATCCCGCCTCATTGATTGTGAAACAAACCAGTTCACTGGCCGCTCTTCACCGAAACCATGGTCTACGATTTCTTCATATATAGATTCCAGATCTGGATCATCGGACCGCCTGATGGCCTGAAATCTATTCATTTGGTTATCTCCTTCCCGGCAACGAATCTAATAACATTTTCCACTTCAAGTAATAAAAGGAATGGTAACTACAACACCAAAGCCGGATCCTTCGGATTCCTCAATTTGGCCATAGGTGGCAGAATTCCGCATTGAGTTCGGATTCTGTGGTTGACCCAGTGCATGTAAAAGACCCTTTGCAGCGGAAGCATCGATCCCTATTTTACCGGGAGTTCGTACCTCAGGGCGTTTAGGATGAGCTCTTCCACAACACCCTTGGATGTTCCGCCTCCCTGCTGCTTTCCTCTTTCGAACGTCCACTGCACCTGAAAGAAGCAGTGAACTCTCACGCGGGTTCGGTCTGAGGACAGCCTGTTGACCTTCACATTGATCACCATCGTTGCCGTATCGAGATCGATTTGTGGCGAAACGCCATAGTCACCGCCTAACAAACTGTCTTTGACTGTTTTCGAAACCAGGACACCAGATTCCTCATCGGCTCTCTCAATCGGCCATCCCTTTGCCTCCACAACCGATCGAGCGGCATTCCAGACGACCTCAAAGGGTGCCTCGAAGGTCTCGTGGCTGATGAACTTGTGGGCCGCGGGTGGTATGGTCATCGTTGCGCAACCGGAGACTAAAAATCCACACAGAATCCAAACCAACCATTTCATCGTACGCTCCTTGTCCCAGCGAATACATGGCTTGAAGGATCAATTCCACTTCAGAGTGAGAGAATATGTTTTATCGTACACAAGATGGACACAGTCTACCTCGAGATCCATTTAATGCTATCGTGGTCCCAAGACCCATTGGCTGGATCTCGTCGATCGACAGGAACGGGATAGTCAACCTCGCACCTTACTCCTTCTTCAACGCCGTTGCCTACTCACCTCCGCAGGTTATGTTTGCAGCAACAGGATCTCACAGTCAAGGCGGAAAGAAGGACAGTATCAAGAACGTAGAAGAAACCGGCGAGTTCGTCGTCAACCTGGCCACGTGGGATCTCCGAGAGCAAATGAACGCCTCCGCAGTTCCTGCACCAAGTGAGATCAATGAATTCACTTATTGCGGTCTTACCGAATCGCCATCCAAAATTGTCACCCCCCCAAGAGTAGCCGAGAGTCCGGTTCACCTAGAGTGCATCTACACCCAAACCGTCAACCTACCCGCATCGGATGAGGACGGGTCCAATACGGTTGTGTTCGGTGAAGTCGTAGGCATTCACATCGCCGACAGGGCGATCAAGGACGGATATCTTGACACGGTCGAACTCAAGCCCATCGGCCGCCTAGGCTACCTCGATTACACGACCGTGACCGAGCCGTTTTCCATGGATCGACCCACCTGGCCGTAGGCTTCGGACCTTCGACATCGTTTATAGAAACCAGGTGGGATCATTGGGGACAGAGCAAGGCTTTTTCTTTGCCCTTCTCCCCCCTAACAAACCATCCTTTCCCTTCCTGTCTTAGACGAGTTGCTTTTCACAAGACGAAAAGTAACCAAACGTCTCCGCTGGGCGAGGGGCCAGGAGCGCTATGCGAATTGTTCCTTTGGATTCACGAGCATTGGTGGCCTACTAGGGAAAAGACGGTAACAAGGATCGTAGTCCAGGGAACCGCGTACAGCAACACCGACTTCTCTTTGTATTCCTCCTGGTGAGCTCATTGTGTGATCAGAATTGTAAATGAGGAGCACATATATGGCAGTGGATATGTTGTCGGGTATCGAGACCAACTTTGGTAGTGTCGACTGGGTGATTGTGGCAATATATCTTGCGGGTACAGTGGTTATTGGATTGTACGCGAATCGATATATCAAGAATATGAGCGACTATATGGTTGCGGGTCGTTCATTGAAGCCGCATCTGGCCGTTGCGACGATGATCGGGAGTGAGCTGGGTCTTGTTACTGTGATGTACTCAGCGCAGAAAGGGTTTACAGGTGGTTTTGCGGCTTTCCATATCGGTCTGATTGCAGGGATCGTGACGCTTATCGTTGGGTTGACGGGATTCATCGTGGTTCCATTGCGGGAAATGGGAGTTATGACCATTCCCGAGTTCTATGAAAAGCGTTTCAGTCGAGGCGTTCGAATCAGTGGTGGATTGTTGCTCGCCTTTTCCGGAATCCTCAATATGGGACTCTTCCTGAAAGCTGGGGCGATCTTTGTCGCCGGGCTGACAGGGATTACAGATCCAACCTACGTGGCCATCATTATGACCGTGATGCTCATCCTCGTGCTGGCCTACACCATCCTTGGGGGTATGGTATCGGTTGTCATCACAGACTACATTCAGTTCATCATCCTGTCCATCGGGATCACCGCAACCTGTGCCATCTCCGTGTACATTCTGGGTTGGAGCAATATCGTCAATACTATCACATCCATCCACGGCGAAGCAGGATTTGATCCCTTTCACGAAGGTGGCGGGTTTGGGCCATCTTATGTCGTCTGGATGATCTTCACCGCCGGCATCGTCTCTTGTGCCGTGTGGCAGACCTCGGTGATGCGAGCCTGTGCAGCCGAGAGCGCGGAAGTGGTGCGGAAGTTATATACCTGGTCCTCCATCGGATTCCTCATCCGTTTCATGATTCCCCAGTTCCTCGGCATCTGTGCACTTGTCTATCTGTATCAGAACGAAACCACCAGGGGCATCTTTTTTACGGCCTCCGGTGCACTTGTCCAGGACTCAGACCTGACACTTCATGCGTTACCCGTCTTCCTCAGTCAGATCCTACCGGCAGGACTCATCGGCATCATCGGTGCGGGACTACTCGCGGCCTTCATGTCCACACACGACAGTTATCTGCTGTGCTGGGCATCCGTCCTGACACACGACGTAATCGCCCCTGCAGCCGGAGAAAGAATTTCCACCAAAGCACGGCTCGCACTATCCAGGTTGTTTATCTTCATCATAGGTGCGTTCCTTCTGATCTGGGGATTATGGTATGAACTCGGACAGGACCTCTGGGATTATATGCTCGTGAGTGGGGCCATCTATTTTACCGGTGCCTTTGCTCTACTGCTGCTCGGCCTTTACTGGAAGCGGGCGAGCACCGTGGGGGCCTACCTTGCGCTCATCTCAGGCGCATTCGCTGTAACTGGACTCACGCCGGTCAAGAATGCCCTAGGATTGGGCTCCCTATCCGGAGCCCACATCGGGCTTGGGACTACGACGCTCGCACTCGTCCTGATGGTCATCGGCTCACTACTCTTTCCCAATCGTCCTTCAGCCAGTGAATCCAAGGAGATGTGAACATGATATTCTGGGTCAATTTCTGGGGCATTTTGTTGGTTATCAGCTTGGTTATATTCGCCGGTGTCACCGTTGCCGTAGCCATTGGTGGATTCAGTGACATCAAGTCGCTCTTTCGAAGCATAGATTCACAGCACCAGGACGGACCTTCAAACTAGATCTGATCTATCACAACTTTGATACAAATCCCAACTGCAGAAGGAGAAGCACGATGCCACCAAAAATCAGTCGATCAAAGATGCTCTTCATCAACAACAAAGATCTCTACGGGGTTATGGATCTCAGAGGTGACGCACTGAAGTCCGTCAGGGATGCGGTGAAGTCTGGCCGGTACAAGGACGCCGCTTCGGCCTGGGGAACCTATTTCGCCAAGCGGCGAAAACCCCTGAACATGGTGGCACCAACCGGTGACAAGCCTAATCCGTCGGTGATTCACGAGGCAGAGAGGGTAGTTGATCACGAGATACAAGGTTGGCACAAAGTCACCCACAAGTTTGGAAAGCGGATCAACTTCAATGCGGATTGGGGACGCAGCGGCATCTACGGTACGCACTATCTGGGTTGGACGGAACCGCTCCGTGTGGCCTTCGGGCAAACCGGCAATCATCGGTATCCAGAATGCTTCGACGATATCTTCAATCAGTGGTACGAACAACGTGACAAGCTCACCAATCCAAGTCCGAGTATGGATGTGATATTCTACGAACTGGGCGTCGGCGGGCGCACTCCCCGTCTGATAGACCACTACTTCGCCTATCGTAAGACAGGCGTTCTCTCCTGGCACACACATGAACGCTTGCTCAAGACCATACTGGGTGGGTGTCGATGGCTCTATCTACTGGAAAAAAACGGCGGCTACCGTAGCGGCAACTGGCAAATGTGCGGATCCTGGGCTCTCGTTTACGCCGGGGGTCTCTTTCCGGAATTCAAGGAAGCCAGGTCCTGGGTCAACATCGGCGTCAAACGCCTCCTTGAGCACGTGGACAAAGACTTCTATGACGATGGGTGTCACCACGAACGTTCATCGGGATACGGCGGTTGGTGCACGAGGATTAGTGAAGACCTGCTACATTTCTCAAAGCTCAATCCCCACATCTCTGTAGAAGCCAACTTCGAGGACCGCATCGAAAAGATGTACGACTGGCTGCTGTCTACCGCCACCCCGCTCGGGGAGTCTCAGGGATTCAACGATGGGGGCTTCGGGTTCCAGGATGGCCCACTTCAGAACGGTGTCCGATTCACGGGGAACGGCAAGTACCTGTGGCCAATTCGGCAAAGAGTCAAGTCAGTGGATGGGATTCGCCCCAAGCACCCAGGTTACACATCGATTGACCAGCGCCCCTCTGGATTTGCGGTCATGCGCTCAGACTGGGATGAGAAAGCCCATTACATGATCATCAACTATGGGCCGTGGGGAGGCGGGCACACGCATAACGACCTTCTGGACTTCGCCCTGTATGCGCACGGCAAACCACTGGCAGTCGAAACCACACGGTGGGGCGCCTACGACAATCCACTGGATCACTACTTCCGATCTCCCCAGGCACACAACCAGGTGGTTATCAACAACGCGCCGATGGACCGTGTTCACAACAAAGGTAAAAACGTAACCTGGGCTACGGGCAAAGCCATCGACTACTTCTCCGCGACAAACCTCGCCTACAAGAAACAGTTTGGCGCAACCATCCAACGCAGCATAACGTATCTCAAACCGGACTACTTCCTTGTCTCGGACACCATCCATGAAGGGGTGAACCACCAGGAATTTACTTGGTATCTACACGCGCAGGACAGATGGATCGGTGGGAAATCCAGGTCTATCACATCGGGAAAACCAGGCTTGCAGGTAGTCCCGGCAAAGCCTTCGGAGATTCGCCAGCTCCGCCGGGGAACATCTTACGAAGCAAAGGACGGGGCGCCCGGCGACAAATACTGGATAGGTCTCCAGAAATACGTCAAGGGCGAAGGCACCCACGCAGTTGTCTACGATGTAGCCCTCGTTCCCTTCAAATCGAAACCGGGAACCGTAAAGAGCACTCGGCTAAACGCCGAGGTCGATGGCAAACGTGTTGGCCCAGAGGTTGCCCGTGGCGTCAGAATAGAAAGGGGGACACAAACCGACCTTGTCATATATGGCTCGGGGGATGAAGTCGTGTCCTGTGGTGGAATTCAGTTCAAGGGGAAAGTTTGTATCCTGATTTTGAAGAGAGGGAAACCGGCTCAAGTGGCCGTGGTTGATGGGGGTGAGGTCCTATATGAGGGAAGGAAGCTCATACAGACGGTTCAGGAGGGATTGGTAGAGAGGAAACTAAGGACCTGAAAAGGGAATTCCGGTCTATTTGATCGGGACGGTTCCTCCGAGTTCCAGGCGAGACAATGATGTTTCCTTGACTACCTCCGGATGACGATTATGCTCCACTTGCAAACAAGCGGCACCCCCAGGGAACTCGGGAAGGCACACGGTCGACGGTTGAAAGCCAAGATCTGCCAGCTCCTAGACCACTATCGTCATGGATTAAGAGATGGCACAGGCGGTTGGCGGAAAGGTCTCGATCCGGAATCACGCAGGGCATTCTCACTGAAGCGTTCGGAAATGATCGAGCACATCTACCCGGAAGCTTGTGAAGAGATCGATGGCATTGCAACAGGTTCAGGTCTTCCATATGAGGATATATGGGAGCTCAACTTGATATACGAGTTGACAGACCATCATCCGGCTTGCTCTGTGTATGGATTCCAGGATTGCAACGGCCATAGCCTATTGGGCAAATCGGATGATCTCGAGGCATTGGAATTAGGCAGCAACGTACTTACTTGCTCGGAACCAAAAGGCGTCCTGAAATCGCTAAACATGCATTTTTCCGGAACCATCTGGACCACCTGCGCGGTCAATGAAGCCGGGCTGGCATATGGTATGACCGGGCTGAGGGCGCAACACCAAAATCCCAAGGGAATCCCTACTCTCTTTCTCCTCCATCTCCTGGTCAGCCGTTGCGAAACAGCGGTCGAAGTGGAGCATCTCTGTTCTGAATACCAGATCTCCACCAACGGTGTAAGCCTCTTGATCGGGGATGCAACGGGAGACCTGATGGTCCTTGAGAAATATACTACTGGACAGGCCACACGTCGACCTGGCCCTAGAGGGGCTGCGCTCTGGCAGACAAACCACTGTTGTGATGCCAACCTTCGGGAGGATGAGGACCGGAATTCACCCACCCACCAGAACAGCTTGGATAGGGAAGCGAACATCGTGAACCTAGACGGTCTGGTACCACGCACTCTCAAAGGGCTTATGGACCTGTACAGGACGCATGACGCTCCCGGTGGACTCTGTCAACATGGAGCCGGTGGACTTCATACGGATACGGCCATCATTATGGATCCAACCGAAAGGGAGATGTGGGTCACAGAGGGTTATCCCTGCGAGACGGAGTTTGTCAAACGGTCGATAAGTGTTCGTTAACGTTGATTTCCCAACCCGTGTAACTGCAGGTCTCAGACCAGGGCCAGACAGACAGTTCAATGACTCAGGGCACCATTAAGAAGCCCGGGATTCTTACGACCGTGCTCGAGGTCGCCGAGATCGGATAATCCCTTCAATTGTCTAACGTTCTGCCGATGTACAACCGAGTCCGGGTCCAGGTTTCGGGGTGTCGCAAGCTCGAGAACACCATCGAGTTCACTCTCTTCCATACCGTCCATCGAAACTATCGAGTGCCTCTGCCGAACCCTCGCTGCATTGCGACAGATGTTCAACGCAATCCGATAGAACCACGTTGAGAAGCGATCACGGTCTTTCAGCTTTGACATGCCCTTGTAAACCTGAATGAACGTCTTCTGGACCAGATCCTTAGCCTCTTCCCTTTCTCCAACATACCGCATTATGAAATTTTAAGCGGCCGACTCCCAGTTCCTTGTCAATCGATTGAAGGCGGCGATATCTCCATCGACAAAACGACTGATCAGCTCAACATCCGACATAAAGATTCCTTGTGTGAATACCTGGCCCCTATCAACAGCTTCACTGCTAAAGACGGAGGACTGTCCCAGAAAGTTTTAATTGAAATCAGACTTTTTAATGATTAATTAGGTCGCGAGTTTTCAACACTGGTTTTTCAAGCCTGTCACAACCCTTTGCAAGCCCGAAACAGCAAGGAGTTCCCTCATGCAGAAGGTATTCCTGCCTGAAATGAGTTTCGCAGAAGTCGAGGACATTCTGGACCAAGTGGAACTTGCTGTTATTCCCACAGGCAGCAATGAGGGACACGGACCTCATCTGCCGCTGAAAGTCGATGCAGCAACATCCACCTATGTAGCCTGCAAGGCAGCTGAGCGACTGTATCCACGGGTACTTGTCTCCCCAACCCTGGCTGTTGGCCACTCACCGCAGCACCTGGAGTTTCCGGGCAGCATGACACTCCGGGTGGAAACGCAGATCCGCGTGCTGACGGACTATTGTCACTCCCTGATGGGTTACGGGATCAATCGTTTCGCCCTAGTGAACGGACATGGCAATAATGTGGCGGTAAATGCGCAGGCGGCGAGGCAAATTACCGAAGAACTAAATGTACATATCGCCTCCTTCGCCTATTGGGAAGCCATCGACAAAGAGAAGATTCTGGAGATCAACGATGGTCGGCACTATCCCGGACACGCAGACGAGTTCGAGACCTCCATGGTCCTACACATCTGTCCCGAACACACCCGAATGGACCGTGTTCACGAAATCAAAAACAAGTACGGACTCCACGGCCCCGGACCCGACGTCGCACCCGGTCACAAGTTTCTTGCGACTTCGACATTCAATCAGACCGGTCTCCGGGCGCGTCTTCTATGTGATGTTGCGGCAGACAACTATGAACTTGCCAGTGCTGAGAAAGGTGAGATGTTTGCGAATTTGGCCATTGAGGGAACCGCGAAGTATCTGAGGGAGATGATAGAGAATACTTGATGGCGCTGAAACACGAAGCCGCCCAACCCATCATTCGAGCTTCGGAAAACATTGGATCAAAGGGATTCTTATGGCGCTGGTGGATTTGACGCTCGAGGCTCAGAGTTGGAAGGATGGGAAGGACACGTTAACCATAGAAGAGAGACGCATCGGTGGGAAAGATGGTGTCGTCTATACCGGGATGATCTACCATTTTGATCACGACTCTATGCTCGGTACGTACATAGATTTTCCAGGTCATATCAAGGAGACTGATGATGGAGCGAATGCAGCAAATTTCCCTTTGGTGAAGCTATTCAGGACACAGGCCGCGGTGATTCATTTGGATAGAGAGGACGGATCGGGTGCCGTGGAGACAGAGGAAATCCTAGGCGCCCTTAAGGGGGATGTTCCCGGTGTTCTGGTTATTAATGCGCTCGGACATAGACGGTTTGACGAGATCGAGGAGCGCAGTGTTTACCTGGGCCACAGTGCTCTCGAATGGATCATCTCACAAAACGTGCGCCTTCTCGTCTCGGACATTTACGAAAGCAAGCGCCTCCACGGGGTTTTTTCAACTCTCTTCAAAAATGGCGTATCAACCGTTTGCTACCCAATCAATTTACACCAGTTGACTGAATCACACACGAGATT
>PAQK01000034.1 GCA_002709665.1 Gemmatimonadota bacterium | reverse complement strand
CCAATGGTTTCGTGGCCACGGGGAGCAGCATCGTTGCCAACTTCGATCGCCTGGGAATTCAGCTCACCCTGACCGGTGAGAGAGACGCTTCGCTCCATAATCCGGCGAGCGACGGTTACATTGACGGCGAATTGCAAGGCCTCTTCCTGGTCATTGATGAGGGCACCGGAGGCTCTTTTCAGATCGGGCCCAACGACACCTCCGCCGACAGGCTCGAAGTGAACGTCAGTGATATGAGAGCGACAGGTGTCAACCTAAACCTTTCAGGGATCTCCGTGAGCACCTTATTGTCAGCCCGGTCCATAATACCCACCATAGATCTGGCGATCAACACGGTTGCACAGCAGCGAGGTGATCTGGGCGCAATCCAGAACCGACTCGCATTCACCATACGGTCCCTGGAGAACTCCATCGAGAACTTGCAGGCATCCGAATCCACCATTCGGGATGCAGACGTAGCGGAGGAAGTCTCAGGCTTCACGAGGGCACAGATCCTGGTCCAGTCGAGCACCGCGCTCCTGGCACAGGCCAACGCAATTCCGCAGCACGCCCTCACGTTACTGCAGTAAGGCCACCCTGGGCCAACCCATTAACAAGGCCCAGCGGCCCCCCGCCATCGCTGGCGCCTGAAGCACCCAGGCGGGAATATCCGAAGTCGTTTGTTGTTTCCCGAGGAGGTCGCAGATGTTCACGCATCTGCGGCCTTTTTATGCCTGCTGGATCACCAGCGACTGAGAGAAACTTGCCACCGGAGACATAAAGATCCATCTGGATTGCCTAAAGCCCTACCTTCCGAACCATAGGATCCTGACGGTTATTCCCCACCGGTTCCAAAAATCCAAATCGTGCTCCTTACGAGAATTGAGTATCTCTGAAGGTATATACCAATCTGCGGCGTTGCCACCGCAATCTGACAGGCTTTGCCTGGTTGATTCCGCTCCCTGTCGCTTGTTGTCCTTGACACTCCAGCCCATTTGCTCTATAATGTGGTTTGCAATATCCATAGGCTTCACAAGAAGTTGCAGTAATTTATTGTGCACTTATTTCCCTCCACATTTGACCTATGAACCGCTACCTGCCCCTCGTTATCCTCGTAGTGTTCGCCCAGGCTGTATTGGCCTATTTGCTCGTAGACCAGATTGTTGTCAAGAGGCTGATGGACGGCCCACTTCCTGAGGAAGTTAAGGAAGTGAAAGCGGACATCCTGATCAGCGACGAGCCGGAACGAATCTATCGTGATCTGGGCGAATTTTTGATCAATCCGGCCGACACAGGGGACCAGGACGGACTTCGGTTCCTGCGCACAAATATCACCCTGGGTGTGTCACCTGCAAAGGTGCATAGTGAATTTGACAAAAGACATCCCATGCTCAGGGACATCGTAATTAGCATATTGTCTGCCAAAACTGTAGCGGAAATGGATGATCCGGAGGACCGTGAATTCATCAAGGATGAGGTAAAGTTCGCACTTGAAAAGGTCCTCAAGAAGGACGAGATCCAAGGAGAAGTACTAAGGGTTTACTTCACCGACTTTATCATCCAATGATGTCACGGAAGCTCTCGGACCTAAAGAACCATCCCACACCAGTATTCCAGTGAACAACACCACAACGGCGACTCGCCCACCGGCAGTCACTGGCCAGTTTTATCCCGCTGATGCTCTCGAGCTGCGGCATCAGGTTGAGGATATGCTCAGCCGCGCCGGGATGCGAAATTGGCAGGCTCAATCCGCGGCCTTGTTGCCCTACACCCCGGTTACCCCTTTTCTGGCCAAACAGCCGCCGCCGCATATCGTCAGATTCGAGGGTTGCCATTCGAGACGGTCGTGATCCTCGCACCAAGCCACAAGCGAAAGGTGCGGCATATCCGTCTTTCCCGGGGAAGCTTACGATACCCCACTTGGATCTGTTCAAGTAGATGTCAAGGTTGGCTCGTGCGATAGCATCCTCCAGCCCGGTCATCGACCTGTCTGAGATCGGCCACTAAGTTGCGAAAACGGAAGTCTTTCCGCTTGGTCCACAAGGTGAGCACGCCATTGAGGTACATCTTTCCTTCCTGCAAGTTGCCTTGGGCGATTTCAAGATCATAACCCATCGTTCTNGGNACGGTCACCGTTGATGAATGCAGGGTTCTCGCCGATGCGATTTCGATGCAACGGACGGCGGGAACACTTTCCGATTGCGAGCACAGATCTGTACCGTGGACACGACTACGAACAGTGTGTTGAACGAGATCGCTTTACCCTGCGAGAGTTTGCGCAGTTGAAACCGGAGCAATTCGCCCGAAACCTGACATCCGGTCTGGCACAGGCCTGTGGCGGTCATCCGATAACCACATTGTTGATGGCTGCTACGGCGTTGGGCGCTACCAATGTGGAAATCCTTGAGCGAGCCAATTCCGCGGAAGTCGGAGGCGGATCGGATTACTTCGTTGAATACGGTGCAGCAGCCATTTATGCAGATCNTTCCATTTCGAGTTTCGAACTTTCGGAGATCGAGAAAGCATGTCTGGGTGAAATCGCAAGGGATGCTGTCAAGGAAGCGATATCAGGTGGAGACCCGCCCACTATCCGTCACGACCTGCCCAACCTCCGTCAATTGGGCGGGGCATTTGTCACTCTTTACTGCAACGGTGACCTGAGAGGATGCATCGGCAACACGCACGGGAGAGAACCCCTGGATCGCACCGTTCAGAAGATGGCTGCCGCCGCTGCCACCAGACATCCACGATTCACCCCACTTTGCGATGGCGAGCATTCAACACTATCATTGGAAATATCCGTCATTGGCCGAATGCGGGAGATCACAACACCCTCGGATATNCAGGTGGGAAGGCATGGTATTTGGATAAAGCGAGAGTTGCATCAGGGTCTGCTGCTGCCTCAGGTGNCTACCCGAAATCAGNGGGACCATCAGNAAATTCTCGAGAACGTGTGCAAGAAAGCGGGCCTTCCTGCAAANGCTTGGCACCATCCTGAAANACACCTCTANGTATTTACTGCTGAGGTCTTCAANGCCTGAAGNGGACCTCCACCCCCCCCAATTCCCATATCTTATGAAACTACGATCTATCCTAAGCCTTCAGTCGATCGAAAGATTGTGTAAAATTGCTTCCCTTGGCGAGCTTCCTGTCGAACCGGGTAGCAACAAGACCGTCCTCATNGACCTTTTGTGCAAATCCCTTTCGGATCCAAGACAGATTAGACTCCGTTACGAATCTCTGGATTCGTCGCAGCAAGACCTGGTCAATCACCTCGCATCAGAAGGAGGTGAACTCCTTAAATCCGATGCAGTGGAGGAATTCGCTTCCGGTCTAACAAGGCGATTCCAAAAAAGATTCGACGCCATTTCAGCTACAGGGTTGGCCTTNGAAGANTCCGAAACTCTTGGCAAAGACCACCCGGTTGTGGGTATCCCCGACCCCATTCTCAAATCAATCTCAATNCCAACCGAAATGGTGGGCAACCTGCGTTCAATTATGAGGTATCCCTCCATTGGACTTTTGAGGACATTTGCGCGTGATCTGGGTGCACTGCCCGATGATTCCAGACGACCCTTTGTGGTAAGAGCTATCCGGATGCACCTGCTCGATACGCGAAATCTAAACGCCTTCATGAACGGCCTTTCGGAGGATAAAAGGACGATACTGGACCTATTTTTAAGAGAAGGACAGGTGAGTCAGGCGTATATACGAGAGCATATTGGTGAAACCGCAATCCGGGATCTGGACGAACTGTTGTATAAAACGCCTCTGTTTTATCACAATGACGACCGTGTTCAAAGCGATACCCCTATACGGGTTGCGTTAGACCTGGGAAGGGCAATGGCAGAACTTGCCGAAGAGAGGGGCGGCAAACTGGAAAGTCATNCTGGAGAGGTACTTGAGTTGGAACCGGATGCGCCAACAGATGTCATGGACAACACCCAGTATATCCTCCAGGATCTCGCGACACTCCTGGGCTTCGTTGAGTTACGCGCACCTAGAAAGCTGAAACACGGTGGTATTGCCAAAGCTGAAATCAGAGATGCCAAACAATTCTATCGCGGTGATGATGATCCTGGTTACTCGGAATTCCTGGTATTGTTCGCTGAAACAGCTGGCCTGTTGAAGACCGAGGGTCGCGTCTGGCGTGTAAATAAGGGGGCGCCCGCACGCCTGGAGAAAGGTCCCGATATACATAGGGCGCTCCTTTCGTTCTGGCAGGAGACTGAACGTTGGNATGAGTGGTCCATAGACAGAGCCGCTTCCGGGTCCCGGAAGCGGCGCATGGCTGAGTTGAAAACCTTCAGAAGGGAGGTCCTTGCCGGACTGTTGAGTTGTCCCGAGGGTCGGTGGATCTCCTACCATCAATTCTACAGCCTCCTTATCAAGTCGTCGGAGTCGTTTAAGTATCTGGCGGAGCATCCGGATACCGGACGTGCGCTGTCCTCCGGAGGAACTACCGCCGATGAGCTGCTNCGTCGGATGCTCCGGGGTGTCCTTACCTGGATCGGACTCATCAGGCTGGGTGACCCTGGCCAGTTCACCATGCCCATTCATNAGGAAAGTAGAGCTACCTTTCAGATATATGCCGAGTCCAAACCTCTGCTAGAGGGAAAGTCTGCGGAAACGAAGATAAATTCACAGACGAACGAGGGCGCTTGTTTCGTGCTACAACCTAATCTGGAAGTACTGTCTCCTCCAGACTTGCGATTTGCCAAATACATCAAGCTATGTGGCATAGCTGAAGTTCAAGCGATCGATGTTATGACGCGATTTCAAATCTCGCGGGAAAGTCTGCAAGGGGCAATGAATCGGGGTAGCACAGGGAAACAGATCAGAGAGTTTCTCAGGAAAAACAGTGCAACAGGTCTTCCAGAGATGGTAGATGCCCTTATCAAGGAATGCGAACACAAACACGGCGAGATCGAAATCGGGCACACATCAGGTTACCTAACGGTCGAAGACGAAGGCCTCCTGGATGAATTGTATGCGCAGAAGCAGATCGCCGAAGCGCTCGGTCCCCGGCTTTCAACACTGGTGGCCTCGATTAACGCTTCTGCCAGCCCCGAGTCTGTACTGCAAATCCTTCGAAAACAAGGATATATGCCACGTCTNAACAGGGAAAGTCAGACGGAGGCCGATGGACATCATGAACTGGTTCTCAGGAGTACGGAGCTGTCCTGGTTAGTGGGTTTCCTGGAAACCGCGCTGGAAAAACTGGGAGACAGGCCCGCAGATTCTCTGGATGAAATACAACGTATCCTCAGCCGGTTGAAATGGGGCTTACGAAAGGTGTCCGACGATCACAGGCACGAGGCGGTCGAGAGATATCGCAGGGCATTTCACACTCTGAACAAGCGGGCACCGGCCGACCGGGGAATCCACGATCTAATCCATTATCCTGGACAAAACCCAGCTACCACATCTGNAGACATTGTATCACTGGTAGGATATGCCATCGATCACGGACTTTGCATAGAAATTGATTATGAATCCGATGGTCAGGGAAGTGATGCTCGCAGAATCGTCGAGCCTGTATCGGAAGACCATGCGATGCTGTATGCATACTGCAGGGCGAGAAAAGGCGATCGTGTCTTCCGTCTCAAGAGGATCGATTTCGCCCGGCTTACCGGCGAACGAGCCCAACACGCCAACGGGTCAACCTGACCCGCTCACATCTGTCCTGCCACGCGAAATACCATGTGCAAATTATTGTAATTTAATAATTTAATCCGCACATTCGCATATTTCACTTGTGACTTGACAAGCAGGACATAGAGCCGCTATATTGGACAAGGTGTCTGGGGGTTTGACCCCCGATAATTACCTTGGCTATCCAAGGCCATCAGCGACGCTTGGCATAACCGAGTGCTGTTGGCCTTTTCTTATGTCAATGCGCACAATTAGAGCACTGCTTATGGACGTTGTCTTGGCACTTCTGCTAACGCTTCTGCTACACCAACCGCTCTCTGGCCAATCTCCAGGTCAGGTGACTCCGATCAATTTAATTGGGGGTAATGCCACACTCGATCTGGATTTCTCCCAGCTGGATTACGAGCTGGTCTTGTATCCCACTGTCCAGGGAGAAACGGATTCCTCCCGAACATTTGCGTATACCATTTCCGGCACGTCCGTGCTCAGCAAACCCGCCATCGCAAGAAATCAGGTTCAGGTCCCCCTCTCCGCCCGGACGATACTCGAAGCGGAGCTTCGTAACGAGGAGGCAATCCTGGCAGGCCGGATAAAGAAGCGTGGTGGATGGAACGGTCCTGCTCCCAAGATCGTAACGCCGGAACAGACCACCAGGTCTTTCACCTTCAGTCGCCAACGTAACATCACGTCCGACCGAACCGTCAGGTCTACACTGGTAGCATCCAACTCCCGGGCTATCGCCTACCTCGATGACGACCTGGGTGGCGCAGATGTCAAAATCTCCATCTCAGACGTCCAAAGCATCCTCGACCAATTCACCTACTCCGACTACACACCGATCACAGACACCTTTGGCGAACCTTCAGACGTGGACGGCAACGGGAAAGTAATATTTCTTTTTACCCCCCTGGTCGACCAAGTTGGCGCAGGGGGGTTTTTTCATGGGAAATCACTTTTTTCCGAATTCGACGGGGGGAACGGCAACATAGCCGACATGATGTTCGTCGGACTGAATATCCCGATGCAATACTACCGTACCATTCTGGTACACGAGTTCCAGCACCTGATCAGCTTCAACCAGCACGTCCTGATTCGAGGTGGGGAAGACGAAGAAAGGTGGTTGAACGAGGGGCTGTCTCACCTTGCCGAAGACCTGGTGGAGGATGGCCATGCCCTCAAATTAGCCAGGTATTATACACTCTACCTGGAAGCTCCAGAGAATTATGCTCTCACGGGGCATGCGGGGGGGATCANCCTTGGCGTGAGGGGCGCCGCATATCTGTTTGTCCGCGGACTCTTCGAAGCCTATGGCCCAGGCCTTGCAGGCCGACTGGTCCAAACCCGGAGAACTGGCATCACGAATGTAGAGACGGAGACCGGAGAAGAGTTCCAGGATCTTTTCAGAACATNCGCCTCCCGCCTCTTTCTCAGTGGAACAGGTCTCAACAACGAGTCGGCACTCAATTACTCGCAGTCTTGCTTAACAGAGCCTACCTCCGAGAAGCGAATTTTACCCATGCCGGGTGAGGTTAGATTCTCCATTACCAGCTCACCGATTTCGGGGAGGGTGAAGCCACTCGCCCCGGCGTTTGTCAGGATGATGGGCCCCAGCGGAGAAGAGTCGGTTACGATCCAGACAGAAACCGACGGTGCCTTCGGGGGTGTCCTGATCCCCATTCCCAAGGCATTCAACCCTGCTCGTGTATTGAAGGCTGATTATTTCCCTCAACTCACATTCGATGAACCACTTCAGAGTCAGTATGTCACTGGGGAAGGGATCACCATATCGGGAACAGTTTCGGATCCGGATGTATCTATGGTAATGCTCAGCTTTGCACCGGTCGGCTCTCCCGAGAACAAGACGGAATTCTATTTCGAGGTCTCCAACAACAGGTTCGAGCGCAGTATCCGGTTCTATCCGTACCAGGCAGGCGATTTTGTGTTGCAGATCTACATCGGACAGAAAGGGGAAGCCCTTCTCTGTATAGGTCGTTTCTCCCCTGTACAGATTCTCTTTTCGCGTGCCTCAATTCTATTGAGACAGGTAGATATGGACTTCGGCATCCTGCCTCTAGGACAGACAGTCACAGACCTGATAACCATTCTGAACGTGGGAAGCGAATTACTCATTCTGAACAGAATCACATCCGACAACAACCAGTTTTTCAGGCCGTCAGGCATCATCACCATCTCGCCGGGAGATAGCTCGACGGTCAGGCTGAGCTTCCGCCCGTCCTTACCTGGACCCGTGATCGGCACTCTGGAGATCGCATCCAACGATCCCTCTCGAAGGACGGTGAGAGTCACCCTCACGGGAACAGGCCTGGCTGCTCCCGAACTTACGCTCCGAAATCCCTCGGTACTGTTTGGTGAAATTGATGTGGGGCAGTCTTCCGAGCGAGTCCTCGTGGTAGTCAATACCGGGAGCCTGGCCCTAGAAATCGATGCCATACAAGGTAGTGACCCCACCTTCACGATCTCGCCACCGACAACAAGCCCCATATTCGTCATCGCACCTGGAGACAGCGTATCGATCCCGATAGACTTCCTCCCAGACAAACCCGGAGAGCACTCCGAGATCCTTACACTGAAAAGCAACGTCTCCGATGTCCAGGTCACCCTCCAGGGTACGGGGATCACGCCGCCCGTTGTGGGAGTTCCCGTAGATTTCTTTACAGGCATTTCAATGGACTCTCCCCTTCCCTTCTCCTATACCTCAGGAGAACCTGTTCACATCTCAGGCAGGGTAACCAATATGGATATCTCCTATATGTCCTTGAGTTTTGCCCCTGTGGACGGGTCCCCAGGAATATTCTTCGGGTTTGACGTCATCGATGGGAGATTCGACAGAAGCATCGTTTTCCACCCTTCTCAGACTGGTGATTACAACATCGCCGTCTTCCTGGGGGAGAAGGGCGGGTCCGTACCATACATAGGTGAATACTCCAGTGTCTCGGTGACCGAAGGCTTGGGCGAACTGAGACTGCCGACGGACTATTTCTCACAGGTTACGCTCAGTACACAACTCGTCACAACCCTAGTCATTGGCAGAACCACACGAATCAGGGGTACTGTTTCGGACCCTTTTGTTACCGAGATTCTCTTCCACTTTGACCTGAATGAGGATCCGGATCACAAACTCCAATTCTTTGGTGAAGTCGTCAACGGTGCCTTCGACGTTTACGTAACGATCGACACCATAGGGGAGTACACTGTGGGACTATATATGGGTAAAAAGGGCGGATCGTTACCCATTGTGGGGCGGTTTTCGCCCCTATCAGTTACGGAAGCCCCACCTCCCTCACCTGCCGATTTTGACAACGACGGAGATGTGGATTTAGCCGACTTTATTTCTTTCGCCAGGGTATATGGGAGTTCTCTAGGTGACGCTCGTTTTCATCAGAAATTCGATCTCGATGGCAATCAAACCATCAGTTTCTCGGACTTCGTCAACTTCTCAAGGGAATACGGAAACTAGCTGACACCTCCGTCCTACATAAGGGACAGTCGGATTTTTCCACATTCCCATTTTGGGTTGAATACAGGCTCAGGTAGCGCTATAATACGTCTGCAGCAACCTGGGTTCTCTAGCCTGTTTCAGCCATTACCCTTGCAGCACGAGCTGAGATTTGGTATCCTCAGTTCTGCACCCCNGCGTAATAGCCCTGACGCGGACAAAAACGACTTTGAGTTTTACCCCCCCAGACATCTTCATTCACAGGTGGAGAATAGAACACAATGGACCAGCCTTCCGACAAAAGCCTCAAGCGCATGTGGACATATTTTGAAAAGTATTCGGAGAAAACTGGAACCAGCGGACATCCCGACCAGGGTGTAACTGAAGCCGTGGTCACCGGGCTCGCAGCCCACGTGGACGAGTTCGGCCGACCTCTATGCCCGTGCAATTTTTACCCGGACAAAAAGGCGGAACTGGAAAGAAGCAGAGAGTGGGTATGTGCTTGTGACGAGATGAAGCGATACAAATATTGCCACTGCCTACTTTTCGTAACTGAGGAAGGCCTGCCGATAACCGAATACTTGCCTGAAGACCATGAGGGGCAAGCCATTTACGGATTGGTAAAAGACCCTACGCCTGACAAAGGACGAGAGGCCCGCCACAAGATTGGTCAGGAAGCATCGTCTACAGATTCCTAGATCGCACCGAGTAACAGGAGAGGGGCTGGAAGCGGTAGTACCATCTGCCGGTTTACGGCCCCTTTTTGATATGATCGATACCACAATGCTCCCCGATGCGTCGTTCGAGTTCGCCGTCATTGCAGATACACACTATATGCTCGATCCGGGAGACCGTCCTCTGGAATTTGAGTCTCGCCGCAAACAAAGCCGTCGTGCAGAGACGGCACTTCAAGAGGTGGCGTCCCTCAATGTGGAATTGGTATTCCATATGGGAGACGTGGTTCAGGAATACCCCGAAACAGAGCGGTTTCGTAAGGCCTTCTCCGAGGCCCGGGGCCAACTTGAAAGGTGTGGGATCTCACCATACCACGTCGCGGGCAACCAGGACATTGGAGACAAACCAGACGCTACGATGCCCTGCCTGCCGGTCACTCCTGAGGCACTGGCATTCTTCCACAAGTCATGTGGTAACTCCTGGTACAGTCTTGATCGCGGAAACACTCATTTTGTCGTCCTCAACACTCAAGTCCTTAACACTGAGCTCAAAGAGCGAGACGAGCAAAGAAGGTGGTTTGAGCAGGACCTCGAAAGACATCGAGAGAGTCGGATCTATCTGTTCTTACACTTGCCCCCATTCCTGTTNGGTCCTGATGATCCTGACGTAGGTAACTACGATAATATTGGCCAACCAGACAGGACTTGGCTGCTCCGCCTGGTAGAACAGTACGAGATCGAGACGATTTTTGCCGCCCACGTTCATTTCGCTTTCTACAATCGGATGGGTTCCTCGCGATTCTTCAATGTTCCCTCGCCATCATTCACCAGACCGGGCTTCAGTCACCTTTTCAACAGTGCCCCGCCGCCTGAGCAAGGAAGGGACGACGCCCCAAAACTTGGGTTCTTTCTTTGCCGCGTCTTCCCGGATCGTACGGATGTCCACACCATCCGAACAGGAGGATCGCTCGAACTCCCGGACTATCTTGGCCAGGGCGTGGAGAGGCTTGCGACTCGGTTGCCAAAAGGAATCCCCTCCTCTCCGCTGGGTCTCAGCCTGCTTCATCCTATCGCGCCTACAGTAGAGATTCCGGTGGCCTACCCATCCATCATCCGGCAGCGCGTGCGGAATGACTACCCCCTCCTTTCCTGTCTGGAAATGGGTGTCACCAGTGTACGCTTTCCCGCGTCGGATCTGATGGATCCCTTTCAGCGCGATAGACTTATCGCCCTCCGAGATGAAGGCGTGTCCCTCCTACCTTTCCATCTCTGGTCGAACAAGGCATCCTGCGAGAAACTTCTATCTGAACATTCGGAAGATATCGACGGATTGGAGGTCCAGATTCCCGGCTCATTTTGGCCATCGGATCTCATTTGCGAAAGCCTATCTTCCACAGATGGAAACATCCCACTCACCCTGGCTCCTGTTGTTCCAGGTGAAAAGGAGGCTGGAAAACAACATCCACGAACCAGGATCGGTTATCCTGTTTCGTATCTCAATAAGTTGAAGGGGAAGCTTCCAGGTTTGTGTCCTGGGATAACCGGAGTGCTCTGTCGCATTTCGGGAAGTTCGGTTTGGGAACAGATGGTCCAGCTCTCGGACCTCTTACCCCTTTCAAACATACTCAGAGTAGACATCTCTCTTGAAATCAGCAGCTTGGACGATGTTCAAAATTCGAAAATCGCGGCTGAAGCCTTATTTGCATCTGCCCTGATGCCGGATACGCGCATCTATTTCCAACCGCTTCTGGACTTCGACCGAACCATGGATGTCGGCCATGGCCTTCTTGACACCCTGTGCAATCCACGCCCCGCCTTCCACGTGCTGAGGTGTCTCAATACGGTCATCCACAGTGACCCAGGAATGCTGGTGCATCTGTCCGGGAGCTGCCCTGCGCCAGGGATGTTCAAGCTCGAATCGTCCTGTAAATCGTGGTTACTCATCACTGACCGTGATTCACTGTCGTGTGTCGATGCTCTCATCACCAGTAACCGCAAGAAGCCGCAAGCAACCAAGATCTACTGCTTGTCGGATGGCACTGTGACTTCCAACATCAGAACCGACGTAATGCTGCAACTGCGTGAACAAAATCTCCCTCTGCTGATCGAAGCCGAACAGTTGCACAAAAAGTGAAATCACGAATGAATTCTGAGGATATAGCGGGCCAAGGTCTATGTGAAACATGCAAACACGTCAGGCTGGTTCAAACTCGCCAGGAGTCCGAGTATCTGCTCTGTAAACTCTCTCAGCGGAATGACTGTTTTGTTCGTTATCCAAGTCTGCCAGTACTTAGGTGTGCCGGCCATGAACCCAGAGATTAACTGAATTCTATAATGTGTTTGAGGCGCCTTCCAGAAGGGACCAATACAAAAACAGTGCTTAACTTGCGGAATTATTTCTCACAAAGGGGTATCCATGTACCGGATCGCGCTAGCAGCCCTTAAGGGTCCCAAATCCGTCCAGGACGGTGTGTCAAAGATCCAAGACGTTCTTGATACATGCAGGAAGCAAAAAGTGCAAATCGTGTGCTTCCCGGAAACTTACCTGCCCGGGCTCAGAGGTGCTGACTTCACGCTGCCCGAACCCGATCAGAAGCAGCAGGAGAGTGCACTCAAGGAGATCGGCCGAACCTGCCGACAGGCCTCCGTGGCTGCAATCGTAGGGATGGAGTGGGTCTCTGATAACGGCCTGCAGAACCGCGCCTTTGTGATCTCATCTGCCGGCAGGATACTTGGACACCAGACGAAGAACCAGATCACACCTGGCGGTGAATCTGAAAACTATGTACCGGATGGTGAAAGACGTGTATTCAAAGTGAAGGGTGTCACAATTGGAATTACGATCTGTCACGAAGGATGGCGCTACCCTGAGACCGTAAGATGGCCAGCCAGAAAGGGTGCAAAAATCGTATTTCAACCCCAGGTCACCGGAAGCAGCACCCGTGGCAGGAATCTGAAAAAGTGGGGAGAATCGTTCTATGAGAAAGCCATGCAATGCCGCGCGGGCGAGAACAACATCTTCTTCGCGAGTGTGAACCAAGCCATGTCACATCAGAATTCGGCCACCAGCATCATCGACCCGCAAGGCAACCTGATCGATTTCATTCCCTATGGCAAAGAGGACCTTCTGATAGCGGACCTGGATCTCACAAAGGCGACTCGGCTATATTGCAAACGGTACCGACCGGAGCACTATCCGGATTAGGTTCCCGACCAGCTACTTCCTTCCTCTGGCCTTGAATGCCTCGGTCTCGTAGAATTCGGCATCCTTGCCTCCGGTGTCGAACCACCACTGGTCCACGGCGGTCCTTAAATCTTTCTGGATCAGACATACGTCTGCTTCGCCGGCCAGGTTTTTTATCTCATTGAGATCAGTTTCCAGGTTGTAGAGCTCTTCGGTGTCATCTGGACCGTAGTAATCGACACATTTCAAGATCTGGTCCTTGCCACCCGGAACGGGTGGATTCCCCAGTATCCGCCGCAGTGCTCGTAGAAGACCGTCTCTTCTTCTGGCCTAGGGTGACGCTTCATACGCAGATACCAGAGACCCACCTTTAAAAGAATCAGGAACCGCCAGACCTGCCAGGTCAATGATCGTTCCGGGAAGGCTGACATTGACGACCAGATCATCCACAACCTTCCTGGCGGCCGTCAGGTGAGGCGACCTCACGATGAGTGGAACACGAAAAATCTCCTCATTCGGAGGGGGAACACAATACCATCAGATCTTGCGATATCCATCACACAGGTGACGGCGGCATCAGACTTTCAGGTGGCAATCGAAAAACCCTGGAAAAATGCCATCATCTTGCCACAAACTATCACATCCACCACATGGGAAGTTGGACTAGGTGCAACCAGTCTGCGGTATGGATCAGTGGCGTCGGGATTGTGGTATCCCACAATGAGATACACGATGCCATAAACCTATCTGGAAATGAACACTCCATTGAGTACAACCACATTCACCATGTTTGCGAGGAAACGGGAGATGTCGGTGCATTCTATATGGGTCGCGACTGGACTGAGCGCGGAAACAAAATCAGACACAATTTCTTCCACGACACCCAGGGCTTCGGCTTGGGATCCAATGCTGTTTACCTTGACGATTGCGCCAGCGGATCGATAGTCTATGGCAACGTCTTCTACAGGTGTACACGCGCAACCTTCATTGGGGGCGGCAGAAACCACAGGATCGAGAACAACATATTCGTCAGGTGTGAGCCGGCCATCCAGATCGACGGCCGGGGTCTGGACCCCAAGCCCGTATGGCAGGAAATGGTTCATGAAACCATGCGTAGAAGCCTGGAAGCTGTTGACCATCACCAACCGCCATACAGCACCAGTTACCCCGACCTTAAGGAACTCGATACCTTTTATGCCAATGGCGTGGGTGTTCCACCTGAAGGTAACCTGATTACCAGAAACATCTGCGTGGGAGGCCAGTGGTTGGTGACAAGATGGCACGCTCACCCGTCCATGGTGGCGGTGCAGAACAACTTCATAGATCAAGATCCCGGTTTCTTTGACGAAGCTGGAAGGGACTTTCGTTTGCCGGAAGACTCACCCGTGAATGAGATTGGATTCAAACCGATACCTTTTGAAAAGATCGGCCTCTTCCAGGATGACTACCGACAGAACATCAACGCGCCACAAACAAATTGACGGCAGGATCGAAGCTCACAATGTTGTTACATAACACCCTCTGGACCGCGAAGCAGACTCACAGGTTGGTCTATCTGAATTCCCCATCGGTCTGTCCTCTACAAGGCAACTTAGCTGTAAACTCCGTGCCTTCGCCACACATCCAGAATCAGGTTATATCTTACAAGCCGCATACCTGTGTAAATGCAATTGCTCGTAGAGAAAATATACCCACCGCTGGGCATTCCTTTTTCCAGAGCGCACTTCGCCGACTCGATGCACTCGTCATCCGACCCGGAATCCAGAAGCCTGCAATTCACATTTCCAATCAAACAAACCCGATCGCCTACAAGGCGCTTCACCTCCGCAATATCCACGTCTCCCTGGGGATCCAGGGCGTGAGGGGAACTCTCGGCGAGTTGCTCAAGAATAGGCATGATGTTACCACCGGTGTGTTTGATCACATAGAAATCCTGCGAACGATATCCGCACCCAAGTCTGGCAAGATAAGGCGTAACGAATTCTCCAAACCACTCTGGTGGTATGAATGTCCCTGTGTTGAAGCAATAGTCGGCGCAAAGGGCAAACCCGTCGAGGCCGCCGTGAGATGCCAATCTCTCGGCCCTGTCAAGTGCAATACACGTTTTTCCGCTTCGGCCTTGACTTCCTCCGGCTCTTCAACCAATCCGACCTGTCACCACCATTGGGTATGCTGGATGTCGCATCCCCCTGCAGCATCAGAAAGTATCGGTTATCCGACTGCTCGCGCACCTCGTCAATCATTCGAAGGGTCTCCTCCTCTCGACTCGGATTCGGGTGCAGGAAAATTGCTTCGTGCCCGAACCGATCCTCGGTTCTTATATACAGATCCGCCATGTCTTTCCGGTGCATCGCTCGCTCAAACTCATCCATCTAGTCCCACTAGTGTTATCGGCAGTGAGATGGATGAACCTTTCCGAACGCTTCCATCGTAAGGAAGAAAACCAATTCGAAATGGGGAACCTGCACCACAATCGGACGTCTTTCAAGAGCGCAGATAAATCGTTCTCTGGGTGTCATCCTTTTGGTCCTCGATTCCGGCGTTCCACGACACAATGATCCTAAGCCTTGACTGAATGAAACGAGTGTATAAAATTCGAATCAGCAATACCACCTGTTTATGCCAAGGCAATCAGCAGCTTTCACCTGCCCCACCTCACTTGCCACTACCCTAAACAATGACAAGATCTTATAGTCGGATACCGTATTGACAATCCCACAGGGGCTAGGTATCCTTTCCAGACGAAATGGCCGGGTTCCTCGAGGAGAACCAAGTATGACCAAATACCTGTGCATTCCAATCCTGATGCTGCTCGCCTCGAGTGCCTTAACCGGAGTACGTGCCCAGGATCCGGAGTTTTCCCCGGCGGACTTCGACCAGAACGGTTCTGTGGAGTTCGCCGACTTCATAATATTCGCCCGCGGCTATGGTAAATCCAGAAAGGACGCCGATTTTGATCCTCAGCTGGATCTGAACCAAAACGATGAGGTCGACTTCGCCGACTTTATAGTGTTTGCCAAGAATTACGGTCCTCAGGACGACGGAAGCGACCCCCCGGTATCAACTCCGAAATTCATCTATATTGTAGATCTGCTCGTGGGCAAAATCGAGGTAATGGATGCGAAATCCAACTTGATGAGACCCGACCTTCTGGTAGAGCTCTCCCAACCGAGGGGGGTGGCATACTCATCAACAAACGAGAGAATTTACGTGGCGGGCGTAGACTCGTTCTACGCCCTGACCTTGTCCAGCGAGAAGGATTACAGTATCCCACTTTCGGATCCGCCGGATGAACCGGGAGGAGTGGACAACCCTCGGGGTGGCTTCCGAATGGTCTTCTCACCGGATCAGAAATTCGCCTTCGTAACGGAGGAGTTCGTCAGCCAGGTAGAAATCATCGATCTGGCCAACCGGGAATCTGTGAAGCAAATCACCGTCGGGTTCGCCCCTCTTGGGATCACCATAACCGAAGACGGCACTCGTGTCTACGTTGCCACCAAGAGCAGGTCCATTACCGTTCTTGACGGAATTGAGCAAACGTGGCAGGATAGTATTGCCATCGACGGGGTAGGAATCGGACGAGTGGAAATTTCTCCCGATGGCGTAACGCTCTACACAGCGATGGAAATGCAAACTTCCACGCCCTCCGTACCTTTGGTGGCGATTGACCCTGAAACCAAATCGGTTATTCAGACGTACGAGGTCGTCAATTCCGAAGACCTCAGCACCCAGGTCAGCGACCTTTCAATCTCGGCCGACGGTACCCATCTCTACGCGTCCGTCTCCCGCGTCGTGCCCGCAGCGCAGGCTGGTGGGGTCTTCACCGCGGACCTCGTCGGAAGCCTGCTCATCATCGAGACCAAAAACTTTACAAAAGTCTCTGAAATCCAGGTTGGCGGTCAAGCCAGCAATTTCAGTGTATCGCCGGACGGAAAAACAGCCTACGTGGCTGGATTCGAGTCATTACAGAACCCGGTATTCCAGGTATTCATCGTCGATCTGGAATCGGAAATGGTCATTGGCTCGATCTTTGGGTTCAGTTTACCTGTGGATGTGGAGATTAGGTCTGAAAAACCCGTCATTCCAACCTTACCTGTGGCAAACATAGCGATATTCTAGAAACAGAAGCCGATTTGCATAATCTCAAAAAAATCTTGCACCTACGTCGCCATTCGATTAAATTTTCACATCATTGGGAGTGCAGGCCGTCCCGCGGAAAGAGATGCGTCGGAAATTAGACCTCGTCTCACTCCGCCGGGCAACAGGGGAAGCTAATTCACGCCAAGAGGTGAATACAGGATGCTTGCATCACTGCTGCTGGAACCGGGTCGACTGGAACTTCGAAATGTCGACATCCCCAACGCAGGCCCCGGAGAGGTAGTCGTAAGGGTTCGTACGGCACTGACGTGCGGTACGGAATTGAAGACATTTCGTCGGGGCCACCCCAAGATTCCAACGCCCACTCCCCTAGGGCACGAATTCTCGGGTGACATATATGAGGTAGGAAAGGGTGTAGCGAACTTCAAAGTCGGTGATCAGGTCATGACTGCCCCGACGGCACCTTGCGGAGAATGTTTCTACTGCAGAAAGGGTCAAGAAAACCTCTGCAGCCTGGTCATGGACACCATGGTCTTCGGGGCCTTTGCCGAGTACGTTCGTGTTCCCGCTCATATCGTCAAGAACAACATGTTCAAGAAACCAGATCACCTCTCATACGGTGAAGCGGCAATGCTCGAACCTCTCTCCTGCGTCGTATATGGTATGGATCAGGTCAGCATGCGGCCGGATGACAGTGTTCTGGTGATTGGTGCAGGCGCAATAGGTCTGATGCATGTTGCTGTGCTGAAGGCACTGGGAGCAGGTAATATCATGGTTGCCGGCAAGCGTGAACACCGACTCAAGCTCGCGCTTGCACTGGGCGCGGATCACATCATCGATGCAGAGAATGAGAGCACCCTGGACCGTGTCAAAGAACTCACAAAGGGCATCGGTGCCGACCTGGTCGTGGAATGCACGGGTCAACTCACGGTTTGGGAAGACACACCGGACCTTGTGCGTAAGGGAGGTACCATCGTCCTTTTCGGCGGGTTGCCACGAGGTACTCGGGCCACCTTCGACACCACAAGGCTGCACTATGACCAGATCACCCTCAAAGGCGTTTTCCATTACAGCCGGAGCGCGGTCAAGAAGGCCTACAGGCTCCTGGCGGACAAGAAGATCCAGGTGAACGGATTGATTTCCGGAACCTACTCCCTCTCCGATCTCAAACACGTCTTTGAACTACTCATGGCCAAGGGGAGCGACGTAAAATTCGCAGTGGTCCCCAGCGAACCCAGTCCCGGCAAGGCTGGTTGAGGTCACCCTCCATGCGTGTCGCTCGCTTCTACGATTTCGATGATATTCGAATCGAGGAAGCGCCAGTTCCCGAAATAGGCCCTCGCGATGCCCTTGTAAGAATGTCAGTTTGCGGCATCTGCACCAGCGATACGCTTCCCTGGTACGTACGCAGAAAAGCACCGACCGTCCTAGGACATGAGCCTTCCGGGACCATTGTTGAAGTTGGAGAATCAGTCGAGGGTTTCAGCGTAGGCGATCGAGTCGTGATACACCACCATGCCCCCTGTATGGTATGTCGTTTGTGCCAGAGGGGGCATTTTTCTATGTGTCCAACCTGGAAAGGATCCTTCCTGGATCCCGGCGGCCTGTCCGAATTTGTAAGGGTTCCCGATCTCAACCTGCATACCGACACCTTGATCCTTCCTGAAGACTTGTCATTCGAGGATGGCGCACTGATCGAGCCGGTCGCCTGTGTGGTCCAGGCCCTGAAACGTCGCTCAAGAATTCGGCAAGGCGATCGAGTACTAATTATCGGGTTGGGAATCATGGGACAGATCCTAGCACTGGTGGCCAGGCATTACAGGGCCTCACTCGTGGTAGCTGCGGACCTGGTGCCCTACCGTCTGAAGAAGGCTTTAGAACTGGGGGCAGACGCCGTCATTGATGTGGCCAAAGAAGACCTCGTCCGAAGTCTTGGGTCCTTGACGGGCGGCGAATTGGCAGACCTGGTCGTGGTTGGTCCGGGTAGTATGGCTGCCATTCAATCCGGCCTGGCCGCTGTCGGTGCAGGCGGCACAGTCCTGCTGTTCACACCGACTGAACCTGGTCAGGACCTGCCCGTCGACACATACGATCTATACGCCCGTGATATTACACTTACCGGTAGCTACTCCTGCGGCCCACCCGATATGCGAGAGGCGATGGACCTGGTCACCCTTGGTGTGGTAACAGCTCAAAAGCTTGTTACACATCGGTTCCCGCTCGACCAGGTGTCTGCCGGCTTCCGGACCGTTGCTGAGGCAAAGGAGTCGGTAAAAACCCTCATTTTCATCGAAGACTAAAAAACTGTAGATTGTGGAACGGAATGATTGCAACTCCTTGTCCGCAATCCAAAACGACTGACATCAACCCGCACGGACAGAAAGGAAAATCCATGCCATTCGTAACAGTCAAGATGCTGGATGGGCGAACGCCTGAACAAAAAAGACGTCTCGTAAGTGCGATCACGGATGCAGTTGTGGAGATTTGTGGTGCCAAACCCGAAGGAACAATGGTGGTGATAGAAGACATTGCTCGCGACCACTGGTCTCGCGGTGGTGTCATGATCTCTGATCGATAGCCCAAACATCGTGCAGCATTCACACGGGAGAGACGACCAGTGTGCACCATCGCATCAATAACCCAGAATGGGAAGTGTTTCATGCTGAAGAACTTCGATTACCGGCCTGTTCCCACGGGTTGGTCCTTGTTCGAACCTTTCCAGGGCGATATCGCGCACTTCGCCCTGGTCGATCATGCCCAGCAGGGCCTGAATTCCGGTTTGAACAGGTCGGGTCTGGGCCTGCAAATATCACGTTCCAAGTGCGATGACCCAACCCCTGAACGTCTTGAATCCCGAACCATCCTGAATGCAGAGGTCCTGTCCAGATTCGAAACGGTCACCGAATCCGTTTCTCATATAGAAGATTATGCCGCTGCAAATCCATCGATGTTCGGCGGAAATGTAATGCTGGCCGACGACAATCACATATCCATCACGGAGTACTTCAACGGGACCAGCCAATCCGACATTCTCGAAGAGGGTTTCCTCGTCCGAACCAACCATTCTGTCTTTGGGTTAATTGACAATCAGAGCGAAAACAGCCTGACTCGTTTTGGCGAGATGACCTCCTTCGTGGAAACCCTCTATCAAGAGCTTCAAGACCTATCGGATGAAGAAATCCTGCGCAGTTGCAGGGAACACCTACGTACGGACCCAATCCTCACGCAAAACACCCGCAGTTCCTTCGTCATAAATATTCACAGGAAAACGGTGCATTACATGCTCGGAACCGGATCCTGGAAGGTCTTCGAATTTACAGACGAACACGTTCCTGCCCAGATCTAAACAGAACAGGTTCGCAATAATGGCGGCACAAGCTTCGGATTACGGTCGCCTTACGCTTTCCAACAGATGCCCTATACCAGCCCGATCAGGGAGGTCACATGCAACAAGAATTCCCGATGCTCGAGCAGAGTGAAATCAAGACTTTGCTCGACCCGCCTGACCATCCAGTTTCTATGGTCCTGGACACCGATACCTACAATGAGATCGACGACCAGTTCGCGTTACTCTACGCCCTGCTCTCGGACAGCCTGAATGTGGAGGCAATCTATGCCGCCCCCTTCCACAATGGAAAATCTTCTGGTCCCTGTGACGGCATGGAAAGGAGCTATGAAGAAATTCTACGCATTTTGAATCACATGGATATCGATCGGATAAATGATGTCTTCAAGGGTGCCACGGAATACCTGTCATCGGGCACGGATCCACAGCCTAGTGCTGCGGTTGTGGACTTGCTGGAGCGTTCCACGGAGTCACGTACGGGACCTCTGTACGTGGTGGCCATTGGTGCAATCACAAATATCGCGACTGCCTTATTGCTTGATCCCGGTCTTGTTGAGCGCATCGTGGTGGTGTGGCTGGGAGGTCATCCAACCTACTGGCCAACCGCCTCCGAGTTCAACCTCAAACAGGATATTCATGCATCCCAGATCATCTTCGACTCAGGTGTTCCACTTGTCCATGTCCCCTGTAAGAATGTTGCGGAGCACGTCAAGACCACCCTGCCTGAGATAGAGCGATACGTGAAAGGACAGGGAACGATTGGCGATTATTTACACGAGATCTTCCTTGGCTACAACAAGGATCATTACGCCAGGTCCAAAGAAATTTGGGATGTAGCAACCATCGCCTACCTTGTGAATCCCAACTGGGTGCCATCGGAAATCATGCTGTCTCCCGTCCTGAATCCGGACCTTACGTGGGACTTGGCAGACCGATCCAGACACCCTATTCGCGTAGCAACAAATGCAAGAAGGGATCCCATATTCCAGGACCTTTTCTCTAAACTCGCAGACCATGCCTCTCACGGTTGATTCGAAACCTAGAACATCTCCAGTAGCTTTAAGAGTGGAATTCGTGTCGGTATGTCCGAATCACCAAGCGATTGCGGCTTGACACCAATGGAGCCCTCCGCTATATTCAGCACTCCAGAAATCGTATGAGAAATCTTCAGAAAACAGTCATTTAATCTTAGCCGGTGGTACGATATTTCTGGACTTTCCCTGATTATTCCAAAGAGAAAAATGAGACTGAGCTATCGGTTCTCGTGAAAGAAAGGAGTTCATCGTGCAATTCATTCTATCCACATTCTCAAAGAGGGCGGGGATACTACTGTGCCTTACAGCTTTCCTTTTCTCGGCTGGATTTGTATCCGGTCCAGCATACGGCAAACCAAAGATCACCAAGGGTGATGCGGCAATCGCCAAACGATCCGCCAAATCGTATATCAAACTTCGTGTGGTGGACAAGGCCATTGTTCAGCTTAAAATCGCCCTTGAAGGTAACCCGAATGACATGGAGGCTCGTTTCCTGCTGGGTCAGCTTTATTCAGATAAATCTCGCCCGGATGAAATGAAGGCGGAATTCGATCTCGTCCTTGCCGACAAGAAAGGCAAACGCAAATACGGCAAAAAGATATCGCCTTTCATGATGATGTGGTGGCAACGCAACTACAACACGGGAGTCAAGGCGATTGGTGCGCAGGACTTCGGAGCGGCTGTAGAGGCCATGCAAAAGGCGGTTCTTTTCGATCCAGATAAAGCACTCACCTACAAAGGCCTCGGCGTTGCATATCTGAACATGGGGCAGACCCAGGCCGGGATCGACTCCTACATTAAGGCGATCGACCTGGACGACAAAGATCCTTCAGCCTATGTCAACCTTGGCAGGGCCTACATGAATTCCGACAAGCCCGAGGATGCCAAAACCTGTTTCATGAAGGCCCATGAGATGAAGCCGGACAATGTCTCCTACTTGCGGGATCTGGCGAACGCCCAGCAACGCCTGAAAGACACTGCGGGTGCCCTAAAGACTTCAGAGAAAGCACTCGCCCTGGACCCCGAGAACCTCGATATATTGACTATGGCGGGCCAGACCTATCTGATTGGAGAAAATTTTCAGCGGGCATCCGAACTCCTTGAGAAAGTTGTCGCTCAGCAACCCGACAATACAGACGCCCTATACAATTTGGCAGCTTCCTACAAAGCGCTAGGGAATTTCGATAAGGCCGTTACCCTGTTTGAAAAGACGGTGCAGTCCCATCCCAAAGATCACGAAGCTTGGTACAATCTCGGCAGGATCTACGACGAGCAGAATAAGATGGCCGAAGCCGTGCAGGCCCTGCAGATGGTCGTGGACCTCAAGCCTACCAGCATCAATGGTTGGATGGCCCTTTCAAGGGCCTACGCCAGAAAGTCTCAGACAGAATCGGGCAGTACTGCGAGCGAAAGCGCAAAAAAGGCCCAGGAGGCCTTCAACATGGCCGAAAGCCTTCAAGGCAACTAGTCAACGCAAGGAGTAGCGAAATGTATCTCACAGATGAAAAGGTCGCAGTACTGGGTGCTGCCGGTGCCATTGGATCCAATCTTGCCCAGACCCTCCTGGCCTCGGGAACGGCCAGCCGTGTGGCCATGTACGACCCCTTTGAGAAAGGCCTCCAGGGAGCTACAGAAGAGATTTACCACTGCGGCTTTGAAAATGCCGATGTAACCTGGACAACGGACATTGGCGAGGCACTGAACGATGCGGCATACATTATTACTTCGGGTGGAGCCCCCAGGAAAGAGGGGATGACGCGGGAAGACCTTACACGAGATAATGCACAGATCGCCAAGCAACTCGGAATTGACATCAAATCCAACTGCCCAAACTGCAAATTCGTAATCGTGATCTTCAACCCTGCCGACATTACTGGTTTAACGACCCTCGTTTATTCGGGTCTGGCACCGGGCAGGGTCAGCACGCTCGCAGCCTTGGACAGTACCCGCCTGCAGACAGCACTTAGTCAGCACTTTGGGATCCTGCAAAGCAAGGTAACGGGCTGCAAGACATACGGCGGTCATGGTGAATCAATGGCCGTGTTCAAGGGGGGGACGCGCATCGACGGAGTTGCCCTGGAAGATGTCCTGAATGGTCAGTCTGTAAATGGAACCGGCATGTCCGCGGACGAATGGAAGGGTATCCAGGATCACGTAACCGGTGGCGGAGCCAGGATCATCCAGNTGCGGGGCCGGTCCTCGTTCCAGTCACCTGCTCAGCAGAGTGTGTTCATGCTCAGGGGCGTTCTGGGAGATCCCTACCCTTGGCCATGTGGTGCATATGTGAGCAACGACGACTTCAATCATGTTATGATGGCCATGCCGGCGACGCTGTCCACCGATGGCGTCAAATGGTCCATGCCAGAAGGGACGGATNAGGACATACAGGCCCTCAAAGATTCGTATGACCACGTCGCGGCCCTCAGAGACCAAACGATCAGCGATGGGATACTTCCACCAATTGCCGACTGGAGTATCCACAACCCGAACCTGGCCTGAGATAAGGTAGAAATCAACTTGCCAAGGGAAGGCTGCAGGTGTTGCATTTGCAGCCTTCCCTTGTTTTGTTTAATTTCCAGCCACCCTCCCATATTTCCCAACCCCGATCAGGGAATTTGAAAGGTGCGTATGACTACGACATACGATCTGCTTATAAAGGGTGCAACGGTGATTGACCCAGGGGAAGGTATACATGCACACAGAGATGTGGCCATTTTGGGTGATCGGATCGCGGAAGTATCCGAGGAAATCCACACGGAGCGTGCCCAGAATGTNATAGATGCAACAGGAAAGCTCGTTACGCCCGGCCTCATCGACCTTCACGTCCACGTTTGGGAAGGTGTTTCTCATTTCGGCGTCCCCCCTGATCCCACCTGTCTGGCAAGAGGTGTTACCACCGCTTTCGATGCGGGATCCGCAGGAGCTGACACCTTTCAGGGGTTCAAGAAATTCATAATCGACGTCAGCGCCACGCGCATCAGGGCATTTCTCCATATATCCGCACAGGGAATGCTCTCCGCGGACATAGGCGAACTCACCGATATCCGCTATGCGGATGTCCAAAAAGCCATTCAGACATGTGAAGCCAATAAGCGGGATATTGTAGGCATAAAGATTAGAATGTCCAGACAGCTTGTGGGGGAAAATGGCAGAGAGAGCTGGAACCGAGCGCGTGAGGTATGTGAGGCTACGGGATTACCCCTGATGGTCCATCCAAATGCCAGTCCGGTTAGCATGGTAGATATGCTCGATGAATTGCGTTCCGGGGATATTGTTACACACTGCTTCCATCAAAGCGACACTGGAATTCTCAACAAAGATGGAGAAGTCCTGCCCGAGGTGCGCAGGGCCAGCGAGAAGGGTGTCCGCTTCGACGTGGGGCACGGACAGGGCAGCTTCTCATTTGGTGTTGCCGAAGCTGCCTTGCGCCAGGGCGTAGTTCCCGGTACCATATCGAGCGACCTTCATGTGTATAACGTCAATGGTCCGGTCTACGATCAGATTACGACCATTTCAAAATTCCTCACACTCGGGTTTTCCCTGGACGAGGTGATCGAGAAAGTCACCTGTGCACCTGCCGCAGCGATGGGCATGGCCACCGATATCGGATCCTTGCGTAAAGGCAGTTGCGCGGACATATCCATCATAGAACTCGAAGCCGGCACCTTCGAATACACGGATGCGCACGGGGAAACACGAATCGGCGAGCAGAAGCTCATCCCTGTTTCTACTATCCGTGGTGGAAGGCTTTATGCACCATCTGCCTTCGCAAACCGATCACCATCCTGAATCAGAAGCAGCCAAACACTTTTGATTTCAAAAGAAGGCAAAGCCTCATCCTGGAGTAAAACTGAAAACGCGGACCAAATCTGGAGACAAAATGGCGTTATCACCTGTTGGAATGAACAAATGGGATCTTGACACACCAGCTCTGCTTGTGGACCTGGACAAGATGGAAAAGAACATAGGGCGTATGGCCAGTATCTGCAAAAAGTCGGGCATCAACTGGCGCCCTCATACCAAGGGCAACAAGACACCCGCTATTGCGCACAAACTACTCGACGCGGGAGCCATAGGGATTACGTGCGCAAAGCTCGGGGAGGCCGAAGTCATGGCAGCCGCGGGTATAAAGGACATCCTTGTTGCCAACCAGGTTGTCGGAAAGCCCAAAATGGATCGCCTGGTGAATCTTCAGCGTCATTCCGATGTCATGGTTTCCATTGACAACCCCGTACACGTCGGGATGATTTCAGAGGCAGCAACCGAGGTCGGCGTTTCCGTTCGGGTTCTGGTCGAAATCGATATTGGAATGAACCGNTGTGGTGTCTCCCCGGGCAAACCCGCNCTGGCGCTNGCCCANCAGGCTGAGGCCGCAGCTGGAGTGGAATTCGCAGGAATAATGGGTTACGAAGGCCACGCGATGGACCTCCCGCCCGAAACCAAGGCGAGCGCCTGCGCGAAAGCAATCTCCCACCTCGCCGATGTCAGGGAACTGATAGAAGGATCGGGCTTGAGGTGTGGTATTGTCAGTGCCGGTGGCACGGGATCCCTGGAGCACACTCCCCAATGCCCCGGTTTAACGGAGATTCAGGCCGGTGGCGGAATATTCATGGACACCTTCTACCCTTCTGCAATGGATGTCAAGGGTCTGGATCAGGCGCTGACAATTCTGACCACAATTGTCAGCCATCCGGCGCCAGACAGAGCATATATGGACGCAGGCAGGAAGACCACATTCGGGGCCTTCAGCCTACCAGAAGTAAAAGACAACCCCGGACTCAAAGTTACTGCCCTCTCGGCAGAACACGGCTATCTCGAGATCACGAGTGGGAACAATTCTGTCGGAGTTGGGGACAAAATCGAACTCATCTCGGGATACAGTGACATGACCGTATTTCTGCATAACCATTTATATGGCATTCGCAAGGATCGTGTCGAAGCCGTCTGGGAGATTCTGGGCAGGGGGAAATTGCAATAGCGCGTCGAACCCTGCCACCTCCAACAGTTTGACCGGCAAGAAATTCCTTACAATTTTCAATCCTACTCTTATTAAATATATATTATTTAACAACTTAAGTGTATTTCAGCCAAATGGCACCAGGCTTGCTATTCTCTTCGACTGAGTAAATCCGTTAAACCTTTTTCAGGTTCAGCCGATCAGAATAGAGAGGCCCCTTATGGAGGTCCTTTTCGTTGCCTTCGCATTTATTTCCACATCCGTACTTGGCTTGCTCTGCCTACTGGTTCTCGAATACCAGAACAGCCGTTCCCGCCGTTGGAACCAGCTCTGGCTGGATCGCAACCCGGGGGGAGCAAGCGAGCGGACCTCTGTAATCCCACCCCCCGCCAATCCGGATCCCCCTGTATACAGATCTACACAGGAAACCTTTCCACTTGTGCTAAAGCACAATACGCTTGACGCGTCTCGGACCTTATCTTAAGATACTACCAAGAGCATAACTCTTTCCATATAAGGAGCTTACCAAATGAATTGCTTGGTCACTGGTGGCGCAGGTTTCATAGGATCTAATCTCACCAAGGCTCTCCTGACGAGTGGTCACACCGTCCGCATACTTGACAACTTTTCCACAGGTAGGAGAGGGAACCTTGGGCCATACCAGGAGCGGGTCGAACTCATCGAGGGAGACTTAAGGAGTTATCACATCGTCCACGAGGCGGTACGTGACATCGAAGTCGTCTTCCACCAAGGGGCGTTACCCTCAGTGCCACGTTCCATTAATGATCCAATAACCACCAACCAGGTTAACGTGGAGGGTACCCTCAACATTCTGGACGCAGCCAAAGGCTCAGGTGTCCGCCGCGTTATCTACGCTTCCTCATCTTCGATATATGGAGAGAATCCTACCCTACCTAAACAGGAGGACATGACACCGCTACCCATATCCCCGTATGCCGTGGCAAAATTGGCAGGAGAAAAGTACTGCCAGGCCTTCACGAGGTCCTTCGGCCTAGAAACGGTGGGACTCAGATACTTCAATGTCTTCGGCGCAGGTCAGGATCCCAAGTCCCAGTATGCTGCGGTGATCCCCTTATTCATCACCGCCTTCTTGGATGGTGGTCGCATTCAAATACACGGTGATGGAGAGCAATCTCGCGATTTTACATACATAGACAATGTGGTCCAGGCAAACCTGAAGGCGGCCGTAGCGGAAGGTGCTGCCGGGGAAGTGTTCAATGTGGCCTGCGGCGAGCGAACAAGCCTGAATCAGATCCTGGACTACCTCCGCAAAGTCACTGAAGTGGACGTCGATCTGGAATATGGGCCCGACAGACCGGGTGATGTAAAACACTCATTGGCTGACATCAGCAAGGCTCGCGACATTCTGGATTACAATCCCACCGTCTCTGCGCAGGAAGGCCTCAGACGAAGCGTAACCTGGTATCGAACCTCACGGAAGCAATAATTGCCCGATGTCGGAAAAACTCTTCATCATTGACGACCAGGGAAAGCGCACGGCCGTCATTCTGGAAATCGAGGCCTACAATGGCCTTATCGCCGAATTAGAGGCACTCCGCCAAAAAGTCGGCCGAAGCGAGTCAACCGAAGACACTACAGCTGAATCACAGACCGAGGAAGAGAAAGCAATTGTCGAGGATCGCCTTAAAGCCCTCGGATACCTCTAGAGCCCAAAGGATTGTCCCCCTTGCTACCATCCGTTATCGACCGCAATTCCCCATTGTCCGAAGGGATCAATCCTGTATCGAAGGGAACGGCCATGTCCAGTTCTGTCCACGAATCGGTCCACATTGGTTCCGGCACACAACACGGCGAGTTCTGTGTGTTTGGTGAAAACGTTCGTATTGGCAACAGCTGTGTAATCGGCCATCACGTCGTCGTTCACCCCGGTACAGTGGTAGGCGACGATGTCCGAATCGACGACCACGCGATCCTGGGCAAAACGCCAATGAGATCTCCCGTGATCGCCATCCCGCAAGGAGAAAATCTGCCCGCCTTGAAGATCGCTAGCCGTGCCCTGGTCGGCACTGGCGCAACACTGTACCGGGGCTCAATAATCGGTATGGACTGTCTCATCGCCGACTATGCCTCTGTTCGAGAGGAAAGTACGATTGGGGAATACACCATAATTGGTAGAGGCACAGTCATCGAGAACCGAGTCAATGTTGGCAGAAGGTGCAAAGTAGAGACCGGTGTCTTCATAAGTGCCTACTCCACAATTGGTGACGACTGCTTTATCGCCCCTCAAGTGTCCGCTACAAACGATAATTTTCTGGGCCGTACTGAGGAACGTAAGAAACACTTTAAAGGCATCACCATCCAAAACGGTGGACGCATCGGTGCCAACGCCATACTTCTCCCCGGCCTTACGGTTGAGACCGACGGCGTCGCAGCCGCAGGAGCAGTAGTAACCCGCAACATACCGGCCAGGAAGATTGTGGCCGGCATACCTGCCAAACCTCTCAGGGACGTACCCCCCGAACAACTGCTTCAAAATCAGTAATACACTTCCAGGCAAATTTTTCCCCGTATCGCCCATGATTTCCCTCCATAAGGGGCAAATACGAACCGTACTGTCCCCGTATTCCGACCAATTCTATCTTATAAAATATTGTTAGGTATACACTTGGACTATGTGCGTATTGGCGCCCGGTACAATACTTGCTCTACAGGTGTTCTGAAACCAGGAAACTCCTAAACAAATTTTCCAGGTTGTCGATAAACAGAGTAGGGAGTGTTCACCGTATTCCGCCATCCCATCCCAACGCCTCCCTGTATTGCCCGCCTCAACTACATTGAACAGTATTTCATCCCCATACATATGAACAATCGACATTACACAACTGCCCTAGTGATCCTGGTCCTGCTTCTTGCCGCAGGGATGAGAGGATACGGGATTGTCGAGCGTGGTCTGGTCGACTACGATGAAGCCTGGTATCTCCTTGAGGCGAAAACGCTTTACAACACAGGCAAATTCGCCTTGGCGCAGATTGGCATATTGGACGAACCGGATGTGGCATTGGGGCTCAAGGCATTCATCAAGAAACGAGGCACAGTTCCGCTTACATCCATCAAACCTGGACACACGGCATTCCTCTTTTTGGGATTGCTCGCCTTCGGCCCTCACGACTATGCCGGATTGTTTATGTCCGTCATATCCGGATTGCTGACCGTCTATCTCGTGTTTCGACTGGGCAAGGATATATTCGGACTAAGGGCCGGCCTGCTGGCTGCTCTGTTTCTCGCTGTCTCTCCTTTCCACATTCTATACAGTAGGTCCGTATACTCGCAAGCCAATGGCATCTTCCTTGTCACCCTGGGCGCGTTCCTATGGCATCAAATTCACAGCACCGGCGATCGGAGGCTATTGTCATTGATTGCACCGGGACTGGCAGTTGGATGGGCGTTCACCTGTCATTTCAACCTTGCGTATGTGCCGGTCACCTTCATGGCACTCGAGGCCATTGCCATAGTGCTGAATCGAAACAGGTTTCCTGTGGCCAGGAACAGGATCAAACGACTTCTGATTCTCGGGTGCTCACTGGCGGCCCCAGCGGCGGTCATCGAATCTGTGGGACAATTTTTCAAATGGCTCGGCGTCTTCCCAGCCGATTACCCAACATACCTCGGCCAATTCGCACACCGAAAGCCTCTTGCAGAAGCCCTGCAATTCTCTACGGATCAGGTACCCTTCTGGTCTTCCAGGCTTCTTCAGATAGAGGGAGCAGCGGCACTTATCCTGGCAACGATAGGCCTTGCCATAACCATGGCGAACCTTCGAAAGGGAAGCACGGATCGAGCGCTGGTCCTGGGCCTGGTCCTTGTAGCCCTACTCCCGCCATCAATCCTGTCGGTTGCGAACCACTACCACATGCTTCGAAATATCGCCCTGATCACGCCTGCGATGGCCCTCCTCGTGGGTTTGGGCGGACACTGGCTCATCTCCAGAGTGGAAGCCCTGATCGCCAGACCGCTGACGCCGGCATTTGCGGCCCTATGCGTCGTCCTAACCGTTTCAAGCGGTCTTCGTTCCACCGAACTCCTGACGGCGAGATCCACCTACCGACAGGCAACCGATCACCTCATGGAATACATGGAAAGTCACGGCGGAAGGCTGTCGGCCAGACCCCTCAGTGCATGGCCCATTTGGTACTTCTACCTCTCTGAAGCATACGACAACGCCTCCCCCGAACTTCGGGACAGAATTCGCTTCTATCCCAAGGGCATCAACGATGGGGATTTTGAACTGATCGATGTGAAGAGCTATTACCGTGCAGTGATTGTGAAGGACCAGGATGCTCTGGACGTCTACCGGGAACTTCGAGACGCGACGGAGCCGATCATACGCGTTGCCAATTCTGCTGCGGCCCTGCCACACAAGTACTACGAAGCCGGAGGAAGCGGGACAGAAGAGGCACTGCTGGCAATGGCTGCGGTATACCCGCAATCACGTTCAATCGAAATTTACGATCTGAGAAATCTGAGCAAACCCACTCTCTCCTCTACGAATGCAGCCCTAACCGGGCTCAAGGAGTCACCATGAACAACTTCACAGATACACTCAACACCAGGATCCCCGACGCGATTGCGCCGACGAACGGATCGAATGGGCACGAAACAACTTCGATGACGGTTACGGTCGTCATACCGGCTAGGAACGAGGAACCCAGTATCGAACCCATCATCACCGGGTCTCAACTCTATGCGGATGAAATCCTGGTAGTTGACGGACATTCCGAGGACAGAACCAGTGAGATCGCCCTTTCGCACGGCGCCAGAGTTGTCACTGATAATGGTGTAGGAAAAGGGGACGCCATCCGAGTGGGCATCGAGCACGCCTCAAGCGACATAATTGTGTTCATCGATGCGGACGGCTCCCACAGCCCTGACGACATTCCAGGCATGGTTCAGCCCATAAAAGACGGTGACGCGGACCTTGTGGTCGGCTCCCGCATGCGTGGCGGTTCTGACGAATTGCACGGGGACTTCCTAAAGTTCTTTCGGATGGTGGGCAGCGACATTATCACACTGGGTCTCAACTACCGTTTTGGTGCCAGCCTTACAGACACACAGAATGGTTTCCGCGCCATCCGGACTTCTGCGGCAAGGGCTCTCAACCTCGTCGAGGACATTACCACGATCGAGCAGGAAATGGGAATCAAGGCCTTGCACGCTGGTTTTGTGGTAACCGAAATACCCTCTCACGAGTATGAACGTGCTCATGGGGACTCCTGCATACAACTCCGAACAGTCTGGTTTCGTTATGTCTACACCTGGCTGAAATATCTTCTCTTCGGCAAGCGATCAGCGCTCAAGCCGCTCGCAATCGACGAAGAGACAATCCGAAAGACACCGGCCCTGTCCTCATAGCAACTGCCAACACAAGGGCGATACATGCGTAAATCTTATCTAACCGTATTGAAGAACCAGGTTAAAAAGGGTCGACTCCTGTGGCCTTTCAAGCAGGTGCTCAAGTGGCCTGCACACCGCGCAGGTAAAAAGCTCAAGAGGCCTCTGGCCGGCCCCGTACACGGCACCTTCTTTACCACATACGCCTGCAATCTACGGTGTCACTTCTGCGATCTGCCCTATCGCCATATCGAATACAAGAAGGACGGGCGCAAAGAACTGAGCCTGGAGGAAAAACTCGCTATCGTCGATGACTTCGCGGCCATTGGCACCACTGCGATCGGATTCACCGGGGGCGAACCCATGTTGGATCCCGCCACTCCAGACTTGATTTCCAGAGCTGTGGATCACGGGATCTTAACCCATCTCTCTTCGAACGGTTTCGCATTCCAGACCAAAGCGGCAACCAGGCGATTGTTCGACCTTGGACTGCACGGCGTCTCGATTTCCATAGACGGAGCCACTCAGGAGACGCACAATGCGATCCGTGGCTCTCAAAAGAGCTTTCTGGAGGTCATCACCGCGCTAACGAATCTCCTGGAAGTTCGGGCGGACCACGCCAACAAGATGTCGATCACCACAACCACAGTGATCACAAAAGACAACTATAGAGAAATCCCCGAAATGGTTGATCTCCTGATCGAAATGGGCGTAGACCAGATCGGTTTTATGCCTGTCCAGGATATCGGTCTGGATTACGAGGTCGATGGACGCAGCGGCGAATTCATGGTGGATACCGCAAGTGAACTGGATGATGTGGTAGACTACCTCATAGAAAAAAAGAAGCAGACTGACCGGATCGAGAACACCGTGGATTATCTGAAACTATTCAAAGAATCCTACCGTGGCACACCGCTGCCGGTGAGGTGTTACGCAGGCTATGTCACGCTCGCCGTGGACAGTTGGGGAGATCTATACCCTTGTTTCCCCTGGGCGGAGATGAGAAGAAGTGCAGGAAATACACGCGACACCTCACTGGCGGAATTCTGGCAGGCACAAGCCGGCCGTGACATGCGAGATGAAGCGGGCGCGTGCAGAGACTGCTACTGGAACAACCATACGGAACTGAATCTGATGATGAGCAAAAAACGGGTCACACCTGACGGGGACTATTCCAAAGAGAGTTTCTCTCAGCCTATTCCCGATTCCCTGATCAAACACATCGAGCCGGCAGTGACCGAGCATGTCTAAGATCCTGGTAACAGGTGGTACCGGATTTGTGGGCTCTCACCTCCTGGACGCTCTCCTCAACTCAGGCGAGCAAGTAGTGGCCCTCGTCCGACCCGAATCCAAGGTCCGGACACACCCGGGACTGTCAGTACACCACGGTAATCTTCTGGATCCCGGTAGCCTGCGCGGATGCTGTGAGGATGCCAAATCCGTCTTCCATCTGGCAGCATACCCTACTCTGGGTAGCAAGGATGCCTCAGCCCTGGCCGTCAACTCCATCGGAACGTCGAACTTGCTACACGAAGTCCTGGACTCGGGTTCGGTTGAGCGATTCATCCTGATGAGCAGCCTGGCCGCAGCAGGTCACCGACCGGGCAAAAAGCTGGTAGAGCTCTCAATCGAATCTGACGACGCCTATCCGGACACGGATTACGGACGGAGCAAGCTTCAGGCTGAGGCGTTCACTCAGCAGGTGTGCGGGAAGGCCGAAATACCCTACGTTATCCTCAGGCCCGGGCTTGTATATGGCCCAGGAAGTCGGCCTGATGGCGGAATGAACGCCATTGTCGGGACAGTCAGGAACGACAACCTGCTCGTGCGCTTCGATCTTCCGGGAAAGGTCTCCGTAGTACACGTGGCTGATCTCGTCCAAGCTTGTCTGACCGTTGCGACACATCCAGTTGCAGCAGGTCGTACCTTCTTCGTCTCCGACAATTGTCCTGTCTCTTTTGGTGAGATATTCCAAACAGTAAGAAAACAGATTGGACGATCGTACCATCCGATCCCCATTGCAGATGGCCTTTGTGCTTTTGCTCGAAACATCTACAACTGGCTCGACAAGACGCTGACGATCTCTACGCTGATACCCTCCTACATGCTGGCACCCCTGGGCTCCAGCCTCGCTTGTAACAGTAGCGAAATCAAATCTCAACTGGGATTTGAAGCTCAATACACGCTCAGTCACGGCCTTGCCAACACAATAGGGAATTCCAAATGAGTCTGTTACCATATGCGCATCTTGCCGCCAGGACCTTGAAGTCCAACTTCACGCGACTGGACTTCCCGTACAAACTCACCTATGCGACGACCTACTGGTGCAACTACCGGTGTCAGACCTGCAACATTTGGAAAATGAAGCCCAAGGATGAGATGAAGCTGGAAGAAATCCGGACCTTCTTCAAGAAAGCACAACACTTCCTGTGGGTAGATCTCACAGGTGGTGAAGTCTCTATCCGCAAGGACTTTGTAGACATCTGTGAGGCCGTCGTCGCAGGCTGCCCGAACCTCTTGCTTCTTCACTTCCCGACCAACGGCTATCTCACCGAGCAAACAGTCGAGAACGTCCGTGAAATCTCGAAGATAAAGGCGGAGAAACTGATCATTACCGTCAGTATGGATGGTGACGAGGTCACAAACGACAGAATCAGGGGTGTCGACGGTGGATGGCAGCGTCAGATGGAGACCTTCCGACAGCTTCGTGACATTCCAGGTGTGCAGGTCGTCCTGGGAATGACCCTTTCTCAGTCCAATGTGAATCACTTCCCGGTAGCATTCCAGGCCGTCAAGAACGAATTCCCTGCCCTAACCTACAATGACTACCACGTAAACATCATCCATGAGTCCGAACACTTTTTCGGTAATGCGGAAGAGGGACTGAGGAAGAGCGTAGGTAAGGACGACCTGTCCGATGCAGTGGAGCACTATGGTAAGCTGAGAGGATTGCCCAAGAGCCCGGTATCCATTCTGGAGCGTGCGTATCTCAAACGGGTCCGGAATTACCTGGACACCGGAAAAACCCCCATTCGATGCCAGGCCCTGAGCGCATCCTGTTTCGTAGACCCTTGGGGAAACGTCTTCCCCTGCACCATTTACAACAAGCAGATCGGTAGTCTCAGAGACAGCGAATACGACCTGACGTGGATATGGAACAGTCCTGAAGCGGAAGCTCTCCAGAAGGAAATCTGGGAATACCAGTGTCCCCAATGCTGGACACCATGTGAGGCCTACCAGAGCATTCTAGGCAGTATGTTCAGGAAGGATGCCCCAACAGGCAAAAAACCATCCGCTTCGGGCGAGAACTGCCGGTCCACGGATAGACTGTTCAATGTGGAACAATCTGGAATCGGGACTGAATCTGAAAAACAAGCATAAATTTCTATTTAACATAATCTTGAATCAATAATGGGCGACCGATATGGCTGCCCATTTTTCGTAAAGACGTGGTTGGGAAGAAAATTCCTCTTGATGGGTGGACACCGGAAGGTATCGTGCGAAACAACCAGGTGGATGCAAATCACCTCTCATGACATATCCTATTTTATATCAATTACTTATAAAGAAACAAGTCCTGCGGGAAGCTCCGTCATTCTCTTCGTACGACACAGGGCATAGTACTTGCTAAAAAAGTCTACTAGCCCCATTGCAATAAAGACTAATCGTCTTCACAAAGCTGCCGATAAAGATGGATAGAGGGAGGCACACCCACCCACTTCGCCTCCTTCGAATAGAAACAGAATGCATCAGCAACTCCAGCCATCCCTCCCGCCCTGCCGGAATCTCTTCCGACTCATAAGTCATTCGTCAAATCTACAACGATAAAGGGCCAGATCAATGGAAACGGTTATTCATCCATCGGCCATCCTGGGACCCGAAACCCGGATCGGAAAATTCACCGTCATCGCCGAAGACGTTTGCGTCGGCGTAAGTTGTGAGATTGGGCACCACGTTATTATCCATCCCGGAACCGTGATCGGGAACAATGTACGAATTGACGATCACGCAACCGTAGGGAAGCGTCCTATGAAAGCGGCGGCAAGCGCACTGACTCAGGAGCTCGAACTGGAGCCTGCCGTGGTGGGTGACAACAGTCTCATCGGCACTGCCGCAATCCTGTATCGCGGCAGTGAGATCGGCAACAACGTACTCGTGGCGGATCAGGCATCCGTTAGAGAGCAGAGCAGTGTTGGTTCTTTTACGATCATTGGCCGTGGCGTCACGATCGAAAACAAAGTGGAAGTTGGACATCACTGCAAGGTTGGGGCAGGTGCATATGTCTCCGGGCCATCAACCATTGGGAATCATTGTTTCATCGCACCTGAAGTCACTGTGACCAACGACAATTTCCTGGGTCGAACGGAAGAGCGTAAGGAACACTTCCGTGGCGTTACGATCGAAGACGGAGGACGCGTCGGTGCAAATGCAACGGTCCTGCCAGGTCGTACCATCTGTGCAGATGGCGTAGCAGCAGCCGGGGCGGCGGTTACACAGGACATTCCTCCCCAGACTATTGTCGCGGGGGTTCCCGCCAAACCGTTCAAACCTGTTCCAGAACAACAGCTTTTGGAAAACCAGGTCACTTACACAAATGGTACCAACGGCGTCAATGGAAAGATCAAAGACGCGATGCTATCCCCCATCTCACTTCTCGAATTGCAGGCCCAAAGAGCTGGAATCCCGGACAAGATCGCCTAAACGGAGAACCAAATGGACAACGTGAACACCGCATGCATCGGTACAGGATACTGGGGAAAGAACCTGGTCAGGAACTTCTACAACTTGCCAGGTTGTAGATTGCGGGTCTGCTGTGATCTGGATCCGGACCTGCTGGCCAAGAACGCAATTCTATATCCTGGCGTTTCCCTGACACAGGACTACAGTCAAGTCCTTGAAGATCCCTCGGTCGATGCCGTTGTCCTTGCATCCCCTGCCGTCAAACACTATGAAATGGCGAAACTGGCCCTGGAAGCCGGTAAACACGCCTATGTGGAAAAACCTCTAACGCTTTCAGCTGATGACGCGGAAGAGCTCTGCGAAATTGCAGAGGCCCGAGGCCTGGTACTGATGGTTGGCCACCTTATGGAATACCATCCCGGAGTCGGAAAGCTCAAACAGCTGGTAGAAGATGGCAGCCTGGGTGATATCCACTATCTCTACGCCCAACGCCTGAATCTAGGCATTATCCGCAAAGATGAGAACGCCTTGTGGAGCCTTGCCCCGCACGACGTCTCGATAGCCCTCTACCTGCTTGGACAGGAACCCGTCACCGTCAGTGCCCGAGGAGAATCCTACCTCCAGCCCGACATAGAAGATGTGGTATTTTGCAACCTCCACTTCAAGAACCGTGCGATGGTGCAGATCCAGGTCAGCTGGCTCAACCCCCACAAGATCCGTCAGATCACCGTGGTGGGTAGTCAGAAGATGGCTGTTTTCGACGATGTTGAGGCAACTGAGAAGATCAGGATCTATGACAAAGGTGTGAATGGAAATGACTACGCCTCATACGGCGATGCCCTCACCCTCCGGACAGGCGACATCACGATCCCCAAGATCGATATGACGGAACCGCTCAAGACTGAGTGTGAACACTTCCTTACCTGCATCAAGGAAGGAAAGACTCCCCGTAGCGACGGCAGGGACGGTCTACGGGTTGTAAAGGTTCTCGAAGCCGCCCAGAAATCACTCAAGAAAAATGGTGTACCGGTTGGCCTGAACGGTGCAAGCTGAACACAATACGGTCTCGAACCAATCGAAAGGAAACGCAGTGCACATTCAGGACAGTCGCATTCTTGTCATCGGTGGAGCCGGACTCATCGGCTCTCACATCGTGGACCAGCTCACACGCGAAGATGTGTCTGAAATTCTCATCTATGACAACTTTACCCGCGGCACAATGGAGAACCTGGAAGACGCGCTCAAAGACGAACGTGTCAGGATATTCGATGCCGGTGGAGACATCACACAGACCGACATCCTCAATGCCGCAATGGAGGGTGTGGACTATGTCTACCATCTCGCGGCGCTCTGGTTGCTGCAGTGCCACGACTATCCCAGATCGGCGTTCGACGTCAACATTGGCGGAACCTTCAATGTTCTGGAAGCCTGTGTAAACAATAAGATCAAGAAACTGATCTATTCTTCCTCCGCTTCCGTTTACGGCGATGCCCTCGAGACGCCGATGACGGAAGACCACGCGTTCAACAACCGCACGTTTTACGGTGCCACAAAGGTGGCCGGGGAGCAGATGTGCAGAGCATTCAACGAAAGATACGGCCTCAACTACGTCGGACTTCGTTATATGAATGTATATGGACCTCGACAGGATTACAAAGGCGCCTACATCGCTGTGATGATGAAGATTCTGGACCGAATCGACCAAGGGCTCTCCCCTGTAGTCTATGGGGACGGCACTCAGGCATACGACTTTATTCATGTGGAAGACATCGCCAGAGCGAACATCTGTGCCCTCAAAAGCGATGCTACCGATGCGTTCTACAATGTTGGCAGGGGCATCAAGACATCTATTGCGGAGCTTTGTGAACTGCTGCTCGAACTAACCGGATCAGACCTTGAGATCCAGTATGAACCTGCCGGACAGACCTTCGTCACCCATCGTGTCGGATGCCCCAGGAGGGCGCGCAACGAAATTTGTTTCGAAGCGCAAACCGGTCTGGAGGATGGTCTGAGAAGTTTGATCGAATGGCGAGATTCTCACAAGAAGCAGGCCGAAGTCGTCATCTAGACCTACGAAACACCATCGCTTCTCCACTCACCGAGGGGACTTAATAAATGTGCGGCATCGCAGGCATCTTCAACATAAATAGTGCGCCGGTATCAGTTTCCACACTGCGAAACATGACCGATGCCATTGTCCACAGAGGCCCCGACGGCGAGGGATTCTACACCGATAGCTTTGTCGGCCTCGGCCATCGTCGTCTGGCCATAATCGACCTTACCTCTGCCGGTCACCAGCCCATGTCAAACGAGGACGGCTCGGTGGTCATATCCTATAATGGAGAGATCTACAACTTCTGGAAATTGCGCACCGAGTTACAGGCATTGGGCCACAGGTTTCAGTCCAAAACAGACACGGAAGTCGTCGTCCACGCCTTCGAGGAATGGGGTGAAGAGGCGATCCCGAAATTCAACGGCATGTTCGCATTCGCCATCTGGGACAGCAACAAACAGCGACTCACGCTCGCCCGGGACCGGTTTGGCATCAAGCCGCTCTACTACGGGATCTTTGGAAAATCCCTGATCTTCGGATCCGAGATCAAAGCATTGCTCGAGCACCCCGAAGTCGACCGAAGGCTGAACTACAAAGCCCTGAGCGATTACGTCACCTTTCAGAATGTCTTCTCAGACGACACGCTCTTCCAAGACATCAAGCTGCTGCCACCGGCAACTATCCTGAACGCAGATCTCGGGAACACCAGAACCATTCATCAACAAATCTACTGGGACTACGATTTCTCGGAAGGCCCAGGGGAAAAGTCCGAATCACAGTGGCAGGAAGAAATCTACAACGCGTTTGAGAATGCAGTGCAGAGTCAACTGATCAGCGACGTCCCTGTGGGGAGCTATCTCAGTGGCGGCATGGATTCGGGCTCCATCACAGCGGTCGCATCCAGGCAGATCCCTCGGATATCCACGTTCACCTGTGGATTTGACCTCTCCTCAGCCTCAGGCCTCGAAACCTCATTCGACGAGCGAGAGAAGGCGGAGTACATGTCGTCCATCTTCAAGACGGAACATTACGAATTCGTGTTGAAAGCCGGCGACATGGAAGCCGTTATGCCGGATCTCATTCGAAGTCTGGAAGACCCACGCGTGGGACAGTGCTATCCCAACTACTATGT
>PAQK01000033.1 GCA_002709665.1 Gemmatimonadota bacterium | reverse complement strand
CGATGCAGGTCACACCCGCCTCATCCCACGCCTCCCTGAATTCCTTGCCCTCCTCCTCGGCCGTCGCGCACCGGGTCATTCCCATATCCTCTTCCATATCCTGCAGCTCGGCCTTCGAAGCCCCGCTTTCTATGGCGGCCTGCACGGCGTCTCCATCGATCGCGGACCTTGGTGCGAATCCATAGGTATCACAAACCACAGAATGCCTGTGCAGTTCCAGTCCGTGTTCAAGATCTCTTGGGCTGGGCTTCAGAATATCCAACGCGACATCACGCGCTTCTTTAATTTTCTTGTTCACAGCACACCTCACACGCCTCTGTGTTCTTCCATCTCCCGTGTTCTAGAGATTTCGCAATCGAATATTTCGGTACGCCACGGGACCGTGATCACCCTGAAGCATCAACGGACCGCTCGAAGACTCCGGCTCCAACCCTCCTCGTGTCGGTCCATTGACCTCCACCCCTTTGTGAACCAGCTCGCCATTCCAAACGACACGCTCGAAGACAGCGTTTCGCACCTTATTGCCATTCTCGAACCCCGCAGCCCTGAAAGTGACCTCGTAGTGTTGCCATTCACCGGGCGGATGGCTCGCGTTAACCAGTGGCGCTTGACCATCGACCGGCTTATCATCGATCCACCTGCAGTAAATACCCCCGCAAGAGTTGTACTTCAACTCCTCTGCGCCCCAGCTGTCCAGGATCTGGATTTCGTACTGACTCAGAAAATAGATCCCGGAATTCGAACCCTTCGGCACTACGAATTCTATCGACAGTTCGAAGTCGCCAAACTCCTCGTCGGTCCACAAGTTTGCAGTGCGTCCTGTCGTGCCGTTAACGAGAACCCCTTCACCATCATCGATCCGAAACAGCTTTGTGTCGTCGCCTTTGGGGGTCACTGAACCGGCAACACACCATTTGTGATTGGACCCGTTCGGCCCTCCGTTCCATCCGGTCAGGTCCTTGCCGTTGAAGACATCTTTCATCTCGCTCATGTCGGCCCTGGTTCTATTGTTGTGTGTATTGCCCAGAACGTCATTGATCAGGCTCTGGCCCTTGTTGCGGGTAGTAAAGGGAGTTACCATTGAACGCCCCTGACCCTCAGAGATCCCTCGTTTCACTCGGGATGACATTTTAGTCCGCTGTTCCTCTGGACGGGTAAGGCAAGGGCTGTCTCTTGGGATGACTACCGAAGCGGATTTCCCTGGAAGTGAACGAATCGCCTCTACTGGGATTACGTGCCGAGATAGCCCAGGTGCATGTCATTGGGATCTCCACCGACCACTACTGGAACCGCTCCAGGAATCAGCTTCTCGCCATCAGATAACCCCTCGTTCCGGGGCGCCAACTCCTGAACCATCCGTCCACGCCAAAGTTCCAATGTCTCCTGGTGACCCGCGTTCCCCGACAGCTCGGTGCACTCCAGGGGATCGTTCGTTAGATTGAACAACTGCTCCTCGCCCGTGATCGGGTTCCAGATATATTTCCACTTCCCATCCGTCAGGTACTGGTTGGCATTTTCCGGATGGTAACACGGCGAATGTTCTCCGTGATAGTACTCTCGCCATCCCTCCATATCCCCTCGCAGCAGCGGCAGCATACTCTTCCCTTCGACGGTGTCTGGAATAGGCGCGCCGGCGAGATCCAAGAAGGTCGGCATAATGTCCTCCCACCCAACGACCGAGTCTACTTCCTGATTCATTTCCACGCCCAGTTGACTGGGGAACCGCATTACAAACGGCACCTGTGCAGATGCCTCGTATCCGTAGGTCTTTCGCCAGAGATTGTGGTCCCCCAGCATCTCGCCATGATCGGAGGTAAACAGAATGAAGGTATCATTCAACACACCCTGTTGACGCATCATATTGAAGAACCGCCCCACCTGTGCATCGAGATAGGCGAGGAAAGCAAAATAGGCAGCCCTTGCACGCTGGTTGAGGTGATCCGGGATCTTTCCTCGCCAGGTATCTACGTCAAGGGGAAAGCCGGCCTCCTCTGCGTGACGATGTGCCCACTCGCCGACGGCCGGTGCCGGCATCTCCCGGTTAATGAACTGATCGTAGTACACCTGTGGAGGACACAGCGGAGGATGTGGCCCGTTGAAGGACAGACACAGGAAGAACGGCCGAGTGGGATCGCGCTTCCTCAGGAAATCACCCGCGCGGCTAACCAGCCAGGTCTCCTCCATCAAGGTCTCCGGCAGGTGACTCGGCCTCGCCATCCAGGAGTTCCCGGGTACACCGTGAGCGATTTTGTTGACATCGATCCCAGGCTGTTTGACCAACCATTCGTTGTGATCGCTGGACAGTATCAGCTGCTCGAATCCCAGGTGCTTTCTTGGCGGATTGAAGTGCGTTTTTCCGATATTGATTGTCTGGTAACCGGCTTTCGTCAACTCGCCGGCCATAGTCACATCGTAGTCCCAAGGTACACCATCCTTATATCCCACGACGCCCTGAGAGTATGGCGTCTGCCCCGTCATTAAGGAACGTCGAGCTGGAACACAGGAGGGACACGGCGTATACCCATGAGGAAAGATCGCACCTTCTAGGGACAGTGAATCCAGATGCGGTGTCTCGGCCACAGGGTGACCCAGACGGCTCAACGAATCCCCTCGAAAATGGTCGGTACAGATCAGTACGATGTTCGGTTGATCAGCCATTTCGCACTCCTAGTAGCAGCAACAGTGGTTCTCGCTTTTGACTATGATTGGTTTTGGAAACTCGACTCACGACTCCAGACGCCTTTGATGGTACTTGCCCTCACCCCATCGGTCAAGCTCTAATTCCAGTCTAACGGGTGCACCGAAACCTCTTGACCGTCCCCCATGGTCACTCCACATTTCGCCCTCATTTTCCCACCAAACAAAGAGCGATTCGTGGACACAAGCATTCCGCTCACCGACTTCAGCACTGTCTCTTTACCAACAAGCGACAATGAACTCAGCAGTCGGTTTCTCGGCCTCGTCGCCCGCTGGGTTCCGGTGGCTCTGCGTTATTACCAGCCCTGGTCGGACAGACCGGACTGCGGCAACTTCTTCGGTGGCACCTTTGCTTATGGCCTGGACACCTCCCTGGCCATCACCTCACTAGCACTTGTCGCCGCATCAACGAATTACGCGCCTATCGAAGGTCAGCCCTCCGCCGATCACCTGAGACGAATCGTCCGCAGAGGGATCCGATACCTCTGCTTCACCCACAATATGGGTCCTGCCGACTGCGTGCGTCCAAGCGAAGGCTCCGGCAAGTCGGGCAACAAATGGGGCGAACGAGGCCTTGGATTCTTTCGCGAAAGCCAGTGTGGGCGTACCCTTGCCAAAATCACATTCGCCGCCGCGCACATCCACGAATCCCTCGAAGACGAAGAGCGAGGAATACTGGCTGCAATTGCGGCAGACTAACTGAACCGATTCGGAATGATGCCCCCGAAATCCGGCGTCTACAACGATACCCAGACGGAGGAAAACGTCTTGACCGCCCTGGGGCTCGTCGCCTGCTTGCTCCTTCTGCCGATCATCCACAGAGTGACGAGCTCTGGGAATCTACTAAGCGATGGATGTTCTGTACCAACACCCGACCCGATGACGCCTTCGACACCACCGTCTTCGCAGATGATAAGACTGTGAGGGAGCTCTGCCGAAAGACCTTCACTGCACATCCGGACGGAGCCGCCGAGAACCACGGTTTTGTCCATCCGAGTTATATGGGCAGCGGTGTCGGTCTTCCTGGGAAAGCGCTCAACCTACTGAACCTGTTTCAGCGACCTGCGCCACCTCACCTTCTTTGGCGCGTAAGAGACATCTAGAACGTCCTCAAGTTCTGGTGCGACGACACGGGGGCGCCCCAGGCGATCCAGAGAATGGACTGGTCATATCGCGTCTCGTGAAGAGGAAGGAAAGCGGCCTGGTGGATTGGGCGTGCACTTAATTCGAAACCCTATGGATGATTTCAAATATAAAGATCGTGGGAATGTGGTCTTGTTGACGACGCTGTTGGAATGAGTAGAGCGTCTCGAGTCGAGAGTTGTGAGTCGAGCGTCGTTGTCTTACCGGAAATTGAAACTCCTTCTGATTGAGGAGTTTTTTTGTGTGTAATTGGGGAATGGTGGTCATGCGAGGTTGGGAGATAGTGCAAATTCAAGCGGCACACAGAATCAAAGTGCAAGTCCCCGCCAGAAGGGACCTCTAAGGGGGTCATGCAGGAATGAAGTGTGGAGATTAGATCAAGTGAGGGAGACAAGAACAGGAAGGCGGGCTATAGGTTCCCCTCGAAATAGCATCGGGCGCGAACTGGTGAACCGTTGATGCGCGAGGTGAACCAGGGACTAGCAGATTCGTCAGGATCGATCAGGTCCAGGGTGTCCTCCCCGTCAGTCCAACGGATCGTGTCATCATGGTCGGAAACTTGCAGATTACCCTCATTGAGCTCGGGGAAGGCGCCTTGCTGGTCTGCCTGGTGGACGTGTAGGAGCAGAGCGAAGTAGGAAATCTCCAATTCGTCTCTCGTGAAAAAACGAGGATCTCCTTTGTAAACGTCGATCTGAAGCGTGATTCCAGAACCGTCAGAGTGGACGACCAGTTCAGGTTTGGCCCCCAGAAAATCAACCGCCCGAAACCGAAGATGGATCCTGACGTTACCTGAGACGATCTGGAGATTCTGATCTTCCCCAACGCTGATTGGCGATCCGGTTTTCATCTCCCCGTCGACCAGAAGGTCCAGTGGCTGTGAGACCTCACACACGAGGCGAACGGAAACAGCGGACCTCTCCTCAGGCCCAAACTCACCGAAGTCGTAGAACGCGAGAACTTTCCCTTCGTGCTGAACGGAGCGGAACCGACAGCCTCGGCGTGGGGGTGCAGGTTCGCCGTTCTCCCACACCCCTTCGGTGAGTGCAGCAGGCGACCCGTCCTGTTCACGCCAGAACAGAACCAGGTTTCGTCGTTGAGACCACGTATCCTTCACATTGACCGTTCCGATAGCACAGCGGTCAGTCAACCAGGACGTGGTCTGCTCGAATCTCCCCTCAAACTGTGCATCCACAGACCCACCGTCAGTCAGGACAGTGCCCACTACAGTTCGATTCCCAGGGGGATTGTACATCCGCTCCAGTGCCTCCCCCGGACAGTTCACCTCCTGCACCGCTGCCAGGCCGGCGTAACTCGTATCATGGCCGTGGACCTCGTGCTCTCCCACCTCGAACACATCTCCCAATACACGATACAGATAATACTTCACGCCGGCCGCGTATGACTGAAACAGGCTGCCGTAGGCCCTTGCATAAGGACCCGAGAGTTGGCAAGTGGCGGGATGATAGTGTGCTGCGATAAGATGCCACAGGCGCGACTCCAGGCGTAAGGCTAGATCTATGATCTCATCGTCTTCAGCGAACATACTCATCCAGCATGCAGCAGAGAGACTGACCGCATAGTATGTGGGGCTGTTGTATTCCTGAAATGCTCCGGTCAGGTTCAGATTTTCAATCAGCTCCCTCAGTTTCCTTCGCCCCTCCTCCCCATACCTTTTCGACCCTCTCCATCTTCCACCGGCGGTAAGCACCGAGGCCGAAAGCATCGCAATATTCGTGTAGCCTGGATTCACATTCCTCGCGATGATCGCCTCACAAGCTCTGTCCACCGACTCGCCAACCCGTATCACAACCTTCTCGTCAAGCAGATTGCTGAATCGAATACCACAGTGCACCAGAAAAGATCCACAGAATGTGCTCCAGTTCGAGTCTACGGATACCTCAGCGTCAGCGAAGGGTTTGTACCAACCGTAGTGCGGGCTGTCCTCATCTGTCTCCTGCTGGTCCACCACCGACCCAAGAACCCTTTCTGCTCTCCTCAGATCCTCAGATGATCCGCTCTCGCAGAGAAGCACCGCGTAGGCCGACGCCCCTCGTACCTCCGTTCCCAGCAGGTGGGTCGTTTCATCGTAATGCCGTTCGCACCAAGACCGGCCGATATCATAAAGATTACGCCGTATTGAATCTTTTATTCCCAGATTCATGAGGCCCCATTTCAAGAAAAACATGTTGCGTATTTTTAACTTTCTCATACATTTATTTGCTACACTTCGCCACCGCCAAAACCGAATAGCGGCAAAGGAAGCTACTGTATGAGCGAGACTCACGACATCAACGAACTGGACAAGAAATACGTAGAAGAGAAAAGCAGTAACGAGTTCGCAGAAATGCTTGAACAGGATTCAGAAAAGCAGAAGCAAATCGACGTCTCAGTCGGACAGAAAATATCTGGCACCATCCAGAAAATCGACGACTCTGCGGCCTTTGTGGATTTCGGTGGTCGAAGTGAGGCCGTGATAGATATTATGGAGCTCAAGAACGAGGAGGGCGAGGTCACTCACGCACTGGGAGACCAGATCGAGGCGTATATCGCCTCTCTGGAAGGGGAAGTCAGACTCACCCTCTCGCTCAAAGCTAACAGCAGGCAGCTCATTCGGCAAGCTTATGAAAACAAGATCCCCGTAGATGCGCGCGTCACCGGCTTCAACTCCGGCGGCCTGGTCATCAACCTAGGTAGCAAACGTGCATTCTGTCCCGTGTCCCAGATTGACACCAAGTACTGTGAGGACCTGGCCTCTTTTGCCGGACAAACACTGACCTTCAAAATCGTTGAATTTCGAGACGGCGGACGCAACATCGTACTATCGCGACGGGCTCACCTCGAGGCAGAAGCACGTGAGAAGGCCAAGGAGCTACTTGGCAAGCTCAAAGTGGGCGAGAAAATGACCGGGAAGGTGACGCGCATCGAGAAATTCGGAGCCTTCGTAGATCTGGGCGGCATCGAAGGAATGGTGCACGTATCCGAACTGAGTTACACCCGGGTGGGCCACCCCAAGGACGTGCTCTCCACTGATGAAGAGGTGAAAGTCAAAATTCTTGAACTTAAAGGTCTTGGCGGGGACAAAGAACGAATCTCGCTTTCGATCAAAGCCCTGCTACCCGATCCCTGGTTCGAAGCACTGGAGAAATTCAGAGAAGGTGACATCGTTACAGGTACGGTTGTCTCCATCCAGCAATTCGGTGCCTTTGTGCAAATCGCACCTGGTGTGGAAGGCCTTGTCCACGTATCCCAACTGGCTTCTACCCGAACCACCAGACCCGCCGATGTCGTCTCGGTACAACAGTCTGTTCAGGCCAAGATCCTCAAGATCGATCAGGAACAGAAAAGGATCTCACTCTCGATGAAGGCCGTGGCTGAAGACGCTCAGGAAACCGCGGAAACAAAAGAAATCGAAGACTTCAAATCGAAGACCAACGCCACACAGGACAAAGCGGAAAGTCCGATGGCCGACGCCCTCAGGAAAGCGGGCCTCCTCTAGATATCGTCGTCGACAGGGGACTTTACAACCAGTCGTCCAAGGGGCTCGAGCAAATCTATGCCCCGATACAATACGGACATTGAAAGCCTCGTCAGGGAAGTGGAAATCCACCCTTTTAGAGGAAGCGGCCCTGGCGGACAGCACAGAAATAAAGTGGAAAGCGCGATTCGGCTGTTCCACAAACCATCCGGGATAACAGTCGTTGCTTCCGACCACAAGCTCCAGGGGAAAAACAGGGAGCTGGCGTTCGAACGGCTCCAGCGCAAACTGACGGACCTTAACCGGCCACGCAAACGAAGGGTGGCAACAAAACCCTCCCACGCTGCCAGGGCGAAAAGGGTCGAACAGAAACGACTCCAGTCGCAAAAAAAAGCCCTTCGACGAAGAATTGGGTCGGCAACAGATTAGCTGACAGGATTCATTTAGAAAGAGTAGGTGATTTTTCACCTACTCTTTTTTCGTTTCGTCAATAATACTCAAGGACTACAGGACTTCAGCCTCGATCAGCGCAGCCCTGATACCCGCCACTTCATCCTTTGACGGCATCGGCATAGGAGATCTCGAGAGGCAGCCACTTCGGCCCTGAAGATCCATCGCGGCCTTCACCCTAGCGGGCAAGTTTGGCGCACTGATGGTCAGCCAGATTCGCAGCAGCTTTTCGTGTGCATCCCTTGCATCGATCGATCGCCCCTCTTGAACCGCATTCCAAAGTGTAAGACAGAGTTCAGGCACCGCTGTCAATATTGCCGCGATTGCCGCGTGCGATCCCAGGGAAAAGCAGGGATACAGCAAATCATCCACCGCGGCCATCACCAGTCCTTTGTCTCCCAGCAGAATCATCAGCTCCGCCAGAGCGTGCATATCTCCCGAGCTTTGCTTGACCCCGATCACCTCGTCAATCTCGGAGATCATCTTCGTCAACAGTGACGGAGTAGCGTAAGCCCAGGGTACGACATTGTAAATGATAATGGGAATTCCCACCTCAGATGCGATGCCGCTGTAAAAATCGTACATTGCCTGCTCGTCCGGCGTAAACAGATAATGTACAGGTGTAATCTGCAGGGCAGCCACGTCCAACCCCTTGAGCGCTTTCCCTCGTTTGACCGCCTGCTGAGTCGAATCCACAATAATGCCGGCAATGATCGGCACACGTCCTGCCGAAACATCGATCGCCGCACGCGTAAGCTCGAGACTTTCTTCATCCGAAAGCGTGTGACCCTCACCCGTACTTCCGCCAACCGCAAGACCGTGGACACCCAGACCGATCAGGTGATCCACCTCTCCCCTAAACGCCTCGAAATCAACCGAGTCATCCTCTCTGAACGGAGTCACCATCGGGGGGATGATCCCCCGAATCACGCCACCTTCACTTCCCCTGGATCTGTTCTCCACGGTCACGTTACCCCTGTTTGGGTGGATTGTATGTCTGGTACGGAATGAAGTTCCGGTCATAGTTCAACCGAACATACCTTACCAGTGCCTTCTCCTGAAAATTCAGCCGATCAACCAGCTTTCGCAGTGGATCCTGGCGCTCCTTCAAATGTTGATTCTGAGCCTTAAGATTCTTAGAGAATCCCATCAGGGTCTCAGGCTGGCTTCTTTGCTTCTGAACTGTCCCGCTCATATTCTCCATCTCTGTAGCCAGGTTGGACCCCTTAAATCTCTCCAGATCATCCTGCATCGTATCCATTTCCTCTTGCTGAACCCTCAGCTTTTTTTGATAAGTCCCTTCTGCACGTCCATCGCCTCTAGACCCACCAAGGCCCTTTGCTTTTCCTTCTCAACGTCCTCAATATAGTCCAGCAGTTCGTCCGTCTCCATCTGCTCGAAGCCTGAGCCTTTCCGGCGTCACCTCCAGCCCTCTTCCGGTCAGCACCCTTATCCCCTTGGCCTCTTCCGCTCTTCGAATTTGATCTTCAAGGGTTTTGGTTTGACGTTTTTCGTCATCAAGTTGCCCCTGTAAGTCTCGAGCATCTTTCTTGGCTTCCTCGAACCGCTGCTTTACGGACTCGAGCTCCTCTTCCAACTCGGAATGCTTTTCCTCCAGGAACTTGAGCGCTCTGGCATCTTCCTCATCCGATTCGGATTCCTCATCTTCACTTGAAGGCCGGCTCCGCCCTCCCTGTTCCAGCATCGCAACCGCGCCTTCAGGGTCCGTCAGGAGTTTCTCCCATCGCTCTTTGCCAAGGGCCTCCATAAGGGCCTGTATTTCCGGCTGAATCGCCACCACTGAAGATGCCTTGTCGGGCGCGGCAGGTTCATCCTCCAGACCCAGGTCATCATCATCCAGGTCCTGTTCATCTTCTCCTATCTCATCTGCGGACGTGGCCGACTCTTCCGAGGTTGGGCCATCCTTCTCGATTTCTTCTGTTGGCTGTGTGCCACCCGTCTCCTCTCCTGATCCCTCTGCCTCCACACCCGTAGCAGTATCCTTCACCGTGATCAAGGCCTCATTTTCGAGAAGGTAGTCGATCGCCTGGCTCACTTCATCTGGAGATCTCTCCACAAAGCAGTCCCACTTGGGTGTACCGTAACCAACCCCAACCAGCACCTTTCGTACTGAGGACCTATCTTCGAACTGAACGAAATTCCTGACCTTGACCCGGAAGAACTCTCCTCAGTCTTCCGAATAGTACTTTGGAATCTCCTCCATATGGGGAAAGGCCACACACAAATGGTCGTAATATGTCCTGAGTGTTCGCACGAACTCGTATCAATGATCAGAACTCTCGGACGTGCCTCCCTGACCTGCCACTTTGGAAAGGTTGGGCTCCTTCCCCTTCCGCGAGATACTCTTTCGTTTCAGCATATCCGCCAACTTATTGCAGTTCGCTTCTCACTCCTCGAACGTGAACCCGGCTGTCAACCCACTGTAATCAGATATCACGATGTAACCGTCTGAAACACAAGGCGAGGCGGTTATCGGAGATCCAAACCACCACTTCTCACCTACTGCACCCATTCTGTCGTCAAGATAATTTGCGTATCCATCACTCGAACAGACCAGAACACCTGAACCTGCCCGAACCGGACCTGCAGTAATGGACCCGGCGCAGCGTCTGTAAGGCGTGATGTCCAAGAGTTCCTTGCCGACCTCGAACTTCCATTTCAGCCTGCCCTTTGTCGAATAAGCCCGCATTTCTCCGTCTTGCGTTCCTGCGTATACCCGGTCATTGTCGGAGCCAAGTGCCGATACCTGGCCTCCACGACAAACCTGCTTAGTCCAGATGGTTCGACCCGTTGTCCCCTTCAGCTTCAGGATCTGCCCCTTGACGACCGCTACGACTACGTCATCCCCATCCATTACTGGACCAGGGAGCATATACTCCGTGTCGAGCTTACGTCGCCAGATCAACTCCCCTGATTGCCTGTCGATCGCCGCCACACCCCAGCGCTGTAGGTAAAGGATAACCCTATCCGCCAGGACCAGAGGACAGGCAAAACAGGGCCAGGCATCGGTCCCTGTTTCAGAAGGATCTGTGTACCAGAGCCGCCTGCCGTCAGCCAAGCGGAATGCCCCGTAGCCAGCCTTTGCACCTGCGTAGACAATGCCTTCATCGACAACAGGCGCACCGTAGATCCAACGGTCCGGAAACCCGGGCAACTCAACGTCCCAGCGGACACCGCCATTGGCAATATCGAATGCCGTCATTCGCCCGGATACAGTCACCGCCACACCGGTATCATCAGAAACAGCGACAGAATTCTTAACGGATGAATCCGTTTGCAGTCTCCAGAGTGTGCGACCTGTCCTCCGGCTCAAACAAACTACCCCTTGCTCGCCTGATCTCGACTCATCCTGAGTAGACAGCAGTATACGGTTAGAGCTGGCAACAGGTGCCGCACGATGCACTTGACCGCCAACCCGCTTGGTCCACACCAGACGAAGCCTCGTTCTGGTTCCACGTCTCCTCGTCGCAGGCCTTGTCGGCATCTCGCGAATGTTCGAGTGCGCGACAGGGACGAGCGCAGTTTTCAGTCGCCCCCCCTGGAATGCAACTCTTCTGTAGCACCGTGGGCTTGTATCAATTCCCCCAAAAGGGAAGGCCGGTGTATTGAGTACTTCAATTCCACCGTATTCGAAGGCTCGGGAGGAGTGGAAATGGGCGCTACAGACGGTAGAAACCTGGAAACGTGAGATCCGATCAAGAAATGCCAGTGACGGGGGTACGTGGGTAAATAGTATCGTCTCCCTGCCACGGTGCGCTCTAAGGTCTGCCGTCAGCCAGGAAGATTTAGCCTCCCGTTCCTGAGGTGCGAAAAAGGCCTCCTCATTTGGAAACAGCACAAAGTGCCGACCGCCCCAATCGAAACTGTAATAGGTGGGACCAAGAACCGACTCGTAGTTCCGTGTCCGGGGGTCCTCAGGGCGAACACCCGCTCGCTCGCGCTCCTCAACCCCGTCATGCCCGCCAAACATCGGGAATGCGGGACACGGCAATCCCGAGATCGCCTTACGTAACCCGCGCAGGGACCCCACGTCACCCTTGTCGGTCAGGTCGCCAGTCAGCACCGTAAACGCCGGATCCCAATTGCGTAGACAACGCTTCATTTCCCTTTGAAGCCCGCCCTGGGACAGCGCGACCTTTCCACCAAGGCGAAGATGCAAATCCGTTGCCTGGGCGAATGCAAATGTCTTCAGGCGTTTTCCCGGGTCAGATGAAAGGGCGAAATCTACCCCAGAAGGATCATCCACGCATGCTGACCAGGGGACAAAGAAATCACCCTCGGGCCTGGCAAAGTCCGGAACGACCACAAAGACGAATCGATGCCGATTTCTGTCGAGCCGCAACCGAAAACGACCGTGACGCCCCGTTGCGACCAGCGACTCGCCGTTTGATACGAAGATTTCTGAGCGACCGCGACCATCGACAGTCACTCTACCACTGAGAGAATGTGTCATATTTGAGATCGTCCGGAATAGCAATAAACATGGTGAAGAAGATCACCTTGTAGATGTGACATAGATCACATGTCCTTGTAGAGGAGGATCACTGAAGGTTTATCGGAAGTCAAACAGAATACTTCTTGATTTCCAACTCATTGCCGTCAGGATCAGTAAAATACGTCGCCAGTCTGTCGCCAAACGTTCCCTTGTTCACCGTGGGCTCCCGTTTCACAAGACCCAGCGCAATCAGCCGGGCGAGGACCTCGTCGTACGACGCTTCATCGAGACAGAAGTCCTCATAGAACAAAACGGATCGTTCCAGATCGGTAACCCTGAGGCTCACGCGGTCATAGCAGACAGCCATTGTTGTTTCCTCTCAAAACTTAGGCGTCATTTTGGCCGGCAAGATTGTATTGTCGCATGTCCTGGGTCCAATGGGTTCGAACGACAACACCATATTGTCCAGGTAGATGTCCATTGTCCTCGGACAGGGATCTGATCCGCCGTAGTAGAGGTTCATCGACTATCCCCCTGACCTATTTCCTCGGATCAACTGAAGTGATGCGACCGTCCGGGCCTGGGCGTTGAGCGTTCTCCAGTCTCAGACTCCAGAAACATTTCACCACTTCCCTCTTCGATCTGCCCAATCCACGTCACCTTCGGAAGACCATCCGCATCACCCAGGGCCTCAACTGTCTCCCTTATTTCGGGCGCCACGGTGAACAACAACTCGTAGTCTTCTCCGCCTGACAATCCCATCAAAGCTGCGTCCTTCCGGTCTCCTTCGCAGAGCCCCACCAGCTCATCTGACACGGGGATACTGGCCGACCGAACAGCCGCCGAGACCCCGCTGCACCCGCAGATGTGCCCCAGGTCCGAGGACAAGCCATCGGAGAGATCCATCATTGCGCTCACCCCACCTGTTGCCGCCAGTGCCTGTCCCAGGGCAACTCGGGGAGTCGGGTCGTGGTGACGCCCCTGGAGAAAACGCCTGTCCTCCTCGGGACAGGTCGAGAACTCGCCCCGCGAGATCTTCAAACCCGCCAGCGAGTCTCCAAGAGTTCCAGACACGTACAACAAATCTCCAGGGCTCGCACCGGATCGATAACAAACCTGCCTCTTCTCCATCTCACCAGTGAGCGTCAGGTTCATCACCAGAGGACCGGGACTAGCCGTGGTGTCGCCACCGACAACATTCACATCGAATTCCTTGGCACGGGTGTGAAGTCCTGAGTAAATCCCTTCGATGAATGCAACCTGGATGTCTCCCGGTACGGCGAGCGAAACAACAGCCTCCCTGGGCTCACCTCCCATTGCGGCGATGTCGGACAGATTGACCGAAAGCAGCTTGCATCCAAGGTGTTCGGCCTTGGTGGTGGCGATTTTGAAATGAACCTCCTCCACCATCAGGTCGGTTGTCACCAGGGTTACCCGATCGTTCTTCCCCTCGAAAACTGCACAGTCATCGCCTATCCCGCACACCACACGGGACGTATCCGCAAGACCGTGTCGTGCAATTTTGTCGATAAAGCCGAACTCACCCAGTTCCCTGAACGTCGCCAAAGACCTCTCCCTGCCTGGATCTGCCGTGAGATTCTCGTCTACCCGTCTTCCCGTCTCTGCCAGTCCACCACCTCTTCGTAGGGCACGTCACCACCGAAAATGTCCAGCGCGCTGCCAATCGTCAACCCGACCCGGCCCTTTCCCAGAGACTTTACCAGATCCAGGTCCGCCAGCTGCCGTACTCCTCCCGCGTAAGTCACCTCGATGGGAGACCAGACGCCAAGCTTCTCTACCAGATCCTCTTCGATCCCGAGGCGCTTTCCTTCGACATCCACCCCGTGTACCATAAACTCTGCACAGGACTCGGCAAGCCTGCCTAACGAGACCTCGTTCACAACAAGATCCGTGAAGTTCTCCCACCGATCGGTCACAACAAGGTATTCTCCCCCCCTACGTCGACAACTCAGGTCGAGAACCAGGCGATCCTTACCCACTGCCTGCGCCATCTCGTTCAGTCGATCCTCATCCAGACGGCCCTGCCTGAACACGTAAGAAGTCACTATGGCGTGGCTCGCACCAGCCTCCAGGAATTGCGCAGCGTTCTCAGGTGTGATCCCGCCACCAACCTGCAATCCACCGGGATATGCCTTGAGCGCAGCCATCGCAGGTACCTCGTTTCCAGGCCCCAGCATGATCACATGGCCACCGGGCAAATTGTCCTGCCGGTACAATTCTGCAAATTCCGCGGCCGACCGCTCCGTCGCAAAATTGGTCACGGCACTCTCGTCGGTCAGAGACCCACCCACGATCTGAACCACCTGGCCGTTTCTAAGGTCGATACAGGGCCTGAATTTCACAGAATTCCTCGGTAGGAAAGAGGCAAACCGGATATATGATGGGGCAGTTCAATATAAGGTATTGGAAAGACCTGTCCAACACCCGCCAATAGAAACGGGCCAGGAGATCTATTCCCCTGGTCTGCTACCTGAACAGTCTGGCTCTCTGGCACGGACCACCTAGCTCCCAATAACGGCCTGTTTCGGTTGACCGGTCTACACCCACCCGTTATGTTACGGGACAACCCAGGCCCGCTCTGGTACCTGTTCGCAACTTTAATCTTGATCTCGTTGATTCATTCCTTTCCCCAAGGAGCTTACAATGATCATAGCGATCACAAACAGCAAAGGTGGGGTCGGCAAAACAACCACTGCCGTAAACGTAGCCACATCCCTCGCAGCTCGGGGTCGCCATACGCTGCTGGTGGACCTGGATCCTCAGGCGCACGCCACACGGTGTGTTCTGGAGGCGGAAACCGAACGCAATATCAGCCGCTTCATAATGGATCGACCCTCGCAGGCCACCAGGGCGGTTTCCGAGTCTACGCTCCCGAATCTCGACCTAGTCCCCTCCGGCGCGGACCTCACCGAAACCGCCGAACTCCTTTCCGCTCGAATTCGAAGGGAAGAACGCCTCAGCCGTGCGCTGGAGTGGGTATCCGAAGACTACCAACACATCATACTTGACTGCCCTCCCGTACTCGGAATCCTCGCGTACAACGCCCTCATCGCGGCAGACCTGCTTATCATCCCTGTGCAACCCGGCGTTGGAGCGGTAGTGGGCCTGGACGCGCTTCTCGACGCTACGCGCGAACTCCGTGACGAAGAAGACATAGCCTACCGAATTCTCATCACGATGTTCGACATCAGAACCACCCGCACCAACGCAATCGTCGACGAACTTCTCGAAGAAAACCGAAAGCGAATGCTCAAAACCGTCATTTCCAAGAGCGAAGCCCTGAACCAGGCGACCCTCGCCTCCAAGCCTGTAAAGTTGTTCGCCCCAAGCTCAAGGGGTCGCCACGAATACGACGCCCTCTGCGACGAAATCCTACGACTACGACCGCGGTAAAAAATCTGCGACTTCAAGACTCGCGCCGATTGAGCGAGCAATCTTTTGGGCACTTTTGGAGCGCGGCCAAAAGTGCCACAGCGACAAGAGGTTGCCGGAACAAGGGGTGAAGGGAGAAGTTGCTCCTATGATCCACTGGTCCCCACTCCACACCTTTGGTATATTTCGTCTGAGATGAACGCCCCCATACGTCGGAACCAACCTTAGGCCGAACGAATCGATTCACCCTATGAGCACAGCAAACCTGACCTTACCCATCTCCGGAATGACCTGTGCCGCCTGTATCTCCCGTGTCGAAAAGGGCTTGCAGCAGACGCCAGGCGTTTCGGATGCCTCCGTGAGTCTCGCTACAGAAAAAGCCTTTGTTACGCTCGACCCCTCCGTAGTCGGGGCCGAACAGCTCGCCGAAACCATCGGATCTCTGGGATACGACCTGCACCCCGAGGAGATTACGCTTTCCGTTTCAGGAATGACCTGCGCAGCCTGTGTATCCCGCGTCGAAAAAGCCCTGGACGCCGTCCCAGGAGTGGTCGAGGCAAATGTAAACTTCGTGACCCACCAGGCAACGGTTAGCCACGTAATCGCCGGCCCGATTCCCCTGCTTGATGCAGTCGGAGACGCAGGATATTCCGCCACTGTGACCCCGGACTCCGACAGCACAACTGATGATCCTGCACAGGACACAGACTTCCTCACCGTTAAGCGCCGATTCATCGTGGCAGCGGTCCTGTCCGGACTGGTGATGGCCATCGGAATGCTCCACAAATCAGTGGAATTTGGTCTCGAAGTCACTCAGATCCATTATCTCCTCTTTGCGCTCACCACCCCTGTGCAGTTTTGGAGCGGCTGGCGATTCCTCAAAGGATTCTGGTCGGCCTCGCTTCACAGCACCGCGGACATGAATAGCCTCATCACCGTGGGAACTGTTGCAGCTTACGGTTACAGCACTGTGGCGACCTTCTCACCCCGACTCGTTACCCCCCCGGGACATCGCCCAACGTTTACTTTGAAACCGCTGCGATGATCATCACGCTCATCCTCCTGGGTAGACTCCTGGAAGCCAGAGCCCGGTGGCGGACCTCAGACGCAATCCGAAAACTAATGGATCTTCGACCACAAACAGCCAGGGTCGTTCGGCAGGGGCAGGAAATTGACATCCCGGTGGAACAGGTCCAGGTCGGCGATATACTCAGAGTACGAGCAGGAGAAAAAATCCCTGTCGACGGTGTAATCCAGGAAGGGTCTTCCGCCATCGACGAATCGATGGTCTCCGGGGAAAGCATCCCTGTCGAAAAGGGTCCTCACGGTCGCGTGATCGGTGCCACACTGAATAAGACCGGTACCTTCACTTTTGAAGCCACCGGAGTAGGCTCAGAAACTATGCTCGCCCGAATCGTGCAGATGGTTCAGGAGGCCCAGGGATCCCGGGCGCCAATACAGACAACGGCGGATCGGATCGCCGCTGTCTTCGTCCCCGTCGTCTTCGGCATATCTCTGCTCACCTTCTTCATCTGGTTTTACGTCGGTCCTGATCTCGCCACAGCCCTCCTCAACACTGTGGCCGTCCTCATCATTGCCTGCCCTTGCGCAATGGGCCTCGCAACCCCTACCGCAATTATGGTCGGCACCGGACGGGGCGCGGAATTCGGGATCCTTATCAAGGGAGGAGAAATCCTCGAGAGCGCACACTCCCTCACCAGCATCATACTGGACAAGACAGGCACCCTTACAACAGGTAAGCCCGTTGTAACGGACATCATAGCAGCGAAAGGCGAGAACGAGGACACGCTCTTGCAGTACGCGGCTACAGCGGAAAAAGGTTCAGAGCACCCGCTCGGGGAGGCAATCTGCAGTGAAGCCAGGAAGAAATCCCTCGAACCCCTGGCCTTGCAGGGATTTGAGGCCCAGCCTGGTCACGGGGTAGCCGCGCACGTCGCCCAAAGTAATCTGCTTCTTGGAAACAAGCGATTGATGAACACCCAGGGCGTGGATCCCGGTGAGCTCGAAACACACGCCACCAGGCTGGAAGGAGAAGGAAAAACGGTGATCTACCTGGCAATCGACAGCCGGCCTGCCGGCCTGATCGCTGTGTCCGACACCTTGAAACCTGATGCAGGGCAAGCAGTCGAAGAGATGACTGGCCTGGATCTCGACGTCGCCCTCGTAAGCGGCGACAATGAGCGAACCGCCAGGGCGATCGCGGAAGAAGTCGGAATCACCCAGGTGATGGCGGAAGTACTCCCCGAAGAGAAAGCCGCCTGGATTAAGGAGCTTCAGACCGGCCGGCAAATTGTGGGAATGGTCGGAGACGGCATCAATGACGCGCCTGCTCTCGCCCAGGCGGATATTGGTATTGCCATAGGATCGGGTGCGGACATCGCAAAAGAAAGTGCTGACATCACGCTGATGTCCGCGGGCCTCTCTGCTATCCCCCGGGCGATTCGTCTCTCCCGAAGGACGATGTCGGTGATACGCCAGAATCTCTTTTGGGCTTTCGCCTACAATATACTCCTCATTCCCGTTGCAGCCCTTGGACTGCTCAATCCTCTGGGCGGTCCAATGCTGGCGGCTGCGGCAATGGCCTTCAGTTCGGTCTCCGTAGTTTCCAATTCACTCAGGCTGAAGAAATTCACCTGATAGAAACCTATCTCCCGCCCTACCGTTTGGCATATTTCAGGATCCCTGCAGCAATCCGCTCCGCATCCCGTTGACGCTTTTCGTGAAACCGGATACGGTAAGCCTCACCAACGTCGTGCACATTCCGAATCTCCACCAGGATCTCGGCGTGAGCCTTGTTTCCTCTGAGTACCCCCAGGCTCCTTCCTTTGATCTGAGCCTTGAGATCCGGACTATCCAGTGCCTTCTGCATCAACTGTGCAAACGTATGGGATTGCTTGTCGATTTTACCGTTTCGCTTCAGATATATGGCCAGCGGTCCCTTGGGACGCCCCGGGCTGTTGTCCGCGTGAATCGAAAGAAAAAGCGTCCGTTTTCGTTTCGCGCCCTTGAAAAATCGGTTGGCTATCCTGACCCGCTGATTCAAATTGGCACTTCTGGGTCTTGCGGCAGAACGCTTTTTCTGATTGTAACGCTTGTCGTTATACACTTCATTTTGTTCGTGAACAAATGTCGCACTGGCGGGCAGATTGTCTCGGATCAGGTGGTTCGGACTCAGGAGCGTCATCTCTACTTCTGCGCCTCGAAGGCGAAGGAATTCATACAATCTTAAGGCGATATCATAGACATACTCGTCTTCAACCACATACACCGGTTTGTTCCTACCGGTTTTATTGGACACGATCGCGCCCGGATCAACGCCCCCGTGTCCGGGATCGATTACGATGCGCCAGCCCCTCAGCGGTAACTGGCCTCGGCGCTTCTTAACCAGTTTCCGGAGAATCTCGGTGTCAAAACCTTTAATCAGGTTTCTGGCCTGGTTGTAATCCTCGAGCGTGGAAGATTTGGATCGCTCGATGTATCCGCCATTCTTCTGAGCCTCTGCACGTGGCCTGCTCCAATAGTAAGGTCCGTTCTCCGCGGGGATCTCTTGATAGCTTGGTGCTAGGGTAAGCACCTGCCCTACATAGACACGGTCGGATTTTAGCCCGTTGAGACTCTTGATCTCCTTCACGCTCGTCTTGAAGACCCTGGCGATTGACCAGAGCGAATCCCCTTTTTGGACCTCGTAGCTCTCCCCAAGGCCGGCAGACCGTCCTGAGGTGAGCATGACCAGGAAAATCACAATCCAGTATCTGCAAATACTTATATAATTAGCCATTTACCAAGGGAATCTAAAATCGGAAAGGGGTATCCGACTGTAGGTGGAAGGGGTTCCCAATAATAAAAACATTGAGCGCAAAAGGCAAGGAACGCCAGCTCGAGCCTTTGGTCCTTTGCACCTGCGAAGTTGGTGAATTCCACCAACTTGCCGTATGGACAGACAAGAGCTTTTGTCTCACAAATCGCGTATTTATAGCAATTTAACCACAAATTTCAGAAGGTTGGAGTTTCGGTACACAGATTGCAATAACTCCAGGTGTAACCAAAACCTCAAGAAATCGAAATAACAGAATTGAAAAACCCACCTCAGAGCAGCACCAATTGAAAGGAGTCACAAATGGCCAAGGGAATCTTCTCCAGAATGGCGGACATCATGAAGGCCAATATTAATGAGTTGTTGAACAGGGCAGAAGATCCCGAGAAGATGATCCGACAGATGATCCTCGAAATGGAGGAGGCCCTGAACAAGGCCACAGCATCTGTGGGGACCGCCGTTGCNAACGAGAAGCGACTGGAACGTCAGCATCTTGGGAAGAGGGACCAGATCGAATCCTGGCAGAAGAAGGCCGAACTGGCTGTCCAGTCGGGAGAGGACGATCTGGCGCGCAGGGCCTTGGAGCGGAAATCCGCTATCGAAGAGGCGGTGAAGGATCTCGAAGCTGCTTTCGATGAGAGCCACAGAACCTCGGAGCAACTGAAGAAGCAGCTCACACAGCTCAAATCCAAACTGGATGAAGCCAGAACGCGCCAGGGCGCACTCATAGCTCGGCACAGAGCCACAGAGGCCCGGAAGCAAATCACTCAGGGCATGTCCGGCGTCGGCGACGATGCTTTCTCCAGCTTCGAACGCTTCCGTACCCGGGTTGAGAACGAAGAGGCGGAGGCAGACGCTCACCAGGAAATCGCCAGTGAGGATCCCTCTCTGGAGGACTCCTTCAACAAACTCGAGCGCAAGAGTTCTGTCGAAGAGGAGCTCAAAGCCCTGAAGCAGAAGATGGGAAAGTCCGATGCGTGAGACACAGAAAATTCTCGATGAGATCGCTCACGAGATCAAGACAGCCGTGGACGGCCTCAAGAAGAACGCGCCGAAATATGTCAACAGAAGGCCGGATTGGANGAGGCACTCGAAATCCTCGAGCGCCNTCGACAAAATNAAACAGATGCCGGATCGATTGACCGACCTCACCGTAGATGGGAGCTGTGCAATGCGATATNTCTTCGGATACACCCTGAAAGGGTTCGCNGTTCTTCAAGTCCTCGCCGGACTGGTCCTGATCGTTGTATCCGGAGTGGAAGGTTGGGATTTACATAAGCTATGTGGAGGTTTGTTCTTCTCAGCATTCTCACAGCTCTTTTGGATCGCCGGGCGTCTCGTTCACCGGTCGGCTGATCGCAAGCGGCAGGCCCAGTACCAGCATCGTCTGCTAAAACTCGCTCGTAAAAAGGGAGGGAGCCTCACCGTGCTGGAAGCCGCCACAGACTCGAGGATTACCGTTGAGAAATCCGAAGAAATCCTTCGGGAGCTGGCGGCTCGAGGTCACGTAGAGGTCCGAGTTTCAGAATCCGGACTGCTCGTATACCACTTCCCCGAGATCGAACGCTGGGACGAAAAACACTGGGCAAAACCTGTAGAAGAGCTCTAAGAAAGTGGAGGGTTGTGATAATTGATGTTGGATTGGGAGTTGCGCTGATTATCCCGGTCTCAGCAGTAATTCACTACGTGAAGAGTAGAGACAACGAGTCCGTCCCCGACAGTGTTGAACAGCGGCTGACCGCAAGAATGGACGAGCTGGACAGGCGACTCACCGACATCCAGGAAGTGATGATCACGATCGACGAGAAGCTCAGTAGAATCGAAAAATCTGACAAANACACGGATGCCTCAAAGTAGAACACATCTCTCCACCGCAGAAAGGACGGCAAACCCATGCTCGCCAAAATACTGGGAATCATACTGATCGTAGTAGGGGGCTATTTCGGATTCTTTGTTCTGTTCGGGCTCATCGGATCCCTCTTCAAGCTCCTGTGGGTGCTTGTTCAGTTGGCAATGGCAGCTGGCATCACCTTCCTGGGCTATCGCATGCTCACGCGTGACAGATACTGATACTTGCCCACTACACACACAACAACCAATCCAGAGATGCCGGGAAGGAATTTCCTGAGATGAACGACGAACAGGTTTTGATACGAAAGGCAATGTCGGGAAATCAGAACGCATTTGCAANCCTTTACAAAACGCATTATCCACAGATCTATGCGATTATCGCCCGTCGAACCAACGACAGAGACATCGTGGATGATCTCGTGCAGACCACCTTCATGAGGGCGTTTTCGGCACTTGCGAGATTTCGAGGATATTCTTCCTTCGCCACCTGGTTGACCCAGATCGCGCTGAATGTCCACAAGTCTCACCTTCGGGCCCAGAGCGTTAGGAGGAAGTGGGTTCAAGAGGTCGAAGACCCGGAAGTGCTTGTTGCCAATCATCGGGAGCCGCGCGCCTTTGAGAATCCCGAAAAGATGGTCACTCAGAAGCAACACCAGGAACTGGTCAGGAAAAGCATTCGTGCCCTCCCCTCCAGATACCGACAAGCTGTATGGCTCCGGTATGTGATGGACTGGTCATACGAAGAAATCACCCAGACACTGCAGGTGCCAATGGGAACGGTAAAAACCTGGCTGAATCGCGCCCGGCACCAGCTACGCGGTGAATTTCGTAAGCTGGGTCTGCAGACAGTGTAGCAACACGTCTTGACAGGTTCTATCAATAGCCTATTTTCTGACATTCGGAGTAGACAAGGAAAACCGATATCGGCAGCAAAGCGGCGGGGAGTACAAGTTGGAAATACCCGAAAACGGTGATCACCGGTCTGAGCCCTTAAGGGCGGATCGTATCGAGATTGCGCAAGCGTTGCCCGAGTCCCGCAACGCAGAGGCGCGGAAGTTCAGGGCCGAGGGAGACAGTGCCCTCGAAGCAGATGCGCTGGACNCTGCGGCAACCGCATACCAGTCCGCCATNGATGCCGATGGAGAGAACATCCGTGCGCACCACAACCTGGGTGTGGTCCACTACAAGCTCGGCAATTGGAGTGAAGCGAGGAAGTGTTTCGAGAGATGTCAAGAATTGGCCCCCGACGAGGCCGACTTGTCATTCAAAGTCGGGTTATGCTACCTCAAAGAGGAAGACCCCGACAGGGCCCAAAGGACCTTCGAAACCACTCTCGAGCAGAATCAGGACCACCTGAGTGCACGCTTCCAGCTGGCGCTTCTTCACGCCCGAACTACCTCTGGCGCCAGGGACCGCGGTCGGGCCGTGCAGGCACTTCAGGACATCCTCGCGGCAGCAGACAATGGCGTGCACTTTCCCAATCTCGACCGCGTCTGTTTTCTCTTGGGCAGCTTTCTGGATGATCATCCCGAGAATCGACGCGAAGCCATCTCCATCTACCGCAAAGGGTTGGAGGTCAATCCCCTTTTTGCGCAGGGGCACAACAACCTGGGCGTTCTCCTGATGGAAGAGGGCCAGAATCTGCAGGCCCTCGGTGCCTTCAAGATCGCGCTCCACCTCGAGCCGGACTACACCCTTCCCTACCGCAACCTCGCGCATCTCCTGTTCGACCATATGAGCCCTGCTCAGATGGAACAGGAGTATAACAACATCATCGAGGAATTCGGTGGTCAGGCCGCCACGGTACTCGCGAGCCTCTCACTCGAGCTTATCGATCTTGGGAGAGGACAGGTAAGCGAAAGCCTCTATACCCGGGGACATCAGATAAAGAATCTGATGGGGATGGTTGGAAGTCGGATGCGGCGACTCATCAGGAAATCCAGCGAAGAGGGACTGGATGAGCTGAAAGAAATCGCACAGGAGCAGGAGCGGATCTTCGACCAGTGGGTGGCTTATCTCAGAAGTATGAAACAGGATCCAATGAATCCCACTCTGGTTGAGATCTCTCAATTGGTCAGGAAGATCACGGAGTCCCTGGGCGGAAGAAGCGGTACAAAGACAATCACATTCGCCTCGGAACCCAACGTGCCCCACGTGAAAGTAGACCCGGGAATGATTCGAGAGGCGGTTACAAATCTGATCTTGAATTCCGTTGAGGCCCTCTCGGAGAATGGGCGCATCAACGTACAAACCGGGTATGATGCCAACAGGTCATCGGTCTTCATCGAGGTCGAAGACGATGGACCGGGCATTCAACGCGAACTACGGAGCAAAATTTTTGATTCGGGGTATTCCACAAAAGAAAAGGGCAATGGATACGGACTGAGCATCTGTGCACGAATCGTATCCGCCCATCGAGGCAACCTCAGGGTGATCAGTCAGCCTGGTGCCGGTGCGGTCTTCCGTATCGACCTTCCCATCGACTTCGAGCTCGCATCGGAAGAGGACAGCATCGGCCTCCAGGGATTGTCGCCGCAGAACCCGAGGCAGCCTATGGCCGAAGAATTCATCGAATAGTCCTATGAATGCGCAAATCGTAGTAGCCGATGACCAGCAGGAAGTCCTGGACATGCTCACGCGAAGTCTCCAGGTGGATGGCCGAACGGTAAAGGCGTTCCCGTCGGGCAGCAAGGCCCTGGCCTATGTCGGTAAGAATGTGGCGGAAGTGGACATGGTCATTCTGGATCTGGACTTCGGCCCCGACGAGCCGGATGGCCTGGAAATCCTCCGACAGATGCGCGAAGATGCGCCGGACCTGCCCATCATTATGCTGACCGGTAAGGGAACGGTTGAGACAGCAGTCAGAGCATTGGGGTTTGGCGCCACGGACTTCATCGAAAAAGACTTCTACGTGGAGGATCGCCTCGAGCTCAGCCTGGAGAAGCTCGATAGAATGTTTACCGTTCTGCGCGAAAACAAACGCCTGCGCGCAGAAGTCAGTGACCTCGACCGNGAAAACAAGTANTACCGTTCGGAGTTCGGCAAGCGCTACCAGGTCATCAGCGTCAGCCCGCAAATGCAGCAGATTATGCTGCAGGCCGAGCGAATCGCATCCATCCCACGTCCCGCTCTTATCCTGGGCGAACCTGGAACCGGGAAAGAGCTCGTTGCAGCCGCCATCCATTACAGTGGTCTCAGGCAGGATCGGCCCTTCGTGAAGGTGAACTGCGCGGCACTGACNGCGACACTCCTCGAGAGTGAGCTCTTTGGTCACGAAAAGGGCGCCTTCACCGGTGCCACCGAAGCGAGACCGGGTCGTTTTGAAACCGCCAGCGGCGGCACCCTCTTCCTGGATGAAATCGGTAACACCACACCCGAGTTTCAGCAGAACGTGCTTCGCGCGATCGAATATCAGGAGGTTCAGCGAGTGGGTAGTTCTGCACCTGTCAAAGTCGACGCACGTATAATCGCGGCCACCAATGCGGACCTCGAAAAAGAAATGGCCGAAGGAAGGTTCCGTCAGGACCTCTTCGACCGTTTGCGCTTCGAAATCATACGTATTCTCCCTCTGCGTGAAAGACGCGAAGACATCCAGCCGCTGGCGGAATACTTCGTCGAGCAGATCGTCAAGGAAGTGCCCGGCCTGGAAGTTCGTCCTTTCTCCAAATCTGCCCTCGACTGTCTCCTGGCATACCATTGGCCCGGCAATGTCAGAGACCTCAAATTCGCCGTCGAACGTGCCGCCTGTATGGCCCAGAATCTCAAGATTGAAGCCGAAGACCTTCCGCCTGAGATTTTGCAGGATACTCCAGCGTCATCAGACGAAGGCTTCGAAGCACAGACACGCGCATTCGAACTCGGCCTCCTCAGAAGAGCCCTCCACAACACCGGTTGGAACCAGCGCAAGACAGCAGAAATCCTCAAACTCAGCTACGACCAGTTCCGCCACCTCTACCGAAAATACGAACTCGACAAAGAAAAGCCGTAACAGTTAGGTTCTTCCCCAGCTGCTACCGAGCACCTAACTCCGTTCAACGCGAAAACGGGTATCACGCTGGGCCCGGCGGGCCGTGAAGGCGACACCGGCGAGTGCGAGGATGCCTCCGCCGACAATTGCCCCGACACCGAGACTTGTCGCCCCAAGCAGACCGATGGTGCGGTGGCTGTGTTGAGTAGGTTTCGCGTTGGTCATAATAGATCTAAACGGTGTGTTTGGGAAGCCAAAAGCCTGCCTGGCTGCTCAGAATGCAATGTCGAGAAGAGTCCCATCCCTGTCGGCTATTACTTTGACATACCCAATGAACCCATCAATATGATACTGGCTATCATCTGCTCCTGGGCGTCCGCCTCAGAATGAACTTGCTCCCGGTTGCACTCGAACCATCCAAATCTTTCGCAAGCAGCAGGGATACGCGGAGTCGGGAGCCCATTGCTCCACACGTTCAGACTAATAGCCACACCTGGTGGCCTTCGACCGCAAAGGAATTCAAGGCCATATGCAAGCCCGAACCCCCACTGTCTCCTGGAGGCGGTGTTGCGCTCCCTGAAGATTCTCTTTACTTTCCTCGTAATTCGCCGCACCGAATTCGCATTCAGCGTCTGGTTTCAGATCGAGGAGCGTGGTAGAAATATGGCCACCATGAAGGTAAAATGCACGAGAGGTTCTCAACTCTATACATTTGAACTGATGGAAAAGGGAAGTACACAGCCCGAGGACTGGAGAGCCGGGAGAGCTACTACTTCCATAAGTCAGTCGTCAGCATCCACCGAGCCATGAAGTGGCTGTATGAACGGGAGNATGTGGACAAACAACACTTCGTTTATTATGGCGGCAACCNGGGGGGATTTCTTAGGCTTCAACCAGATGGCATTGGCCGAAGGACGGTTCACCGCAGGATTGCTCCACATCCCCTACCTACTGTGATACCTCAGGAAACCTGATAGGACGCCACCCTATGCGCCCTCCGGGAGAGGACGCCGAGGCCGTGATTGAAACAATGGGGTATTACGACCCGGTAAACTTCGCCAGACGCATTGCCTGTCCGGTCATGGTGACGGTCGGCTTCATCGACAACGCCTGTCACCCGAGCGGAGTATATGCCGCCTACAACACACTCCCGGGGAGAAGTACATCCTCAACTGCGTGGAAAGCGGGCACAGCGGCTTCTTCAACTACGCCCTCCACCACAGCCCAATGTACGGGTGGCTCCAGAACCGGATGCGCCGGGACATCCACAGCTCGCCTGCGCCCTGGCGGGACGAGTCAAGTTGATCGTAAGTGGCGAAAAGGCCCTGCAGTGTGTTTCAGGCATAACGGTTCTTAACCCCAGGCAATTTGTGAATTTGCAATTGAAGTGACAACCAAGGCAGGCGCCGGTGACTGTCCGGAACCGTCCGATCTCCGCGCCCGCTCTGCCTCTGACTCTCGACTCTAGAATACCTTACCAATGCTTCCATACCTGTTCCATCTGCCTCAATTCACCGTCCTCGGCCTTACCCTCGGGCCTTTCTCCCTCCCATCTTTCGGCATAATGGTCTTGATCGGTGTACTCCTCAGCCGGTGGATATTCTTCAAGGAATTCCGTCGAAAGGGAATCGATACCGAGCTGGTCGACATCCTCGTTATTGCAGCCATCGCCAGCGGCATAGTCGGTGGCAAGCTCTACTTCATCCTGTTCGAACTGCCTCCTTATCTGGGTTGGACAGAGGTTGTGGGCAATCTCTTTTCAGGTGGTGGACTTACCTGGCACGGGGGGCTGCTCTTAGCTATGGTTATATTTCCAATCCTGACCAGGTGGTATGACGCCCCGCTGCTCTCCGTTCTGGACGTCCTGGGAATCGTCGCTCCCCTGGGCTATGCCGTTGGTCGCGTTGGCTGCCAGCTGGCGGGGGATGGGGATTACGGTACCCCAACCAACCTGCCGTGGGCGATGTCCTACCCGAACGGGATCGTACCCACCGGGGAACTCGTCCACCCAACTCCTGTATACGAGGCCCTCACCGGTCTCACGCTATTCCTGGTTCTCTGGTCAATCCGAAAGCGATTTTCGACCCAGGGGCTGATGTTTTCCTTCTACCTGGTCGTCGCGGGTCTGCTCCGATTCCTGGTGGAATTCATACGCATCAATCCAATCGCGTACCTGGAAATGACAGGTGCCCAGCTTATCAGCATCCTGATGATTATCCTCGGTATCGTTGGTATTATCGCTCGAAATCTCCTTCCATCCGAAACACAGAATTAGGTTTCCCTACCCGTTGCTTCTGTGTTATCTTGAAGCCTTCGGCCATAGTGTTCTCATAGAATCCCGGCCTTGTCCCTTTACCTGATACAATCACCATTACCACGAATTGTTTCGCCCATGCCAGTAATCGACGCTCACGTTCACGTCCTAGATTCCTACCTTCCGATGGCTCCTTTCGACGACCTGGGTCGACCCGATCGAATGCTTTATCTCATGGCCGAGTGCCGTGTGGACAGGGCGCTTCTGGTGCCTGTCGTCACCGACTTCTCACCGGACAACAATGCTGAATGTGGCGACCTCGTCCGCGAACATCCGGACCGTTTCTCAGCCCTCACGGATGTCCAGTTGCACCTCCCAACAGCGTCAGAACTGATCCGCACCGCTCGTGAAACCTACGAGGCCGTCGGCATCAGCTATTACCCGTCTTCCAGCGATGTCGAATGGATGCTCGATGATGACTGTGCGCCTGTGTGGGAGACAATCGAGTCCCAGGACCTGGTCTGCAGCCTGCAAATCCATCCGGGAAACTATACCGTGCTCCTGGAACTGGCCCGCAGGTATCCAAAGGTGAAGTTCCAGAGCAATCACCTTGCCCTCCCCTCATCACTGGATGAGGCAGATGATACATACGGTGGGTTTGCGGAAGCCGCCAATCTACCGAACCTGTCGGTCAAGGCCTCAGGATTCTATGCTGCCGCGAAAACGCCCTGGGATTTTCGGTGCGCAAGGGTCCTGGCTTTTTTTAGGCGGTTGCTCGAAATTGTTGGTCCCGATCGGGTTCTATGGGGGTCCGACTGGCCACCGTCCGCCAGGCATCTCACCTATCTGCAGAATCTGGAACACATTCGCACATTTACCTCCCTGAAAGCGCCCGACCTGGCAAAGGTGTTGGGCGAAAACGCCGCCCGGATATACGGGATCTAAACCGAAGGAGAACTGTTGTGAAAATAGTCGTCTTCGGTGCGGCCGGATGGTTGGGTCGCGCCACTCTCACAAACCTCTCGAAGGATCACGAAGTTCGAGCCTTCGATTATTCCAAGGAAGCTTGGGATGCCTGGAAAGAAACGGATGGCGAATGGGATGGTGAAATTGTGCAGGGTGACATTTCGGATTTCGTTACCGTTCATGAAGCCACCGAAGGGATGGACGCTGTTCTTCACGCCGCTGTCTACGCCAGCGGAAGCCCGGGCGCATATGACGTAAACGACACCAAACCTTTCTTGATCAATCTGAAGGGACTCTGGAACGTCCTGGAATCCGCACGTAAAAGGGAAATCAGAAGAGTCGTTCACATTGGATCCTGCCATACCATCCACCCGGACGGCGTTTTCTTCACGTCGGAAGTCAGAAGGCCCGACAGTCATCCCTACGCGATCTCAAAGCGTCTGCAGGAAGAAATGTGTCGCCAGTTTCACGACGGATATGGCTCCAGCATAATCGTGCTCAGACCCGATTACATTGTGGACAGCCGAATTGGAATGGGTAGGCACAGGGAGAAGCTCGGAACTGAGGATCGTCCACTGCGCCAGGGCTGGGTGTGTCGTCACGACCTGGCCCAGGCGTGTCGCCTTGCCCTGGAGTCCACCACCATAGACTTCGACATCTTCCATATTGTGGGCACGGAAGGTGCTGACAGGACCTGCAACGTTGCCCGCTCGAGGGATGTCCTTGGCCTGGAATACAAGGGAGACCTGGAGCAGTACGGGGACCGAACACGTTGAACCGCTTTGACTCTCTAAATCATGAGGACGTGCCGAAAATGGCCGGACAGACAAATAGGAGAATCAACTGGTACCGCAGCCCCATCGACAGGCAGACGCTCTACGACCTGAACCAGCGAAGCAATCTGCTTGGGTTTCTTCAGACGCTGGGACATCTGAGCGTAATTACCCTGACCGGCTCTTTTGCCTGGTACGCATTCTACAACCTCGACTTGCTCTACCTGTTCCTCGCCCTGTTCCTCCACGGAACGGGTTATGCGTTCCTCTTGAACGGATTCCATGAGTTCTGCCATCTTTCCGTGTTTCGAACCAGATTTCTCAATGTTCTCTTCCTGAATGTATTCAGTTTCCTCGGCGGATATAACCCTGTCGCCTTCTGGGCGAGCCATTCAGACCACCACAAGTACACACTCCACACACCGGATGACCTCGAAGTCGTATTGCCTATTGAGATCAATCTGGGAAGCTTCCTCAAAGTGTTCCTCATTAACCCGATGGGCCTATGGCGGAGGTGGAAAGGAGTAATTCGATTCAGTTTCGGCAAACTGCAAGGAACCACTGAACTCACCCTTTTCCCCGAGTCGGATCTAGACCTTCGAAGACGTCTGTTTAACTGGGCGAGAGTACTCCTGATCGGCCACAGTCTCATTCTGGTCCTTTCCATCTACTTTGAGTTATGGATGATTCCCCTCCTCATCACATTTGCACCATTCTATGGGGGCTGGCTGCTTTTCCTCTGTAACAATGCCCAGCATGTAGGACTAACGGACAATGTCCCGGACTTCCGCCTCAACAGTCGAACCATCATCCTGAATCCCCTCTTTCGGTTCCTCTACTGGCACATGAATTACCACATTGAGCACCACATGTTCGCGGCCATACCTTGCTACCGTCTTGGTAAAACCCATAAACTCATCGAGGATGACCTCCCCTACAGCACGGTTGGCCTGTGGGAGACATGGACCGAGATAGCCCGGATATGTAAGCATCAGAAAGTAGATCCGGACTACCAGTTCATTGCCGAGCTGCCATCACAAGCTTCTCCCGAAGAGGATTGCGCGAATGCTGACTGATCAACAGGTCCGGCAGTTTGACCAGGCCGGTGCGGTCACGGTCGATTCCCCTCTCACAAGTCAGCAGATGTCTGCGGCCGCTAACGCTTACGATCGCCTCCTCCCTTTCCAGGAGCCGGACCCCGGCGAGCAGGCACGATATCGCCTTGGAAACGCCTGCCAGTTTTTCGACCAGGAATTGTTGAACTTGATCCAGCACCCCTTCTTCGAGGACGTCGCCAAACAGGTCCTGAACACGCAGTCTGCTTATCTCTACCTGGCGGCAATGGCTCATACACACCCGCAGCCGGACGCCGAGTGGACCTTTGATCAACATACGGATATCCAGTATTGCCTCTCAGACTTGAACGCCACACCCAAACGTATGGTATGCAGCTTCTTCCTCTGGATAAGTGATGTTAACGAAAAACGTGCACCCTTGGTACTCCGACCCGGCAGCCACCGCCTGATAGCCGATTGGCGAGAAAGCAATCCTGACCTGAGGGGTGTTACCCCCCAGGTGGTTGGTACGAAACTCGCAGACCTGCCCAACCTGCCATTTGAGGAACCAATGCCTGTCTGTGCCAAATCTGGGCAGGTCTCAGTCCTCACCACATCCACCGTCCATGGCGCCTCAATCAACGTGGACACCGTACCGAGAAAATCCCTGCACATCTCCTTCACTCCGGAAGATGTCCAGGTCCTGCTCCCTCCTCATCAGGTGGATTTGAAGAAGTCATACGACGCATTCCTGAGAAAGCATCTGCGCAAAGACCGCCAGCACATTATCCCAAACTCCTAATCCCGAACCATTCCCCTGATCATCCCCGACATTCGAGTGGAGCCTGTCCAACGTAGCTGCCTTCAAGCGAAGTTGGATCGACAACACGCGATCACCTGAGGATCCAACCAACCCGAGCAAAACGAGGGAAACTCTCGACCCGCGACTCTCGACGATTCTGATTCCCAGGAGGCACCTTGATCACAGAACAACAAATCGAGCGCTTCGATATCGACGGAGCCGTCACAATCGACACACCACTGACCACCAGTGAAATTGCCTCCGCCTCAGCCGCCATCAGTGATCACCTCCCGTTCCGCGAACCAAGGTATCGATATGGTGCGAGCAGCGACTTTTTCGCCCAACCCTTTCTGGATTTGATCCAGCATCCCTTCTTCGAAGAAGTCGCCAAACGGGTGCTCCGAGCGGATGGCGTAAAGCTCTTCCAATCTGCAATCGCCTGCACCTACCCACAACTTGGCGTGGAATTCAGCTTCGACCAGCACACTGACATCCAGTACTGCAGGTCAGACTTGCAGGCTGAACCCAGGCGAATGCTGTGCAGCTATTTCCTTTGGATCAGTGATGTGAATGATCGGCGAGCCCCCTTGATGTTTCGCCCGGAAAGCCATCTGCTTATTGGCACCGAAAGAGAGAAGAACAGTTCGACAAGGGGAGTCGTCCCAACGGTAGAGGGCGTAAAGATGTCAAACCTGCCTGAACTTCCCTACGTGGATCCCATACCCATAGTGGCCAAAGCCGGGCAAGTCTCAGTCCTGACTACCTCGACAGTGCATGGTGCGTCAGTCAATCTTGACAGTGAACCACGGAAAGCCTTTATCGTTACCTTTCACGCCAGTGAAGTAGAAATAGGGTTGCCCGCGAACCAGGCTGAAATGAAGCACAAGTATGACAGGGAACTGAAGAGGCGCCTGCGACCGGAGCGGTTGCACATACTGGCGGCATAGAACCACTTGGATGTCTGCTTGGGAGCCGGGATTCGTGCAAGGAGAAGAGAGCGATCGATTTCGCAGCCCGGAAACATCGGGAACAACGTCGAAAAGGTGCTGCTAGTTCACCCTATATCAACCACCCCATCGCCGTGGCAAACATCCTTGTGGAAATCGGCGAAGTCCACGATACGACCGTATTGACAGCGGCGATTCTCCACGACACTATTGAGGATACCGAGACCACTGCCGCCGAACTCAGCCACCACTTCGGTGAAGCCGTGAGCGTGCTCGTCCAGGAAGTCACCGACGACAAGAGTCTGCCGAAGACAAGACGTAAGGAGCTGCAAATCCAGCACGCCCCCGGGCACACTCATCAAACTCGGCGACAAGATCCACAACGTTGGCGAAATCGCCACAGATCCGCCACCGAACTGGCCATTGGAACGTCGGCTGGAGTATTTGGCGTGGGCGGATTCGGTGATCGAAAACGCCCACGCCGCCAACGCGAATCTCGAACTGAAATTTGCCTCGGTCCTTGCCGAGGCCAGGAAAAAGGTCGAGTCCTGGTCTTGACGAGTTAGCACATTTTCTACCAGAAACAACATAAATAGAGTTCAAGAACAATTAGTGCAACACGCTAGAGCATCATAGGGTTCAAACCGAAACGACAAGCGGAGGACTGGGAATGGCACTGAAGGCGGGAATTTGTGGAATTGGATCATTCTACTCGAGCGCATTCGCAAGAGCAGCATCCGGAAATTCGGAAATCGAACTCAAGGCATACGCCCATCTGGAACAGGACGAAACGGAACTGAAGAATCTGGGAATGAAGAGTCGTGCCGAATTCGGCGATCAGTTCGGCATCAAATCTTATGGCCAGGTGACTAAAATGGTCGAGGCCGAATCCCTCGATCTGGTTTTCGTCGCTTGCCCCGACAGCGTTAAGGCCGCCGAGGCCATCAATGCGATGAATGCGGGTACACACGTCTACGTCGCCAAGCCAATGTGCACGTCCCTGGAAGGTGCGAACAAGATGATTTCCGCCTCCGAAAAGAATGGGGTTCTTCTGTCCGCGTTGATGCCCGGGCGCGACGATGGCGTAATCAGAGCAATGGGCGAGCGTGTCCAGGCCGGTGGAATCGGAAAAGTGATCACCTCTCGTGCCTGGATCCAGCATGGTTGCTTTGGTCCCTCCACAGTTTTCGAAGGCAGCGGAGAATTCGGCCCGGATCAGGGAGGGATTCCATTAAGCCTTGGTTTCTATTCAGCGGATCTCCTGTTGTGGTTGATCGATTCGCCACCGGTCAGAGCATTCGCGGAATACGACAACCTGGCCACACCACACAGCATCTGGATGGACACAGGAAAGGGAATCGTACGCTTCGAAGACGGCAGAATGGGATCGATGGACATCATCTTCAATGTCAGTTGCGGTGCGCCTTCCTGGGAAATGGAAATCGTTGGCACGGATGGGATCGCACGCGCTCACCTGGACATTATGGAAGGCATCCTCTGGCACAAAGAGGACAGGGGATCGCCACGTGTCTTTTACAGAAACCAGAATGACACTATCGCCACTGGTGTCGGGCGTTTTGTGAGATCAATCCTGGATGGAAAGGAGCTGGACGTCACCCCGCAACATGCCCGAAATGTCCTCGAGTTGTGCCTCGCCTGGACGCAGTCTTCTGAGGAGAACCAGCCGGTGTCTCTCCCACTGGGGGCATGATGGTAGACACAGAATCACAGAGTTACGACTGGCGAAATATTGCTGAAGGTCTGGGAAAACAAAGCTTAGGTTTTGTATGGCCTCAACGAAGAGCTAGTATAGAATGAATAGCCAGATTTCAGACTGGTTGGCCTGCTACGGATAAGCCGTCCACGGAATCCGATTGTGTGGCGCTCCCTCGTTCGGCCTGGAGATCTTGATGCCCAAACGGCCTAACATTCTGTTGATCTGCACGGATCAGCAGCGATTTGATACCCTTGGTGTGAACGGAAACACCATCTGTCGAACGGAGTATATCGATCGTCTGGCAGCAGAAGGTGTGAATTTCACCCACGCGTTCACCGTGAGCTCTTTGTGCTCCCCTGCACGCGCATCCCTGATGACAGGCCTGTATCCACACAGACACGGTGTTATCGACAACACCAATGCACGAGATGTCTCACAGCGCGAGCTTCGAGAGGATGCGGTCACATTCTCTCACCTGCTGAGGGAGTCGGGATACCGGACCGGATATGTCGGCAAGTGGCACGTCGGTAAAGACAACACGCCGCTGGATTGGGGATTCGATGACTTTATTGCGGGAGCCGGTTGGCACGAATGGATTCCGGAAGGAGTTGCGCTGGAAAATGAATCGGAGATTCGCCTGGCCTACGCGCCCGAAAAACCCATGGCTGCCCGAGTCCCGTTGCCTCTTGCGGAGTATCCTGAGTATTGTCGGACCGACGATGCCATAGAACTTCTGGGAAGTTACGCGCGTGATGAAGCGCCCTTCTTCATGAGGCTCGACTTCTTCGGTCCCCACTATCCGCACTACCTTCCCGATCCCTATGCCACGATGTACGAGGGCACTGAGATTCCACCGTGGCCCAATGCGAAAGCCATCCCTGAAGTCGCTCACGCAGGAGAGCAATGGCTTCGTCACAGGTGGCGCGCCCCGAACGACTGGCAGGCCTGCGCCCAGCTGATTGCTTATTACTATGGTCATGTCACATTCATCGATCACCAGGTCGGCCGGGTGCTCGACGCGGCAGACCACCTGGGTTTGGCGGAGGACACACTCGTAATCTTCGTATCCGACCACGGGGACATGACCGGAGCCCACGGGATGCTTCAGAAGGGCGCAGTTTCCTACGATGAGCTCTACAGGATTCCGCTTGTAATGCGTTGGCCAGGCAAAATTCAAGCCGGATCTACGTCCTGTGAAATGGTTCGACTCTTGGACCTTATGCCAACGTTCCTTGAAGCTGCAGGTACACCAGTTCCGGAGAACCTTGATGCATCCAGCCTTGTCCCACTGCTCAGCGGCAATCCGCAGACCTACTGGCCGGACCACATTTTCGCTGAGTATCTAGGGACCCAAAAAGGAGACACCTCACTAAAAATCGTACGCACGCGGAACCACAAACTCTCCGTGAACCTAACCGAAATCGACGAACTCTATGACCTCTCCTCGGACCCAGGCGAATCGATAAACAGAATTGACGATCCGGCTTGTCAGGAGATCCGGCATACACTTTCGAAACAGCTCATGGCCTGGATGGAGCAATCACAGGATCCGATCAAAACGAGGTTTCGGAAGCGTCTCAGGCTCTGAAGGAACATGTGTGAAAGCAATTTGGCAACCTGTTCTGGACAATGCCCCATGGCCCTCGAGGGATTCCCCGGGTGCAGTCGTGCACCGGGATCACATGTGGATCCTTGGTGGGTTTGAAATGTTGGGGGCGAACCAGTTCGGCAGACTCAATGACGTCTGGAGATCTCCCGATGGCATTGCCTGGGAACAGATCGGGAAAGCTCCCTGGTCTGCACGTAACCTGCCTGGCTGTGTAGTGTACAAAGACGCCATCTGGATGCTTGGTGGTTTTGATGGCGAGTCGTCTCTCAGCGACATCTGGCGCACAGATGACGGATATCGTTGGGATAGAGTGGTGGAAAGGGCACCCTGGGGAGGAAGAGGAGCGTTTGGTTGCGCTGTCCATCGGGATATGATCTGGGTCTTCGGTGGTGTAAACTGGGAAAATGAGCTCGCCCTGGGTGACATCTGGTGTTCGGACAACGGTGAACACTGGGACCTGGTTACGGAAGACCCTGGTTGGACCGAAAGGGGAATGTTTCCGTCTCTGATCTGGCAGGACCGAATTTGGATGTTTGGCGGTGGTGTCTACCACGACCGTGGGACCAACTTCAGCGACGTTTGGAGCAGTTGCGATGGTGAGCATTGGGATTAGATCACATCTGATGCCGGATGGGCTGCACGTAGATTTCACGGCGCGATCCTGCTGGACAGCGCCCTGTGGCTGATGGGCGGATGTACGGACGGATCGATCAACAAGAATGACGTTTGGGGATCGGCGAATGGCGAGACCTGGCATCCATCCAATTCGCCGCCTTGGGGCGTCCGACACGAGTTCGGGCTGCTTGGATTTAGGGATAAAATCTGGTTGCTTGGGGGATTTAGCGGCGCCCTGGCTGGCCTGATCGTATATAACGACATATGGACAATGCAATCTGATTGAGGAGGGTCGACTATGTCTGCTGACCGGAATGCGAACCTTGTTAGGGAGTCACTGCTTGCGGCCTTCTCCTGCGATTGGGAACAATTGGCTGATACATATGCGGATGATGCCGTCATGACGGGGGCCTCATTGGACGTCCGTGGGCGTGAGGCCATGGTATCCCTGTGGAGGGGGTGCCACGAGGAAGAAAGGCAGCTGGATGTTGAAATCCTGAGTGTCACCGCCTCGGAGGATGTTGCTGCTATCGAATTTCGACACAAGGGCATCGTCAACCAGCCTCTTCCGGGCTTACCTGAGAAGCTTTTGGGAAAGCAGCTTGAAGCCACCGAGGTCCACGTCTGTAAGATCCGTGGTGGTCGGATTACGAGCGTAACGATCTATGGTGGAACCTGCCAGTCACCGGACCTGCCGTTGAAAAGGATCTGGGTCAAAGAGTAAGTAGGGCTGCAATTGACGCCAGAAGAGAAGAAAACTTGAACGGGACAGTGCCCTGCGAGACCATGATCAGCAACACAATATGGCAACTCTACGGACAGAGACTGGAAGAGCTTTTGTCATCTTGTACGAACGTCCGGATTGGTGGGAAAACGATTAAGAAGCCGGAACGGTATGTGCCACATACTCGGCTGGACGATTGGGGATGTGTTTGGGAATTCCCAAGTCGTAGAACATCCACTGGCCAGAGGAAAATTACATATCTCCCTTGAAGTCGATGAGCAGAAGATCACGGCTTTTGGTACACCTGACCAGATCGATCAACACATCCTGAACTGTATTCAAAAGCTCTGTTCGCCGACAGGTGGTCTCAGCCTCCATTATACGGCCTATCTGGGGACTCCGATCTCAAGCGTCGAATCTGTTGTTCGCGCAAGGGATAAGCACCACAACAGTTGGAACTGACGAGGGTCATCACATGAGTAGTATGCTCGAGTCGGCAGGCGAGTTCTGTGGATCGGAACACTTCTTCCTGCTCGACACGGAACTGAAGGATAAGGCTGAGCTTCTCCTTGCCGCCTGGTGCGACCATGCAGGCTCTGAAGAGACCCACGAGAACGTCGAACAATCTTTAGGTCGCATTGCCGATCTCGACGTGGATATCGCCTGCAAGCAGAACTTCCCGCGTCTCCTGAAGGCCTATCTGAAGTACGTCGCTGCTACCGGCCTGGACCCTGCTGCAGACCGATGGATAGAGATCGTCTCGGAAGTTGAGGACGCCTATCTCGTCAGATTTCGCGAGGACGGTACGGTAAAGGGTGGGACCTTCAAGAGAGATTTCAAGCCCGTGGGACGAAACGATCCTTGCCCCTGCGGAAGCGGCAAGAAATTCAAGAAATGCTGCATCGATCTTTTGACCTGAGGTCTGCACTGTTCCGCTGAAAGGGCATTGGAGGATAGTATAATAATTCGAGTCTACGGCATCCGGGATGACCTGGATTCCGAGTTCTACTAACCAGACCACCCCCAAGAATAATCGACACAGAGCCGACTGAGTCTTCACCACCTTGACAAAAAAAGGACCGATGGTGATATTCCATCCGTCCTCATTTTTCAGTCTTAACATCGAGACAGGGCATGGCAATAAGCGCCGATCGTCTGATCCTGATTCACTACCACGAAGTCGGCTTGAAGGGAAAGAATCGAGGCCGTTTCGAGAACAAACTCATGGGCAACATTGCCCGATCCCTCAGAGGAATCGACCACGGCCCCGTTCGACGCATATACGGACGGTTGCTGCTGGAACTTAAGCCAACAACACCCATTGGTGTGATACGGGAACGTCTCTCGCAAGTCTTCGGGATAGCCAACTTTTCAGAGGCCGTCGTCGTCTCGGCAAATATTGAGGTGATTCGAGATACAGCCTGGGCGGTTGTCCAAAAATCCAGCTTCAACTCATTCAAGGTGGCCGCCAGACGCGCCGACAAGACCTTCCCATTGAACTCAGGCGAGATCAACATAGACGTGGGGGCCCACCTCCAGGCGTTATCCAAGGCGCAGGTCAGGATGGACAATCCCGATCTCACCTGTCATATCGAGGTCTCCCATCAGGGCGTGTTCGTCTACACCGAAAAAATCCCAGGACCAGGGGGGCTCCCTGTCGGGGCTAACGAAAAAGCAGTAAGTCTGCTATCCTCGGGTATCGACTCCCCCGTTGCTTCGTACAAGATTATGAAACGAGGCGTACAACTCTCCTATATCCACTTCCATAGCCAGCCCTATACCGACAAGAACTCCCAGAGGAACACCGAGGAACTGGTTAGGCTCCTCACCAGGCATCAGTACAAATCCACCCTGTACCTGGTCCCATTCGTGGAAATACAGAAGCAGATCATGACACTCGCCCCTACAGGTTATCGGGTCATTCTATACAGGCGATACATGTTCAGAATTGCGGAGTACCTTGCCAGGGCCGAGGGAGCCCTCGCCATGGTAACCGGCGAGAATGTGGGTCAGGTGGCTTCACAAACGTTGTCCAACATGCGCGCAATCGAGGAAGTAACCACACTGCCTATCCTTCGTCCTCTTGCCGGCGACAACAAGGAAGAAATCGTCAACGATGCAAGGAACATCGGGACTTACGAGACCTCGATTGAGCCCTATGAGGACTGCTGCACCGTTTTCGTACCCAAACACCCGGAAACGCGTGCCGACCTGGAAAAAGTCCACGAAATTGAGGGCAGCTTGAAAATTGACGACCTGGTGGAACGAACCCTCGCTCAGACTGAAGTTAAGACCTTCGAATTCTGATACCCGAGTTCAGGTCACCAGCTTCTGCCACTCCTCAACCCTCCCGAATCGTACGAATATGGCGTCCAGAAGGTGCCTAATGGCAGGTCCGAAGTATCTGCCCGACCGCCATGCCACACCAATTTCTCTGCTGAATGATACTCCCTGGACGGATATCTCCTGCAGGACACTCGAATCCAGGGATTCCTGAACAGTCAAGCTGGGCAGGAACGAGATTCCGACCCCTACTTCAACCAATTTCCGTATAGCCTCAGGACTGCGCATCTCCATGACCACACTCGGTGAAACACCCGCCTCTGCGAATCGCTCATCTACGATCTTCCTCGACACCGAATCGGCATGGAACAGAATAAGCGGCTCCAGTGCCACCTCCTCCAGAGACACGGAAGCCCTACCCACGAAGGCGTGTCCAGCAACCGCTACAAGAGGCATAGAGTCACCAAAGATAGACACCGTCTCGATTTTTGGGTGGCTGAGCGGCAGAGAGATCACCCCGAATTCGGACCGATTCAGCACCAGATCCTCCACCAGATAGCGTGATGGGGCCACCTGCACCGAAATCTCCACGGAGGGATAGGCCCTAATGTAGTCCTTGAGCAGTTCCGGCAACAGGTAGCTTACAGCGGCATCGATTGCACCGAACTGAAATCCTTCGCCTGGCAGCACGTCACGCCTCTTGAGCCGATCCTCCGTCGACTCAACCAGATCCTGGATCTGCATCCCGTATGTCACAAGGGTCCGCCCCTCCATCGTTAGGGAAACCTGACGCCCCCCTCGATTGAATAGCTTGACCCCCAGAGCTCGTTCCAGATCACCCACGCCGCTGCTCACGGTTGGCTGTGTTACGTGCATCTCCTCGGCCGCACGACTAAAGCTGGAAGTCCTCGCAACGGCCAGAAAATAGTTAAGATGCTGTAGATTCATCTTCCACCTCCGTTTTGAACACCCGACCCTCTGCACGCCTCCTGATATCACCGATTTTATATATAGAGTTATTCTATACATAATATAGTATTTATTCATTTGTCAAATATATCAATTGCCCTATCTTTTTCTACATACTGAGTGACATCACAGATAACGATACCGAATTAGCCGCTGTTTCAATCCATTCAGGAGCCGAATTATGAGCAAAGTCAGAGTCGCCATCGTCGGGGTAGGCAACTGTGCCTCCTCTCTGGTTCAGGGCGTGCATTACTACAAAAACGCCAAAGCTGATGAATTCGTACCAGGTCTTATGCATGTTGATCTGGGCGGTTATCACATCAGCGACGTCGAGTTTTCGGCTGCCTTCGATATCGGCAAGGAAAAGGTCGGAAAGGACCTGAGCGAAGCGATATTTGTAGAACCGAACAACACAATCAAATTCGCCGATGTGCCGAATTTGGACGTACCGGTACACCGCGGAATGACACACGACGGCCTTGGCAAGTACCTCTCGGAGGTCATCACAAAGGCCGATGGGCCCACGGTAGACGTTGCTGAAGTCCTGAAGGCCACCAAAACCGATGTGGTGGTCAGTTATCTTCCGGTTGGTAGCGAGGATGCCACCAAGTGGTATGTCGAGCAGATCCTGCAAGCCGGTTGTGGTTTCATCAATTGCGTACCTGTCTTCATCGCCAGCGCGGGTCACTGGCCGGAGCGATTCGAGAAGCGTGGCCTCCCCATCATCGGCGACGACATCAAGTCTCAGGTGGGAGCAACCATCGCCCATCGCGTGCTTACCCGCCTCTTCCGGGACAGGGGCGTGAAAGTCCTCCGAACCTATCAGCTCAACTTCGGTGGGAACACGGATTTCTACAACATGCTCGAGCGTGACAGACTCGAATCCAAAAAGATCAGTAAAACCGGTGCCGTTACCTCCCAGCTGGACTATGATCTGGGCGATGGCAATGTGCACGTCGGTCCAAGCGATCACGTCCCATGGTTGGAAGATCGAAAGTGGTGCCACATCCGCATGGAAGGGGAGACATTCGGCGGAGTACCCCTCAACCTGGAACTCAAGCTGGAAGTTTGGGATTCTCCGAACTCGGCAGGTGTCGTTATCGACGCCGTCAGGTGCTGCAAATTGGCATTGGACCATGGACTCAAGGGTCCTTTGATGGGTCTTTCATCCTATTTCATGAAAACGCCCCCGGAGCAGTTCAGCGACGACCAGTGCCGGGAAATGGTCGAAGACTTCATTCTGCAATATGGAAAGAAGTAGAAAAACGCTGTTCTGAAGCGACGATGGGCGAAAAGTGGGCTTCCGGGAGGGAACCCACTTTTTCATTTGTTCATTTGTCCCTTCTCCCGTACATTTGTATGCGAACCAAAAAAAAGGCCTTAGAACTTGATTTTCCGGACTCACCTGCCGATACTCTATAGGTAAACTGCCACGTTTATACAACTTGGAGCCCAACCTTGCCCGAAGAAGAAGAGATAGGCGACGAAGTACCAGCACGGCAAAAGGTGGCCGTTCTGATGATTTCACTGGGTCAAGAAACCACCGCTGAGGTGATGAAGTACCTCACGGATATCGAGATCGAGCAGATTGCCCAGTCTATTGCAGAACTCGATGTTGTCACCACCGAACAGGAAGATGCAGTCCTCGAGGAATTCGAGCAGCTCCTCATCGCGGGTAAGTACGTCTCCCAGGGCGGTATTGACTTTGCCCGTGGTGCTCTGGAAAAGGCCCTTGGGCCTCGAAAAGCCACGGGACTGCTGGATCGTGTAACCAGCACCACCTCCAGCGGCTTCTATATGCTTCGCAATGTGGATCCCAATCAGATCATCCCCTTCCTTTCAAAAGAACACCCACAGACCATCGCACTGATCCTGTCCCAGCTCGAACCGGCACAGTCCGCCGGCGTGGTCAATGGGCTGCCGGAGGAACTCCAGGCGGATGTCTCCTTCCGTATCGCACAGATGGAGAACATCTCACCTCAGGTCCTTCGCGAACTCGAGGAAACGCTGGCTACCGAACTCCAGGCCATTCTGGCTGGTCAGGTCACCGAGATCGGTGGTCCAAAAGCCGTGGCCGAGATTCTCAACCAAACAGGCCGATCCACCGAGAAAGCCGTGTTGGAACGTCTTGATGCCCAGGATCCGGAGTTGGCTGAAGAAGTGCGTAACCAGATGTTCGTGTTCGACGACATCGCCAAGCTCACGGATCGCGAAATTCAGATGATCCTGCGTGAAGTGGATAGTAAGGATCTCGCTGTAGCCCTGAAGGGTGCCAGCGAGGAGATGCAGGATCGGATTCTTGGGAACATGTCGGAACGTGTTGGCACGATGCTCCGCGAGGAAATGGATTTCTCCGGCCCGGTGCGGATGAGCGATGTAGAAGACGTACAGCTGCGTGTGGTGCAAACAGTCCGGCAGCTCGAAGAAGCCGGACAGATCACCATCGTCCGAGGAGAAACCAGCGACGTGTTTGTCTAGATTCTTCAATAAAACACACAACAAGAAACCCCTTCGGATCAGCTCCGAAGGGGTTTCTTGATTTCCTGACCTGCGGAGGATCACCGGTCGAACACCTCGACCACCCAAACTTGGCCGCGATCATCGGCAACAGCCACACCAAACTTGGTGAACCGGTGATCCAGGATAATGCTCCGGTGACCCACGCTCATCATCATATAGGTGTGCACTTCCTCCACCGACGGGCCACGGGCGACATTCTCCGCACCTCCTCTTCCTACACCGTGCGTAAATGACCCGGTCGCAACCGCCTCCCACACCTGTGCCTTTGCAATATCGGTTAGGGCATAATCCAGTTCCAACGCGTAAAGACCCAGATCCGTCCTGGCCAGATTAACCAGATCATAAACTCGGACCTCCGCATCGTCGGAACTGCGGAAGGGCTGCACATCCAGTATCATTTCCCCCAGATCCGGTGGATCACCGATCTTGATCTCCATGTCAGTAACCACGACAGCCCGGGTGGGCAGGCTCGCCTGAATCTGCAATCGGTAATAGCCCTCAACATCCAGGAGGCTGTCCACCAGTGTGGCCACAAATGAGTCCTCTTCCCTCAGAATTCTTGCGTGAACAGGAACACCATCAGGAACTCGAAAAGCCGCTACCATCAGGCTCTCCACACTGTCCGACATGGTGCCCTCCACAACAATGGAATCACCTGAGCTCAATTTGTCGGCCACTTCTTCCAGTTCGATCAGACTATCCTGAACCCTGCCCCAGTATCTGTATGCATTCACGAATGTCTTGATCACCATGCCGTCCGGCATGGTCTCAATACTGTTTCCGGCGGCGTCCGCCTGCAAGGTGCGACCATCCGGGAATCTCTCCAGTCTGCTCCCGTTGGGGTCCGTCTGGATCTCCCGTCCATCGGGGAAGGCTTCCAGCACGGTTCCATCCGAATTTGTCTGGACCTTTGTCCCGTTGACCATTAATTCCACCGTAGTCCCGTCGGCATGCGTATCTCTTCTGGATCCGTCAGCCCGTTCAAAAGACACGGATCCATCCTTGAACAGGGTCCGCTTGCTCCCATCCATGAAAATCTGCACGGTGGAACCATCTGCGCCTTTCTGCACCTTTCTCCCGTCGGCGTACTCCTCAATTGTGTCCCCCTGCTTCGTGCGGGTGAACCGGCGCCCATCGGGGAAGACGGTTACCTCATGACCCTCCGCCGTAATCGCAACCACGCGACCGTCTGCGTGTTTTGTCTCGCGGACACCCCTGGGAACCTGAATCTCCACCTTGCCCTCTGGACGCTTCAGATGGATCGTCCCATCGGAAAACCGTGTTCTTTCGTTTCCGTCGGAGGAAATCGTACGCTCAGTTCCTGTTGCGAACTTTTGCACGAGCCTTCCGTCCGGATACCGTGTTTCATGGTTTCCGTCCACATAGGCCACAACCCGTTTTCCGTCGGGATAGATTGTCGACCGATTCCCAGAAGCATCGACAGATTCCACTCGGCCTTCGGGATAGCGGGTCTCCTTCGCCCCCGCAGGGAAGTCAATCACCACTCGCCCATCTGGATGGATCATCCGCTGCCTGCCATCCGAATAGGTCGTCCATTCACGGCCGTCTCCAAATTTCTTCTTCCTCATGCCGGATCCGGGCAAGGTCCGGTTTCTCGGCTTCGGCCAAACACCGGCAAGAACGCGTACATATCCGCCGAGGGGTCTCTCGATCTTGTCTTCCACTTTGTAAGCGGACTTCTCCATCACAACCTTGTGCAGTGCCTTTGCGTCTTCCAGCATCTCCCGATGCTTCGCGACCTCACCGGTATTGACGAATGTGGTTGCATACTCGTCCGGGTGCATACTCACGTGCAGGTATTGGAACCTACCCAGTGTCTCATCGCCGCCTTCCTTCGCCACGGTGCCGTCGCCGATGACCACAGCTGTCATAACGCCTACCGAGGTCCAGCCCGGTGAAAGGTATCCCTTGGGAACGCGATACACATTTCCTTTCCAGCTCACACTCAGGTCCTCGACCGCCTTCACCGTATCGATCCGAATGGAATATGTTCGTTTGGGTACCCAGATCAGATCTCCAGGCATAACCTGGGGAGCCTTCTCAATAGGCCACCTCAGTTGTCTGGAAAGCTTTGGGTTCGCCGAATCCGGCTCAGATCGGTTCAGACGAGCTTCCTCAATTACTGCATCCTGAGTGTATCCTCCTGCTGCCTCCAGATACTTCGCGACATCCCAATTCAAACGGTGTGGATATTCGCCCGGACTGTTGACCGCTCCAGAAACCGTCACCACTTTCTGCTCTCCACATCCGAAAGCGATCGCGACCAATAGAAGCCAGTATGTCTTCCAACTCCGCATGAATACGCCTCCCGGCTACTGGAGCAAAGGCGCCGCAAACCAGATCCTCAAGGTTCCGACGCCTTCTGTGTTGTGGCTCTAAATGTGGAAACTGCACCTACTCAATGAAAAACGTAGCTGTTCCTACCGCTGTCTGTCCAGAAATGTCGTCCCTTACTTCGATCTTCAGCAATTGCTTGCCCGGCTCGGTGTTGGACATATCCAGCTCCAGAAACCCTTTGTCGTCAGGAGTGTTGCCGACGTGCTCATAGGCAATGGATATACTGGCCTTGTCTTCCTGCTTGATGCCAAGGAATCTTCCCAGGCCACTGAGGATCTTTGCCCCAACGCCCCGTCTCCGAATGGACCTGACCTCGTAGGCTATGCCGTATCGGGTGGAACCGAATTCGTCTCTTCTAAGATCGTATATCTCATAGTAGATAAACACCGACTGACCGGGCAAATATGCCCTGGACGGGTTTGGAACGACCTGATACTCACCCTTCCGGAAATTCGAGCCTTTGGCTTTACGGATGGAAGATGCGAGCTCAATGCCACTCAACTTGAGGTGACTGCCATTGAAGGTTCGAAGGCTCACTTCCTGCGTATAGACCTGGGACTTGCCTGACGAGGAGTCGAGCAGCTGAACCCTGAGGGTGTAGTTCCCGGGGTCGGCGGGAATGCGATCCGCAGCCGGGACAAAAGCCCTCACGGTGGTGTCGACCTCTCCCTGAGAAAAGAGTACAACCTCATCACTCGAGCGGTAGACCTGTTCGTTCGCCCGGTTCACAAGTGAGACACCCCGTTGTACTTTTGCCTCAGGCTTACCGTCGGCTCCAGGGGAGTACTTCAGCGACCAGGTGGGTATACCGTAATAGACCTCCAGGTTGGTCATCCCCTCCTCGCCCTTGAAACCAACGGAATCAAAATAGAAGTCAAGCGGCTCATCCGCGAAGTCGGGTCTATAGACCACCGGGGTCCGTATCCCCACCCAGTCCATTACGAGTTTGGGGTTCATCCTCTGCCATTGTGCCAGATTCCTGCCGACCCCTGCCTTCCCAATCAGCATATCTGCGAAGAGAAATGGTCCCTGACCCAACCGCTGGGTGAATGTAATTTCAACACCAGGGCCAACGTCCGTATAGATCCAGTATTCCCAAACCAAGCCTTCCACCGGATAGACTGGCCAGCCCAGGAAACTCTGTGTGCTCCTGAGATTCGCATCGGGGTCAGCGGTCGCCAGATCCCCGGAAGTTGACATATCGGTGGTCCTTGCCCCACCGGTTTCGGAAATCTCTGTAAGCATATCACTAGTACCACCCAAGGCGGTAAAATCCCCATCCGCGATTACACGTCCACCCACACTCGAAGAAACCTGATTCCGTGCAACCAGCAACCCGTTAATTGCGGAGCCTGCCTTCAAGACCAGCCGTTCCTTCACAGCAACCGTTTTCGGATCAGTCTCCAACCGAATGTCAAACGAACTGCTCACATGGTCCGGCTCACCGTATTTAACATAGACCTTGCCACGCGTATCGAACGGGAATGCGTCCTCACTGAAATGTTCGGTCGCATAGGCCACGCGTCGGTAGTGTTCCAGCTTTCGTTCATTGGCCGTGGTTACGGGTGCTGGGTCTCTACCTGCCCAGTATTTTTCAGACAATGACTCCCATTCTCCGGGTGACGCAGCCTTGAACTTTCCCAGTGCTTCTCCCTGGAGCAACAGGCTCAGATCATAAAAGACAGCCCGCTCATTGGGCTCCAGATCTGCAAGATATGCATCGAAAAGGTCGTCTGCCTGGTCGAACTCCTTCCTCCGCTGGTGAACCTCAGCTAACTCTACAAGAGCCAGAAGGCGGTGCTGTCCGGGCTCTTCCACAAGCGGTTTCAAGATATCAACGGCCTCCTCGGTTTTGCCAAGCTCCTTGAGCACCTCACCCAGCTGAACACGGCTGTTCCAGTGACCAGGGTTGACCTCTATCTGACGACGGTAGGCCAACTCCGCCCGGTTATAGTCCGTATAAACGCCGGAGGTGCCATCCTTGTGAATTCTCCCGATTTGAAACCATACATCCCAGTGGTCGGGATCTGCCTTGGCGAGCCTCTGGTAGGCCACAAGCTCCTTCGTATCTTCAATTTTTCGAAACGCCTCGGCCAAATTGTAATACGCTTCTGCGTACATCCGATCTCTGAACGTGGCATCCTGGAAGTATTTTATGGCGAACTGCAGACCCATTTTCTTTCTCAGGTATACCAGACCGAGACCATTGTAGGACGGCGCATACCTTTTGTCTCTTTTCCGGCCCCTTTTGAATGCCTTTTCCGCAGCCTTTAGGTCCCCCCAACGTAGGTGCACGTGCCCAATTCCAACGTGTGCGGGTGCATTCTTTTTGTTAAGCTCTACGGCTTCCTGAAATTTTTCCAGGGCCTGCTCAAGCCGTTCTGCTTCCAGCAGCTCAGCACCCTGCTCATACAGCGAAACAGATTGCGCCTTTACTTCCGGGCTGAGCCTCTTGGCAGTGACACTGCCGGCCCCGATACTCAGGAGAAGGGCAAAAACCGCTGTAAGCAAGTTGACCATAACAATAATCCTCGATCCCATAACTCGACTAACAGACAGACTTTATGAAACTAACAAAATTCGCTGTCCAAGGAAAGCAGGTTGCAGGTCCGGCCTACCGTAATCATCTCCCGAACACCCCGGCTATGATGAGCGAGTCCACAACCGGAGAATCCAGATCCTGCGCCAAAACATGGAATCCACCGTCCGTATCGATCTTGTGGAGATACCTGCCCCCTGTGCCATAGACAGGCGATGGCCGGCTCCAGAGGTAGAGCCCCGAGTTGAAAGACATACCCGATCAAGGGTTCCGGGTCTGCAATCGCAGAACAATAGAACAGTGCCTTCAGTGCAGCTTTGTTCCGTTCCAGCACGTTTTGCTGCAGGTTGTCACCGTCGATACGTTCAGTTATCCAGGTCATGACCTGGGACATCTCCGTTGGTAACTCGCCCTGGTTTTCTTTCTGAAATTCCTTCACCATCCGATGAAGCACACCAATGTTTTCCATACAGACCCGCTCGCGTCTTTGCCGGTCTTTCATTCGAACCAGCCTGTCCATCTCGGCAACATATGCGCTGCAACTGCCCTTGGAGACTTTATACGAGCCCTTGGGAAGTGACCTGAAGACATCCCTGGTATCTCGATACATATCCCTGGCTTTGGGGAACTCCCCTCGGTGACTCCCATAGTGTCCGAGCCCATAGCGCGCAAGCGCCATCCCGCCAATGTGGTTCAAGACCTCCACCATCTCCCCACCTGACGTTCGGTGTGAACGATCCCGTGGTCCACCTGGCCCTGAACCTGTTCCCCTGGCACTATCTTTGATACCTTTCCGCTGGTAGGGTCCACCGACAAACGTTCCGAATTGCGATCATCCCAAGCGCGAAGACTCAGCCCAATCCAGGGGACCGGAAATCTGACCACGTACCAGAAGTCTGGATCCACCTTCCGCATTCAAGATCCACAATCCCCGCTCCCCCTCACTAAGCAAGCCTCCCCGATATCCGACAACCGCCAGCATCTTTCCCGATATATCAATGGCTATTTGTTCAGCGTGAATATCAGACTGCAATGGCCAGAGGGCCTCATTCGCACCGTCGGGTGAGAGCCGCCACACCCGATTCCGCACCATTGGAATGGTATGAACACCAACAAGGTGCCCGCTGAAAGCTGCCTGACGCAGGCCGCGTTCGAGATAGACGATCGNACCGATATGGGACAAAAAAAGGAGACCCCCGGGTTCGCCAAGATAGGTCTTGATCCACATTGGATCAGATCCGTCTGCTCGAACCGTCCAGATCTCCGTCATCAAAACACGCTGCTAACCACGCGGAACCGCAAAGGCCTCCTCGACCTCGGAGTTCTCACGCACGGAACCAGCAAATGCAGCCACACCAGGGCACAGGGTAACGAGGAGGAGGCAGGCAATTCTGCGCATAATCACCCTTTGGAATCCGGCTGGCTGGTGGGATGGTCGAACACCACCCAATTCAGACTACTTTACAACTGTAAACGCCGNCTCCTTTTCTGCGGCTTCCAGGCTGTTCAGATCCTCAACCTTTACCTTGAGAACATACTGATCGGCAACATACTGGTCAAGCGGCAACTCCACATACTCCGGGCTCCAGTCTTCACCGCCTTTTTGTTCATATGTGACGGCTACCTGTTCTCGTCTGTTCTTGCCCAATCGGAATAAGCTCGAAACAATCCCAACGATCGTGGGCCTGTCCTTCGGTCTCATCGAGTAGGATACCCGGTAGTGCGTCTGGCCATATGAGTCTTTCCTGAGGTTGTAGATCTCGTAGTAGAGATACACACTCTGACTCTTCTGGAAGTGCCTCGTCGGCATCGGCACCACCTCCAGTTCACCCTTTCCGAATTTCCCTTCTCCCTTACCCTCTGTGATTTTCCAGGCTAATTCCAGATCACTCACCCTCAGGCTGGATGTGGCGTAATCTTCGACCTCGATCTCCTGTCTGTACCGGCTGTGTCGTCTGCTCAGCCGATCTTTCATCTGCATCTCTACACGATACTTCCCGGGCGGCAGCGACATACGTGTAGCATCCAGCACAAAGGAGGCCGCATCATGGGTCAGGTTACCGTTGCCACGGAACCGTATAATCCCTTCCGACCGGAACACAGCCCCCGTATCGAGGTTGAGCGCACCCACCTTCCTGGCAACCTCGATCCGAGTTTCTTTCTCGTCCACGAAATAGTTGCCCATGTTATGGGGAATGGCGGTATAGACTTCGAGGTTGGTCGGCGCACCAGGATCTCCCCTGAAATCTGCAAGGTCGTAGTAGAATCCCAGTGGCATCTTGTTCTCGGGGTACACATAGTAGTCCGGTGTGCTGCGGAACGCGTTCTGGGCTACATTTGCAGGGCTGTAGCGATTCAGGGCAGCCAACTGCCGAATCGGGATACGCGAATCCAGTGGAACGGGTGCATATCTGAAAATGCCCATCCCGGATTCGTCTGTAAACGTGATCTCGATCCCTCCATCGATGTTTGTGTATACCCAACTCTCCCAGGCCACCATCGACGGGTCGCCTCCCGCCGTCACCGGTGAGTAGGTCAACCCTCTCCCGGTTCTGGCCGTATTGACATCCAGTTCGGTCATCCTGACGGCCTGGGCATCAGCCTCTGCGGAACTTCCCGCCTGTGCCTGGGTACCGGTCGCGTTCGTTGCGGCACCGCCATCGGGAGCGCCCACCTGGGCGGTGAACCTAGGTCCGGTGCTGATCCCCAGAGCCATACTTCGCACGGGGAAGACGGGGCCGGGGTAGAAGGATGTTTGACCGGCTGAGGGCAAATAAAAGGTGGCCTGGTCCATAACGTCCCCGTCTGAACCCAGCGAGGAGCGGAAGACCGCTCCCGGATCAATCGAGAAACCGTAAATCTCGTTGGCCAAACGCTCCTTGACCTGTTGCACTTCCAGCGTCTGTTCGAAATTCATGTAATTGGATGTGGATCGATAATCCGGCTCCCCGAACTTGATGTAAACCTCGCCACGCATATCCCACGGCTTCTCGCCATCGGAAAACTGCTGTCTCGAAAACCAGACTCTCCTGTAATGTTCGAGCTTTCGCTCGTTTGCCGCCGTAGTCAGGTCCGGATCTCGCCCCGCCCAGAACCGTGTCAGATATGCCTCACGCGTTTCGCCCCAGGTGCGTTTGTAGGCGACTGCATCTTCGGAAGAGCACACCATCGTAATGTCATCATAGAGCATTCGCTCCTTCGGCGAAATCTGCTTCACATAGGAATCGTAATATGCAGCCGNTCGATCGTAGGATTCCAGATTCACACAGGCCTGTGCCAGAATCGGTAGAAGCTCGTATTCTTCNGGATGCTGCTGGACGNANTCACCTAGCAATTCCAGAATCCTGTCCGAGTTTCTCAACCTGAGGTACACACGTCCCAATCTCTTTCGTCCAACGCTGTCCTGAGGTCGAAGAGACATATACTGCGCATAGTACAGCGCCGCATTTTCATAATCGTGCCGTAGATCTTCGTACCACATCCCCATCAGCAGGTATACGGGCGCAAATCTCGGATCGAGTTCGATGACCTTGTCAGCGTCCTTCTTTGCGTCCAATTCACCCTGGNCATAGCGCAATTCTGCAATGTTGAATCTGGCCTCCACGTAATCCCGCTTGTACTGCAGTGCCTTCTGAAAATACCTGATCGCATCGTAGTACCCTCTCGGTCGCTGACGGAATGCCAGTCCCAGCCCGCAATACGCCTCGGCATACTGATCGTCGCAGTGCACTGCCCTTTCAAATGCCCGAATCGCTCTTTCGAGATTCTTGGCCTTCAAATATGCATAGCCGAATCGTGAGTGACCGGGTGCATAGCCTGGTGCTATACCCGTAACCATTTCGAAGACTGCAATCGCCTGCAGTGTATCTGCCGATGACTGGTAGTAGTCTTCACCCACCGCCATAATCGAATCGATAACAGCCTGACCGACCCTTCGATCCTGGACCCTGTATCTTGGACCTTGGCTTACCAGTTCCACCAGATAGTTTTTGTGGAAGAAACTGGTAACGGTTGGTTCACCATCAGCCGCCAGCGGTCTGTAGTAGTAACTCAGAATCCTCCCCGGTTCCCACTCCTTGGAAGACGTGAACAGTCGTTCCATCGCCTTCAAATCTCCCTCGGTTGCCCCAGTATCAACCATCCAATCCCAAAAATGCTGAAGATCGGGCGGCCTAGCGCCCTGGTTCATGCTACCGTAAAGCGTGAGCAAATCACCGATCACCTGCATATGCTCTCGGCAGACCCACCGCGGGCCCTCCTTCCAGGCAAGGGATGAGCGCATTTTCATCGACTCATTGTAAACCTTGCAGGGCGCTTTGAAGAACCTTGCGTTCGGGAAACGCTTTGGCAGGTCTTTGAACATTTTGCCGGCCAGCTTAAACCGCATTTTGGCCGATCGGTATGTTGAGCCGTGCAGCGCTGCATAGGCTGCCGCCGCCTCACTTACGCCGTCATCCACTCCGGCCAAGGCCGCCCTGCTTGAAGGTGAAGCAGGNAATTCACGGTCACCAGCCCCATCGTCGATGGGGTCGAATACCCCGGGTCGAACCGCCGGGACCGAATAGGCCTCCTCCCCATCCAATGGGATCACCCAGACGGCCCCGGGTGAAAGGGGCCACAACCGTTCTCCGGCAATCGTCACACCAAACATTGGCGAAACAAGAGGCGCCTCTTTGTAGAGCAACCGCTCCCCGTCGAACGCCAATCCATCACACCAACCTGGAAAGGTACCCAGATGCTTCTGTCCGGCTCGAGGGGTTCTGATCCAGACCTCCGTCAGGTAAACCCTACCGGTGCCCGTGGTAGCCGTCCAAGCCTGGAGGCCCCCGGGTGATCGAGCAGTTCCTGCCCGAAGGTCGGCAGACAAAACCATTACCCAGACGGCACACAGGACAAAAACCAGACCTTTACTTGAATAAATGCCTGTTGCCAGGTTCCCAAGTATGTGCTTACTATTCATCATAGACTCCCCGTCCAACCCAACGGATCATGCTTAAACGTTGCTGCGACTGAAAGAAAAATATGCGAGACAGCGTGCAGAGTCAACTTGGAAAACTCTTGATTGAGGCACATACGTTGGTGTTCCGGGAAACAATTCTCATACTTGTAGGCTCTTACTAGGTAGTGAAACTGCATGCAAACGTAAAAGTTGGGAAGTAGCCATCTTGAGAACCTGGATTACCATTTTGCCGGCCATCTTCGGCTCGGCCGCCGGGCTGATGATCTGGATCTGCAGAAGAAGACCGGCCTGGCCGGATCAGGCCATCTTAAAACAGCATGGTTAGCCTGTTTGATCAACACAATAAACAAGGGGCGGTCGAATTTAATCTCTAGACCGCCCCTTGCTTTTTTCTAGTTTATTACCTTACCATCAGCCGATGTTCAACCATTCAATTCAGACGCCTGAGCCACCACTTTACGAAATGCCTCGGCGTGCTCCTTGATCACCTCCGGACGGTAGTGCTTGAACCAGGGAATGGAATACAGACGTTCGCTCATCCTTTCAGTAGCAGGCAAGCTTTCCTCCGCCTGCCGGACATCGGATTCAGAATTGGCAATCCGTGTCGGCTTGCCGTGTCCGTAAACATCCGCATCATTCAGAACCGGGTGCAGGTGCATCAGCAGATTTGCTCCCGCACCACAGCTGGTACCTTCCGCTCGAACCGCCTCACAGAACTTCTGAAGCGAGAGTCCGCCCAACTCTTCGGGCTCGTAAATCCCGTGTGCGGCGTACCATCCGCCCATTGTACTGCCCGACTCCTTGGGTGGACGGTGCGCGCGGAGCCCCGGGGCGCCTTCGAGCAGATTCCAGAAGTAATTCATCGACCTGTCGATCTCGTTCATGCGATCCTTGTAATGGCGCAGCTGGACACGTCCTACGGCGGACGAAAGCTGGTGCATCCGGTATTTGAAGCCGCCCAGCGGCAGGCCCGCGAACTTTGAAAGCTCCGGACTTTCAAGTGAGCTCGTTCGCTCATAGTGGCCAAATGCCGCTGCCCTTTCGTAGATCTCCTTGTCATCGGTGATCAGCATACCGGCTTCGCCGATGGCCAGAGACTTGCCCGACATGCACGACATTGCCCCCACGTGTCCTATCGTACCCGTCATACGGCCCTTGTAAAGGGCGCCGTGTGCGTGGGACACATCTTCAATCACCTTGATCCCCCGTGCATTTGCGATCTCCATGATCGCGTCCATGTCTGCAGGGTGTCCAAAGTAGTGAACAGCGACAATCGCCTTGGTCTTGTCGGTGATCTTCCGCTCAACGTCAGCAGGGTCCAGCGTCATCGTAACCGGATCGATATCCGCGTAAACAATTGTCGCCCCCAGGTTCATCGCCTGCAGAACGGAAGCCCAAAACGTCATGCTCTGACAGATGATCTCGTCCCCTACTCCCACTTTGCAGGCGAACATTGCCGAGTGAATCGAGGACGTGCCGGTATTGTGCCCCAGAGCGTATTTGGAGCCGAACCATTCTGCATATTCCTTTTCGAACTGGTTTGTGACATCCGTGCCGGACATCCCACCCCTGCGCAGCACCTCTAGAGCGGCTTGTTCGTCTTCCTCAGTAATAATGGGCCAGGTGAACATATCATCAGCACTGGTTTGCACCGCTTTTGGCCCACCCAGAATTGCCAGCTTATCCATTTCAATCCTCCTTGTTTACCTGCCACATCCCCAATCTGGTCAACACGAGGGCACACGCGATGCCGCTCACTCCTCAAACCTGCCTGAATATAAACAATCCTGTTTACTTGCACCCTAAAATTTGGTGTCTGAAACAAGGGTTTTTCAGCGACTTTCCATTGCCTGGACAGATATCACTGACATTCTAGACACTCAGTTCCTCGGAATAAGCGAATAGCAGGGGCGATCCACCCGTGTGGAGAAACACTACTGTCTCGTTCGATCCGATCTGCCCCTTGCGCACAAGATCCGCAAGACCTGCAAACGCCTTGCCTGAATAAATCGGATCAAGAAATATCCCTTCGCTCCTGGCAACCAGTCGAAAGGCGTCATTCCCTTCGGGCGAGGGATATCCGTATCCTCTAGGACCAACATAACTGGCCAGATTGATAATGTCGTCCGCTGTAAATGTGAGGTCCAGATCCATAACCCCGGTCATCTTCTCCAGAACATCGAGGAAAGCCGCCTTCAGATCGTGAGACCAAACAATTGGTGCCATCCCGATGATCCGAGTGTCCATTCCCAATATACGATTGCCGAAAATCAACCCGGGCTGAGTGGTAGTGCCCGAGCAGACCACCAGAGTGTCCAGCTGCTCTCCCATATTGCTGAACTGATCCACCAGCTCGGCCATGCACAATGCATAACCCATTGCACCAAAATGTCTTACATCGGACTGCATCACCAGGAACGGTTTGCGGCCCTCACTTACGAGCCGATCCATCAGGTCCTGCTTTGCCTCGTTCAAATCCTCCTGGGAATCCACTTCTGCAAATCGGACGGTGGCGCCCAGCAGGTCGTTGAGCAGCAGGTTGCCCTCTTTCTCTGAGCTCTTGTGGTCCTTCACCACCACCAGTGCACAATCCATTCCCTGCGAAGCCGCCGCCGCCGCAAGCTGTCGACAGTGGTTCGATTGAGATCCTGCGCCCCCCACCAGAACATCCGCGCCTGCCTGAACCGCCTGAGCCACAGTGAATTCGAGCTGTCGGGTCTTGTTGCCGCCAAAGGCGAGGCCGGTACAATCGTCACGTTTCATGAAGATACGAGGCCCCCCCAGCGCCTCTGTCAACCGTGGACAAAAGTCCAGCGGCGTAGGGAAATGTCCCAGCGACACTCGGGGCAAACGGGCAATCCGCACTCGTAGTTCGGCACAGGAAAGAGGCTGCGCCATTATATTCCCCCACTGATGGCTCACACCTGGAATCTAGGAGATTTGCATGGACGTTTGGGTTAGAACCCACTAATAGTAAAATCTCAGGTCCTTTGCAAGGAAAATATGGGGCCAAGATTTGATCCCATTTGCACTTGCTTTAGGCCACAAGATTCCATATTTATGACCCACAGACCTGCCAACAATTCAGTTCAGGCCTGTGTTCCCCAGGACACCTGTTCTTCAGAACCGAAACCACTCAGACACGGGCCCGAAGGCAGAAAATTTAGATACATGAATTTTCAAGCTCAGGAACAGAAAGAATGGACATTTTGATTACTGGTATTACGGGCAGAATTGGGGCCAACCTTGCGGCAAAACTCCTTGATCAAGGCCATGAAGTCCGGGGGCTGGTCTGGCCTCAGGACCCTAGAACCGAAAAGCTGGAATCCCTAGACCTGGAACTGGTAGACGGTTCGTTAACCAACCAGGAAGATGTTGAAAGGGCAGCGCAGGATATGGATTGCATCTACCACCTTGGCGCGGCCTTTCAGGGGGGTGGCCCGTTTACTGAGAACGACTACTTCGAAATCAACATGCGAGGAACTTTCAATATTCTGGAGGCGGCACGAAAAGGGCCATCGCAGCTGATTTTCGCCAGTACGGACGCGGTCCTCGAAAAGTATCTTTCGGGTGGGATGCCCGCGCCCCTCACGGAGGACACGGTCCAGCGAAATCCAAGGGGTTGGTACGCACTCTCAAAGGCCGCCGGCGAAGAGATGTGCCTGGGCTACTGGAGGACCTATCACCTGCCGGTATCAGTGCTCCGTTTCTGTCTGGTGGTGGGAGCAGGTGAAATACTGGATTTTCCTCAGTTCTACCTGAGTAAGATCAAGGACAAACCCGGTCTGGCCGGTCACTGGGAAGGTGAAGAACGACTGGTGGTCTTGCAAGACGCAAATGGTCGACCCTACAAGAAGCACATAGCGGAGGTGCGCGACATTGTCAGCGGGTGTGCGGGTGTCCTGGACAATCCCGAAGCGGTTGGCAAAACCGTCCAGCTCGGGGGTCCGAGACCCTTTACCTGGGATGAGGCCGTCCCCTACCTCTCCGAAAAGCTCGATATCCCGTGGATAGAAGCTCGATCACCCGAGATTCCAACCTTCTACGAGTTCGACCTTTCCTTAGCAAGAGACGTCCTCAATTTCCAACCCAGATACGACATCTTCAGAATGATAGACGATGCCCTCTCCTATCGGAAAGGGCGAGACATAGGCATCCTACCCACCGACTAGGGACGAAATATGACCAAAGGGAATTTTTGGCCCGACGACATTCAGGGCGCGGTTTCACTCACATTTGACGACGGCGCTATCACACAGCTCGACAACGCCGTCCCGTGCCTGGACGATCACCGGTTGAAGGGCACGTTTTACGTCAACCCCGGTCGGAAACAAGACTGGACCGACCTCGTACCAAGATGGCAGGAGGTCTCTCGGAACGGTCACGAGATTGGCAACCACACCACCCGTCACCCTTGCTCGTGCAATTTCAAGTTCAGCCGCGAAGGATATTGCCTCGAAAATCTCACCTTGGCGGACATCGCGGAGACCATAGATGATGCCACAGAAGCATTAGATGCCCTCTTTCCTGAGCAGAACGGCAACAGGACATTTTGTTACCCGTGCTATCAGACCTACGTTGGAGAGGGCGAGGGCCGGGAAACATACGTTCCCCTGGTAGCAAAGCGATTCAAAACAGCTCGTGGATGGGGTGAGCGACCGAATTTTCCAGAAGTTGTAGATCTGTCCTACGCCTGGTCCTGGGCAGTGGAGGGAAACACAGCGGAAGAATTGATTGCCTACATCGAAGGAGCATCCAAAAAAGGCCAATGGGCAATCATATGTATGCACGGCGTGGGAGGGCAGCACCTGTCGATTGACAACAACGCTTTCCAGGGTTTGGTAAAACACCTTGATGAGAATCGTCACCGAATCCAGACGGATACCATGATCAACATCGCGGAATACATCCTGTCGAAGCGTTCGGGAGAACAACGGAACTGAAAAAAATGCATCTCCTGATCGAAGGAGAGCGGCTCTTCAGATAGGTGGTGAGATTTCAGGTCAGAAAACCTCGGACATCAAATCGAAAGCCAAAAAGTAGACAGCAAATACCAGGAAATAAAGCGTCAGGAGACCAAGCGTTACCAGCACCGACTCCCCTGTACCGCCCCACTCCCGCACGCGTAGTTCTATTTTAAGCAGCGCGCCGATACGTCCCGATTCCTCCAGCCGTTCACTGAGGCCAGTCTCCCGCGAACGATTTGGGCTTCTGTCAGGGGCTTCGCGGCTATTGCGCACGCAAAACCAATGGCAAGCTGGATGAGTGATGACATCTTGGTAAATTCCGAAGGAATGAGCCACTCCAGAAAAGCCACTACGAACAGAAATCCGAACGCCGGCAGATATGCCCTGCTCATAAAGCAATAGAATGGTCCTAGAAAAAAGGCGATCCAGGTCCAGGACAAACCGTGTTCACCTAACCAGGTGTCCAGTGTCCAATACTTGGGAACTACATAAATGGCCCGATCGGAGACGAGATCAATACCATACCGGCAGCGTATCTGATCCAGTCGGGCAGGGGTCACACCCATTTTCTTGGCTGTCGCGTATAACCCCTCTGCTGGCTCCCGGGTTCTGTCACCTCAATCACTCCGCACGCTCGCCTGTCCCACGAAGCTTCAGCGAAGTGGGAAGCCTGTCGAGAACAACCAATGACTCGAATTCCTTGCCTTTGACTTTCTCCCGATTTCGCACCTCTCAACACTTTGCACGAATAAAGTAGACAGGCACCAGTGCGAGTAGAAAACAGACTGCCATCGCAAGATAGCAGTCTGCAAATGCGGCTACCGTCGCCTCGGCCCAGAGTCGTCGTTGAAGTAGACCGAGGGCTGCGGAATCTGGTGCTTGTACACCCAGGTCTTGCAGGTTTGCAGACAACCTGTCCAGGTTGAGTTGCAGCCCGGGCCTGGCAACCGCAACATCTTCCGCAAGAACCGCGAAGCGAACAACGAGACGATGTGCAAAAATCGCACTGATGGCTGCCGTCCCAACGGAACGCCCCAACTGTCTCAGGAGAGCCGAGAGACCGGAACCCAGCCTAACCATATCATCCGGAAGACTGGTGTACATCGCATTCGTCATTGGCAAGAAAAGAACTGTGCTGGAGATTCCCATAAATGCCAGCAAGATGGCCAAAGAAGAACTGGATGTGTACATACCGATCTGTGAGAAGGCATAGAGCGATCCAAGATATCCCAGTGCGCCGCTAAACATCAGGATGCGGACGTCTATTTTGTCGGACAGCCAGCCTGATAGAGGTGTAACCACCACAAGCGCCAGTCCCATTGGGACCCGCAGCAGTGCCGTCTGAAGAATGGAATACCCAAGCAACCGTTGGAGGTAGATTGGCAGGAGGAAGGAAATGGCTACTGCTGTAGCGGGCACGAGGAAGGACAGAATGCTACCGGCCGCGTAAGCGACGTTTCGGTAGATGGAGAGGTTTACGAAAGGTGTAGCAGATCGTCTTTCGACCAGGATAAAAATGATGACTGCAACGACACAGATGGCTAGAAGAGAGATGTTCTTTGTAGTCATCAGGAGATCGTTGTTACGACGAGTGATGAGGAGAATGAAGGAGATTAGTGCAATGGCCATTGACAGACAGCCGGGGAGGTCAAAACGACCGGCCGGAGATTCGGGACGGTTCTTGAGAACCAGCAATCCCAGCAAAAAACCTGCGGCTGTTAAAGGGAGAAGGTAATAGAACCCCCATCGCCAGCCGAGCACATCGGCGAGATGTGAGGCAAAGATGTTGCCCCCAAGAGACCCGAGGGATCCAATAAGAAGGCTTACGCCAAGAACACTCCCCCGTCTGCCCGGCGCAAAGGCGTCGAAAATGTACGGAACACCCATTGGGAAAAAGAAACTGGCACCCACGCTTTGGACCACCCGGAAGGCGATCATGCTGGGCATATCCCAGGCCAGTGTGCAAAGCACCGTTCCAAATGTGAACAAGGCCATGCTGGAAAGGTAGAGGCGTTTCGGGCCCACGGCAGCACCAACCCACCCTACCGCGGGCATCAACACAACCATGGTCAACAGGAAAGAAGTTTGCACCCACTGGATGCTCTGAACGTCCGCCGCAAGTTCAGCCATCATCCGCGGCATCAAGAGATTGATCAGACCAATACTGCTGGCGAGTGCGGCAATAGATCCGAAATTTACGGCGATGACCACCAGCCAGGGGCGCGGGTAGAAAACGGGGGCATCCTGCGAGGATGCGGAGTCAGCGGACAACCGCCGTCTCCAGTTCTCTGATGTCGATGCTGACTACGGCGGAGAGACCGACCTTTAGCAAGGCTGATGGATCTTTCACAGAAATGCGGACGGGAACGTTCTGAATCACCTTTACGAAATTACCGCCGACACTCTCCTGAGGGATAAGGGCGAACTTGGAACCGGTGACGGAACCCACCCTGAGGACGTGCCCCTTGAACCTGACATCTGGAAATGCATCGACAGATATCTGTACGGGCTGTCCCTCTCGAACATTGCGGATCTCGGTTTCTGACACATTCGCGACAACGTGCAATTCATCCAAATCGCGGATGAGACATACCGTCTGACCGGCGTCCAGCCGCTCACCAGGCCGGGCTGCCACCCGAGCTACGATACCCCTGACGGGACTCTCCAGACGAGATTGTTTCAGCCGAATGCCTGCAATCTCAAGACTGGCCGATGCCAGATTGAGTTCTGCTCGCGCTGTTTCCACCTGCTGTCGGCGAATGCGCAATGCCCCCTGGTGCCCGTTGGTGAGCTTGCGATTGGCCTCCGCGTGGTGTACAGCTTCCAAGGCTGCTTCGAGGTCTGCCCGTCTGGTCCGGCTCAGTGTAGTAGACTCGTCCAGTTCAGCGGTCGAAACCAGACCGGACTCGGAGAGCCGTTGAATGCGCTTGTGGTCCGCATCTGCTTTCTCTCGAGATGCTCGAGCTGCGGCCAGACGTGCCTGGGCAGCCACCAGGTCCGCTTGATCGCGTTTGGCCAGAGGCCCTGCGCGTTCCACCTCCAGTTCAAGGTTGATTTGAGCTTCCAGCAACAGGCTAGCTGCGTAATCCCTCGCAGCTTCAGCACGCTGAAACTCCGCCATAAACGTATCGTCTTGAAAGTGAGCGATCAATTGCCCTTTTGATACCGAATCTCCCTCTTCTACTAGAACCTCCTCTAACCGACCCGGCACGGAAGGAGAAGTCGCCACCAGGGCCCCCTGAATGTGGGCATTGTCTGTTACCACGTGCTCAAGGTAAAACAGGAACGGCTGATACCCGAACAGGGCAATGGACATCAGTAAAACTGCTGCGAGGGCGCCCCAGATCCAGCGAGGGATTCGGGTCGGGTGGAGGGTAGCCTCTTCAAGAGGGGAAGGCATAGCAGGTATTCACGGCAACCTTCACCGTGCCCGTTGGTTCTCTTCGCCTTATCGGCTTCGCTCTCTGCACAGGAGCTAATGACTATTCTGAGGATTGGTGCTGGTGTTCCACGCACCTGGATCTGATATAGTGCATTATAGCCCGATTTGCCACCGTTTTTTGGAGTGTCTCTCGCAAGATCCAGCCCGGGCCCATCGTAACCGAATTTGGGGGTTCCATCACAATCTTCGCGTGACGTCCAAAAGACCGTTCTTCTGAATCCGGATGAGACGCATAGACGATAAAGCCATATACAACTTGACCGGTGACAAATATCGCAATAGTATACACCTGGTAACGATGTGTGCAGTGGTCACGACAACTTGGATTACACACCTTCAGGATTTACCGGAGGGCCGGGCCAACAATTAGCGCCAGGATTCTTATCGTAGACGATACACAACATACAGGTCCTCGGAACCATCCTCTTTGAAGGCGGTTACCAGCTCAACGTTGCCCAGAACGGCCAGCAGTCCTTGGACTTGATTGCTCGTGCGAAACCGGACCTGATCCTTTTTGGTATTATGATGCCTGTGATGGATGGATTCGAAACCTCTAGCGGCTGAAAGAGGACTCGGAAACAGCGGAGATCCCGATCATCTTCCTGACAGCCAAGTCGTGCATTCTGAATTCTGGTCTTCAACTGTCATCAGGCCGGAATGTGCTTTGGCGACCAGTGGCACGACACCTCCTCGCGAAATACGACGTAACCATTTCCATAGGATGCAGCATGATTCCGAACTGCTTGTGAAGAGACCTCCGGTCAGCAGGCCAGGTTTCTCCACATTGGTTCTGGTCAGAATATTCGGAAGGCAGACATTCCCGTACAGCTTGCCAAGAAAATGGTGCACCTGTTCTTGCAGGCCCCCGACCGATACACCATCGAAGAGGCCCTACGCTGGAGTCAGATACTCGGTCTGGAGGGAGAACAGCCTCTGGTCAGAGCTGTAAATGCCACTCGCCTGGGCACGACCTTCGAGAATGAAGCGTTTTGGAAATCCGTGATCCAATTTTTTGTCAATAACCCGATGCTCGACCCAGATCATGTGGGTCCAATTGTCGACTTCATCTAAAATCAGAAGTATGTTCCTTAGGAAGTTGCCCAGCTGGGAGGGGAAGTTCTGCAGTTGCCTCCCGCACAGCCCAACTTCTCCGTCAAGGGAAGGACCTTTCTGAAACTGCTGAATCAGGTGGAAGAATGGCATCGGCAACTGGCAAGGGACACCCGACTTCCTCATCGACAGTGGAAACCTTCAGGATTGTGTCCATTTGAGATGGAAGAGAACAGGCCAGGGACCGGAGAAAAGGTCCAGTGGTCGATCAAGGAATTGCTTTCCACCAAGGAACTGCAGGGCGAGGGCAAGGCAATGAGTCACTGTGTCGGGTCCTACGCCTAGAATTGTCAGAAGGGGAACACCTCTATCTGGTCGATACAGGTGGGATTCGAGTCGGGTCCGCCTTACCGCGTCATGACCATCGCGGTGAACGGCTCCAGAAGAATCACTCAGGCTCGAGGCAAATAAAACGCCTTGCCCAGTGGGAAATTGCCGAATGGGTCCAAGAGCAAGGCAATTGGGAGAGACTATGCTGCTTACCTGGGACATTCCAAGCACATCCTCTATCTCTGGCGTGAGCAGGAAAGTCTCACAATGTCTCCCAAGGCCTGATTTCATTCAAGTACGGAGTCCATCCCACCCACATCCAAGTCTCAGGTAATCAGATTTTCCATGCGTCCATCTCGCCCCGTTGTTCTCATCGCCCTTGCAACAGCCTTTTCTCTCCTTGGCGATCAAACACTCTATTCAGTATTGCCCACCTACTATACGGAACTTGGCCTGATGCCTTATCAGGTCGGCCTGATCCTTTCCGTGAACCGTTGGATCCGCCTCCTCACCAATCACCTTGCCGAACGCCTCACTAGATATTACAACCTGACCGGTCTGGCTGTCCTCGCTTTGGTCCTGGGCGCGGGGACAACCTTCGTTTACGGTATCAATGCCCTTTTCCCAATCCTCCTTGCAGCCCGAATTCTCTGGGGTCTCTCATGGTCTTTCATCAGACAGATCGGTCTGATGACGGTTGTTGACAGCTCTCCGGATGTCACAATCGGCAGAATGATGGGGTACTACAATGGAATCTCACGGCTTGGATCGGTCGGTGGAAATCTCATAGGCGCGCTCGGACACGACCTCATAGGCTTCACCATGACCCTCACGTTATTCGGTGGATTATCCCTTCTGGGTGTTCCGCTCGGAGTCCTCTCGCGCAAAGGTCTTCCACATATCGATAGAAGTGTAGAAACATCTGCCTCCCCCGTAGGGCAGAATCCCACGATGTATGTCTGCGGATTTATCGTTGGGTGTGTAGGCGCCGGACTCATGATGTCTACACTTGGGTCTGTCCTTAAGGAAAACGTCGGCGATAGCCTGAGCGTTGGAGCTTTCGTCATAGGAGTGGCCACGTTAAATGGTCTCCTTCTGGCTGCTCGCTGGGTAGTGGACGGATTGACCGCACCGCTCCTGGGTGCCTACAGCGATCGGATAGGAAGGCGCCGGGCAGCACTCCTTTTCTTCTCGGTCGGAGCTATAGCCCTCCTCACCGCATCAACCACGCCCGGAACGATCACACTCGTCCTAATGGTCCTCCTCTTCTTTGCCTGCGGCGTGGGCGCAACGGTCGTCATGATGGCGGAGGCGGGCACACGGGGCCCACGCACCGTGGCGGCCTATGTCACCTCATCCGACCTCGGATCCGCTACTGGTCCGATGTTGGGATGGATGACCCTCCAATTTCTCATGCCCTCCAGCACCATCTTCATCATCGGCGGAACCTTCTACGGAGTCGCCACCCTCGTTAGCCTTCGGACATTCCGAAAGAAGATTACTGATTAGATCTGGCGATCGTCGGTTCTCGACTTCCACCTACGCTGCCCTGCAGCTACATCGGACAGGCCGCTCGAACGCACGGAGTGATCTTTTACTACATTCGCCACGTCTCAATCCCAAAAGATACAGGCCGCACTTCCATCCTCCCTAAAGCTGCGGTGGACAGGACATCGGACAGATTCTCCTTTAACGTACGGAGCGAGTTCCGATACTCCGTCAACGACCTCAGATCGCCACAGACATCGAGTGCCCATTGCAGCGCCTGCCATAGCCACCCGTGGCGAAGGAAGGTATTGAGATGCAAGGCACCTAAAAACCAGTTGTCCAATTGCCCTGGATCCCCTATAATCACCGCTGTTTCTTGTGACCTCAGCCCTTACCACATTTTGGATTCGATCATATCGGACCCTCATCCGTGCCCGATAGACCAGTAATTTCAGTAGAGAGTGCCTCCAAGACCTTCTCCGGTTCCCGCGGATCCGTTCAGGCCCTTGACGGATTCGACTTGTCCGTCGGCGAGAGCGAATTCGTCTCCATTGTAGGTCCCAGTGGATGTGGAAAGAGTACACTCTTGTGGGCCATGGCAGCGCTCTTGCCGCTCAGTTCTGGCAGAATCACCATCCACGACCGTGAAGTTGCGGGTCCCCGTCGGGACGTGGGCATGGTCTTCCAGGAGTCCAACCTTCTCCCCTGGCGTAACCTGCTACAAAACATCAGATTTCCGTTCGAAATAATGGGTGAGAACCCGGACGATTATGCCGACAGAATCGAGGAACTCCTTGCGCTTACAGCGCTCCAGGGATTTGAGCATCACCACCCTCGGGAATTATCCGGTGGCATGCAACAGCGCGCCTCAATTGTCCGGGCGCTTGCCTACGATCCGGACGTTCTGCTAATGGACGAACCCTTCGGGGCGCTGGACGCCTTCACCCGGGACGAAATGAACCTCATGCTCCTCGAAATCTGGGAGCAATCAAATAAGACGATCGTCTTCGTAACTCACCAGATTCCCGAAGCCGTCTACCTTTCAGACCGTATCTACGTCATGACACCCAGACCGGGCAGGAACGCCAAAGTCTACGAAATCGATCTCCCACGTCCCCGGCCGTTATCCATAACTACAGAACCCCACTTCTTCGAAATTGTAGGTGAGATCAAGCAGAACATATTCGATTCTGTTCAAGAGAGCACAGCTGAATAGACGTAATCTAGTTTTCGTAGGCCTCAGTGATATCCCACACGGAGAACTCGAATGGGGCAAGAACCACAAAATGATAACCGCACGATAGACTGGTCGGCCTTGACGTCGATGGACTTCGCGGGTGCTCAGATCGCCATCATCCTGGGTATCGCCCTGGCGGTCATTTCGATATCCGAAGTCGTTGTGCGTGCTCTGGACATTCCCACCTACGTATTTCCCCCTCCCAGCGAAATTATCAAGGCTCTTTTCAAGTCCTTTCACCTCTTCTGGCCTCATCTCCTCATCACTTTGCAGGAACTCGGCTTGGGGTATATCATCGGCGCACTGATTGGAATCACACTCGCCGCGGTCATCACGCAGTTCCCATTTGTCGAAAAGATCGTCACACCCTATATCCTCATCCTCGTCACGACTCCAATGCTCGCCCTGGTTCCTCTCCTTATTCTGAAATTTGGTTTTGGCCAGACACCCAGAGTTATTGCAGTTGCACTCGCAGTGGGGCCGATGGTCATGATCAACTCCGCCACTGGATTTCGAAGAACCGATCTGCCCAAGATTGCTCTGGCAAAGTCCTATGGGGCTTCCACGTTCCAGATCTTCTACAAAATCCGGTTCCCTCTTGCCCTTCCGATGATCATTGTAGGTCTGATGGTGGGCGGCATTTTTGGCCTCCTCACAGCGATCGGAGCCGAAATGGTAGGCGGCGGATCCGGGTTGGGCAATCGCCTTGTCTACTATTCATCACTGGCCAGAATGTCGAACTTCTTCGCCGTGATCATACTGATTGCGGCAATCGGCATCGGCCTCTACGTTATCTTTTATTTGATTGGCAAGAAGTGGGCAAACTGGGAGGCGTGACATTTCGTAGGCCACAGCTCATTATGAAACGAAATCCCAATTATACATTCTAAACCCTGCGACGCAACTTAAGGAGCACGAAATGATAAACCATACGCTCACCCGCCGTCAGTTCATTGGATATTCCACCGCCCTTGGGGCTTCACTTTACCTCACGACGCCACTTCGCGCCGGAGATCCGGACAGGATCACGTGGGTGTCACCTAGAGGTAACCTCGAGGTGATGGATGACTTCAACCTGTGGGTCGCAGAGAAGATGGGTTACTTCGAAGAACTGGACCTCGACGTCACGCTCCAGCCAGGGCCGACTGAAGCACTTGCAGTAACAAAACTCGTGGGTCAGAATCAAGCAGACATCGGCTTTCCATCTCCAGGTGTCCTGCTCGCCAGTATTGACGCGGGGATTCCCGTGATACTTGTCTGGGAAATGGTTATGAAGCAGGTCTTCGATTTCGCACTGCCGAAGGACAGCCCAATCACCAAAGTCCAGGACCTGAAAGGGAAGACGATCGCCGTCGGCTCGGAGGGATGGCGTGTAATCGTTGACCCAATACTGGTAGAAGCCGGAATAGATCCCTCAACTGTGACGTATTTGAACGGTGGACCGCAATGGGGACAGATGGTCTCCCTCGGGAGAGCAGATGCAGGACTTACTTGGAGAGGACTCGCCGCCCAGTGGAAGGCGCTCGGGCTGAACCTGAAGTACCTCGTTGGAATGGACTTCTCGAAACATCCTTCGAATGGTTACGCCATCCGTACGGCCGATCTCAAAGATGAGGCGCGGGTGGACGCCTACACGAGGTTCTTCAAGGCCACCTGTATGGCCTACGATTTTACTCGCGCTAACCCTCTGGCTGCCGCCCAGCTCACATATGCGCAATTCCCTGCACTACGTGAACAGATGAATCCGCAGCTTGCCCTCGACGCGATGCTCGAACTCGGCACAGCTTACTTCGATGGTGATCGTGCAGGAAAGGGATATGGCTACAGCGACCCGGAAGCGTGGAAATCGTATATCGACACAGTCCACAAGCTTGGGCAGATCGAGAACCATCTCAAAGTAGAGAATGTCATCAACAACGCGTTTGTGAAAGGGGCAAACGACTACGATCGCGAAAAAGTTCGGGCCCAGGCGAAGGCACATCCGCTTACAGATGAGTTCAAAGATCTGAAGGTGAACTACGAGCTGTAGCCCGGTTGTGGGGATGTGGATTCGTCGATTAAGCGACGTGTCTTAAGGTAGTAGGGGCGTCCCGTTGGGACGCCTGTGGCCGTGTTACATCAGGATTCCGGACGGTGCGTGTCCTGACAACAACCTGAAAAATCAAAGGGCGACCCAGCGGGTCGCCCCTACCATTTCATGTGGAGATTGGTCAGAAGATGGACCTAGAAACCGCATCCAGGTGTGTAGGCACCTCGCTAATCCTCGATCTTCCCGAACATCGCCTCGATCTCCGCTTCCTTCTCAGCGGAATGTCTGCTTAAGAGTCCATCGCCAAAAAACAATGCTAGGGACACCAGCATCTCGCAGCCGGTGTAGATCTCGAAGCGATCCGTGAATTGGATTGCGATAGCATAGGTAAGCAACCCACCCACTAACGACAATATGGCTCCCCTGGCAGTAGGGCGTTTCCAGAGCAAACCCAGCATAAACGGTATTGCAATGGGCGCAGAGATCCCGCCGAGAAACTTCACCGTAATCGTGAACACCTTCTCAGCGCCACCGCTACGAGAAATGAGCACCGCCGCCACGATCACCACCAGACCGAATACGACCGTCGAGATCATACCTACCTTGAACAGCACTTCCTCGGTGATGGTCTTCATTGAATTGCGCTGATAGATATCCTTGGTGAACACCGCTGCCATTGAATTCAGGTCACTGTCAATCATAGACATCGTCGCGGCAAACATTGAGCAGATCAGGAGACCCAACAATCCGGGTGTAAGTCCGCCCAACATCTTCTGCGTCACCCGTATATACGTGTGCTCCAGGTCAAAGCCCGCCAACGGCATCATCGTGACCGGGTCGAATGACTCAGGCAGAATGAGCGGCGCTGCCCAAGCGGGAATGAAAATGACAATTGGATAGAGAAGGAAGAGGACACCGGAAAGCAGAGCAGCTTTCTGCGTGTCCTGCGAATCACCCACCGAAATAAAACGTTGCGCAAGTCCCCACGTGCCCCCATTGTAGCTGAAAACAATCACGACCAGGTAAACCAACCAGAACCACATCCCTATCCCGGCGGCGTCATTGAACAGGGCTGACCGCTCGACAGGTAACTGTTCCCACATCCGGTCCCAGCCCCCCACCGCTGCCAACACCATGTAAAGCACAACTAGACTCATTCCCAGCTGAATCACAAACTGAATAAGATCTGTGAGCACAGTAGCCCATAGTCCGCCTACCAGCACGTAGACTACCGTGATCAATCCCGCTACGATGATAACCGAAAGCACATCCCACCCGGTCACCACATGAACCACCACCGAAATGGCGAACAGTTTGATCCCGAGATCGATGAATTTCTTCAGAATCCCGATGGCGGCCAGCACCAATCTCACCGTATTGTTGTACCGCGTTTCCAGATACTCAACGGGCGTCAGGACCTTCAGTCGCGACCACCTGGGAGGCCATATTCGAAACCCCACAACCATAGCCGTGAACACACCCAGGGAGAACAGGGTCCAGATACTGAAGCCAGCAATCACGGCGCGACCTGCGAATCCGACGAAAACAACCGCACTATAGCCGGAAACGTGATGTGAGACGGCCGCCATCCACCAGGGCAGATTGTGCCCTGCTGTGAAGTACTCGTCTACATTTCCGGATCTCCGTCTCGCGATCAGGCCGATCCACACCATCAATAGGACATACAGGAAAATCACCACGAAATCAGTGCCGGCAAGCATCTAAATCCCCTCACGAAAAGGGCCACTCGTCAGCGGAGTGGCCCGTGTTGCCTGTGTATCCCCTCCCCCCCCTAGTCCACATCCGAAGCGGCGAGTCTATCAAAGAGTTCTTCAACTTCCTGTTCCTTCTCCTCTGTTCTCACGCCTATCAAGCTCTCACCAAAATAGATCACCAGACACACAAGAATTTCCAGACCTGCGTAAACCTGGAATTCCTGGACCTCGTAAACGAGGGTGGCAATCAGATAGGTCAACATCCCGCCGATAAACGAAAGAATCGCTCCACGAGTGGTCGCCTTCTTGTAGATCATCCCGAACATAAGGGGGATTGCAATAGGTGACAGCAGCCCGCCAAGCAATTTGACGGTAAAGGAGAACACCTTGTTCATCCCCGAACTCTGCGAAACAATCACTGCCGCAACCACTACCGCGAGACCGAATACCGCCGTCGTAATCATACCAACTCGGAACAACCGATCATCTGAGATGTCGCGATCGACATTCCTCTGCCAGACGTCTTTGGTAAATACGGCGGCCAGTGAATTGATATCACTGTCGATCATCGACATCGTCGCAGCAAACATCGAACAGACGAGCAGTCCGATCAACCCGGGTGCCAGACCGGAAAGGATCTTCTGAGTCACCAGAATGTATGCCTGGTCCAGGTCAAACCCTTCAACCGGCATCAACGTTGTCTGGTTGAACTGATCGGGTAACAAGAATGGGGCTGCCCACGCAGGCAGGAAAATGACGATGGGATAGAGGAGAAACAGGAAGCCGGAAAGCAGTGCGGCCTTCTGAGCCTCTCGCGGTTTCTCGACTGAAATGAACCGTTGCGCCAGACCCCACGTCCCGCCGTTATAGCTGAAGATGATTACGATCAAGTATACAAGCCAAAACTCCAAGCTTATCCCGGCTTCAGCGTTGAAGAAGTTGCTGCGTTCAGCCGGCAGCCTGTCCCAGAGACTGTCCCAACCACCCACCAGGCTCAGGGCAATGTAGAGCACCACCAGACTCATGAACAGCTGGACGATAAATTGAACGAGGTCGGTCAACACTGTGGCCCAGAGCCCACCTATAAACACGTACCCTATTGTAATGATTCCTGCAACCAGGATAACTGGCAGAATGGCCCATCCTGTGACGACGTTCACGACGATGGAGATTGCGAACAACTTGATGCCCAGATCGATAAACTTCAATCCGATTCCAGAAATCGCGATCAGCATCCGTACGGAGTTGCCGTACCGCTGCTCCAGATATTCGACCGGGGTCAGTACCTTCAACCGAGACCACCGGGGTGCCCAGATCAACGTGCCGATCATCATGGCCACAAAAACACCCAGTGAGAACAGGGTCCACATCGAAAAACCGGCGATGGCGGCGCGTCCTGCAAATCCCACAAATGCAACAGCGCTATACCCAGAAACGTGATGGGAAATTGCGGCCATCCACCAGGGCAGGCCGTGGCCCGCAGCAAAGTACTGGTCCACATTGCTGGACTTCTTCCTCGCCAGAATTCCAATCCACGCCATCAGGCCTGCATATAAAAAGATCACGCCGAAATCGATATTGGTCAGCATATGGCCTGCCTCTCCTTGTCTTACAAGCTTGCAAATGCACGTTCGTCTAGAACAGTGTCGTACCTTTCTCAACCAGGAAGGACTCATACAATCCCAGGGGTTGAGACATCGCCTCATCGATTTCCGTTACCGCAAACCGGACCTCCACAGTCCGTTCGTCACTTACCCTGAAGTCATCTCCGAACAGAGACATATAGAGCGGATTCTGGTCCGCGAACGGGTCGTCATCATTGTCGCTGTCATATCCACTGATCACCGCATAGCAGTCTTCCGGCCTGGACATCAGCACGGCCGCCACACCCTTTTCGGCGTCAACGGACATGATGACCGGGAATTCGAAATATCGCTGGGGATTCCACTGATACAGACCCCAAATTCGGTCCCAACGACCGTCAACAGAACGTCTCGCAGCGTGTTGGTCCCTGGAAAACACAAGACCCGTTCCAACGAATACGTCATTGACCTGGGGGGCAATCCACCGGGCCTTGTCGGCGGGATCATCAAAGGGACTGCCCTGCACATAGACGTGAGGTTTGAGCGACCTGTGGAAATAATTCGATAGAAACACCTCATATCCAGGATAGGGCCAATTGGAGTGTACGGTAATCGACAGATCTATGATATTCGGTTTGACCACCTCATATTTTGCAGTAATTTCAGCCTTGTGGTCTTCGGTTGGCTCCCAATGGATCTCAATTGTTTCATCATCCATCTCGATGGTCCGTTTGTTGTCCCGTGCAGTCCCCATGCAGTGGTTCGTGGAGAACATGAAGAACAGGTTGAACACGTCATACTTGGGATGGACCACCTGGACACCGCTAGGTTTGTGGGTCAGCTCCTTGATCCCGTGCCGATCCCCATCCGGCTGGATATAACCCACAATTTCATCGGTCTCAAACCCCCATTTGCCCGCTTCGCCATTCTCATTTAGCCCCATCTCGACCTCTTCTGTAGTGAAGTATCCCAAAAAGTGGGCAGGGATTTCGTACCAAAGTAATCGAAGACACCAATTGTCACGCTACATCCTCTAGGCCAATATACTTGCTCGCGGGGATTCGCCATCAAGATCTGTCACGTAGGTCGTTCCGTCAGCGACTGCATCCACTCGGACCCTGCCCTTCAGACAGGTCCGTCGAACGGCCTGAAGCCTGCAGGCGCTCATGCCACCCATCGAAATTGCGTACTCGACCCGATCTTCATACGTCGTCAAAGTCGTTCCAGCGTATATCCAGACTTCGTCATCTCGGGGACAGCTGAATGTACACATTCGCCCTTTGGGTTCGAAATTCGCTGCTACCAGGTATCCATCAGTGACGAGGCAGGCCGTGTTGTCCGACCCATCCAATACTTCCAACCTGGCTGAGGAGGTGGTTTCTCTTCCTTCTTCGGGACCGACCAATGCGATCAGTCGTCCAGCCTCATCACCGGACTTCAGTTCAGTACTCTCCTCCTGATGCGACAGGGTCAGGTCGTCCGCGATGGCTCTGTAAGGCCTGAAGTAATGGCGGTTGTGGTAAACCACCGTACCGGTACCCAAAAACCTGATGCCAATCTTTCCGTCGATATTCACCCAGTCGGGACTTCCCAGTTGGTCCACCACGTCTTCACTTTCGGCTTCACCGTGCCATCCTTTGTAGGTGATCTCGCCATCAGGATGATGAATTTTTCGCTCCCCTCTACAGTTGTCCCCGAGCAGGGGAAAGTGCTCGTTCGTGACTCGAAGAAAACCCTGGTCAAGAGAAACAAGCTTCACATCTTCCAATGCAACGAATTTGTCGAAGGACAAAACACGACCATCGGGCAGGCCTGCAAAGAGCACCTGCTGGCGCAACGACTCCTGACACCTGTCCATGACCATTGCCGCAGCGAAACTGTCGTCGTAATTCGTTACCTGTACGTCTACAAGCCTGTGGCTGTCCGGCTTGCCATCCACCTCCGGTCTTCCCAACCAGCTGTCCGAGCAAGGAGAGATCGTATAGATTCCATCTCTGGTTAGGGGCATGGCCATTATGGAATTCCGCCAAGCAAATGAGGTCTGTCCTTTTGCGTGCCGATGATGGACGAATCCAGCGTGGGGATAAACCCTGACACCGGCAAGGCGAGTCTCTAAATCTTTCTCCGGAATAGGATCGGCACCTGGTCCGAACAGACGGTGAAAAAGGTAGAGATGCCCCACAGAGCTGATGGTAACCTCGCGCATAATCATCGGATCTTGCTGATCGTGGGCTGCCAGGGCGAACTCCTTTTCGTACATGCGGCCGCCATTCGCTTCCTGGCGCAACTCAGTGTTCCTCAGTCCCCTTCGTTCTAGAGTGGCTGCTTCTACGTCATCCAACATCACGGATGCGATTGCGTGGGGAGCTTCACTTCCTGACGTCGGGAGATAATGCCAATCCATGCCCTGAACCGCCTGGGCATATCCGGCGCCATCCGTCATTGCCTTAAGGTTCTCGTATACCCGCTTCCGATTCCAAAATATCTCCGGGGGAAGTTCCTTGCCCCACAGCTTGAACTGAGCACCGGCGATCATCATTGACCGAATGCCGGAACCGGTATAATTGGGGTGGACCATTCCGTGATTTTCAGCCCAATAGTCAGGAAGCGCGGTGAAGATCTTTCCGGCCATTTTCCGAGAGGTGGAATTCCCCACCTGACCACCGTCTTTGGCATCCTGGGGTGAAGCGCATGTGGAATACAGCCACCGTCTGTTTGTGGCTTCCCATCTCGATAGGTCACCATGACCGGACAGGAACAAGCAGCACGACGTCAGGCCGTTGGATGTCCAGGCGTTTTCCTCCATCTGTGTATCCACATAGACCCCGCTCCTGGGATCCATGTTGCCAAATCTTCCGGCATAGTCTTCGTGAACCCTGGCGACCATCATCCAGGTCTCTTCGTCGATCTCATCGCGCAACAACAAAGCTACACGCCCCATGGCGGAAATGCCGTGTCCACACTGGCTTGCTCGAAAATAGGCACTCCCTCGCTCCCCCCACTTTGTACCGCAGATCTCCGGTCGACCAAGTCCCGTACTCGGTCTCACACAGTCTTCAGGTCCTGAATCATGCGTAAAACAGAGAAAACGCAGTGCTTGAATCGCCATCTGGCGCAACTCTTCTCTCGATGTGCCTCCCGCCTTCTCATCGTACTCTTGAGAAATACTCAGAAGGGCGAACGTCTCCATGGGGCCGGCCGTTTCATTTCCATACCAATGGCACCCTCCGAAAAAGTGTCCACAATTCGGTCGGTCAGGCCACTCTTCGAAATACTCTACACCAACATGTACCCATTTCTCCATCATGCGTAGACAACGACGACTCAGCTCATTCTCTTCATCCGGCAAAAAAGCCTTTCGCAAGTCTGTGGTATCCTCTAATCGAATCATCTGTATTGCCTCTCAAGAGTTATTAGCAAAGATCCTCAGATGGCCCTCAGCAAATCATCCAGATCGAAAACAAAACCAAACATCAAAGCCACATACCAGAGACCGATTTCTTTGCAGAGCTCTTCTCTAGCGGTCTCCTTGTTCTCGCACGCAATGGTGGCTTCCTTGATAACGGAGCACATCAGACCATACTTTTGCATGTCATGCATTCCGCCAGGCGACGAAGTAAGGCACAAATTAAGGTCAAAACCTGCGTAAATCAAATGGTTCACCCCAACGTCACGGCAAAGCGCGAACAACTGATGTCCGTTTTCGGCAACTCCTTCTTCTCCAACTGGAATGGCCTCTTTAGCAAACCTTCTCCTGGGAGACCCCCTCCTCACGTCTGCCTGATTTCGAGCCCCCACCCAGACATTGTCCGATCTGAATTGATTCAGCTCTTTTAGAACGGGATCCCTATCGATGCGAGGCAGTGGATCGGGCTCGGGACCGGTCAGCTCAACAGCTCTAAGATATCCGGGATACGACTTGAAATAATCTCCTCCTGCCACAACGTGAAACACCTCAAGTTTAGAAACACGTGCCGTTGCCAACAATCTTGGGAACACCACCCTGCAAACCTCATATGTTCTTGGCACCTCCTCACACGCTCGCCACCATCCTGAGTATGTGTCGATCTCGCCAATGTCCCACGCGTGCATCACCACCAGGGCTGTCTTATCCAGCGCCAGCGGAATCTCCCCCTGCTTCCAACCTCCCATTCCTTCAGCAGGAAACTCCAGATCGTAATCTGCGTCGAACTGCTCATAGTAATTCGCCTTCACTCTTACCGTAGACATAAATGGCTCTCCACGAGCTATGACGGGTGATCCTACCACCTGCGGTCCGACATCTTCAAGGGTTGGGGATCACCCGACTCCATTCAGAGATAACGTTGCGTCTGCGGGGAGATCCACCCTTTCCGAGCGAAACTCGACCTGCACATTCTGTTGTCCAGGGTTGGTAACATACATCGTACGGCCGGACAAGTACCCTTGTCGAGCCATTACCTTGGCGGTTGATGTACTTCCCAATTTCCCGAACGGTCCTCCCCACAACACATCACTGCCCAATTCTTTTCACCCAACGTCGGAACAACCTTGGTGGAAGCATATGTAGCGGTCAGCCCGCCCCTCACGGCGTCTGCCGTCCGATTCGGCGGCGAAGAATGGATCAGCATATCGGAAAAGAACAACGCCTGACCAGGTTCCAACTCCATTGGCATTTGGTTGTCAAATGTGGCCGCTTCGGCAATGTGGTGTCCATCATCACACTCCAGAACTCCCAGTTTGTGGGAGCCGGGAATGAACCACATGCACCCGTTGTCCACAAATGCCCTGTCTATCGCAAGCCATACCAAGGCGCACCGGGCATCCATGGGATTGAACGTCGAATCCTGGTGATAAATCGTCTTTCGAATCGAATCGGGGTCCGGCTCCTTGCGAATGTACTGACTCACATGGCAAACCACATCAGGCCCAAGAAGATCCCTCAGGTAGGCAGTTGTCCCGGGATGGGCAATAATATCGTAGAGTTCTGGAATCTCGTGATGGAACGACCTGAACGTTTCATACTTGGTCAAGCGTATTCTGGATCTCTCAAAGAATTCCTGAACCCCCCTCAACTCCTTACCCTCGAAAAGAGTTATCGGAGAAATGAACCCCTCTTCGTTGTATTGCTCAATTTCATCCCGGGTAAATGCTTGAGGGGTTTCGCACCGGACAGGCACGAAATTCAAATCGAGACCCAGATCAGGATAAGCTGTCTTCATACCACCTCATCTCAGGGGATCAACTCTTGGCTATTGGAACTCCCTCTTCACCACATTTACGATCTCGAACCAATTTGTCCCTTCCCACTCGCGACCCGGAAAATATATGTGACGAGACTTGCCATCTGCTGTCATCTCGAATCCCGGGTCATCCTGCAGCAAAAGGACCGTCTGTCCATTCCGCTCGGAGATTTCATCCAACCTCAACCCGATACTGAAGCCGGCGCCGTCCTTCACGATGATTGTCGTTCCCTGAACTACCTTGCCCTCCGGGACAGGTACATCCACGACCAAACCATCAATACCATCCCCTCGTCCCTTTCGCAACACCCCTGTAATCTTGCCAGAAATCACACCTTCACCTGAAACCTGATGGTCGCCTTTTCTAAGAAGTGTCCCCCCTATGAGGGTCAAACCTGCGACCTGTTTCGCTCGCTCCCGTACAAACCCCATTCTTCCGTGCAGAGTCAAATCCTCGACCTCAAGGATGCCGTGCTCGGAGGTGCATGCGATATAGTCGACGCCATCACCTCTCGTTATCTTCAGGATGACGTCACCGGGCTTGCCGGACAGGCGCTCCACTGAGTGAATAATCGGTTCCCCGGCGAACGGCTCCAGCACACTCACAAAAGTACTGTTCAGGTCTTCACCTTCCCGTCTGTGAATGAGCGTGGCCATCTTGTAATCCTCGAGCCTTCCTTCACTCTCCTCCGCTCGCCTCACGGAGGGACTTTGGCCGAATATGAGATCGCCGTCCAAGTGTGAGCGGCCGTGTACGCGAACCTCAGCATTCGGTTCACCCTCACTTGTAAGGTCGACCTGCCATTCCCCGGGCGCCGGTGAAGAGGTCATATCCTTAACATATCCGTAGTGGAAATTGTGTCCCTCCGCGTGTCCTGGAACAGTCTCTCCGGATGGAAATACGACCTTCACACCCGACGGCAGCAGCGAATCGAAGCCTGTGCGTTCCAATGATGTCTCGGCCGTGCCGTCGTGATTCGCATCTCCCACAAGGATATATTCATGCCTTTGTCCACCCTTGACACGAAACACATCTACCAGATAGGCGTCTTCCTCCGAGATGCCCACTGCAATCAACATACGACGGTATTCCTCAACCATCTCCGGATAAGCTCGAATACCATCGGCCTCGACCACTTGAAAGTCTTCGTCTTCGGCCACGTAGAGTGTCAGGTTGCCATCGGAGGGATCCCGAAGATGACCCCTTGTCTGTTCCTCGCCATTCACCATTACCGTACAGTGAGACAACGTCGATGAAGCCCATTGCCGATGGTGTGTCCAAGTATACCCGATATCGGACAGGCGCTCCTGTCCGTGTGCAAACAGCGTAATGCTCAACAGGTCCGCATGGGCATGGCCATAGGCCCCTGAGAAATGCAAATGGGCCTGGAGCTGATGTTCGCCTTCTCCCCGTCCCAGTACCGCGTGTCCCACACCAGGAAACAAAAGCGAGTGGGACGCCTCAAGCGGGTCTCTCTCCTGCCAGGCCCAGGTATCGTGCAGGGCAACCGTTCGTCCGTTGGGGTACTTCAGCAGGTCCTGAATCTTCTTGGCCTTTACGAACAGAGGAAACGCATCGGCCAGATCCAGGTCGTCAAGACGTTCCCTGCTCTCTGGATGCACGTATCCTTCGGGATCTGAGTATCCGTCCAGAAGCTGCATTACACCTTCGAGACCATTGATCGTCTGATTGTGGTAGGAAACGGCACCCTCTCTCCACATGCCATCCACGAAAAGCTGCTTGTGAATCAGGTCAGAAATCCAGTCCACCGCCTCATGCAAGTAACCCGGCTCATTCAGAACTCTGCCCACCGAAATCAGACCTCTCAGGATTGTCGGATCCATGTTGCTCAGAGTAATCGGGTAGGACCGCACAAAACGAACGCTGGCGTGGAACAGATCATTCTCTATGCGGTCCTTCGCAGCCTCGCTCACCACGCCACTCTCGTGTATCAAGTCGTACGCGAATACCATATTGTAAGGGATGTCGCCATAGGCCCAATAGGCCCATTTGGCCGCAAGATATGGAGAGACAGGATAGGGGAACGTTTGTTCCCCGCTAAAAACCACCTTAGCCCGGAAGGGATGATCGTATCTAGCGCAATAGCCCGGGTAGACCTGTGCAAAGCGATCGATGATCAATGCAGATCTGCGGGCGTAATTCTCGTCACCGGTCAGGTAATACAATTCGGCGAGTTGTTGTGCAGCATTCGACAGATACTCTCTTGCAGTGAACCAACCCTTGGCGCGGAAGTAATGTCTATATTTCTTGTCCGGCGCCAGTGGCGCGAGGGCCAATGTCAGCTCCATGGGTGGAGGGAAGGGAGCTTCCCAATATGGGTACTTCTGGACCTCGTCCAGCTCATTCCTAACCTCCATCGTACCGTTCTCGGGAAACCGCTCGTTCGGAAAACGCATCTCACAGAATTGGCAGTAGACCTCATCCGGCCGGTCGATCGTCCAGGTCAACTGGTTTTCTTCGGCGCCGCCATCGCAGTTGGGACAATCCACAAACCGAAATCCGGATTGCTCGGGGACAAGTGCAACCAGCTCCGAATCATCCAGTGCCAGGACCTTCTCGAGCACTCGAAGGAGCGACTCGATATCTCCCTCATCAGCGTTAGGTTTAAAAACTGGGCGAGGATCTCCACAAACCTTATTCGGTATGGCAATTACAACAATCAACAGACAGATCATCAGGAAGAGCATAGGGTATCCAGGCATCAAAATTCCAGTTCGACGCCGTCATCGAGAGGAAAGACGGGTCGGTGGACATTTTTGTAGGGTAACGTCTCTAGAGCCAGCGTCGTACAACCAGGTGAGATGGCCATAACTGCCTTCCCTGCAATCGCCTTCAGTTCAGGAGCCAGATAACCATGTTTGACCACCACGATTCTGTGATCTGTGGGATCAATTTGCGCCTGCTCGAATGCCCGGATCGTCAAGAATGGCAGCCTCCCAGAAGTCAAAACCAGCTGAATCCCGCCGGTTCGCACAACGGCGAGTCTGGGAGCGCACACGCGAACTACTTTGGCCTGAATCTTAAGCGGAGTGCCGTTCAACGTATCCATTTTCCCGCCAACACTCAGATCTACCGTGGCACCCGCACCGGCCGCGAAACAGACCGAGGTTGCAGCGTCATCTGCAATCGCAGCCACCACAGTATCCTGGGCGTCCGCTTCCAGGAGTGCCTTGAGAACAGCCGGTACATCTCCGGGAGCGCCTGCCGTCAGGTTGTCGCCTGAATCGTTCAGAAAAACGGGCGACTCCGGTGAATCGATCGCCTCTCTAACCGCTTCGCGTACGGGAAGCGTCAACACATCCGGTGCGAATGACTCGCGCCAATCCCAGATTTTGCGCGCCAACCGTTTTGCCCGTTCATCACCGAATGCGCGATCCTCCGAAACGACAATTGCACCCGGAGACGTGAAGGGCGAATCCGTCCAGGCACATCCAATCGTAATCGAAGCGTCAAGCACACCCGGCTCACCATCTACATCTGCAAGCCCGCCGTACAGTGACTTCGCCGGCTCCACGCCGGTTGCTGCATGCTCTCCCGGTAGCAGCATCGGCAATCTGACAAACGAATTCTTCGGTCGAATGCCCTCTTTCAGGGACCGAACCAGAAGCTTAATGGCCCTGAGCCGCGTCTCCTCTCTATCTACATGTGGGGCGGTTCTCAGTGCCGTGAGAACCTGTGTCTGATCGACGACCTCCGGGGCGAGGTTACAATGGAGGTCCAGACTCGCAGCAATGGGGATCTCCTCCCCTACCACCTTGCGAACGGCCAACACCAGGTCGCGTTCACCATCACCAATCGACTCAACCACCATCGCACCGTGCAGATCCAGATACACGGCGTCGAGCTGAGCCGTATTTCGCAAGCCGACGGTGATCTCCTCCTTCAGACGGGTAAACGCCTCTTCCAACACCAGTCCGTGTGGCATTGCGTTTGCAATCAGAATGGGCACGCATGCCACATCGCGGAACTGATCCCAGGGACCTGTCTCCAGAATCGAATCCCCACGCAAAATGGAAAAATCATCCAGCTCGGTTCTCAAACTGGAAAACGTATTGGTTTCGTGACGGATTCCACAGATCGCAATTCGCATTCACTTCCTCTGAATAACAGGTTTCACGCTCTCAGCTCAAAGCAAGGACACCACCCACATCGACCACTACCTCCTCCTCCTTGCCTTCCCGTTGAATCCGGACCCCAACCTGCTGCTCGTCTTCATTCGACAGAAAGATCCGACCACCATGCGTGGATTCGAATCTAACATCTCCATTCGGAACCACTTTCATCAGTTCCTGAAGATAGACGGACTCTCCGGACTCCAGGGGAACAATGTATTCTGCGCTATGACGATTCACCCTGGCTACCCCGGCAAAGACCGGAATTGGACCGTTGAATCCTGCCTCGAAGGAACAAAGCGTTCGTCCCTTTGAAAAATTTCCTGCACACAGAAAACCGTCAGTGATCATACACACCGCGTCCTCTGTAGACTCTGCAACAACCAACCTTTCCCGGGGGGTGTCTTTGTTGTTCTGTTCGGGCGAGACCAATGCCGTCAATTCGCCAACCAGATCCCCTGTCGCAAACTGATGTGCCTCATCCGTAATGCTCAGAAACAAATCATCTGCAACAGCACGAAAACTGAACGGTGGGAAGTAGTGCCGGTTGATGTATCGGGTCTCCCCCGAACCACGGAACACGATTCCCAGGCGGTCATCGACATTTACCCATCCTGGATCGTTGAGATCGAAGATGATGTCATCGGCAGGATCCGTACTTGGAAATCCCTTGAAAAGCTTACTGTCCTCGGGGTAGTAAAATTTCCTCTGACCGTCACAATTCCCCTCTACAAGCGGGAAATTTTCGTTGATAATTCTCAGAAATCCCTGCTCAACGCGCTCCACCACGCAATCTTCCCGTGCGTGCAGCTTCTCGCTCGACAGGATGCGACCGTCCGGAAGTGACGCGAACAAGACACGTTGGCGAATCGAGTTCTGTGCTCTGTGATTCTCCATCAAGGCCGCGAACCCGTCATCTTTCTCATTCACACGCATAGTCACCAGGTTGTGACTCTCCGGTTTATCCTTCACCTGTACCTTTGCCAGCATACTCCATCGACTGGGTCCAATAGTGTGAACCCCTTCCCGTGTCCAGGGCAGAGCCGTCACGTAGTTCCGCCAAGCCAATGACGTCTGGCCCTTCGTGTGGCGATGGAAGGCAAAACCCGAATGTGGGAACAGCTTCACACCATTGAACTTCTCCTGAATCTCCTCCCTGGTCGTAGGATCTGGAGCCTCCCCGTCCATCATCCGATGCAGCAGGTACGGTTTGGAGATAGCGTGAATCATCTCCGATTCCTTAATCTCCATCGGGTCTTCCACCTCGTGACACTTGGACGAGATTTCAGGATCAATCAACTTGCCTTTGTTGCTTTCCTGGGTCTTCTCACGAATATCCAGCGCCACCCGCTCGAAGAAACCGGCATCGGGATCTTTGAGAAGAAGGTGAGCCACCGAATGCAGCTCGTGCTGTTCCCCCAGGTAGAGTCTGTCCATGCCCTGCGTTGGCATCGGAGTACCTGTGAAATCGGTCAGATGCTTGATCACATTATAGACTTCCTGCCGATTCCAGTAGGCGTGGGGCGGTTCGGTTCGGCCATACATCCTGTAGATTCTACCCAGGCTGCCAACCGAAGAAACTCCCGAGGAAGTGTAGCCCGGATGAACCATCCCATGGTTTTCTGCCATGTAATCCGGTAGAGTGGTAAAAATCTTACCCGTCAACCTGGACACTGTCACCCCCGGCTCAATCTCACCCTGATTGTATCGGTCCTGCGGCGCAGAACAGGCCGAATACATCCACCTCTTTGCATTCTCTTCCCATTCGCCTGCCCTCTCGTGTTCGGAAAGAAACAGGTAACAGGCCGCAAGCCCAAGTGCGGTCCATGCATTCTCCTCCATCTGGGTATCTGCGTAAATACCACTTTTCGGTTCCATCTCCCCAAACCTGTCCAGATAGTCCAGGCAAATGTTCCCCAACATCAGGATCGTCTCATCGTCCACGTGCGGCTTGAGCATCAGGGCTGCCGTGGTCATATTGGCGATCGTTGGACCACATTGGCTTTCCGGGAAGTACCCTTTTCCTCGTTCTCCCCACTTGGTTCCCCAGCTCCTGGGCATGCCCAGGCCCTTGTCAGGACGAACGCACTCCTCGGGACCGGTATCGTGCGTGAAACAGAGATAGCGAATTGACTTGATGACAATCTCCCTGAGATTACCCATAGACAGTCCGGTGGTATTCTCATCGTATTCGGGAGATGTACTCACGGCCGCCAACGCTTGAAGCGGCGTTGCCGTCTCTATGCCATACCAGTGAACGCCCCCGAAGAAGTGGCCACAGTCAGGTCTTTCCGTCCAATCCTCGAAATAACTTAGGGCTGTTGGAAACCACTTTTGAGCAATCTTCAGATACCTCCGGCTCATTGCGGTTTCCACATTCGGAATCTGCGGGCTATCCAGCTTCGTTGTCATCTCCAGGGTAACCATCATATTTCTCCGATTCCACTATGCCGGTACTTACAGACCCAGAATCTGAGCTGCTCGGTTATAACAGATGTCCTCCAGCGTCTCGGCGTTCACCGGCAACACAGCGCTCTTGACCCTTGCAGCAGAGGGATATGAGAAAGGAGCGTGAGTACCGAAGAGCAGGTGCTGCTCTCCCCCTTGCTCGATGAACTCGGCAAGGTCCGTCATTCGATCCACACTTTGATGCAGGACATAGTGTACTTCAGCCAGCGACAAGTCGAAATACCAAGACTGATCTCGGATCTCTCTTCGGTTCAACAATGGCGTACTGGCAAGTGACCTTGCATTTGGAATCACAACCGTTGCTTCCGGTTCTGAGGAGATTACGTTAGCCACCTGATTGAGATCCACGACCCTCCCCGGATCCATCCAATTTCGTTGTCTCACATCTTCTACACGATGCGGGATGAAAACAGGCAATCCCCGCTCCCGGCAAGCTCCGATTACCCTTCTACCTTCGGGGCCGTCTACCGGGTAATCGTGGTACTGTGGAAACAGCCGCACGCCTCTCATCCCCAAATCTTCCTGACATCGCGTCAGGTCCACTTCCCATTTAGGGAAACGGGGATTGATCGTGGCAATCGGCACAAGCTTGTCCGGGTGAGGGGCCACGGCAACAGCCAGCTTTTCATTTGCTGGCTGAGGATGGCGATGAAACATACCCTCGATCTGCGAGACTGCCGCGGATCCGATACCCGCCCTTTCCAACCTCGCAATCAGTGCATCAGGGGTGTTGTCCCGTAATGACCTGAACGGCCATTCCCCAAGCCATGCGTTTATGTCAAAATACCTCATGCCGCCACCCCCTCTCTCGGTCGCGTGGGCTTCGCTCCCTGAGCTGCCAGGATACGTTCCGCGTTCCCCCAGAAAATCAGCTCCTTCTCCTCGTAGGTTAAAGTAGCGTCAATCACCTTCCCCACACTTCCTGTCATTGTCCCATCGGTACCGAACAGAATTCTGTCAGCCCCCATTTCCGATACCGCCAATTCGATCTGACCGTCGTCAAGGTTCGATCCGCTCACATCACACACCAGGTTTGGAGAGGTATCACGCATCCATCGAATCGTCTGTTCCCAGTCCCCACCACCACCAATGTGCGCATGAATCAAGACTGCCTCTGGATATTCTCTGTTGGCGAGAGCAAAATGACTTCCGTTTGAAATCAGAGGCTGTCCGCTCAGGTGCTCGGGCGCTTCCAGGAATCCCGCGTGCTCCAGAATCGGAATCTTCCGCTCGATCGAAAGTTCGATAAGCGGGAACACAGCCGGATCGCTTACTCTGTACTGGTTGTAGATCTTTACGCCGATCATTCCGGCATCAAGGCAGCGGTTCACCTCATCCAGCGCCTCCTGGTACTGCCCCGGAATCACGTAGCACATGCCTCGAATGTGATCGGGGAACATCTTCATAGCACGGAGCACGGCATCATTCTCCGCTCTCACTTCCTCGATCGGGGCAATCCGTCCACCTGTTATCGGTGACGAGCACCAATACTCGGTGATGCCCAGCATCTCTCCCGCTTTGATCAACTGTTTTGCGGAAGTCGCCTCATCGGCCTCGTTACCAAGATTCCAGACGTGGCAATGCACGTCGATCTTAGGGGAACGAAGCCACTTCTCGATGTCCAAACTCATTTCAGATCCTCCGTGTTAGTTTTCAACGTGCAAGTATTGGGAAGTTCACGTGTCATCAAGGGGTGGGCACGGGGGCCCACCCCAACAAAAGGCACCCCGGATGGGTAGTATACAAAGATTCAAGGAGAACTCGGGTCGACACATAGGTCGGCCCCTACAGATCCGCAAAAATTGATCAGCGATTCTTAGCGGGTACTCAGGTACCTGGTCTCCAGTAGCTCGAACCTTTTGCATGGTTGGAGAGGGTAGCGCTCTACACTGATTCGGTTTCGGCCGACATTTTTCACGGGGAATCCAGTCCAATATTTCCCAATCTTTGTCCTCACATATTGCTTCACACCTTCCGGAGGGTTTTTCCAGCCTCGTGGTCGGGGTTCATCTGTCGCAATCCTGGACTCGGTAATCTCCGTCACGTTGCCTGACCACCTTGTGTTGGCTTTTTCGAATCCAATCCCGGTTGACTTCATGGTTTCGGCACCTGAAGTCAGCACCCAGGGCACCCCATCACATGATTTGCCATAGATCCCGAATCTTCCCTTGAACCGCACGCCTTCCACCTCGACCTCACGAATGCATTCGCTAAAGATGAGATAATCTCCCCAGTTTGTTGTCAGCTTTATGGCCACGGAATTCTTTCCAGCGCGCTTCGGCAACATCAACTGCTTAGCCTCGAGGACAGGCATTTTCCCTCGGGGCCCTCCCGGCTCGTGGAGTGCTACGAATGTGCTTTCCAGAGCCTTGCCCTTGTTGATCGTGTCCACGTAACGCAGTCTCCGACCGATGTGACCTGCGTTTGACAGCATCTCCTGTCCAGGTCCATTGGCAACCTCTACCCGATTGGCCCCGGAAAGCATCCACATCCGATATCGGCTTCCCTTTTCCTTCCACGTCGCCCGCCACCCAGGGGATGGACGTTTGGCACAGATGGAATCCTTGAGGCCGAAGATATCCCGTTCTTCCTGACTTGCCCCAACGCCTGCAAGGGGTGATTGCGCAGGTATCTCGATACCATCGAAACTCAGGTCGCCATTCGTACTGTCGCTTGCGCCAACCTCGGATGAAACTCGGAAATCGTGTTTGTCACCTCCGAGAACTCTGAAAATGTCCACCGCAACTGTCTCAGATCCTGGCCCCTTAAGCAAGACGATCAGGCGTCGGAAATCCCGACACTGTTCGTACACCTTTGATGAGGCCTCTACAACAGACGCTCTGGGTGAGGTGAGCATCATCTCCAGTGCCGGTCGCCGTTGCAGACCTGTACGAAACAACTGTTGCTCATCATCAACAATTACCAGATTGTGGCTGAACGTGTGTTTCACCCATCGCTGCATCGGGGCCTCTGCAAGATATCCGTGATCACCCAGCATCTCCCTGCCCCGATCCGCGTAATACAACGCGAGGTTGTCGTAATGCCTGTGCCCACCAGCAGGATTGAACGTCAATGAAAGAACCGTACTGTCCATCCCCTCACCGTGCCTGAGCAGGGCGTTCATCCAATTCGGAAGATACGTTTCCGGCAAATCGAGACCTTCGCCCTGCCTTTCTCCAGATCGGAATACTTCTGCGTCCAAATGCAAAGCGGCATATTCAGAAGGGTTCGTACCCCTGTGCCTGTACATCGCAGGTATCATTTCGCCGAATTCTTCGGGATATCTCCTCATCCCCACCTCCAGGACAAGGGATCCGCCTGGTTGTCTGACCGAAGACTTGTGTGTATCACCAAGTGTCAGAAGCCTTCCATCGGGTCGCCGACAATCCAGTTCCGCTTTCAACATCAAGCGCAGCCTTCTGTCGGTGGCGTACAAATCCACTCTTCCCTTCCGCTTCCCATACCCTTTCGGCCAGCGAAATCCGTGCAGCGTCTCAGATACCCCCAGCAGTTGCTGCAGATACATTTCGTTGTAGGAAGGCGTCTCGTGACTGAATCCATCATATCCGAACGATTGGTCTCGGATCGCCTCATATCCTTTCAATCCGGTGTCCGCGAAATCTGTGATCCCAAGGCACTTGCCAACAGCCGCCATGGAATTGTAGACCCTTGGCGCCTTGTTGTTCACTGTCTTCGCCTTTCCGACGCCACCCAGGAAAGGCTCCGCCTCCATCATCCACTCGAGAAAAAGATCTCGCTCGACTCTCTCGCGCAGGGCTCGGGTCCAGAGCGGTTTTCCATCTTCGCCCTTCGCGTCATAGGTCAGATCATAAACCTGACAGAGCTCCGCAACATGATTCGCCCCTCCGGTGCTGGTCAAGAAACGACCGGCACCCCAGTAGGTCACCTGCATTGCCGCAGAATCCAATGTGTCATTTTCGTAGGTGTAGGTAAACACATTCCGCTTGAATTCCAGCGGAAGTTCCTGGTCATACCAAGCAGCATAAAGCGGATCACAATCCGCAACCGTATTGCGCCAGTCGTGATACAACCAGGCAGAACTGAAACAGGTCGTCAGTCGATCAAGTATTTCAACCGCACGCGAGGCGAACGCTGGATTTCCATCCATCCTGTACACCAGACCGAGCGACCTGGCGGCACCGATCATGAACGTGACTTTACGTTCTCGTATGATGCCTGAGAAGCAAACGTCCACCGGTGTATTCGAGTATCGGTATGCCCGTCTTCCACTTCGATCGCGGGGGTGTTTCTGCTGATCTTCATTTTCGTAGAAGGTGAGTTTACGACCCATTCTTGGACATACCAGATTGGCAATCTCTGCGTACTTGCTGCTCGGGTATGCCTGACCACAGTTCCTGCATCGAATTCGATCCGGATCACTGTATTCCCACTCTATGATCGTGTATTCCACCCCGGAGAATGACTTGTCCAGATAGCAGTTGGGGCAATGGAAGGAATACCCGATCCAGGGTGTTCCCTCCTCGATCATCGATGAAACATATCCATTGCCCTGTCTCACAACGTGTTCGGCAATCCGCCTGTGCTGACTGAACCAATTCCTCGCCCAGTCCGCCTTCTTGACGTTCTTCCTCGCCTGCTCGACCTCATACTCGCTGAGAAGCGCCGGGTGCTGCACATTGACCCGTTCTCTCAGCATTCGATCCTTGCGTCGTTCCACCTTCTCCCGAAAGGTTGTCTCCACCGGGGAGGGGACATCCCTATCCTGCCACGAAGCAAACCCTTCTCCCCGGGTCGCCACCCTCACATATTCCGCCTTATTCGATCGATCGGTAGCCAAGCTATTCCTTCCCTTTCAGCCGCTTGCGACAGAGCCTGCGGAACTCTGGTCTCGATTCTTTTGGGCTCTCCCGCTCCCTGTACCTCTCGACATCCCTTCTATTCCCGATCCCACGGGAATACAAAGGTAGGTTGATTCACATATCGCTGTGTGCCCAACACCAACTTGGTCCCTGTTCCCGGCGCAAGCTTGACCGTCAGGAAAGGACTATCGATCGAATGTGTGTCATTACCCTCAGTCACGCTGGTGATCTGATGCTCGGCGTAGGCTCCCGCCTGAACGACCACCTGCCGGGATTCCACCGGGCTCACGTTCACAAGTGAAAGGGTCGTCGTATCATCACTCATCCCTTCCACAAGAACGGCCACATCTTCCGGAGTTCCAGCACGACGTCTCTCAGGATCGAAATACCTTACACGACAGTTTAATGCTTCCCCATGTCTCGGAGTTAGACCACCCAACATCAACTGGGTCAGGCAGCTATTGATCCCGGGATTGTACTTCAGCGTATCGTCCGACATTCTGGTGTCGGGCGTACTCGCATCCTGCCGCATACCCTCCATCTTGCGACGGAGCGTCACAAACTCGTTCTGAAGGGACTCCTCAGGGAATGTTCCGTTATTCCCGTCGAGGTAATTCAGCCAACTGCTTTCCGGCAGATACTTTCTATCAGCATCATCCATACTCCAGTAATAGACATCCATTGCGCCCTGATTGTAGGGCGTCTCCGTATACCCATACCATCCATCGTCACCGTGCATATGGGGATACATCTTCTTCCCATCAATTTCCTTGGAATTGCTGTTTACCGAATCAAGCATCCTTCGCCAGACTTCCACGTACTTTCGGTCACCCGTCATCAGCAACGCATTGCCGAAACCGGCCACTCCACGGTATAACGCATTACGGTCGGACAACTTCCCGGTCTGCGGCACGGTCACCGTGAATCCCCACCCGTAACAACCGCCATACCACTTGCCTTCGCACTCGCCGCCAATCGTACCGTCCAAACCAATATTGCTAGGTAGAATACCATTGTTGGACGCCGCACGTTCGGCCCAGGCATCCACATACTCGAGAAGCCACGACTTGTACCTTTCTTCACCCTCCAGCAAGAACGCATTCAGGACAAGCGTTGTGGCCGAAAGATTGATCGGATGGTCCCCGACAACGTCGGTATACTCTTCGAAGTGCGCCAGCATCTCCTCGAAGTTGCGTTCACCGTGAGCGGGATCGAACCGTCCCGCAACCTCAATGGGATCACCTGCCCAGTCAAGTGCCGTGGCTTTCCTAAGCAGAGGTCCTCGGCTTCCCGTAAACAGGCTCCGTATGATCTTGTGTTCTGGATCATAGTTCTTCGCCTGTGGATCTTCATCCATGTACATACCTGCGTATCTCCGTGCCCTTTGCTGGAATGCCAGATCATAAGGGTCGGACAGCCCTTGCAGGTTGAACACCGTCATGCTCTCCCCGTGGTGGAACCAATCCAGGCTCGCGGGAAACTCTTTGTAGATCATCCCATCCTTCGCCAGTGGGACCTCAACCGTCTTGGCCTCCGTATACTGCTGGAGGTGACCCTCCCACCCGAGCTTGTACATATCCAGTATTGCATCATCACCGCCAACAGCATGAAGAATCGGCCAACCTGTCAGGTTTTCGATGGCGTCATCTGATCCATCGTTGCCACCCCAACGCGGCAAACATTTTAGGTACCCCTGTTTGTCGAAATATCTCTCAAAGAATGCATCGCACGCCCTGTTCTGCGCCCGAATCAATTCCCGTTCAAGTACCGCCCAGGCAGGCGGCGACATGGGTGTTGTGACTTTTAGAGTGAGTTCGTTAGGCCTTAGCTTCTTCATACGGGTATCCTCTTGATTACAGGTTAACTCTGGTAGCAATCGCAAAAAATCCTTGTTTGCGTTGGGATTACGCAGTTTGAGGTCGGTTTGGTGTCTAAATTCGGCGCCGTATGATATGGAATAGGATAATGGAATTCAACGCAAAAGGAGATGGCCTGGGAGGAATTGTCCCAGGCCATTTCAGGGCGACATACCCATCATCTGGAACTCATGGTTTATAGTGATCGGCAAACCGGGGGGTACCATCCTCCCATTCGCTCCCGACGGGCCTGAGCTGCCCTCCTCCGCTGACACCAATATCTTTCCCGTCCTTCTCCTGCGTGACATACTTATCGAACCATGTCTCCAGCATTCCCTTCATCTCCTTCACGCGGGTAACCTGGCTCTGATCCTCGACGAGATTGTGCCGCTCCAGGGGATCATTTCCAAGATCGTACAGCTCATTGGGTCCATTGGGATACCGATGCACGTACTTCCATTTTGTTGTCCGGACCATTCTCGTTGGACCGTACTCGTCGTAAATCACAACGTGGTCCCTCCCTCCCGTTTCGCCCAGAAGTTGTGGGAGAAAACTCTCTCCGGGAAGATTCTGCTGGGCGGGGACCGGCAGATCCAGATAGTCCAGCAAAGTCGGAAGAAAATCATAGGCGCTAACCATCGCATTCTGAACGAATCCTTCCGGGATTTTCCCCGGGTGGCTCATCACAGCGGGAACCCTCACCGAATTCTCATACATATTCAAAGGGTAGGTTCCATTCCCTTTGCCCCAAAAGCCGTTGTGCCCGCAACTGAACCCGTTATCACTCACAAACACAACCAGGGTATCTTCCCGAATGCCTTTCTCTTCGAGTCTATCAAGCAATCGGCCCACATCTTTGTCCATTGCCGTAACGGCAGCGAAATACCCCTTTAGCATCTCCCGATTTCCAAGACACTTCGTGGTCAGACTTGCTGCCCACGGATGTCTCCCCTCCTGAGGGCAGGAATCAAACGCACAATCATCATATGAATCCACGATATCCTGCGGATGTCCGGTCCACGGACTGTGGGGTGCGGTATAGTGCACACTCAAATAGAAGGGACTTCCATCACCTGCGTGTGAATCGATAAACGCAAGGGCATCATCGGTGATTACATTCGTCACGTACCCAGGTGCGGTAATCAACTCCCCATCCCGAATCATCGTGGCATCATTGTAGGGTCCACCCCCCTTTTCAAGAACGAACCAGTGACTGAACCCGTGCTGTGAGATCTGACTGTTTCCCAAATGCCACTTCCCACTGATCCCACAGGTCCAACCGTGTTCCACCAGAACATCCGTATAGGCCACCTCACCTTTCAAGTAAGTCGCCGCTCGCTCCCCCACATTTCCTTCACGGATCCAGTCGTGTACTCCGTGTTGTGAGGAAATCCGACCGGTCAGGAAATTCGCTCTGCTCGGCGAACAAACGGGGGTTGCCACGAAGAAATTTTCGAATCGGACACCGGTCTCAGCGATTCGATCGATGTTTGGCGTTCGGATCTCGTCATTCCCGTAACAGCCCGCTGCCCACACGCCCTGATCGTCGGTGAGTATAAAAACGACATTGGGTTTGTCTTTGGGCATTTTTCCTCCTTCAATTTGGTGGAGCTTTCAGCCTTGTTGGAATTCGTGAGGCCGGCACTTCCCTTCTTCGCCCTCCTACGCACAATTGCTACGGAGCGCTAAGGCGGACAAGCGAGAATGAAGGATCACGAAAGCCCTCCTACTTGAGCCTTGCTTCTCGATCCATCTACGCAGCAAGCTACTACGCTGGTCAGGCACGGCTCGAAGTCGACGGAGCGATGGCCTCGCTTTTTGGGATTTAAAAGCCCCTAGACGCTCCAAATCTACACTCCCCCACCGACATTTACAATACCAATACCGGGTCTTGTCAGATTTAGATTGCCACTACACAGATTTCGATTGATTTCCTCCAAGGGTCAGATATCTTAGTCATCCACCACTGGAACGCACCCACTGAATGAAGAGGGTAGATAATGGACCGCGAATCCATGAGTAACGAAGAGAACTACTGCTTCGACGTGGCAGGTTATCTCATTGTCAAGGGGGCTCTGGTTAAGGGAGATATCGAAAGACTGAATGCCGTCCTGGATCAGACAGGCGAATCCACGGATCTTCTGGCATTACCCGCCCCGGCTCGGGACCCTATCAGGGATCTGCTCGTCCATCCCCATCTGGTCTGGTATCTGAATCAGATTGTGGGACATGGATTCATACTGGATACACAGCCGGAACTCATCTGCGATAAGACACGAATCGCTGGCGCCGCCCTGGCTGGGGGCAATGAGCCACGCCACCCGGGACGCGCCTACTACCATCAGAATGACCGACGGTTCAGTGAAACGGTTCAGGCTATCTGGACACTCGGCGATGTGAAAAGCGGGGATGGGGGTCTCGTCGCAGTCCCATGCAGCCACAAGAGCTTTGTCGAGACACCCGAAGATCTTCTGACAGGTGCGGACGATATGAACGTGGTCCATCAGTTCGAACTCGAGGCAGGTGACCTTCTCCTGCTGGCAGGATCACTCCTTCAGGGTTTCAGGAAGTGGTCCGGCGAAGAAGACCTTAGATTGCTCTCATACCAGTTTGTGGGAAGAGGAGTGATCCAGTCTCCCGGAGATGGCCCCAGGACCCAGGAAGATACAACACGAGACTTGATGGCCAACATCAGAGCGGAACAACGGGCGGCACTCTACCTGCCCGGGTATCAGCACACCACACCGCCTCCCACACTGGTCACGGATGGCAAAACGGTAAAACTGGTGGATTCCAAGGAGGTATTTCATCCTGGGATCTACATCAAGGACCCCAACACCACGATCGACGAGAAGGAGTTCTATTTCTGGGACCTATGTGGACATCTTGTACTCAGAAATGTTATGGACGAAGACTGGCTGGCGGAGGCTAATGAAGCCATCGACAAATACGAGGATCGCATAGAAGTCGGACTGGAGCTGTCGAGAGGATCGAAGGCGCTTGCCGGTACCGGAAGGCCGCTGCTCGGGGGGTTGCTGGAACTGCCCGAGCCATACAGCGACCCCTTCCGTAGAATGGTCGCTCATCCTGTAATCGAGCACCGGCTGAACTGGATGGGTGCGAGCGGCGGACGATTGGGGGGATTGACCGCATTCTGTTCTGTCCAGGGCGGGTCGGGACATTCTCTACACGACGCCAATGAGCCATTGAACCCAGGTCGCGGATATGTTTTCCAGAATGGAAGAAGTTATTGTGAGGCAATCACCGTCACCTGGCAACTCAGAGACGTTCCCCTGGGGTTAGGGGGATTTGCGTGTGTGCCGGGCAGCCACAAGGCACAGTATCGGATGCCACCCGGAGTCAGTTCTTGCGATGATCATATGGGTCTTGTGACACAACCGGTCTTGAAGGCGGGCGATGTGGTATTCTTTATGGACGGCGCCCAGACACACGGTGCGCTCGCCTGGAAGAACCCTATTCCTCGCAGGGGTGTCCTCATCAAATACTCCTCCCGGAATTTCAACCGATCGGGTGGCGAAATGGTCCATCCTGAGAACCGCTGGGGTGATCTCGTCGATGGGATGTCCGACGCGCAGCTGGCGTTAATGCGTGGACCCGATCGGGACGTGTTTGCAAAGAATGTGCCCAGACTTGAAGTGAAAGAAGGAGAAATCGAGGTGTCATACGAGAAGGGAGCGGCCCTCTACAGCAAGGAGGCCCCATCTGGCCCCCCAAGCAAAGAATAGTTGGTCACCTATCTGAGTAGCGTGATTGCAATTCTGCTCAAAGTCGTTCGCCCCGTCCCACCCGCGGTCTCATAACCTCTTTTGGAGAGCTCTGAATTCATGCCCGGCACGAACCAGGAAATACAGCTGGTTGAGAATGGTGAAGTACTTTTCGCTCTGCACCGATTGCCGTGGCAATCCGCAGAGGACATTCTGGAACCCGCTGACGAACTCATCGGCTACATCGAAAAGGCTACCGGAGACAAACTGACCAGCGTCCTGAACGAGGAACTGGACGGATCTCCAATTGCCCTGATCCTCTTGCGTGACATCCGATCCGACCTCGGCTCCGAGGCGTTTGAACTGGATGTTTCTCAAGACAAAGTGATCCTTCGATCGCGAACCGTTCAGGCGATGTACCACGCCGTGTACTGGTTCCTGGAGACCGCCTTCGACATTCGGTGGCTCTGGCCGGGAGCTACAGGAGAGGTGATTCCTAAATGTACCTCGCTTACACTCCCCCTGGGGGTTCGAAGAGAGGAACCTGACTACGCTTGGCGTGCAATTTACTTGGGTGGTGCCCTGGACAAAGCCGTCGACTACCGAACTGCGATGCATGCCAAACTAGGACTTCCGAAGGTGTATCTCGATGAATTCGACCTCTGGTGCCGCAGGAACCGATTCGGCGGGTCGGAAGTCGCCTCCGGACACAAGTGGGCGGAAATCGCCCCGCCGGAAGTCTACGGGGACACCCATCCTGAATACTTCGCACTGGTGGACGGCAAGCGAGATGCACTGCCCAGCGATGGCAAACACGGCAATCAACCCTGTCTGACCCATCCCGATATTGCCCCTATCATCGCTGAATACGTCAAGGACAGCATCCGGTCTAAACCTGAAATCGACATCCTCAGCGTCGCCATAAACGACAGCGGAAAACCCTGCGAATGCGTTCTTTGTCGTGCGTTCGACAAGGCCATCGGGGACGTCGAAGCATTCGAACGATTACGTATCGATCCGGAAACCGACAAGGACCAGAAACCGGACACCATTCGATCCATCACAGACCAGCTCTTCCACAATCTAGAGAGAGTCGTAGCACTGTCAGGAGATGTCCTCCGCAACCGGTACATCCTCACCCATCTCTACTCCTACTACAGGAATCCCCCGAAGAAACACAGCCTCCCTCCACAAGTCGTGGGACACTACTGTATCATTGGCGCCACGTTCTGGAATGCCGAAAAACGACGTGTAGAGTATGAACGCCTTCGGGAAATGGCAAAGCACGTTCCTACTCTGGGCATTTACGAGTACTATTGCCAGGGGGCCTTCCCCGAGATTCACAGGCTCTTTCCCGAACTGGTATGCGACACCGTCAAGACCTACCATGAAGCGGGGGCAAGATATTTCGCCACGCAGCCCAGTACCGGATTCGCGGCGAACGCGATCAACTATTACCTGCTTGCTCGCTGCCTTTGGGATACGAACACGCAAGCAGAAGAGGTGTTGCAGGATTTCTGTAAGGCCGGCTTCGGACCTGCCTCTGACCAGATTTACCGTTTCCTGAGGGCATTCTCCGACAGATGGCAGGAAACTCGCAGCGGCGAGACCACGGTCACCGAGCGCGATCGATATACGGGATTTTCGCGACTGTATCCCCGGTCATTCCTCGATGACCGCACGGCGGAGCTCGACGATGCGATGGCAATCACCGAGAGCGATCCGAAGGTGATCCAGAGACTGGCCTTTCTGAGAAAGGGACTCGAATACACGAGTCTCTATTGCGCGGCATACGAGGCCACGGACAACCTTCTCGAAGCTGCAGGCAAGTCGTCGCTCGATGCCATAGAGGTTCCGGACTCGGAACAAAGTCACCTGGCAAGGCAGGCTCTCGATCTCTGGGAATCCTACTGGAGTTTCGTCCGTAAACACATGGGAGAGTATGTCTTTGGCGAGTTCTGGGTCAACTATCGTCCCGGAACATTTGGGCACAAGGACCCCAACCTAGCCCAATTGAGACGCCTCTCAGGAGAAGATCGGTGAAAGCAGATACCCTCGACGAGGCACAATCACGTGTGCAGAATCATTATGTCTCATATCTGCGCGACAGGCTTCGGGTACTTCCTACAACCAGAATTGGCAATTCGTTCCCGGGATCCAGAGATGCATGGGAATCGCACGCCACCAACCTGAGACCGAAACTCAGAGAGATCTACAACTTTCCTGAAGAGGATGGGGACCTAAATCACAGAACCGTCGGATCGATCGAACGTCCCGGATTCACGATTCGGAAGGTCATCTACGATTCAGAGCCGGGATCTTCTGTCCCCGCTCACCTGTATGTGCCGAAGGACATTCAGTTTCCAGCCCCTGCAATCATTTTTCCCAGTGGACACGGTGGAAGCAAGAGTTCCTTCTTCAACCAATATGGCGGTCAACTCTACGCGAAGGCAGGCATCATATGCCTGATCCCTGATCCCAGCGGTGAGGAAGAGCGGGACGAGGAGACCCGAATGGGAATCCGGGGGCACCGGCAGGACTTCCGCGTGGACCGCTGCTTCGAGTATGGCCGTTCGGTCATCGGGAAATTGACATACGACATCGTCCGCGGCATAGACTATCTTTGCTCATTGCCGGAGGTCGATTCAGATCGCATCGGCTGTGCCGGACACTCTCTGGGCTGCACCATCACCATGAACGTCCTCTGCACGGACACAAGGCTGGCCCTGAGTCTCCCGGCCTCGTGGGTCACCCATTTCGACTATATCGTCGGCGATCTGAGTTGTGAGTGGCGCCCACCCGGCCTGAAACACTATGTGGATATGCCAGAACAGATCGCCCTAGGTGCACCCAGATGCGCCACTTTGATTCTCGCCGGCGAGTGGGACTACCACAAATCGGGATACGAAGGATTGTTGGAAACGTGTCGCCGGGTGCGCCAGGTCTATGAAGTGTGCGGTGTAGGCGAGAAGTTCGACGTGCACATCACACCCAAGGGAGGACACAGACCCTACTTTGTAAACAAGGAATCTTTCAGGTGGGTAAGACAGCACCTTGGGATGGCTCATTACAGTGCCGATGAGGTCGAGGCCTTACCTGAAATCTACCTTGGTGACTGGGCCGCAAAACAAAATGTGGAGATCGAGCGCGCATACGGGACACACAAGGCCTACGCCGGTACAGTTGCCGTCGATGTCGACGTCCAATACATACCTCCTGAAGACCTCGCCTGTCTTCCTCCAGGTGGCGCAAGTAACCCGCAATTTTCAATGGCCGGATGGATGTCCGACATCTCCGCCAATCTCCCACCATCAATTGGTCTGCCTTCTTCTCTTGAAGCTTGGGAGGCAATAAAAGGCAAGCTTGTGGAGTACATTGCGGAGGTCGTACCCCTGCGCGCCCGACCATCGTCATTGGAGACGGAGACCGTCGGCGTATCAGAGGAAAGCGGCTACCAACTTGAAGAGATTCGGTATGGGGAATTGGGTCTGTCCTCGTACCTCATCCACTCGAACGGCACGAATTCAGAGTGTGCGATATACCTGGACGTTTCCAGAACCAAGGAAGGCGCGCTCCTGCGAGACGATGTACGGAACCTGTTACACTCCGGTGTAGCCGTTCTTGCTCTTTCCTGCGTCGGGCTTGACGACAGTGCCCTTCTCCTGGGCGAATCCTCGACATCCTCGAATGTCCATCACGTCATCGAATCCGTGGATTTACTCCAACAGCGTGGATTCCAATCCATCCACTGTATGGGTTTCGTGGATGACGTCGCCCTGTTCGCCGGCATTCTGGATGAACGAATCGGTCGGCTTCGTCTGGGCTCGCGTGGCGGCACCCAGCCTCATCCGGTTCAGCGCTATCGCCAGGAAGGTGTCGTTCCGGGACTGAACAAAATCACTACTTATGCCGGTCTGCTCTCGCTTGTTGCCCCCAGACCGCTGGAAGTCTCGCTATCAATGGATGCACTCCCCGAGGTCCAGGCCGTATTTTCCCTTTACGGAAAACCACGCCGATTCAAACTGCTCAACTGTATGGATGCCGAGTCGACTGTCCACCGTACAGATTGCCCACACTGAGGAGTTCTCGAATGAGTGCGCCTATACCGGGCTGGATCGGGAGAAGGTGCTTGCCTTGTATCTGGGGTTGTTTCGGGCGTTTGCGGGGGAGTGAGAGACTGGCTTTTGTAGATTATGCCTGCACTTCGATACAATTCTGAGCCCAGATGAAACCAGGGCTCAGAAGCTCTCAGTTACACGGAGTTGCCTCCCATTCTTGCTTCATTTCAAGAAAGTTCAGAAATGCCGGAACTTGAGACAAGAAAGATGGGTGCAACGGGGATGACCCCTAAGGCGCTTGGATTGGGGTGCGCCTTTTTCGGAGCTGCTGAGTTAACTGATGAAGTTGCCGTCGAAGGCATCCGTCGAGCAATCGAATTGGGCCTGGATTACGTTGACACTTCGCCGCTTTATGGTCCGTCCGAACGACGTGTGGGACTCGCGCTCGAAGGCGGTCTGAGGGAAAAGGTCTACTTGCAAACGAAAACCGGCACCCATCCAGACAGGATGCACGACTATTCCGCGAAATCCACCAGGTGGAGTGTCGAGAACAGCCTAACACTGCTGAAGACCGATCACCTGGACGCAGTCCTCATCCACGATCCCCCGGACATCGAACACGCGCTGGCTCCTGGGTGTGCGCTGGACGAACTCCTAGAAATGAAGGAAGAGGGCATTCTGAAGCACATCGGTGTTGGCATTCGCTCACACGATTTCCACAGACGCGCCATCGAGACCGGCCACGTGGAAATCGTGCTCACCTACCTGGACTACAACCTGCTCACACAATCCGTCGCTGGAACAACCTTACCTCTAGCGAAAGAACATAATGTCGCCATAATCCTCGCCAGTGTGTTCGGGATGGGAACACTTGCGGGCCCGGAACCTGATGAGCCGAATGAGCTCAGGCGAATCCCGGGCAACAAACCACGTGCACACGATATGTGGGAATGGTGCCGGGACAATCGCGTAAATATCCGCCACCTCGCGATGCAATTCTGTCTCGCCGCCCCAATAGACGGAATTGTCATGGCCGGCCCGGCAAACAAGCAGCAGATTGAGGACGCCTACGAAGCCGCAACTGCAGATGTTTCTCCAGAAGTCTGGCAGGCATTCAAAACAGAATTCGACGTCGGCCTGGAAACATAGAAACCTGTCTTTGCAAACGGACTCGTCACATCGAAAACCAAAGAGTAGCTCTGTGTCATGCACATTATACTTCCAGACCAAAAAGGAACGCGATGGCAAACAAGAAGATCCTGATCACAGGCATGAGCGGCCTCGGCGGCGGCGGGGTTCGTCGACAACTGGAGGACGGTTTCGACCTGAACGCATTGAATCGCCGGGACATACCCGGGATGCCCTGTCACCGGGCCAGCGTAGCCGCCCTGGAGGCCATCCTCCCTGCCTTCCAGGGGGATCCATACCGCCGTTCACCTTTCGGCGAGCATCAAAGGCAATTGGGATGAAATCCTGCAGAACAATGTAATTGGAACGTATTCGAGGCGGCCAGAAGATCAGGCGTAAANCGGATTATCTATGCTAGCAGCGACTCTGTCATCGCCGGTTGGGAAAAGAACAGCCGTATCAGGANATCTTCCAGGGCCGGTACGACANCATCCCAGATGGGTTTCCAATGATTGCCCACGAGACACCCATCAGACCGGTCCAGTTATACGGATGCAGCAAGGTGTGGGGAGAAACACTCGCGAGACATTTTACCGACACCTCTGATCTATCCATCTTTTGTCTCAGAATCGGTGCCGTACTCTCTGCAGATCGTCCTTCCCCGCAGCGGCACGAGCCAGTCTGGTGCAGCCAGCGGGACATCGTCCGTCTCGTCCAGGCCTGCGTCAATACGCCGCAAGACCTCAAATTCGATATCTTCTACGCCGTCTCGAACAACAAACGGAGTTACCGGGACATGTGCCATGCCAGGGAGATTCTGGGATACCAACGTCTGGACTCAGTGGAACCCTTCGCAAAATGATAAAGGCCATTCTGTTCGACGGATACGGAACGCTCTTTCACGATGCCCTGGAGAAGCTTGATGCGCTCTGCAGCCGGATTATATCCGACCATAATCTTGAAATGAAGCCACTGGATTTCCTGAATACCTGGGACAAGCACTTCTTCCCGATGATTATGGGAGAGGAATTCATCACGCTCAGGGAATCCAACCTCATCACGCTGCAAAGGGCATTCGACGACCTCGGAATAGAATCGTCCCCTGTTCCCTACGTCCAAAGCATCTTCCATCAGTTCTCTGAGACCGGTATCTACGAAGATGTGAAACCTGCCCTCAAGGCATTGGCTCGCACGACTAAAGGCATTCTTTCCAACGCCGATTCCGATCACCTCGAATCTGCGCTTACCAGGAACGACCTGAGATTCCCACTCGTCATCTCTTCGGAATCCGCCCGATGCTACAAACCCAAGCCTGCCATCTTCTTACAAGCCCTTGCTACACTCGACATGAATCCCCATGAGGTCCTCTACGTCGGAGACTCCCAGGAGGACGACATCGTGGGCGCGAAAGGGGCGGGACTCCAGATGGCCTGGTTGAACAGGAAGGGTGCGCCCCTCAAGCAGGATGTCCCCGCCCCCGAATTTGAAATCTCAACNCTTCTCGNACTCTCCAAATTGATCTGATTCCTTGGGGGAGGGATTCTCTTTGGCCACAAGACTGCACGAGATCATGTAGGGTCATCGCAACGAAGTCGCTAATTCAGAGCTATTTAATCACACCTCGTACAAAGGAACTACGCAGAAACACGGAAAAAACATATATTTACCAAATGCACGCCTAGCTATACACCATTTCCAAGGAATTGATGTTAGACGACTGAGACGGGGTTGGAATCATTTTACCCCGGCTTGGACGGTTGTTCAAGACCAGAAATGTCCTCAGAGGTCAACTGTTATCAGTTGACCTTCAATTTNCCCTTCTGGCCAAGTCGACGCGTTTCTAGCTAATTATCCATACGCATAGAATATTCTTTCGTTTCTTGCCTCTTTCGATTCCCCTGCTGCCACATCTCCACCAAATACCACCCTGAAGCCATACAAAACAAAGGCCTGTAAGTCTTCCCAGACTCCCAGGCCTCCCACAAAATTTTCTCTGATCCTACCTATTCGGCTGAGGAGTAATCCTCAAGTACGGCTTTACCGCATTGAATCCCTTCGGNAATTTCGTCTTTGCGTCTTCGTCGGACACTGCCGGAGAAATNATGCAGTCATCCCCGTCATTCCAGTTCGCAGGAGTGGCGACCGAGAAATTAGCAGTCAGCTGCAGGGAATCGATCACCCTCAGCAACTCGTCGAAATTTCGTCCCGTAGATGCAGGGTAAGTCAACGTCAACTTTACCTTCTTGTCGGGGCCGATGACGAACACCGAGCGGACGGTCATCTTGTCGTCCGCGTTTGGGTGGATCATATCGTAAGCAACCGCCACCTTTCGATCGGGATCCGCAATCAAAGGGAAATTCATCGTGGTATTTTGCGTCTCATTGATATCGTTGATCCAGCCTCTGTGGTCCTCCATTGGATCAACGCTGACGCCGATCACCTTCACATTGCGCTTCCCGAAATCAGCTTTCAGTTTGGCCACGGTACCCAGTTCAGTCGTGCAAACGGGGGTGTAGTCCGCGGGATGGGAGAACAGCACACCCCATCCATCCCCCAGCCACTCGTGAAAATTGATCGTTCCTTCCGTTGTTTCCGCTGTAAAATCGGGCGCCTCATCCCCAAGACGAATTGCCATTTATTTCTCCTTTCGATTCTCCCTCGGCGAGGGTTTCAGCATTGTGATTGGACAAGCTCAGACGCAAAGGTCTACGCTCCACCTTCTCCGGGTTTTGTTGATCACTGCCTGAACTAACGCGATATAACGGATCGGAAATTCAATGTCAAGCGGAATAAGAACTGACCACAAATTGGTGTTGACCGGTCCCACAAACGCACTTAAGCTTATATATTATTGGAAGTTCCGTGTCCTCCGCAATCATTCGTTGGGAAGCCTCGCAGCTCGGCGCCGACTTAGCGAAAAAATGTTTTGAGCGGCACCATAGACCCTACAAAATGAACCAGACCAATGCCCTATCCAGGGCGATGAATATAGAACCGGGTGAAGGCTGGCCTTTGACGTTGCTGATGGCGCATTCCTTCTTTGTTGGGATCGTCATCGTCACCTTCTTCGCGGCCAGCAGCGCCCTGTTCCTCACCGAATTCGGCTCGGAAACCCTTCCCTATGTCTACATCGCTTCAGCGATCATCTCGACACTCACTGGAAGTGTTTACTCCTGGTTCGAAAAGTGGCTCTCGATTCGGAAACTGCTCACCGGCACACTTCTCTTTCTCCTGTTATCCGTAACGGTATTTCGCCTGAGTCTCTGGTTCACGGACGCATACTGGCCGGCCTTTGGCCTTATGGCATGGTTCACCGTCCTGAACGCCCTCCTCAGCGTCGAATTCTGGGGGCTTACCGGGCGGCTCCTCGATGTGCGTCAGGCCAAACGCCTGTTTGGCCTCGTGGGTTCNGGAGAAATGNTAGCCAGCGTAATTGGCGGACTCCTNACGTCGCTCTTCCTCAGACATTTCGCGACAGAAGACCTCCTTATCGCATCTGCAATCGGCCTCGTCTTTTGTATGGCCGTTCTGCTCAAAATCATCCGACAATATGGCAATCNANTGCCGCACCCTGTAACCGATGTCGAAGAGCGTCGGTCCAAATTCCGACATCTGCTCAAACGGAAATATATCCTCCGCATTTTTCTTCTGTACCTGCTGGCTGTCATTGTGTATCACTTCATAGATTTCAGATTTCTCGACAGTGCGAGAATGCGGTATCAGAACCAGGATGAACTCGCCAGGTTCTTTGGGCTCTTCTTCGGNCTTGTTCAGGGTGTCACACTCCTCCTCCTTACTTTTGTAACAGGACACNTNATCAGCAAATATGGCGTTCGCATCGGGATGCGGATTCGGCCGGTGCTGCTCACGGTCTGCACCATTGCCTTGATCATCTCCACGCTTGGCGTAGGCCCTGTTGAAATGCTTTTTTGGATGGCCCTGATCACCAAAGTGGTGGACCTCGTCTTCTTGCGGGCAACGAGCGCACCCGCGTTCCTTGTCCTCTACCAGCCAATCGATACCAAGCAACGGCTTTCGACTCAGGTTGCTGTCGAAAGCATGGTTGGTCCCATCGCGGGCGGATTGGCTGGAGGTGTCCTGCTGCTGCTCCACGCCTTCGGTCCAGCAGGCATCACCTATCTCCCATTTGCAGTTCTCGTGTTGCTCTTCGCCTGGATGACCGCCTCGGCAGGCGCCTATCGAGAATATCGGCGAACGTTGGCAGAGGCGCTGCGGGGTAGAAGCCTTGAAGGAGGATCCCTCTCGCTGGATGAGGGATCACTTGTCGACATCCTGAAGGCCAGGCTGGAGGGTCCTCACCCGGGTGAGATCATCTACGCTCTGGATCTTCTCGAGAGACAGGATTCGGAGCCCATAGAAACCATTTTAATCAATCTGTTGGACCACCCATCACCTGAAGTCCGTGAGGATGTCCTCTCGAGGGTCCAACGGTTGGAAGTCGCACTTGCCTTCCCCGCAGTCAAGGAACTTGTTGAGTCCGACAACGTACCCAAGGTGCGAGCGGCTGCTCTGAGGACCTTCTGCGCACTAGGCGAAGCGGAAGTTGTAGAAGACGTGGCCCAATTCCTCGACCATACGAATCCGGAAATCAAGCTTGGTGCAATGGAGGGACTTCTACACAGCGGTGGAATAGACGGCGTGTTGCTGGCTGGACAATACCTGATCGATTTCGAAAATGCGAAAGATCCGGAAGAGCGGATCTTCGCTGCAAGAGTACTCGGTGAAGTTCGGATCAGCAGTTTTTACCGACCCCTGATTCAGCTGCTCCAGGATGAGAACACAGAGGTCAGGAAGGCCGCTTTGATTGCAGCCGGTGAAATCAAAAGTGCGAGATTGTGGCCAATGGTGCTGCAAAATCTCTCCTCCCACCTTTACCACACACCTGCGGCTACCTCTCTGGTAATCGGAGGGGAATCCGCAATCCCCGCCCTCGAAACGGCGTTTGCCCAACCGGGCACCACGCGCGAACTACAGATGCGCATCGCCTGCGTATGTGGCAGAATCCGGGGTGATGCGGCGATCTCGAGCCTCAAAGGCTGGATGGACAGGCCTGATAAGGGGATCCGATCCGAGGTGTTCAAAGCACTGAGGGCCTGCGAGTTCCAGGCCATTGACGCTGACGTGATCGATATCCGCAGACTCATCAGGGAAGAGGCGGCCGACGCCACCTGGATGCTGGCCGCCTCGTTGGACATTGGGATGAATGACGACCTTGCCACGCTCCACAACGCCATTTCCCAGGAGATGGACCAGGTCCACAAGCGTTGCTTCTACCTGCTGTCCTTCATTTACGACCCCAAATTTGTCCTTCGGGCACAGGAGAACCTGCTCAACGCGTTCGGGCAGCAACGCGCCTACGCGCTCGAGGTGCTCGACACAACGCTATCGCGTGACCTGAAAGCCATTTTGTTCCCGTTCCTCGAAAATCTGGAACCACACGCCTGCCTTGATATGATGGAAGAACAATTCCCTCAGAACCGGATGAGCCCTGTGGACAGGCTGGATGAAATAATCGCCTGCAAAGATCGGCGCGTAATGCCATGGCTCAGATCCTGTGCAATTCACGCAGCCGTTGCACAATCCGCCACAGAATGCGTAGGAACCATTAAGGACAACATATACGATCCGAATGCCTTGGTCTGTGAAACCGTTGCGTGGGCGCTCTCACGGCTCGACTCGGAGACCAACTGCCAATTTCAGGAGACATTCCAAAACGACTTAAGCCCCCAGGTGTTGAGGACCGTGTCAAAGGTCCAAACCTGGCGTAAAGGGGACAAACCGATGCTTTTAGCGATCGAAAAGGTAATGGTACTGAAATCCGTCGCCATATTCTCCAAGGTACCCGATGAAGTGCTTGCGAACCTGGCCTCGGTGATGGAAGAGGTGGAAGTCCGGAAAGGTGACGAGATCTACAGTAAAGGGGGTGAAGGTCAGACGATGTACATCATCGTCGATGGCAAGATCCGTGTACACGACGGAGAGAAGACCTTCGTCACCCTGGGTGAGCGCGACTTCTTCGGAGAGCTCACAACGCTCGACCCGGAGCCACATCTCGCCACGGTCACCGCCGACGCGGAAACCCGACTGCTGGGATTGAACGGCGATGTCCTTTACGAGCTCATGTCGGATCACTCGGAGGTCTTGCGGGGCATCATACACGTGCTCTGCGAGCGTCTCAGGGGCAAGCACAAAGAAAAGTGGTAAGCGATAACCACCCCTAACAATCCCGCTCGATCCAATTACTCAACCATTCATTTCCCGGAGATATCAATCCAATGGCAGAGCGAAAGAACGTCCTGTTCATATTGTCGGACCAGTTCCGGGCCGACTGTTTGGGCATCGACGGACATCCAGTTGTGCAAACACCTAACCTAAATGCCCTTGCGCGTGAAAGCACTAGATTCAACAAGTGCTTCATACAAACCGCTCCATGTGGCCCAAGTCGGATGTGCATCTTCACGAGCCGATACCTCTGCTCCACCAGGGCTGTGGACAACCAGACGCCACTTATCGACGCACAGGAAAATCTCGCCTTTGAACTTCGACAGGGTGGGTACAGGCCTGCTCTGATGGGTTACAACGACTACGCCGTCGACCCTCGAATTCTGCCGCCTGGTGATCCACGAACCTATACGCCCAACTATGACAACTTCCTCCCTGGTTTCGACGTTGCCCTCAATCATGAGTGCGATTCCAAGGAGTACTTTGAAATGCTCCGGGAGAAGGGGTATCCCCAAGACCTGTTGAGCCATGCAGCGATCCACAAACCGAATGTGCCGGCGGAGGGTCCAGGTGATCACCTCCCGATCCGATATCCTGCCCACTACACAGAAGAGGACAGTGAATGCAGATTCATCACCAACACGGCCATAGACTACATTTTGGACAAGAAAGTCGAAGGTTGGATGTTGAGTCTGAATTACATCAAGCCTCATCCGCCGAGGATCTGCTCCGCACCTTATAACGATATGTACGATCCGGACGAGATGCCTGAACCCAACCGGCTGGAGACCGAACTCCATTCCGACCATCCCTATCTGAAGTTCATTCATCGGAAACCAGAGCTCGAGTCGAATTGTGACCTAAGGGAAACTCAGGCGAACTATTTTGGAATGATCACAGAAGTCGACAACTGCCTGGGGATACTGTTCAAGGCCCTGAGGGATTCGGGACAGTGGGACAACACACTGATCATATTCTCCGCGGATCACGGGGAATATCTGGGTGATCACTATTTGACCGGCAAGGGTGTGTTCTATGACGAATCGATGCGCGTGCCACTCATTATCCGTGACCCATCCGCCGAGGCCGACCACACCCGTGGGTCGAAGCTGGAAGCCTTTGTCGAGTCAATCGACATTGCGCCTACCATACTGGAATATTTGAACCTTCCCATCCCTGGGAGATTCCAGGGGACCAGTCTTTTGGGCCAAGTGCAAGGGTCGAATCAGACCTCACCCAGGAGCGAAATCCATTACGAAAAGGACTTCCGTAATGCCACCAGAGACCGGCACCCTCACCAGTGCCTGCTCTGGGTTATTCGGGACGACAACTACAAGTACGTTCAGTTCGCGGACGAGGCGATCCCTCCCCTGCTCTACGACCTGACCAGCGATCCGGGAGAGCAAAGGAACGTGGCCGATAACCCGGACGAAAGGGACACCATACTGACCTACTGCCAGAAACTTCTCAGGTGGAGAATGATCAACGAAGATCAGCGAATGGAAGACTGGGCTTTCCAATACCGTTAAGAACTGTTGACATTGAGATTTTTCCTTCTACTTTGGAGCATTCCTGCCAAAAAAATTGACCTTTTTGAAAGGAAAACCCAGATGGAATACCGTCGATTAGGGCGAACCGGTCTGAAGGTCTCCGAGTTTTGCCTTGGAACAATGACCTTTGGTCACAGTGCCGATGAGAATGAGTCTCAGCGGATGGTGGATATGGCCATCGACGCGGGAGTCAACTTTTTCGACACCGCCAACACATACGCAGACTTCAAGTCTGAAGTACTTCTGGGTAAAACCCTTGGCGACAGACGAAATGACTGTGTTGTAGCTACCAAATTCTTCAATCCGGTCGGACCGGGACCTAATGACTCCGGAATGTCACGTCTGCACATCATGAACGCCATCGAAGGAAGCCTGTCGCGGCTGAGTATGGATCACGTTGACATCTACTACATTCATCACGTCGATGTCGAAACGCCGCTGGAGGAGATGCTCCGTGCGTTGGATGACCTGGTCCATCAGGGCAAGGTGCGGTACATCGCCTGCAGCAATTACCAAGCTTGGCGCCTTTGTGATGCCCTTTGGATCAGCGAGTCGAAAAATCTTGAAAGATTCGAATGTTACCAGCCCCAGTACAGCCTAGTCGTTCGGGATATCGAGCAGGAACTGGTCCCGCTTTGCCTCCAGAAGGGTGTCGGAGTCGTCGTGTGGAGTCCACTGGCGGGTGGATTCCTCACGGGAAAATACCGGCCTGGTGAGCGTTCTCTCCCCGGAACGCGCTCGGAAGAGTCCTGGGTATATCCCCAAAGATATTACGCGCAGAACGCGGACGAAACCCTGGAATCACTACTGAAGACTGCGGAGCGCCTCGGTCGATCCCCCGCGCAGGTCGCAATCCGGTGGGTGATGGACCAGCCGGGAATAACCTCGGCAATAGTGGGGGCGCGAGGTGCGGAACAGTTGGAGAAGAATCTGGACATTTCAGGCTGGCAGATTGATGAAGAGGGAATGAATGTGCTTGGCGATGTATCGCATTTGCCGGAACGTTATCCGGAATCTATGGAATCAGGAATGGTAGAAAGGCGAAGCGCGGCGGTGGGAATCCCCCAGTCTTGATCTCCAGAGAGAACCCAATGCCCGATCACGAATCCAGAGAACAACTCCTATCCGAGATCGCAAACCTTCAGAAGCAGGTGGAAGAGCTGCATAATTTGGAAAACCGGCACGCTAGCGCGGAAGCGCCTTGCGTGGATTCGAAGCCATCTCTCTCAGGATGGATCAGTCCATATCAAGGATATCTCATCCCGGTATTGTGGCATTGGACTCTGGGGACCCGATGCCCGGAATGTGCTGTCATCTGTGTGTGAAGGTGACGTGTCGAACCGGTGTTTCCCATATTTCAGTGCACAAGAAATCTGGGTAGGTAGGGTTCCAGCTATCGCCAGTTCGTATCTCATACATTGGTGAACTTGGTTGGGAGCTCTTTACACCAACAGAGTATGGGCAGATGATGTGGGATATGCTCTTTTACTCTGGACGAAGCTGGAGCGTGTTTTCGTTGGGAGGTGGAGCGTTCAACTCCCTTCGGATGGAAAAGGGCTATCGTACGTGGGGTGCGGTGTTTCATACAGATTACAATCCCTGGGAAGCAGGATCGGGTTGGGCTGTCAAACTTGAGAAGAGGGACTTTGTGGGTCGGAACACACTGGTTGGCCTGGCTTAAGGTGTTCCGAAACGCAGACTTACATGCCTGACTCTGAATTCGCCAAACGCCGTGGTGTCGGGGAAAGAACCGGTCATCAAAGATGATTGTGTCGTCAGATATGTGACGAGCACCGACTATGGGTATTCGGTAGGTAAACACATTGCCTACGCATATCTTCCGATGGAGCATTTCTCTACTGGGACCGCCCTGGAAATTGAATACTTTGGGGATCCCATACCAGCGACGGTGTCGGACGAACCCCTCTTTGATCCTGACCGAATGCGACTTACGAATTAGCCATTACACCCCTGCCGATCTTCCACCCGGAATTAGATTCCAACGCCATACTCATTCGGGTGGATCATAGGCGGTGACACCCTGGCAAGCTTCGGCATCTGGAAGCCAAAACGACTCCGTGAGTAAACCAGCGGAGCCGTTTTCGTGTACCGGGTCGTTAATCTAGATCATTGGCCCAGGTCCCAGCACACCAGATTATAGTATTTACCCTTCACCACAACCGCTGCAACATAGTCCGCCGCAGGGCGCAATGCTACCATCCACCACCTCGACGATGCCCCTGGTTCACCCTTTACACTCAGCAATGCAGCAGGGTCCCCTGGGGTGAGAGAGACCTCAAACTGGTCGAGCGGACAGGACAGCCCCCCACCGATCGCCTTGATGTAGGCCTCCTTGCGCGTCCAGCAGTTGAAAAATGCTTCCTTTTTCAGATCACAAGGCACATCCTCCAGGGCTTTGGCTTCCCCATTTGAGAAAAAGCGCTCGGCAATCTTCCTATCCCGCACACTGCGCTTTGAGTATTCCACGTCAACACCTATATCGTCACAAAGTGTCAACGCAATCAAAGCAATGCCTCCGGAATGCGAAAGGTTGAAGCTGGGAGTCTCATTGACATTTGCCGGTAGGATGCGGGGCTTTCCGTGCGAGGAGTACGAAAACTTGATTTCGGAGGGATGGGTTCTCACGTACCGTCCGAGGATGGTCCTCAGAGATCCCCTGGCGACTATGAAATGCGACCGGTGATGATCAAATTTGTACCGTGCGGCACGATCTAGTTCATCCTGTGCGAGCGTGGTCTTCAGTTCTTTGACACGTTCTAAGCCCTGATCTAGAGACACACGCCATACGTGAACCTCACGGTAGGCAAGAACTGGGGACTCGGGTCCAGCCGACCAATTCAGAACAGACCCTCCTGACGTGTCAGACACCGGAATCACTAGAGGCCCTGGTCAGAGCCTCGGTTCCCGCGTTCAGACACGCAACAATGGCATCGACGTCGTAGACGCAACCGCCCCAGGTCCCACCTCCCACATTTTGCAGTGCCGCCCAAAGTCGTGTGTCCTCAGGAAGATTCGCATCGGCAGACATGGGTATGCTGATGTCTCGCTCCGACAGCAAACGTGTACCTTCCGCTTCACCAAACACCTCTCCCCCGCTGCCGACCAGATTGATGCTCCCTTCCAGGTTATCTCGGTCGATCAGAATCTCAACGAGATCTCCATCCTGCAAATGCGCGATTGGACCACCGGCAAGGGCCTCCGGACCGATGTGCCCGATACAGGCACCCGTTGAAAACCCGGAGAACCTGGCATCGGTCAGGACGGCTACATGTTTTCCAAAATCCAGGTATTTCAAAGATGTGGTGATCTGTGCAATCTCCTCCATACCAGCGCCCATTGGCCCACGGCTGATCAGGACCATTACATCCCCCGGCTTGATGCCCTTGGGTCCCGGATCTTTCAGCGCAGCAATGGCGGCACGCTCCGTCGAAAAAACTTTCACCGGTCCGGTCATCCGGTAGACACCGTCCTCATCCACTACACTGGGGTCTATAGCCGTACTCTTGATCACGGACCCCTCCGGCGCAATGTTACCTACCGGAAAACAGACAGTACTGGTCAATCCCTTTGAACGCGCCCTGTCGGGATCCATAATAACATCGTCCGGTTCAACGCCATCTTGATGTTTCAGTGTCTCACGAAGTTGCACGCGTCGATCCGAACCCTCCCACCAATCCAGATTGTCACCCAGCGTCCTTCCGGTCACCGTCAAGGCGTCTTCCTTCAACAGACCGAGTCCGCGCAGGTGGAGCATTACTTCGGGAACGCCTCCCGCGAGAAAGGCTCTCACCGTAGGATGAAACTGGGGTCCGTTGGGAAGCGCGTCTACCAGTCTGGGAACCTGTCGATTAATTCTGTTCCAGTCGTCGACGACCGGTCTGGTGAGGCCTGCCGCGTGTGCGATGGCGGGAATGTGCAGAAGAAGATTTGTGGATCCCCCGAAAGCCGCGTGAGTAACCATTGCGTTATAGAGACTATCGTCGGTCAGGATGTCGCTTGTCGTACATCCGTCGCGGTGCAATGCCAGAACCGCACGTCCGGATCGCTTGGCCATCTCGAACCAGAGCGGCTCACCCGATGGGGCAAGGGCGGAATGTGTCAGTGCAAAGCCCAGTCCCTCCGCGACCACCTGCGAAGTGGCCGCGGTTCCGAGGAACTGACACCCGCCACCTGGAGACGCGCATGCCCTGCACCCCAGATCCTGCACCTCTTCTATCGTCATTTCACCGTGAGACAGCCGTGCACCCACCGACTGGATCTTCCCTGCATCTTCCCCATTTTCAGGCGGCAGGGTTACGCCGCCCGGTATCACGATCGTAGGCAGATCGTGCATCGCGGCCAGAGCCAACATCATCGCCGGCAAACCCTTGTCGCACGTGCCAACACCGATCACGCCTTTCCGGGTTGGAAGGGATCGTATCAACCTACGCAACACGGTCGCGGCATCGTTGCGGTAGGCGAGGCTGTCCATCATGCCGGTTGTCCCCTGGGATCGGCCATCACAGGGATCTGAACAATACCCGGCAAACGGAATGCAACCCAGGCGACTGATTTCGTTCGCCGCCTCTTCCATCAGCAGACCCACCTCCCAGTGACCCGTGTGATAGCCCAGAGCAACAGGACTTCCGTCCGGTGCACGTATGCCGCCCATCGTGCTTAGAATGAGAAATTCCGGTCTACCCAGGTGAGCTGGTTCCCAGCCCATGCCAGCATTCTGACTGTAACCGAAGATGTCACCACTGGGAGAACTGATCACCTGCTCCTCGGTCAAACCAAGGAGTTTCCCACTTGGTCCGGGCGCCTTCGAACGCACCTGGTAATTGTCCTCAGTGGACGAAACAATGTCGTCGAACGACAAATCACTGTATGTCATTGACTCCCCTGTTCATTGGGATGAATTTCCGCCCCCCCGGGTCCTGCCGTCATTCTTAAGAAGGGACCGTTCGTAGATCATCATGGGCCGGCGCCAAAACTTCACCTGCTCCTTGTATACGAATTCTTTTTTTCTGTACAACCTGTGTGCCGATTCCATCTGGGTCATTGTTCCAAGAACCAGCCGATCATATCCAGCGTCTTCGGCAAATCCGATGGCGCGATCCACAAGACTCGAGCCTAGACCCTTCTTTCGATCGCTTTCGGCCACGAATATCCATTTGAGAACAGCTCGCTTGGAATTCACACGGTCTACCGCCAGAACAGCCCTGGGCGTTTCATCGCTGTAGAGTGCGACGAAATGCCTGCCGGAGGGCTCGAATTCTGAAATGTACTTCTGTATCGATCGCCGGAGTTGGTTGCGCACCTGAAGTCCGCACTCGGCCTCCAGGATCTCATGTACAAACTCGAGTAGCTCCTCCCGATCGACCTCCTCCAGATTCCGCTCAACATAGCCTTGCATTCAGGATCACCATTGTTCCCCGTGGACCGACCGGGACATTGTAGTGTCATTCCGCGGGAATGGTCTGCTCCGAACTACACTACTTCAATCCCATACCCTGAAGATTCTTCAAGCTGATGCCCAGACTCTCAAACGGATCGCGTTGACAGGTATCCTGCTCAACGATATACCATTTTGTCCCTGCTTCTTTGCACGCGTCCAGAATGGCAGGCCAGTTGAGATTTCCTTCTCCCACCTCGGAATAGAGCTGCTCTCGCCCTTTCATTTCCATGTCCTTTACGTGAACCAGATCCGCTCTTCCTTTCGACTTTCTGATCCATTCCGCGGGATCACCTCCGCCATGCTGGATCCAATAGGTATCGATCTCCATCTGGAAGACTTCAGGGTCACTTTCTTCCATCAGAATCTGCAAACCCGTGCGATCGCCGAACCGCTCCAACTCGAAGCTGTGATTGTGGTACCCGAAGGTTAGCCCCGCATCTGCGAGTTTTCTGGCTACACCAGACGCCTCGTGGGCGAATCTCTTGAAACCGTCTCCTCCACCCTCCCGATACACCTGTGGCAAGCCGCCTATCGCCGGATATTTGCATTCAAGGGTCAGGTGCTCATCAATCACCGCCTGGGTTTGATCCCGCATCCTTTCGTAGCCGGTGTGTGTTGCACAGATATCCAGCCCTTCCCCGTCGGCGAGATTCTTGAGTTCCTGAGTGTCGACCTCGCCAAAGGCGGAAACCTGCATCGCATCGTATCCAAGTGCCTTGACCTTTTTCAGAGACGCTGCGATATCGGCGGGCGTCTTGGTGAATTCCCGAACGGTGTACATTTGCGCTGCCAGCACCGTATCAGCCATTTCCAAACTCCTTTCTAAGCACCGAAAATAAAGGATCACGGCCTCCAATCACGACCATAAAATACCACACTGAAGGTCCCACAGCCACCTAAAAGTAGGTGCGACTTTTGAACCCCATTTTTGTCTGGCTTTTTTCTGCTGGCAGGTTATTTTAGACCATCACGTCGTAAAACTCCCTAGTTTTTCTCCCCGCAATGCCGATTCCCAGATGCATATCAAGCCACATCCCTTCCCGTATAAAGGAGCCCTTTGCCATGGCTAACCTGAAGCGCGCCACCGCCGATCAAGCGTCGAGGAATCAAGCCCTTCTAGCCAGAACACGCTATCTGTCTACCAGTATCTACTCTGAAGTGTTGCCTCTCCACATTCGAATCGATAATACGGATGCCCTAGGTGAAGACCAGATCCACGCCCTGAATGCCCTGGAAATCGAAGCAGCCAGAACGTCCATCCGTTCCCTCGCATCCCTGGCTGAGATAGGTGAGGCAGACCACCTGGGAGGCGGTATGGGCCTGATCCCTCCCCTTCTCCTCTCTCTTGCGGTGGTGGACTACGAGCGAATCGAGTACACCATTGAGCACGCCCATACCAGTGTGGGCTATTTCTCAGCCCTGTCCGCATTCGGTTTCATTTCTCCCGATAGCGTGGTAGAAAGTTTCAGACGCGGCCTGGACATCCCCGGTCACGTGTCCTGGCTACCGGGTGGAACACAGTTGAATGGTGGCAGGCTGGGTGTCATGATCCCTGTGGCGGTGGGTCAGGCCCTAGGCAAACGAGGTGTCTACGGTGACGGCAGTTGGGTGATTGTCCACTGCGGAGACGCCGGATGGATCTCCGGTCAGGCCTTGAATGGATTCAATGGTGCACACGTGCACGAAGCACCGGTCACGTTTGTGATGGACAGGAATGGGATCCAGTTGTCCGGAAGTACCAAGAGTATTCTGGACAAGGATCCGCGTTCTGTAATCGCTGCTATGGGAGTAGATATCCTGGAAATACCAAGTGTTCACCATGCTGCACAGCTCTACAGCGCCTATCGCGAAGCCTATACCCTTGCCCAGGCCGGTAAGCCGAGCCTGATCTACCCCACGGGGTACCAGTCAAATGGTGCAGGCAGGGTCGACCTAACCAGCTTCGGAGAACAGTATGGAATCCTCGACGAAGTGAAGGCATTTGCGTCCCAGCAGGACGTTCCTATGGACAGGGAGGTCTGGATACCGGGTTCCCTGATGAGTTTCAGAGACATCGAACCTATGCTGGAATGTGTGTTCCTGGTCAATGAACTACCGGGAGGGGCAGGCCATCACGATGGTGGGATGAAAGGCAGAAGCGCCGACGAGGTGCTGGCAAGTCCGATGTTCAGCGCTTCAGAAGCTCAGTGCGCAGCTCTGGAAACGTTGAAGTTACAGCCGCCCAGAAAGGTCGGCACCGACGCGCGTCCTGCACCAGGCAGCCCGAACCTCGTCCTGCCGAAGGACGAGCTGGCGGCCTGCGAACTGCCTGGACCGGGAGACAAGGCCAGTGCCCGTGGTGGATCTGAAGCGGGTTACGCCCTGGTTGCAGAATCCTATCCGGATCAGGTCTTCGTGGTAGGCTGTGACCTGGATCCCTCCACAAAACTGGGCAAGGCTAGGGGCCTTATCGATGCAAACCACCAGTTCGAAATGAGTATCGAATAACAGGCGGCAACTCTGCTGGCCAACGGCCTTGCAACCAGCACCAGGAATCCTCAACTAAACGTGGTGTCCACGTTTGCCGCGTTCTTTGAAGGAATCGCCCGAGAAGGGTTCGACATGTGGCAATACCAGCGGAATCTGACCGGCGTGAATGAGGGGTTGAACGTCACCTTCCATTTGTCGCACGTAGGTGCGTGCACCGGCAGAGACCACTTCTCTGGTTGGGGGTTGGACTGGGTAAACGTCGGTCTTACATATCTACATTATCTCCACAGGTTTTATGCCCCTGCCGATGCAAGAGCAGCCTTCCTTACAGTCGTCGACCTTGCCGCAAATTATGGCGGGCATGTCATCGGCATTCCGCGCGACGACCTGCCTATCCTCGAGAAACAGGATGGTTCAGGTCCCCTGTGGGAAACCACGGAGAGCTGGGAAGCGGTTACGACCTACCGAACCACGCCTGGTGCGAAGCGTGCAATTTTCGCCTTTGGCGCGCCGGCATTCCTTGCGGGTGAGGCGTTCGAAACCCTCGCCGGTAGAGGGATCGCTACGGATGTCCACATCGTAAACGGCCTGCCCGTTTCTGAAGGAGAGTTAGATCGACTCCTTGGGCCGTATACAGATGGTGTGGTTACCATAGAAGATGGCAAGATTGGAGATGTGACTACTGGACTGAGGGGCTTTGCGGGATTGGCCGCAACCACAGCATCAGATCTGGGCATACCAAGCGCGCACATCGGCATAACCGACCCAAGAATTGCGCCATCGGAAGGGCATATGGAAACCTGGGAACACTTTGGAATCACTGCGGAAGCGGTGGTGACCGCTGTGGGGGGACTTTAGGCAGGAGAAAGTTACAGAATTGGAATTGCCCAAGGGCCATCTGGGACAATCCAATGGTGGCGCACACGACGAATCAGGTTTGGACCGGGGGCGCGGGTTCTCGATTCCAGGGCCGCACGACCTCAGAATATTCTGTAGCTCAGCCCTACATTGAAGCTCTGCCTGAAGGGTTCTCCCTCAACCGTCGTGATCGACTCGGAGAGTGCCAGGTTGATTTTGTTCTCAATGAAAAAGTTGAACGCGATCGAAATCGACGTACTCAGCCTGGCATCCATACCGCTGCGTTTGTTGATTCGGAATGTGTGAAATGTCGTGAAACTCACCTTGTTTGTGATTTCGTAAATAAAGTCGGTGTCCTGGCTGATATTGTAGACCCTGCCGAAATCTCCGGAAAACGGGGTATCTGCATTCAGGTCCGTATTGATCTGAGTACTCCAGCTCAATGGACGAGAGTACCTGAAATTGAAGGATAGGGCTGGCGCCCGCCGATCTTGCCCCTCAAATGGTGTCAACACCTCGAACTGGACGCCTGCAGTCAAATCCCATCCATAGAACCTGTCGTTGATTCTCTCTTTGAACAGCACCTCCTGCATCCTTAGCAGTCCGTATCCAATCTCTCCGTGTACCTGTCCGGACTTCTCGATCTCCGCCAGCATATCCTCGAACCAATAGTTCTGATACCGATTCCCGTGGATCTCTTTGTACTCACTCTCTCGCTCGATGATGTGGGCGAATTCGATCATCATACCTTTAGGCAGATGCTCGGAGATGATGCCTTCGTCCAGAAAGAACTCTTCGATCCTTACAGCTTTGCGTAAGGCCGTTGCGTTGATGAACCGGCCATATCCGACTCCCACTGTCATGTCCACCATAGGTCGGTCAAAACTCCTGCCGGTACCCCAGAAGACATCGTGCCGGGAGTCCGTCCCCCACGAGAAGAAAAGGTTTCCCTGCTTTGTGCGGTATTTCTTGAAGTTCGTCTTGAGTTGGGGCAGAAGGTTGCCCGTCCACTTATCGTTGATATTGTCTTTGTTGAACGAAGTCCCGCCATTCAGGTCAATGGAGTAAGCATAAGGCTGAGACTCGTAGAACTTCTTATAAACAACGGTCAGGTCTCCCGTCTGAACCACCGCCTCTTCGCCCTCGGTGACATAGTTGAAGCTGAAGGCGTCGATCCGTAGTATATCCGCACGACTGATGGGCACCTCGTAATCCGAAACGGAAACATTTTGAGCAGCCGCGCTTCCTGCTCTGGACAGAATGAGAATCGCCAGACCCAGCATCAGGGCCAATGGCGGTCCTGACGATATAGGTGGAGAAGCACACCACCCTCCGATCTTCGAAATCCATCTCATCGTACACCTCCGATTTATTCTGGCTGATATGCCAGTGATTCGCCGCAGCATAACAGCACCCATTGCTCCGGATGTTGAAGTTTGGTCAATCATTGGTCAGTCTCCTGGTCTCCTTCTGTGCCTGTGTTCACGGTGCTGTCTGGTGCCGCGATCAGGAATAGAAAGTCGTCATAGTCGGCCTTTACGGGCGACAAGGTGTTATCCGAATCCGTGATGACGGCAATCGCCTCAACAAGGCGTGGTTCACCACCGAAAAGCCGCCTGTAGTCTTCGTATGCATTCACTTCCTCCCAGACCCATTTTCCGGCAAGATCCGGACCGCTCTCTAACACCACCACCCTCGTGCGATCGCTGGACGGGCTTACTGTTTCAGTTCCCTTGGGAAGGGTAGTGCTCCAAACATACTTCAGCGTTTTCGGGACAGGCCATCTGCCCTTGAATACAAGGCGAACGGACGCTCCGCTGTCGTTCTTTTCCGCATCACTCTCATCGGCGCCAAGGGGCAGGCTGTGTACGCGCCACCTCCACCGAACGAGGTTGTAAACACGCAGGTTGACTCTGGCGTCTCTCCCGACATTGGTAGCCTTTCCAATGGTCTGCGCCCTCAGGAAGTAATCACCGTCCTCGACCTCAATCTTGTAATACAAATCCTCCGGTCTCTTGGTCCGTTTCTGACGCCACCCGGTTCTACCCTCCCAGTTCTTGGGGAACTCTCCGACGGCTTTCGCGTAACTGTCGAATCGTTCCAATACAAAGAGGGAATCTCTGGCCGGGGTGTACATGTCCACAGGGGGCTCACCCGCAAATGCGGANGAGCTCAGGCACACTACCAGTAATGCCCTGTAGAAGTGTCTCATAGAAAATCCAANGGTGCCGAGACGGCTCTGAAGAGGCCGTTTGCCTCTCGAAGTCCGTGAGCAACCNCCATCGAATTTTATCAGGTAGCCTACNGTCAGATGNTTNAAAAATATAGGAATTTGCCGNGCATCAATGGGGAAAAAACCCNTGATGACAGAGGTCCATTGCNGGNNACGGTTCGTCTNGAAATCAGGTTTACTTTTCCNGTCTCTCCCAGTACCTTGCCTTTCCACTGCATACCAAAAGGTACATTATTTAGGAGCAATTCGAATGTCTCCCAGACCACGAATACCGGCGCTGCCGTTCCACTCGTTTCTCAACTATGATGAATTAGACCGCTACCTCCACGCCCTGGTTTCCTGCCGACCCGAGCTGTGTACACTGGATTCGCTAGGCAAATCTAGGGCTGGAAGGGAAGTCCTTCTCCTCACTGTAACTGATCTCTCCAGTGGAAATTCGGAAGACAAACCAGCCTACCTGGTCCACGGAAACATCCATGCCGGCGAGCTGGCTGGTACTCACGCGGCCCTGTATACAGCACGGCAATTGTTGTCCGACCACGCTAGGTCCGATATCCTCAAACGGGTTGCCTTCCACATTGTTCCGCGACTCAATCCGGATGGCGCCGAACACGTGGTAACAACATCCGGTCGCATCCGCAGCCGTACCGATTGGGATCAAATGAAACCCAACACACTTTTTCAGGAGGACGTAAATGGCGATGGCCTGATTCTGACGATGCGACAGGAGCATCCTGACGGCAATCACGCCCTGGATCCAAAAGACAAGCGACTTCTCATTCAACGCACGCCCGAGACCAGAGGTCCGTACTTCAGATCCCTACCGGAGGGTAGCATACACGCCTGGGATGGTTCAGATAGAATCTGGAGCGAGGGCAGGGGATTCGATTGGAACCGGAACTGGTCCTACGACTGGCGGCCGGAACCCGAGCAGTACGGTGCGGGGGATTTCCCTTTCAGCGAGCCGGAGATGCGTCATATTGCCGAGTTCATACACGGTCGCCCAAACCTGTTTGGGATCCTGGGATACCATACTGGGCCTGCTGCAGTGCTGAGACCACCATCCACTGGATNGCTATCCGACATCAATGAATCCGATGAGAGAGTGATGGAAGACATCGCACGCCTGGCCGCTAAAGAAACGGGATTTCCGGTGGTGCCCGTCATCAAGTATCGTGGCGTACGTAACAGAGATAACAATCTGCGAGGCCACTTTCACAACTTCGGGTATCACCACCTCGGGTTGTTTGTCTACGAATTCGAACTGGGCACGATAAAAGACAGTGCGGGCATCACAACGGAGGAACAGTTTGGGGCTGAAACCGAAGCGGACAGGGAGGAGCAGATGCGGAGACTGATGAAGTGGTGGGACCGCCAGCGTTCCAAGGCCCCCCTCTTCAGGCCCTGGAAGACCTTCCTTCACCCCCAGCTCGGACCCGTCGATATTGGGGGCTTCTGCTTCAATCACCTTGCGAACCCGGCTCTGCCCGATTTGGCGAAAATATCCCAAGGGACCTACCGGTTCACGTTGGCACACGCAAATAAGCATCCCAACGTGTCATTGGAGGACCTGCAGGTAGATGCAGTGGGTGGACAGGTCTACAGAATCCGAGTCAGGGTGGTCAACCGTGGCGAGTTCCCAACAAATGTTACCCAAAAGGGCAGACTGCTCAGGAGATTGCAGCCTGTTCAGGTGGAGTTTCATCCCGCGAACGGTGTGGAGAGTCTCTCTTCGGAAGGACATCGCGATCTGGGGCATCTTGCCGGCGTAACTGGAGGACGCGAGCTGGAGTGGTTTGTATCAGCCGGGAAAGGATCGGAGGAACTCTGTTCCTTGCGTATTCAAGGAGGAACAGGGGGGAATCTAAACCGAACCGTAAGGATCGACGAAGGTGGGTAGCGCAGTGAAAGCTAGCTACACGTGAGTGGGGTCCACGTGTAATGACCTTCTCAGGATTCCTTCTGCAAACATATGCCGGCCAGCAAGCGATTTCCATTCGCATTTGCAGCCGCATAAGGGAATGGATCTCTGGCAGCAGCCGCCCCGAATTGACCATCACGATTGAGTGCAATAAAAGCCATCTGGTTTACACGGGAGACCGGTACGCGGTCTAGAAGTCGAGTTACGCTCTCCTCGCACGCCTCCTGGNGGGTCTTGCCCTGTCTCATAAATTCCACAATGAGAAAGGATCCGCACACCCGTGCAATCTCCTCCCCACGACCCGTGGCTGCAGCAGCACCCACCTCGTTGTCCGCGTAGAGACCGCTTCNAATGAGGGGCGANTCACCGANCCTGCCTTTCATCTTGAACCCAAGTCCACTTGTCGTGCACGCTGCCACGATATCACCTGATTGATCCAGTGCCACCAAGCCGATGGTATGGTGGGAATCGGTTGGTCTACCTGACCTACCTGCTTTCCACTCCTCCCACGCTTTCCTTGAACCATCCGTCAGCATTTCCCTTTCAGAGTACCCTTGACTACGGCCGAAGGCAAGTGCACCCTCCCCTGCCACCACGGTGTCCAGTGCAGATCCCCCTGTCTTGAGAATCTCCCACCCGGGAACATTCGCTCGTTCGCCGAATGCCCAGGTGGAAACAACGATCTCGCTCATCTGCCATTCCCCAAAAGCACATCTGCGAACAACCCGAAATGGTCGGAGGGAAATTTACCTTCGTCATCGGGAACATTGCCCACGATCTCGCAACGCTCGACCTCTGCCCCGTCTCGAGAAAAAACGTAATCGATTCTTCGACCTCCATTTTCCAACTCATTTTTCACGTAGGCATTCGAATTGGAATAGGTCAGACCCGTATCTTTCCTATGCAGCATCTCCCAGCTGTCGATAAAACCTGCTTGCGTCACAACGTGCCGTATCGGCTGCTCGTGAGAGACCTCGTTGAAGTCACCCACCAGGACCTTGGGACCCGGATACTGATCCGTAAATGCTGTGATCTCCCGTGTCGTTCGCACACGCCCATCCCTGCTCAACGACAGGTGGGTATCGAACAGATGGATGCGCTCCCCACCGATTTGGAATTCTCCATGCAGTACGATCCGTTGGTGATTGTCTCTGTTGTCCGAAGAATCTCTACTGAGTTCCGTGAAGCTCGAATTCACAAAGGGGTGCCGGGAAAAAATCGCCAGACCTTCCCACTGGTCACGTTCGGGGTCACACTGTGCAGGTCGGAAAATGTACTGGTAATCCGGAAGGAACTCCGCCAGTTGCTCTGCCTGATTTTTCCCATCTACGTCCCGATTTCCGTCGTGTCGTACTTCCTGAAACCCTATGAGGTCTGGCGAAGACCTCTTGACGAGATCGATAATCAAGTTCCGCCTGTGCATCCATGGCTCATTGTAGTTCCAGATGTTCAGACTCAGAATTGAGATGCGGCTCATCGGATTTATGCCTTCAGAGCGTCTTGTATAGCACTTCTGGTACCGGAAAGCTCGAAGCAATCGGCCTGATTTTCGTGCATCAGCCTGCTTGCCACCTTCATCGCCTGCGGTTCCGTCATGAGGCCTTCTGTCACCTCGGCTTCCAGTGCGCGTGTCAGCCACCTTCTGGCCTGCAAGGCGTACGCTGCCGAGCTTGTGGGCCACCCCGTATCGCCTCCAAAAGCGAACAGCTTGTTGGATGGCACGGCGTGGAGAAACCGGCGAACGAAGTCGGAGGAGCTGAATGGATCGATCGACCACGCCCAGCACAGATCCACCCATACATTTGAATAGTGTTTGGCCAACCCTACGAGTTCGTCATTGTAAGGATACGCGATGTGCATCAATACGAATCGGGCATCCAGATACCGCGCTAATAGCTCGCAGAGGTTGCCTGAACGGATCCGGTCCACAGGCATCCGATCGTTTCCTGCGTAGTATCCTGTATGGAGCTTGAAGGGAAGATTGTGCTCTATCGCGAGTTCCACTCCTTTCGCCCAACACCAGTCACCCAGGCAAAGTCGTGTATCCTCGGGGACGGAGTCCTTCGAGGACAGCACCTCGGTCAATGCCTTCGAAACGTCGGTCTCTTCCCGATCTTCCCACCGTAGCGTCCGGGTGTACGCGTGCTGAGCCTTCACGGCAATCGCGCAGGGACCATACTTTTCGAAGATCGCCTCCATGCCCTGTTGAAGGGTGTTGAGGTCTACGACCTCGATACCCGTTGCCTTGGCAATNGCCTCTGTGTCGAGAACGCCATTGCAGAACCCCGCCCAGGAAAGGTCGTACAGAAAGAAATCCGGACCTGAGGCATCCGGGAGACATTCCCAGCAGAAATCATCCACCTGAACATGATCAAGGTTGGCTTTCTTGCTTAGCAAACTGTGGCGACCGCCCGGCTTGCGGTATACCTTGAGCCTGTCCTGGGCGGAAGCAAGACCATNTGCGGTGAGTTCGGACATCCCGTACAACTTCTCCGCGATCAAACGAACAGCCTCACCATATCCTGTAAACTGCGTGGCCTCCCAGGCGTCGCGGACACCCTCGAACCGACCCGCCAGATCCGGATCCGATGCATCCATCAACCGTTTCATCGCCTCGCTCGAGGCCCCGGCGGTATAGAGGTCTGCTGGAACGTAATTTCCGAACAGATCCTGGAGAATATCGGGCCCATCATCGACCCATTCGGTTTCCTTTCTGAGGTGTTCGTGCGTGTCCGAAAGTGGTGTACTCTGAATGTGTCCGGCCAGATCGGTTGCCATAGCTTCCCCATCCTCTCGACTGGATCGCTGTCAGGGTCAGACCGCAGGAGTCTGTAAGATTACTTGAGGCAATATCCACCATCTACCTTCAGTATCGTGCCTGTGATATAATCGGCAGCGTCGGAACAAAGAAATGTGGCGGCCTTTCCCAGATCCTCGATGGTCCCCAGCCTACCCAGGGGCAGACCCTTCGCAGCTTCTTCCATTTCTTCTTCGGTGGCGAATTGTCGCTCTCCCGGCGTATCGGTGTACCCGGGCTCGATGGCGTTCGCCCGAATCCCGTGCGGGGCAAGCTCCGCGGCAATCGTCCGGCACATATGGTTGAGGCCGGCCTTGGAAGTGTTGTAGGGCACAGAGGTGGGGAAAGCCACCTCCGCCAGGACCGAGGTGATAAACAGAATGCTCCCACCTTCACCTTGTTCAACCATCTGCTGGGCGCCGGCCTGGGCCGTGTGAAAGCTCCCCCAGAGACACACCGCAAGCGTTCGCTCCATCGCCTCGATCGATAGCTCCAGAAAGGGTTCGCGTTTGCTGTAGTAGGCATTGCAGACAACGATATCAAGGCGCCCGAAGGTCGAGACCGTTTCGGCAACCATCTTGTCGACCGCTTCCCTGTCCGAGACATCGGCCTGAACGACAAGGGCATCCCGACCTGCGGCTCGTACACCTTCTGCCACCGTCTCGGCATTTTCCGGATGCGTGTTGTAGTTCACCGTAATGTTAGCGCCTGCTTTTGCCATCTCCAATGCGCAACCGTGTCCGATTCCTCTCGACGAACCGGTTATCAGCGCTACCTTACCCGATAAATCAATCATAGGTCCTTTCCTTTTATCATCTGCCTCAGGACAGTTTTCCATTGGCAATGTCGTATCGAGGGGAGTCGTCAGTGTTCCAATCCGAGCGGAAGTCCGGTTCAAAATCAGCTTCGTTCATCCGCTTGTAGCGCGTGGAATTGGTCCTGCTGTTTTATAACCTNCTGTCTGTGCGTCTCTCGATGNATCTCCTGGTACCGTTCGGGAATCACCAGCTCATCTCCTTCTTCGGGCGCGTGCGGTGCCACCTTCCAGAACATCGGCAGGAAATTCTCCGAGCGTGTGATGATATCGCTGGCACTCCCGGTGGCATCCACAATAGACTTGATTCTGGAGACGTATCGGCCCCAGGCCTTCGATTCCAGTTCCGACTCCCAGGCCGTCCTCCGGTTCACATTTCCCTGAAGCGTATTGATCTCGCCATTGTAAGCCAGGCTTCGGAAGGGCTGTGCCAGATACCAGTTCGGGAGGGTGTTGGTACTGTATCTCTGGTGAAACACTGCCTGGGAGGTATCCTGAACTACTCCATTGAACTTCAACTCCTTTGTGATTCTAATAAATCCGTATCAGCCTAGATAATTACGTAGACAAATCCTGCCATCTAAATTATCAAGGAATACAAGGTCTTATCGTACAAAACAGAAAAGGCCAGGACCNGGAAACAGGCCCTGGCATCTCAACTCAATTTGCAAATACAGTATTGCTAATAGGTTACGTGTTTACTCGAATGCCTTTGAATTAATCTCAATGTAATCGGTCCACTCCTCGGGGGTATCCTCTTCCGCGAAGATCGCCTCTACCGGACACTCGGGCTCGCAAGCCCCACAATCGATGCATTCCTCCGGATGGATATAAAGCATGTTCTTGCGTTCTTCCTCCGGCAGGTTGGTGGCATCCGGCTCATAGATGCAGTCCACNGGACAAACCTCCACGCANGCTCTGTCCATAACATCNATGCAGGGCTCGGCGATAATNTACGCCATCCGATTCACCCCTTTCCCGTTGTAGTAGTGGTATCTATCTAAAATCGAATCNAGANCANTCAGGTNCGGAATAATCTAACCGAAATATAGAACTTTCTGATGGATTGTCAAGGTTCAAAACCTTAAAAAACACCATCCAAATTCTCCATCAATTTGGCCATTGCAGAAGGCCCTTCGGATTTGACAAGAAGGGTGAATCTCCCATTCGAATCACCTATGTGATCAACGGAATGTGCCGAACCTGAATAGAAAACACTCAGGACAGAATCTAGGTGTTCTCGAATGGCTTCCAAGGTTTCGCCAGTGTTCGGGGCCAAGAGTCTGTCATTCAGGACAAGCAGAAATTCGTTGCCTAGAAATCGGACCGATCCGCTAAACCTTGGCTCATCTTCAAGTCGCACACAGGCGGCAACGGCCTTGCTCAGGGCCAAACCGATCCGATGGCCTGCCGTTCCTTCCAGAGGCTGTTTCCTGTCGTATAGGAGACCGCATCGTCCATCCGTATTGTCAATACTGTAATTTGCTTCGTGACCCACCAGGAGGGTAACAGGGCCTCTGTGCACGTGGCTGTAGTCGGCCACATCTATCAACACCTCGTCCGGTGTATCAGGAATCCAAGTATTGAATACTTCGAACCAGGTTTCCGGGTCAGTGTCCTGCCCTTTTTTCAGATAGAACTTTAGATTGATCTTGTTGGTATCCATGAGTCCTCTTGGTGCTTCCGATGGTTGCGCCCTCCGGAGAGGCTATTTCCTTCTCTACGCGGTCACCACATTCATCCGACCATAACAGGCGTGTGTCGCCTCGATAAACAACTGCGTTTCTTGGATTACCTGATGTGCCTTATCCTGATTGTACTCGGAGACTTCCTCCTTATGCACCCGGAAAAGATAGTTTGCGAACTTGCCTTTGGCAAACGCATCNAAGAACAGCTCCGTATCGTTGAACCGAGTTCTGAATTCCTCTACTATTGTATCCGGGTCTTCCGGTACATCCAGGAACTGGGTCTTCACTAGGGCCTTGGCCGCGTGAACCATTGCACTGTATGCAGTTTTGTATGCCTGTTCGTATTCACCCTCGTCGAGAAAAACCTGAGCCTCGAAGGCCTCGCGTTCACAGTTCGACAGTTCGAACTGGACAAGCGGCACCACCTCGCCTGCACACTCTCCCTTACCCATGTCGCCTGTGGTGAACACCCGCGTGTCACCCCAATCAGTGTAGAATGACGGGTCCTCCTCGAAGGGCGGAACCGTGGTCAGATCATCCAGCAGCCCCTTGACCTCGACCTTCCCGATCCGCCTAACATAGTCCTGGAAGGACTCATCCTTGTTCCTCCCCTGGATGTAATTCTCAGTCAGTCGCGTAACCACATCCGGTACACGTTTTGACGGTACTGCGGTCATTGCGAGTCCAAAGGAGCCCGCATTCTCAGTCCACTGCCCCCCGAGAACAACCTGGAAATGTGGCACAGTGTATCCTGCGATCTTTCTGCTGATCCCATAAAAGCCGAGATCAGCTACATGGTGTTGACCGCAGGAATTGAAACAGCCGCTGATCTTGATTCTCAGATTTTCGATCGCCTCGTCCAGCTCCAAGTTCTTTTCCCCAAGACGCGTCCGCAACTCACCAGCCAGTCCCCTGGAAGATGCAATCCCCAGCTTGCACGTATCCGTGCCCGGGCAAGCCGTCACATCCACAATGGTGCCGGCACCCGGTTCATTGAGGCCAATGGCCTTGAGCGCAGAATAGAGCTCCGGTACATCTGCTTCGCTCACCCATCGCAGCACAATATTCTGCTCCACAGTTGCACGGATGGTGTCATCCACGTATTTGCGTGAGATATTCGCAAGTTCGCGCATCTGGTTCGAGGTCAAATCGCCCAAGGGCAGCGTAACCGTCGCCGTTACATACCCGTCCTGTCGCTGCCTGTAGACATTGGTCCTGAACCACGCGTCAAATCCTTCGGTCCTGGCTGTGCCATTCATCGGCTGCGCGATCTTCAGGGGTGCCTCGTCGGTAACGGACAGGTCGGAGAGGTAATCCGTCCAGGCCGGATCTTCAGGGAGCACCTTGCGCTCCTCCAACACCAGCCGTTTGAACTCGTCGATACCCAGCTTGGCGATCAGAAATTTCACCCGTGCCCTTGCCCTGTTCGCCTTCTCACCCAACCTTGCGAATACGCGGGCCATGGCCTGGGCGAGAGGCAGAAGTTCCTCCTCCGAAACGAACGGATCGAAGAGTTTGGCCTGGTGCGGAACCGCGCCAAGACCACCACCGACGTAGAGTTCGAATCCACGCTTCTCTGTACCGTCGACAACCTTTGTGGCGGCAATGGCGCCAAGATCGTGCATGCCGGTCAGCCCACANGCCTCATGGCGGCAGCCTGAAAAGGCNATCTTGAATTTTCTGCCAAAATCTTGGCAGTCCGGGTGCCCCAGCAGGAACTTGGTGCAGGCCTTGGCATAAGGGGTTACATCGAACGCTTCGGTATTGCAAACGCCGGAAACAGGGCATGCAGTGACGTTTCGCACGGAATTTCCGCAGGCCTCACGCGTGGTAATACCTACCGAGGCCAATCGATACATAATATCCGGCGTGTCGTCGATATGAACATAGTGCAATTGAACATCTTGGCGGGTGGTGATGTGCAGGATGGAGTCCGAGTACTCTTCGGCTAGATCCGCGAGCACATCCATCTGTTCTGTAGTGAGGCCGCCGAACGGGATCTTGATCCGCTGCATGCCCGGGGCGTCCCACCGGGTGTCCGGGCTTTTTACCAGATCCCCGCTGGGAAAGTCGAGGATCTGTGTCCGGGATCCGTCGAAGCGCTGGCCGTTATCATAGCGCTGACCGTAAACACCTCTTCGCAGTCTGGTTTCTGAAAAAATCGATTCTTCCAGTTTCCCCTGCTTCCTGAGCGCCATCGACGATTCGAAATTGTCAATCTCGCGAGNGAGATCCTCAGGGACCTGGTCCTTCAACTTTTCCTTCCAGGTGAGTGCTTCGGGCATTTATAGACCCCCTGTTATATATTGTATACTATTATGATCAACTATGTAAGAATTGGGTATGTCGTTAAAACTAAGGCAGCTCTCCATAGTGTCAAGTCAATTATTTCGGTTCAGTCATCCGCCGATCTGGTACATTTCTACTTTTCTGGTGTTTCCCGCAGCTTCATTTCTCAATTCCGAGTATTGGTCAGTCCTCTGTAACCAGTTCCCACGAATCAGTTCGAGAAGCGCTCTGTCAGTTGCGCCTCCCCGCATCGGGNCTCTCAAATCCAGACCTTCCTCGGCAAATAAACACGTGAACATTCGGCCGTCTGTGGACAACCTTGCACGTGAGCACTCGCCACAGAATGGTCTTGTTACCGAAGTGATTATCCCGATCTCACCACCACCATCCAGATACCTGTAACGCTTTGCCACCTCACCTGCATAGTTCGGACCTGTGGGTTCGAGAGGCATCAACGCATGGATCGAATTTACGATCTCGGCACCTGGGACAACCTCGGCTGGCTCCCATTTGTTCCTGGTCCCAACGTCCATATATTCGATAAACCGGAGGATATGCCCTGTGCCGTGAAAATGTCTGGCCAAGTCTAATATGGTATGGTCGTTCACCTCCCGTTGAACAACAGCGTTGATCTTGATGGGGGCGAAACCGACCCTTTCAGCCTGGGCGATGCCCTCAAGAACTTGAGCAACACCGTAGTCTCTGCCATTCATCTGTCTGAAAACAGCATCGTCAAGAGAATCAAGACTCACAGTGATCCGGTTCAAGCCTGCATCCCTGATGGGTCCTGCCATTTGACCCAGGAGGTAACCGTTCGTTGTGAGGGTCAGGTCTTCCAAACCATCGATCCCCTTTAGTTTGGCAATAAGGTGATCGATCTCCTTTCTCAACAGTGGCTCGCCCCCCGTGATCCTGATCTTCCCTGCTCCCAGCCCAACGAAGAGCCGCGCCAGCCTTGAGATCTCCTCGAATGTCAGAATCTCCGGTTTTGGCAGAAACGCGTAGGCATCTCCGAAGACCTCGGATGGCATACAGTATGGGCACCGGAAGTTACACCGGTCTGTAACCGAAATACGAAGATCCCGGAGTGGTCTCCCTAAGGCATCTATGGCTGAATCCGTCATTNGTTTATTCCAGAATCAGAAATCGTGCTGAGCTGAGAAGAAATTAGAACGACTCNGCACGTGTAATTGCACCTTCGTACTGGGTCTTTTCTACAATGGCTCCTCTGAGCCTTGCTTCATATAGGAAAGCACCTGCCAGATTTGCCCCGCGCAAATCGACCCCTCGGAAATCGGTAGCACCGATAACCGCTTCAGAGAGATCGGCATTTCTGAAGCTCGTAGGCCTTCCAGACGGATTCGGGAATGAGGCCTGCACAACCCCAAACCGGACCCCCCTGAGGATGGCATCTTGAAAATCTGCACCACCGAGATTTGCACCGGATAGAAACGCCCCCGTTAGATTAGCTTGCCGAAGATTCGCACCCAACAGGTCTGCTGCCACAAGATAGGCCTTGTCCAGGACAGCTCCCTGCAGGTCTGCCCCCTGCAGATTGGCCTCGTGAAGTTTCACTTCCGANAGTTTGGTGCGGCCCAACCGGGCGTCCTTGAGCGATGCCCTGGACATATCCACGCCGGAAAGGTCCTCGCCGGATAGATCAAGACCGGAGAGGTCCTCACCGACCAGACTACCCGTCTCCCTCGCCTTCGCAAGAACATCGGTCTTATTTGCGGCCGTTGCCCCCATTCCGTTTCCTCCATAATCCGTGGATATACCGATCAACAAACGTAATGCCCATTTCTAAGCGCAGAATATAACATACTTTCACGTAACGTCAACTTTTTTATCATAGTGCTCACATAGAACGGAACCCGCATAAAATCAATTTGTTACCACCTCACTATCTTCCGGGAAAAACACGTTCGGGAACACGCTGCGAGCCATCTGCACAGCCTGGGCTACATCCTCTTCTTTGAGGTGAACCAGGCCCAGTCGATCGCCTGGGCGTCCTTGGCAATGCGCGCAGCATCCTCCGCGCTGGAGTGACCGCTTTCCCTCGCATTTTCCACCTGCCTAAGGCCGTGGGCCGCTTCGTGCACTATGAATGGGCAATCCTTAAGGAACCGAGCAATGGGTGGGTGATAGGCGGTATCTCCAGTGAATCCAAAATCAGTACCGCCTGGATCCCCGTATCGGTAACACAGGCCCCGAAGGGCATGAATGGTATTGCACGTCTCGAGATGGAAAGTGGGGCACTCGAACCGGTCCCCTGGGGATAATGGTACGACCTCCGGGACATGATCCACATCCGGGAACCGATCTGCCAGGAGCAGATCTCTGGACAATTTGACAACCCGCTCTAGGTCTTTCGCCGGCCCAATGATCTTCAAAGGACGAAGGCCGTCCCGATCGCGCTGTCTCATTCTCCTGTAGAACAGCAGCTGGGGTAAACCCGGGTAGTGGTCGTGATGACAATGCGGAAGGATCAGATACTCCAGATCCAATGGCGAGAAACCGTACCCAAAAACGTTAGTGTCGCAGATATTTACGCTGCCACCTCTTGCTGATCCGAAGAAATTGGAATGTATGGGTTCACCCCATATCCGTCAAGCCAAAAGGACCATGATTTGTCCCTTTCCCAGGGGTTCTTGAACCCCTGGGACAATATCTTTAAACTTTCAAATCTTCCCCATTCATCCTACATTAGCACCATCCGAACAGAGAACACTATACAAGGAGAATTCCGTGACCATCGAGAACCCCTATATAGAAACCGATCGCCTTATGCTGGGTGACATCCACACCTCATCCAGCACAATGGACAATCTACAAATCCTCTGCGACGACTTCGGCTCCAGGTTCGGGGGAACGCCGGGCGAGAAGCTTGCAGCACAATTCTTCAGAGACAGGTATCGAGAGTACGGCCTCTCCAATGTCAAAATGGAACCCTACAAGTATGCCTCCTGGGCGAGGGGTGAGACGCAACTGGATATGGTATCGCCCGAGAAGAAGGCCATTCCTTGTATCGCACTTCCCTACTGTCCCTCTGCATCNCTCGAGGCAGAGCTCGTAACAGTAGGTGATGGTGCGCCGGCAGAATTTGAGCGCGCTGNAAAAAGCNTGAAGGGTAAGATCGTGATGGCCACCAGCCGCCCGCCGTTAGGGTTGGGGCGAAATGTTCACCGGTCGGAGAAGTATGGTCGCAGCGCGCTGGCTGGAGCGCTCGGCTTCATCTTTATGAATCATTACGATGGCCTGGGTCCCGCAACAGGCAGTATCGCTCGGAATCGGGAGGCGCTCATCCCCGGAATCTCGATCTCGAAAGAGTGGGGCGAATACCTTACGCGGATACACAAACGAAAGGGAGCTGTTCGCCTTCGGCTAAAGGCCAGGCATCGGACAAGAACCAGGACCTCCTGGAACGTGGTGGGAGAACTCCCTGGACTTCAGCATCCCGACAGGTGGGTACTTGCGGGATGCCACTACGACGGGCACGACATTTCCCAGGGCGCACACGACCCTGTGTCTGGTATGGCGATTGTTTTGGAATCTGCTCGTGTGTTGTCGAAATACGCCGCAGAAAAGCTGGCATGTGGCGTGAGATTTATCGCCTTTGGGACCGAGGAGATCGGCCTGATAGGTGCACGGGAGTACGTGAAAGGACATCTGGCAGAGTTGGCGGGTGTAAAGATGATGCTCAACCTGGACGCCGCAGGCGGAGCGGGTCGGAAGGGATTTACGATACACCATTGGCCAGAGCTCAACGACTTCTTCGAGAAATGCCGGGGTGAGATGGCCTACGACATGCCTTACGGCCACAAGTCCTCAGCATTCTCCGATCATTTTCCCTTCTTCGAGGCGGGTGTNCCNACGGCTATGATGGGAGATATCGAGGCGGTGTTCTCCGGGCGTGGNTTTGGTCACACCGCGTTCGACACGCTGGACAAACTCAAGATCTCGGATTTAAGAGAAGCGACTTCCGTGCTCAGCCGGATGATACTCAGAATCTCTTGTGAGCGAGACTGGCCTGCAAGCCTCCGGTCGCCAGGTGCTGTAGAACGCATCAAGAAGAAAGATGCGAACCTGAAGATCCTTTCCGTCGAATCGGAAATGGAGAAATTGTACGCACGGAGAGAAAAAAGCAGGAAAAGGGGCTAGACAGGCGTCCCTGACCGCAGAATTGGAAAGGGCGCAGCGATTATTCGCTGCGCCCTTTGTCTGATTTGACCAGCTTTCTTCTATACGACAATGGTCTCCGCTCTATCGGGCCCAACTGAGACGATTGAAATCGGCGTCCGGATTAGCTCCTTGATACGATTCAGGTAAATGCGCGCGTTCTCCGGCAATTCTGCCCAGCTCCTGATCCCGTTTGTCGGCGCCTGCCATCCCTTGAACACTTCATAGACCGGTTCGCACTTCGCCAACACTTTGAGGTCGCTGGGAAAATGCATAAGATCCTCTCCGTTGTATCGGTAGTGCGTACACATCTTGATTTCTTCGAGCTCATCCAGAATGTCCAGCCGGGTAACCGCCATGCTGGACAACCCGTTTATTCTTGCAGCCAGTCTCAGAATCACGATATCCAACCACCCACAGCGACGGGGTCTTCCAGTTGTGGCACCGAATTCGTGGCCTATGCTCCGGATACGTTCACCCATTTCGTCAGTCAGCTCGGTGGGAAAGGGCCCATTCCCGACGCGGGTCGTATATGCTTTCACCACACCGACGACCTCGTCGATTTTCGTAGGTCCAATACCCGCTCCAGTGCATGCCCCACCCGCCGTGGTATTAGAGGAAGTCACAAAGGGATACGTGCCATGATCGACGTCAAGCAACGTCCCTTGGGACCCCTCGAAAAGCACACCTCTGCCCTCTTCTATAGCTTGATTGAGATAAACCGAAGTGTCTGTGACAAATGGTGCGAGGCGATCCCCCAGCGCGATATACTCCTCGATAATCGGTGTGTCCTCCATTGGCTCCAAACCGTAGACCTGGGTGAGGATATCGTTTTTTTCCTTGAGAACCGATCTGATCTTCACAGGCAGCATATCCGTATCCATAAGATCACCGACCCTTATTCCAGCAGATCGATTGATCTTGTCCTGATAGCACGGTCCAATTCCTCTCAGTGTCGTACCGATCGCCTCCTGGCTTTCCCGTTCCTCCGAGGCCTGCTCCAGACGTTTGTGGTAAGGCATCACCAGGTGTGTGTTCGGGCTAATAAAAAGCCTTCCCTCCACCGAAATTCCGCGTTGTTCGAGATCCTCCACTTCGGAGAACAGAGCAGAGGGATCCAGCACAACGCCATTTCCAATCACACAGGACTTTTCTTGATGGACAATCCCAGCAGGAATAAGGTGAAACACAAATTCCAGGTCACCTGCCTTGATGGTGTGACCGGCATTTGCGCCACCCTGGTACCGTACCACCACATCGGCATCTCCCGTGAGATAGTCTACGATCTTGGCCTTACCTTCATCGCCCCACTGCGCGCCCAGAACAACCCGTACTGACATTTCAGTCTCCTTGAGAAGCATTCAACGACAATAATACCCTAAAACTCCGACTACAACCTGGCCTGCTTGGCCCAGAACACTTGAGGCGCCACCGAAATTCGCCCTAGTGCATCATCGTCAAGAGGTGAGTCTACGTTGATTACCATGATCGCCCGTCCACCCCTACTCTCTCGCCCCAACGCCATATCTGCAATATTGATATTCTCATCGGCCAGGAGCGAACCCATCCAGCCCACTACACCCCTAACGTCTTTGTTGCAGCAAAACAGCATGTTCCCTTCCAGTTTCGCTTTGACCTCGAACTGATCAATGTGGACAACACGAGCGTCACGACTCCCAAAAACCGTTGCCGAAATTGAAGTCGCGGCTTCAGAAGTCTCGTACTGAACCGTCATTAGGTTGGCATAGTCCTGATGATCGCTTTTGCGTGTCTCATCCAGCGTCACACCNCGCTTCTGTGCGAACAGAGGGGCATTAACATAGGACACCGGCCCGTCAGAAAGACTGGAAATAGCCCCTTTTAGCACTGCCGCCGTCATGGGAGACGTGGCATACTGAAGAATGTCGCCGTGATACTCTATGGCGATTCTCCTGAGATTTCCCTCACTCAACTGGGCCTGGAGTGCACCTACTTTTTCGGCCAGCATAAGATAAGGACGNATGGNATCGAAAAGGGCCGGATCCACGGTGGGCATGTTCACTGCGTGCTGGGCCNGTTTGTCCATAAGCACATCGTGAACTTCCTGCGCGATCTGGCGGGCAACCTTTTGCTGGGCCTCNCGTGTGGAGGCGCCAAGATGAGGTGTCCCGATTACCTCGAGTCGCTTCAGGAGAGGGTAGTCTTCCGGCGGTGGCTCCTGTTCGTACACATCCAGGGCCGCGCCGGCAACTTTCCCACTCTCGATACCTTTAAGTAAGGCGTCCTCGTCGATCAAGCCACCACGGGCACAGTTCAAGATCCGTACTCCGGATTTACATTTTTTCAGTGTATCCTTGCAAATGAGATGGTGAGTATTTTCCGTTAAAGGCGTATGTAGTGTCAGGTAATCGGAAGTCTCCAGGACTTCCTCCAGAGAGGCTAGTCTGATCTGCAATTGATTGGCCATCTCCTCGGACAGAATCGGGTCATATCCAACAACCGTCATGCCGAACGACCTCGCGCGCTGAGCAACCTGCTGGCCGACACGTCCCACACCTACAATGCCAAGCACCTTGCCGTTGAGCTCAACTCCCGTGTATCGTCTCCGGTTCCATTCACCACTCTTAATCGAGGCAGCGGCCTGAGGAATATTCCTGGAGAGGGCCAGCAGCATGCCCACCGTGTGCTCCGCCGTGGAGATGGTGTTTCCTCCTGGCGCGAAAAGGACTACGATGCCTCGCTCGGTCGAAGCATCTATGTCGATGTTGTCTACCCCTACACCTGCACGCCCAACAACACGCAGTCGGCTCGCGGCCCCGATCAGTTCCCTCGTTACCTGAGTGTCGCTTCGCACGATGAGACCGTCGAACTCATGGATGATATCCTTCAGCTCTGATGCCGACAGTCCCGGTCTCATCTCCACCTGGACCTCTTCTTCTTCGAACACCTCCTGCCAGCCATCCGAAAGATTGTCGCTAATCAACACTTTTTTCACTGCTTCCCCTCCCCAATGATGCCCTCGGCGACACCAACACCAGCACCTGCTTGGAACTGCCAGCCAATCTTCTGAAGGCCCATCTCCAGCGCAGAAACCGCGGTGAGCACATCCAGGTCGTCCACGTATCCAAGATTTGATATGCGGATAATCTTACCCCGGAGATCACCAAGGCCACCGCCAACTACAACGCCAAAATCGGTTCGCATCGATTCCATCAGTGCGAGTCCATCGATCTCTTCGGGCAGCCCGATCGCAGTCAGTGCATTGGAGGGTGACGCGGCAAAGCAAGTCAAGCAAAGCGCCTGGGCGGCCCCACGAACGGCCCTGGCCTGGATCTCATGTTGCTGCCAGATGGCTTCCATCCCCTGCTCCAAAATTATATCCAGGGACGCCCTCAAACCGGCCATCAGTGTAACCGGAAGGGTGGCAGGCCCCCTTCCTTCAGAAAGCGCCTTCCTGTATCGATCCAGATCGAGATAAGCCCTGGGAAGATCGGATCGGCCGGCGGCCTCCCATGCCCGGTCGCTTATCGTGATTGCAGCCAGGCCTGGTGGAAGCATCAACCCTTTCTGAGACGCGGTTACAGCTATGTCTACACCCCACTTCGTGGTGGGTAGCGCATGGGCAACTACGCTCGAGATTCCGTCTACCAGAAACAGGGCATCCGTCTTGCCAACGATTCTGCCTAAGGCCTCGATGTCGTGCATTACACCCGTGGATGTCTCGCTATGGGTAGCCAGAACCGCCTTCGTATCTGGATATTGATGAAGTGCCTTCTCGAGTCGCGACGGATCGGCGGGCTCACCCCATGGAAAGTCCAGGACCTTGACGTCTGTGCCGTATGCCCTGCAGAGATCCACCCATTTCTCGCCGAATTGCCCAGCCGACACCACGATCACCCTGTCACCATGGCTCAGGCAATTCACAATGCCCGCCTCCATTGCCCCAGTACCTGCACAAGACAGGAGAAACGTATCGTCCGTTGTAGGCAGGACCAGCTTCAGATCCCGGATAAGATGCGTAAGAAAAACCGGAAAATCCGGTCCCCTGTGATAGACAATAGGCGCCGCCATCGCCTCCTGGACACGGTCGGGAATCGGCGTTGGACCCGGCGTAAATAGTCGCTGCCTGCGCCACACCATATCAGTGCCCACGGGCGTCCACAGGCCAGGTTTCCGAAAAGCATCCATCGGCATCTATCACGCACGCTTCGTCCCAGAGGTTCACGGTCGTACAAATGTGATAGGGTACCAGTAGGAACTGATCCCCAACGTTGGGGCGAGGCATACCTTTGGGTAGCCGTAAGACCTGATGCTCCTCATTTCGACGCACGAACTCCGGATCGTCCGGAAACCCCAGCACCTTGAAGTGAGGTTCGGGTGTATCCGGGGCGATCGATTTATTGCCGGCATCCAGACAAATCAGGTCCGGAGCAGGTGTGCTGATTACGCTCGAGAGAACCATTGCCGCCCACTCGAACTGCCCTGGGTTCTTCGATCCATATCCCTCATCCCAGAATATCCAGGTACCTGGAGATACCTCGTCCACATCAGGAATCTGGGAGGTGTATTCGAATGCGGGAGATCCGGAAGCCACAAGCCGCTCCACACTCAGGCCCGAAGCTTCGATCAATTCCTTCGTTTCAACTGCCTTTTGTATCGAGTGGAATGCAGTGCGCTTCCGAAACTCCGGATTAGGATTGGTGACGTGGCCGTCATAGCAGTGTAACCCGTCGAACCTCAAGCCGGCAAGCTCCTGGATCATCTTTGCAAGTGTCAGCGAAGGTTCACCCGGCGCGGCACCCGTCCGATCCATCCCGGTGTTCAGATCGATCAGCACTCCGATCTCTACACCTGCACTCGAACACACCTCCGACAACGCCTTCAGTGCACCCTCGTTGTCTCCGATCACACTCAGATCGACTTGAGGGTATCGTCGTTTGACATGAACGATCCTTTGTATGGCAGCCCCCACTGGATGGTAGGACATCATGATGTCCCCGACCCCTAGTGCAGCTAACATGGCCGCTTCCTTTGGTGTCGCACACTTGAACTTGTCAACTCCGGCCGCCATCTCCATCTTCGCCACCTGGGCCATCTTGTGGGTCTTGATGTGAGGCCTGAGCCTGGAGTATCCTCTCAGCAGCTCTCCCATCCGCCTGATGTTCTCTTCTACACACTCGCGGAACACAAGCAAAGCAGGTGTGGGTATCAAATGTGCTTCCGATACCATGTATTTATCCATTCAGAACCTCCTCGATCCACCGCCAAATTCCCTCTCGTCCCTTTCCCGTTTTTGCAGAAAACGGGATGATGCTGACATCTCCCAATTCCGAGAGCTGTGTTCTGGTTAAGTTCATCCTAGCCTTTAGCTTATTGGTGGAGAGCTTGTCAATCTTGGTGGCTACGAGCACGAAGGGCTTACCGAACTGCAATAGCCAGGAAATCATCTCCAGGTCCTGTACCGTTGGGTCGTGTCTTACATCGAATAGCTGCAGGATACCCAACAGGGGGTCACGATCCTGTAAGAATCCGTTAACCAGCTTTGCCCACTGTTCACGTTCGGAATGTCCCCGTTTGGCATAACCGTAACCGGGAAGATCTACCAGATGCAACATGCCATTCACATCATAGTAGTTGAGGGTTCTCGTCTTACCGGGGGTGTTGCTGGTTTTGGCCAGGCTTTTTCGGTTGAGCAGCCTGTTCAGCAAAGACGACTTGCCCACGTTCGATCTGCCTGTGAATGCGATCTCGGGCAATCCCGAACTGGGGATCTGGTCAAGGCATCCTACGCTAGTGACAAATTCTGACGACTGGATCTGCATACCACATATCCTGAGCTGTTTCCGTCGGATTTTGGCCAAACGAAAACCGGGGCGTCTTCAGTCGACCCCGGTTCCCAGTGCATCAGCACTGGGGGTTGTTCGGCAGAGGATATTGCCCGATTAGGCGCTCTTCTTACTCTCAACCTTCAGCTGAGGCTTGATCCGCTTCAACACGACATCCTCGGTAACCACAACTTCCTCCATATCCGGGTCCGATGGGATATCATACATCAGGTCAATCATCACATTTTCCAGAACGGCCCGCAACCCCCGGGCACCCGTACCCTTCTTGGTCGTTAAGTTGACGACCTGGCGTAAAGCTGCCTCATCAAATTCCAGTTCGACACCATCCATCTCGAACAACTTTTTGTACTGCTTCGTGATGGCATCCTTGGGTTCGGTGAGAATCTGCAGCAGCGCCTCCTCATCCAGGTCATTCAAGGCGCAGGAAATGGGGAGCCGTCCCACCAGTTCGGGAATCAAGCCGTATTTGATAAGGTCCTCGGGTTCCGCCTCGGCGAAAAGCTCACCCACATTCCGTTTGTCCACCGGATCTTCACTTGCACCGAATCCAATGACCTTCTTACCGATCCGGTTGCTAATGATTTCGTCCAGACCATTGAAAGCACCACCGCATATAAACAGGATATTGCGGGTATCTACCTGTACAAGGGGTTGCTCAGGGTGTTTTCGCCCCCCCTTGGGAGGTATACTGGCCGTCGTACCCTCCAGAATCTTGAGCAATGCCTGTTGTACACCTTCACCTGATACATCCCGGGTGATGGATGGGTTGGCGGATTTCCTGGAGATCTTGTCGACCTCATCCAGGTACAGGATTCCCATCTCCGCCTGAGCTACATCATAGTCTGCTGCCTGCAACAACCTGACCAGGATGTTTTCGACATCTTCGCCGACATAACCTGCCTCGGTAAGAATGGTGGCGTCTGCGATGGAAAAGGGGACTTGGAGAATCCTGGCAAGTGTCCTCGCCAGATGGGTTTTGCCGGTTCCCGTAGGACCCATAAGCAGGATATTGCTCTTCTCCAACTCCACTTCGTCAGTGGAGACCTTTGATCGGATCCGCTTGTAGTGGTTGTACACAGCCACACTCAAGGTCCGTTTGGCCGCCTCCTGACCAATCACATATTCATCCAAGCGATGCGTGATCTCTTTGGGCTTCGGGAGATCCTTTTGGAAGGAAACGGGCTTTTGCTTTGCGTCTTCCAGCAGAACCTCATTGCAGAGCCTCACGCAGTCGCTGCAGATATGCACGGACGGGCCAGTGATAATTTTATCGACCTGGTCGTTTCCCTTGCCGCAGAATGAGCAGCGCAAATCGGTTCTGGAGGATTTTCTCTTCATAAGATATGACTCAATTCGGTTGGCATCGGCTCAAACGCACCGTGCGAATCGTCTGAGTGATCACTCGTCATCGGCAATTTCGAGTTCTTCCTCCTTGCCGGGCACCAACACCTCATCGATCAACCCATACTCCTTGCTTTCCTCCGCGGACATGAAGAAATCCCGGTCCGCGTCTTTTGCAATTCTATCGAGAGGCTGACCGGTTTCCTCTGCAAGAATCTCGGTCAACTTGTCTCTCCATTGCAAGATCTCTTTTGCGTGCCGCTCCACGTCAGAAGCCTGACCACCCGCACCACCCATAGGCTGATGGATCAGAATTCTGGAATTGGGAAGGGCCCTCCGCTGTCCTTTGGAGCCCCCAGCCAACAGCACAGCCGCCATACTGAAAGCCTGGCCCACGCAGACCGTCTCGACCTCATTCGGTACATATTGCATGGTATCGTAGATCGCCAGGCCTGCGGTAATGCTGCCGCCGGGTGAGTTGATGTAGAGTCGTATGGTCTTCTCCGGTGTCTCGGAACTGCAAAAGAGCATCTGGGCAATTACCAGGTTTGCTACCGTATCATTGATTGGGAAACCGATAAAGATGATATTGTCTCTTAGTAGCCTTGAAAAGATATCATACGCCCGTTCGCCGCGCCCAGTCTGCTCTACCACCATAGGTACTAGTGCCATAAGATTCTTACGCTCCAAAAGGATTGTGACATGTATAAAACTTGATTCTCGATAAATCGTTCCAAGCTTGCTTATTCCCGCTTCTCCTCGACCTCATCAACATCTGCCTCGTCAATGAGAAATGTCAGGGATTTTGTTTCAAGCAATTCCGACTCCATACGCTCCAGCTGACCCGAACGGCTCAGCATTTGCCGCATTTGGGATCCTTCCAAGTTGTATTGCTGCGAAAGCCCGTCCAGGTGTTTGTTAATGTCCTCCTCCTCAACCTTGATCTCTTCTTTCTTTGCGATCGACTCCAGCAACAGATAGCGTTTCAGATTTCGAATCGCTCCCGGACGGCTCTCCTCGCGTATGGCCGCCTCATCGATATCATGGTCGTGTCCTTCGTGTTCCTTCTTGTAGTTATCCACGAGATTATTGAGAAAGTTCTCAACCATGCTCTCGGGCAACTCGAACTCATTCCCTTCGATGATCACGTCGAGAATATTCTCCTCCAAACGCCTTCTCGACGTCTCATCCGCCCTGGCCTGAAAGTCCTCTCTGATCTTATCTTTCAGCGCATCCAGTGACTCGAAATCCCCGAGGTCCTTTGCGAATTCATCATCCAGATTGGGCAGTTCCCTTTCCCGGACCTCCTTGGCCTTCACCTGAAAACGGACCTCCTGGCCATCGGGATGGTCATGATGGTGCCCTTCATCGTGGTCGTGGTCATCCGCTTCAGCGTGCTTGAGGTTTACCCTGCGTTCTTCCTCCGCAGATATGCCGACAAGCTGATTGTCCAGATCGTGGTTGGTGGCGTTTCGGCCGCCGATCAAGAACGTCCGGTCTTCCTGCTTTCTGCCGACTATCGGAACACCGCTCTCATCTATCTCCTGAATATCCGCCAGAATCACATCACCCAGTTCTGCAGCCCGATCCACGACCTTTTCGGTTGCCCCTTGGTCTTGCAGATAGCCCAGATGCCCTTCTACGTCTGTGTCTTCGACCTTGAAGACCGGCCTGGTGACCTTGATTCGCTTGTATCCTTCAACTTCCAACTCAGGTTTGATATCTACAGATGCCTTGAAGGTCAGAGGTGTGCCTTCATCGTAATCCACTTCCTCTATGGTGGCCTCAGAAACCGGGTTGAGGCCTTCGGAGCGACTCGCCTCTCGATAAAATTCCTGCATAACTTCCTGGAGGACTTCGCCCTGAATGGCCTTGCCAAATCGCTTTCTCACCACATTGAGAGGTATCTTCCCCTTCCTGAATCCGGGCAGATTCAGCGTCTTGCTATAGCTTCGATACGCAGTGTCGAATCGCTTCTCCACATCTTCACCCGGGACCTCGACCTCGAGTGTCCTTCGCCAAGTGTCTGATTCGGTAACCTGAACCTTCATAAACGCCTGCGATCCTTTCTCTAAATTACAGTGATAAAAGGTAGATATTCATTTTTTTGCCAACTTCCAAGTCTGCGGTGGAATGATACATAATTGAGTCTGATTTGTCAATGCGTTTGCACGAGTAACTCATTCCCCCCCAAGGACCAGCCAAGACTCGACACGTCCGCGGATGCAAGTCCCCCGACCGATGTTTTGTTATTGACAAGAGCAAACCGTCAGACTTTTTTTGTTTGCCCAAAAGGATACATCGAGACAGGAGTTTGAGATCGAAAATGTCTTGCGGAGGAAGCGGCAGGATGGCGGCAGATCTTCTACAGGTTGCAAGGGGTCTCAGGGACCAGTTGGACCATTACAAGACCAGGGTGGAGGAACAGAACACACTGCTCAGGAGAGAATCTGTCTCTCGGGGATACCCCAACGGGGGCGTGGATCGTTCGTGGCTTTTTAGTAGCGGCGCTGGGGCCCAGTCAGGGTAAATTGAATGGCCCTCGGGAATGCGCGTATTCACACCTTGAAACAGCTTCCAGGTAAAGTCGGCAGACCTGGAAACAATGTGGTCGCGAAGACTCATTTACAATCCTCCTTGAAGAAACGCTTTTCCTTTCCTCTACTTGATGGATTCGACAAACCCCTTGAATTTTGCAAACACTGTGCCAGCGGAAATGGCCGTGGAAAACGAGGTGATGAAGAACTGGATGGATGCAAATATTCACACGTGTTGCATTTTGCCAACAACATACGCCCTGAATATGCGGATGCTTTCCCATTTCGGCGGATTGGATTTCAAAGATAAATCATGAAAGAAATCGAATTGAACGTCAAGAGGTCGTGGGACAACATTCGTTCCTGGAATATCACCATCTGAGCCAAGCCAAGAACAGTATGGGCTGGTATCTCAAAAATCTTTATGGAGTGTGAAAATATGTATAGGGTCGACATTGAAGCTAAACTCAGAGGATTGGGACTGAAGCAGAGCGACACCGTCTTGCTTCACAGTTCACTGAGCAGTCTCGGATATGTTGATGGCGGTGCGGAAACAGTCATCGACTCGTTTCTGTCCATATTGGGGGAGGAAGGTACCCTTGTGGTTCCCACATTCGGTACCTTGGGTGTCATAACAGAGGCTTTGAGAGCAAGGTCCGAGTCTGTATCCAGCATACATCCCCGGGCGAGTGTGGCCGCCATCGGAGGGAAGGCAACGGAGATCTGTCGTGATCATTGGAAGGCGGAAACAGCTCACGCTCAGCAAACACCGTACACCCGCATCGCCGACCTGGGCGGGTATGTTTGCCTGCTGGGGGTCGACCAGGATCGCAACACGACACTCCACGCTGTGGAGGCGCTGTTGAAGCTACCCTATCTAAACAGGACGCAGGAGGCGACATTCTCGACACCCGAGGGCGACGTCAGTAGATCGTGGCCGTATTTTCCCGGTCCTCACCGCGACTTCATAGGGCTAGACAAACGTCTTAGGGACGGAGGAATTGTACGTGTTGGCAGGATCGGCAACGCAGTTGTAAGGCTTATGAAGAGCCGGGAACTGATAGATGCCCTTCTGGTGGACGGCAAGGTGGATCCTGCCTTCGTGCTGTGCGGAAATCCGAATTGTGCTGATTGTGTGCGCCAACAGGCAGCCATACAGAGGCAACGGATCAGGAATGAGAACTTTACACTGGCAACATCCGGTCTTCTTGCTGGTCGCTATATCCCCCAGATGTCCGAATCTTGTCGGTCTACGGGCATCGATTCCATTGAGCTCGATTACATCCAGGGAGAACCCGCACAGGTCATACCCAGGGATCGTCTCTCAGCGGCAGTCTCTGACCTTACAGCAGATGGGTGCGCAGTAATCTCTTTTCGCGCGTCTTCCGTCACGGAGCATGCCACATCACTGATTGAATCGGCCGCCGAATGCGGTGTACCCAGAGTGGTGTTTCCACTGACAGAGGAAGCGGCCGATCTCATTTCATCGGCCGCCGAACACGGTGTCTCCATTTCGTTTTTCAACGTCCACTTGGGAAGCGTAAGCGTTTACGAGAGACTGGCCAAGCTTAAGACTCCAGGCCAGGACATCAATTTGACTTTCTCCGCCTCAAATTTCGCAAAAGCCGGAGAAAAACCGTTTCTGACCAGTTACAATGCCAAACTCAAGCGCTTTACTGACCAACTGGATTTGGAAGACTGTACCTTCGATGGTACTTACACCCGGTTGGGGATGGGGAATGCCGAGATAAAGGAACTGGTTTCCATCCTACGATGTGCAAGTTTCTCCGGGTATATGGTCCTGGGGGCGGGAAACCGAACAGAAGGTGATCTCTGGGCATCTGTCGAGGGCTTTCTTCACCTGCTGGACTCGATTTAGACCTATTTCTTCATCGCCAACAACCGTTGCATGTTTCCTCCGAAGATCTTCTCTCGCTGCGGTTCGGTAATGTCTGCATAAAGCACCTTTCCCACTCCCGCTTCCATAGAAACGTCCGTAGCGAATAGTACTCTATCCTCGCCCAACTCGTCGACGGCCATCTCCACAAAACCGTCATCGTTCAGACTCCCGCTGGTATCGACATATACATTTGGTGTATCCCTGAGTGCCTTCAATGCCCACTCCCAGTCACCCACAATGGGATGCCCTTCGATGATAATGGCCTCGGGATACATCCTGCCCAGTCTGGCGAAATCCTCCGAATCCGATCTGTTGGGTTGTCCCGCTCTTCCCTCAACCGGAGTCTGGTGACCACCGTGGTGGAGTATGGGCACTCCCAGTTCGATGGATCGTTCGACAATCGGCAAAACGGTGGAAGACCAGCACTTGAATTGGTTGTAGAGTTTCACTCCGATCATCCCGTGATCCAGGATACATCTGTCCATCTCGGCAATGGACTCGGCCTGATACATAGGGTCCAGATACACATACCCCAGAATACGGTCGGGAAATCGTCGCATCGCATACAACATGCTGTCGTTCACTTCCACCACCTCATCGTGACGCGATGCGTTTACACCTTGTATGGGAATGGAACAGCACAGCTGATCTATCTCGAGCAAATCTGCTGCGTCGATCACCACCTGGTCGTCCTCCCATCCTCCCCTCCATCCAACCGACGCCAAGTTTCCCGCGACATGCATATGTGCATCTATGCGCAAAACGTGCCTCCCAGGCCAGCAGTGAACCTACTCCTCCGTAAGCCTTGACTACCTGTTCGTCTCTCCATATTATGGCTGAACGTCACACCAACGGTCAAGCGATTTTTGTCCATTAATTGGGGAACCGATCGACCGGTAAGCAAGGGGGAACGGATGCGCAGATTCACCAGAGAACCGTACTATACTGGTCCCGATGATCTTGAGAGAGGCGAAATCAGAGGTACGATAAGCCTGGGAGAAACCGTCATCATTGAAACGCCGGGCGGAGCCGACGGGGATCTCAAGCCTGGGGTCATTCCGGAGACCACAACACCAAGGGGTTCGCGCCAAGGCGGACCCTTTCTCCTCGAAGGAATTGAGCCCGGCGATTGGGTTTCCATCGAAGTCATCGACATCGAAGTTGGTCCATATGGGTACTATAACAATGGCGGACCATTCCGCGGCAGCTTGCGCTCGGTGGCACCGGTGAAAGATGACCTGCTCCATTTTCCTCCCGATTTCGTCGTACCCATAAGACCCATGATCGGCGTGATGCAGCTTGCGCCGGTCTCGGAACATTCCGGACCATGGAACCATGGCGGCAATATGGACTACAACACCATCTGCCCTGGTAGCACCGTACACATCCGAGCCCAGATGTATAAGGGGCACTTTTATGTGGGTGATGTGCATGCCAGAATGGGAGACGGCGAACTCACCGGAACGGGTGTGGAAATAGACTCCTCCCTGACACTCAAGTTCGATCGTTCGCCAGGTTTCCCGGCAGGAGGACCAGTGGTTGAAACTGAAGACGAAATTCTCACGAGCGGCATGGGATCCGATTGGGAAGAGGCCATCAAAACCGCTTGGAGCGACATGGTCGGACTTGTAGCCCACCGGTACGAAACAACTGTCGAGCATGCAAACCTTATCGTGGGCACAATCGGAGATGCACGTCCCGGATATGCGGCCGGTCAACTGAATACCCGTGGATTCCACCGAAGCAATGCATATGTCACGTGTCAGATCGGGATCTCAAAGGATTTGAGGAGAACGGGCGTGCCCTTCCAGCCGTAACCCGCTCGTTTTTTGCATTGTGAGGCACAATTCGGGGGTCTACCTTGAAACGCCAACGCTGTTCCTTCAGCCTCACCTGACAGACATCCTGGAGACCCAATGTTTCATCATGACGACCATCCTGAAAAGATTGTCCATATATCCGACGAAGCCTTTTTTTCGGGACTTGATCTTGAAACCGCCGGACTCGAGAAGGTAAGGAATGCGGTTTCCTCCGGCGAATGGAACACTGCCTTTTCAGATCTCTGGACGCATTGGCTCACGAGAGAGCAACCTGTAAACCCCCTTACCGACTCACGTGAAAAATTGCTGTCCAGAATGATCGGGAACAGGGAACTCGCAGACATCATCGTGGACGGTGGGAAGAGACAGCTGAGTCAGGTCGAGCTGGACTTCTCACTTCCAATCGAGTTCAACGCCTCCTTTGGCGATCAGTCCAAATATGGATTCCACTATTTGATATGGATGGAATCACTGCCTCACGCCGCCATTGAATCGGGCGACAACCGGTACATCACGGCTTACCTCGACATCCTCAGCCAATGGTACGCAGCGAGAGATACCATTACCGGGGCCCGTCCCATGCATCCTGTCTTCTACGAATTGGGGCTGTCAGGAAGGTCGAAACGATTTCTCGATTTCATGTACGCGATGAAGCTCCTGGATACGGGATCCAAGTTGTCACCAAACCATGTTCGGATCTTGTTCAAGTCCCTCCTGGGTGCAGGCCGGTGGTTGACACTGGAGCAGACCACCAAAGGATATCGTCAGGGGAATTGGCAGGTCCATGGCTTCTGGGGCCTACTCACAATTGGGTACACAATTCCCGAGTTCAGGGAATCCACCGAATTCAGATCCGTGGGAGCCGAGTACCTGGAGCATCATCTCGAACGCGACTACTACGAAGATGGTGGTCACAGCGAGCGTTGTTACTCGTATGGCAGTGGCTGTTTGAAACACTTCGAGGAGGCCACATTGTTGGCAGAGGCCAATCCACAGATAGCGATCACCACGAAGCACGACTGGAGATCGCACGTCGCCAAGGCCTTCTCGTGGTTCCTTAAAATGGCCGGCCCCGGTGGCGAGTGCCCAGGTATCAACGATGGGTTATTCATGAAGCCTGTAGACCTGTTCCAGCGGGCGGCAGAATTTACAGGAGACAGTTCCTACCTCAGACCCATCAGACATGAATTAACCGAAACCCCTGAGTCAGAAGAACCCGAGTTCAGGAGTATGCAGCTGGGCCCCAGTGAATTCTGTGTAATGCGAACAGGCTGGGAGCCGGATGACACATTCATGCTCGTTAACTACGGCCAGTATCCCGGCGGCCACAGTCACATGGGTATCCTGGACTTCAACCTGTACGCGCAGGGCGTGCCTATGGCTGCAGAGGTAGGCAGGTTCGGTCCCTACGATGCGCCGTTGAACCTGTTCTACCGATCCGAGCAAGCCCATAACCACATCGTGGTGGAAGGAGCGGAATCGGCGCGAGCCGAGATCCGGGGCGAAGACATCGAGTTCGGTTCTACAGACGCATTCGATTTCTTCGCGGGCATTCACCGGGGTTACGAAACGTCCGCACAGGTAATCATCGAACGCAGGATCCTGTTCATAAAACCTTGGGGCTTCCTAATATCCGATGCCGTCTCCTGCTCCCCTCGTAGGAGAAGTGCGCTGTGGTATCTGCACTCCCCATTCCCGATCAACACCTCTGCCGACCAGGCGCTTGCTTCAGGTGAAGGTATAGGAATGGTTATCGCACCAGCCGATCCCAGACAGATTAAGTATGCACATACAGGTATAGACTACCTGGAAGAAATGGTGCAGGAGATGCCCCTGTATAGCGGCGTTCCCCCAACTGTCCACTGGCCTGACCGGTATTTCATCGCACTTAGGGGGTGGAACATTCTCGAACCTGTTACCCCGTTCGATGTGCTCCTTGTTCCCTTCCGTGGTGATCAGCCGAAGGCTTCAGTCGAGCCAATGGAATGTAACGTAGTCGGTAATCCCAGTAGACCGGCTCGACCTAGGGCTTTAAGGGTGAAATCGAACGATCAGGAATTGCACATATTCCACAGTATTCCCGGTGTCAGCGTCTCAACGCATGAGATCACATTCTCTGGTTGCACAGCAGCAATTGAGCTTCAGGACGGCACGCCCACCAGAGCATTCGTCCACAAGGGTGATGCACTCGGCATTCGGGGAACCCAAATCCCAGTGTCAGGTGAAGGATCCGAGGTATTTAACCTCTAGAGACTCGAATCGCTGTAAAGATTGGATTCATGAAAACCACCTTCTGCACAAACGCTTTCGGCAACACTCAGGCTGATCAGGAAAAGGCGATTCCGTACCTGGGCAGACTGGGCTATGACGGTGTAGAACTATGGGAACAGTATCTCGTTGCCGCCGATCTGCCGTGGGTTCGCGACATCACCAGCGCTCATCATCTCGAAATCGTCCAGATCTGTCCGTATTTCGATTTCACCACCAGCAAAAACAGTTGGGCCAGGAGTATTGATGACGCAGCAACTTTTGTCGAATATGCCGTAGAGCTCAATTGTGGATTCATCAGAACCTATACAGGCAACGTAGGAAGTGCTGATGCAACGAAACAGCAATGGGTGGACTGTGTTGAGGGCCTACAGACCATCTGTAATATGGGTGCAGTCCATGGCATCACTTTCCCGCTTGAAACGCATCAGGTAAGGCACCATGGGCCAAACCTGACCGACACGAGTCCCTCCACACTCAGGCTTCTCAAGGATGTGGGAATGGAGAATCTCACAGTCAACCTGCAGACACCGCTCATCGGCGAAACGGTGATGGAAACGGTGGAGCAACTGGGCGATCGGGTGAATCATCTGCACGCCCACAACTGGATTGGCGACTGGCCGAATCTCACATTTCTGGATGCGGGTGACATTGACTTCAGGGCTTTCCTGGCTGGCCTGTGTGAGAAGGGATTTGACGGCTACATTTCCATAGAGCACGGAAATCATCACCCGGTTGAAGAAACTGCGAAACACGAAATCCACTACCTCAGGGGGCTCATAGAGGACTTGTAGAAAGGGACTGACAGATGGCAGGCCAGTTTGATGAGAAAGTCGCACTCGTAACCGGCGGAAGCTCCGGGATTGGGCGTTCGGCATCCCTGGCGTTTGCCCGAGAGGGCGCAGCAGTCGTTGTCGCGGCACGACGAACGGAGGAAGGGGAAGAAACTGCAGAGCTGATAAAGAAGGCTGGAGGGCAAGCCACATTCATCCAAACCGATGTATCAGAAGAGGCACAGGTCCAGACTCTGGTGGAAGGTACTCTTCAGAGATTTGACCAGCTGGACTTCGCCTTCAACAATGCCGGGATAGAGGGCACACCGTTTGTTTCCATCGAAGACGACACTGAAGAAAACTGGGATGCAGTCATTGACATCAACCTTANGGGCGTCTGGCTTTGCATGAAACATCAGATCCCTGCGTTGCTGAATCAACCCGACAGTGCCATCGTCAATATGTCCTCCGTAGCAGGACTCAAAGGAGGGACCCTGGGTGCCCCTTACTACGCCAGCAAACATGGCGTTATTGGTCTCACGCGAGCAGCGGCTATAGAATATGCCGACAGAGGTCTCAGAGTGAATGCGGTCTGCCCTGCCGTAATCATGACGCCAATGGCAGATCGTGCCTTTTTCAGCGATCCCGAACAGGAAGCGCGAGTAAAGGGCATGCATCCCCTCGGCAGATTGGGTACTCCGGACGAAGTCGCGGATGCCGTTGTGTGGCTTTGTTCAGATTCATCTTCTTTTGTAACCGGACACGCATTGCCCATAGATGGCGGACTCGTGGTGTAATNGATCCGCCACTTTGCGACAATCGGATGCACACAGGAGGCTATTGACCCCATGCTNAAAATTTCCACGTTCAAGGTAGACTGTACACCCCCGGAAGGNTATCCCATTGGTTTCGGCGGCGACGGNTCAAGTGCCACGATTCGCGACANGCTATACCTGCGAGGATTCGTNCTCGACAATGNGGATACCCGTTGCGTNATCAGCAGCCTGGATTACTGCGGTCTGATGAACAGTGCGTANGATCAATTGGTAAACGCCCTGGCGGCCGCTTCCGGTGCTCCTGCGGACCAGGTCGTAGTTCACTGCGTGCATCAGCACGACACCCCGTTACTCAACTTCGAAATGGGTGAGCTACTGGTCCAGGAGCCCTTCCCACGGGAATGGTGGTCAACTATTACCAAGAGGTGCGCAGACGCAGCATCGGAAGGTCTGGTCAGTTTGACCGAAGTCGCTTCTATCGGCCGTGCCGAGCAGCGCGTTTACGGTTTCGCATCGAACAGACGTATCCTGGGAGCGGATGGAAAGGTTCGGGGTATGCGGTTCAGTCGCTGCTCGGATGAGTCCTTGAACTCCGAGCCGGTCGGTACGATCGATCCGATGCTACGTTCCTTGGCGTTCAGAGATTTCAAGGGAGAACTCATTGGAACAATGTCATTCTACGCGACGCATCCACAGGTCTCTAACGGTCGCGAAATGTACAGTGCCGACGCTGAGGGCGAAGCTATGAAGCGGCTAGAGGTGAGCTGTCCCGATGGGTTGCATGCATACTTCTCAGGACCGTTTGGGAACGTAACCGCCGGCAAGTATTCATCGCCGACAGACCTGGAGGGCAACGTAGACCAGTTCGGCGGAATACTCGCAAAGGGGATCATGCACAACCTGAGTGCTATGTGGTGGGAGGACCCGGAAGGATTCGAGTGGGTTTCCGGCGGATTCCCGTTCCCTCGTGAGGAACTGGATCCTGAATCCCTCAAATCGCTTATCCACGATGAGAACACGACAGATGGAAACCGAACAGTTAATGCCGCAGTGCTCAGCAGCTACCTGTATGAAGCCAACACGTCGTATCCTGTAAAGTTGCTGCGAATCGGCACCAATAGATGTCTGTTCCTTCCTGGTGAGCCCTTTGTCGAATACCAGCTCTACATCCAGTCGCTGATCCCCGATGAGTTCATCGCGGTGGCCGCGAACTGCAGTAACAATTTCCTATACCTCCCCCTGGCTGAGAACTTCCCTGAGGAAGGTTATGAAGTAACCTCCTTCCGATGGTGTACACCTGAGTTCGAGTCTCATTTTAAGGCACATTTGGTCTCCCTGCTGTCTTAGTTCGCTTTAAACTTCACACTTCCCACCTGTGTGGACCTCCGATGTCAACACATCCCAAAAGATTGATCTGGTTCTGCGAAACCGAGCGCGTTGCCGAGGATCTGGATTCCCTTACCAAACTCAGGGATGAAATCGGCCTGACAACGATTATGCCTGAGAGCTTTGTATGCCACACCTCAGGGTTCACCGCTTCGCCGGAAATCACCAAGTCGGGACCGTTTGAAGACTGGCGGACCAGGAACCAGCTTCATCCCAGAGCAAGTCAGGGCATCTACCCACCGGTCTGCGGAACTGTGGGCGGATTCGACGACACACCCTTGTTGGGCGTGATAGAAAAGTGCAGGTCTATCGGGATAGAGGTCTGGGGACACCTCGGGCTATGGAGTTACGGAGGAGATGTCTATCCGGAATACGCCATGATGGATATTGACCAGAATCCGTTGGACCCAAAATACAAGCGATGGGGGATTGGCCTTTGTCCCAGCCGACCGAACCTTGTGAAGTGGACGCGAGATTGCCTGGTGGACGTCGTCAAGCGGTACGACATCGACGGATTCGATGTGGACCACTCTCGATATCCGGCGCCGGGAAATCTATCCAGTTTGTTCGCCTGTGCCTGTCCCTCCTGCCAGGAAGAGGCGGGGCGGATGGGCTACGACTTCGAGAGGATGAAGACCGGTCTGACGCACCTTCGTCAATCACTGAGGGCGCTGACCGGAAAGACTATAGAGCGTGCCTTACTCGGAAATCCCAATTTCTGGCAATTCCTCTCCGTCCTGGGCGCGGATCCGTCGGTATTGGAGTGGTTTCATTTCAGGGCGAAAGTCCTGGCCCGGAGGATGCAGGAATTCAGATCCGCAGTTCAGGAGGCGGGTGGTAGAGACAAAGTATTCGGCAGTGATGTATTTCCACCTTCAATCTCTCTTTTGGGTGGGCATCTCTATGAGCAGTGGGAACAGGGCAGTGACTTCCTGACAGGTGGGAGTTCCTCGGGCGGAGTCGTAGGTTGGGCAACGACCGTGACGAATCTGGCATCGGAATGGGCGCCGGCATTGTGCAGTGTTGTGGACACGCTGGACGAAAGCGATGCATTGCACCTGATATATCAACTTTTCGGCTACGATGATTTCGACCTGCCACGATCAGTCGAAGGAATTGAAAAAGAAGACCTGCCCATAGCCGAAATGTATAACCGGGAGATCGTGCGAATGACGGCACAGACCTCCGGGAATCGTCCGATCTATCCCCCAATCTCGACATCCGGCCCAACCGGTCTTGTACGACAACTGTGTGAATCGGTGTCCTCCAACCAGTGTGATGGAATGCTGTTCTCGGGAAATCCTCAAAGCCCTGATACGCTCTCAAGTCTGAAAGATGCATTTGCATCGATTTGACTGAGAATACACAAAACTGAATTGCACCTGAACGCCGGAGCTCAAGCCATGTCACCTGATCGATTCCTCGCATCCCTAAAGCAACCCAAACCCAGTTATCCACAAACGAACCTGTACGAGGGCGATAGTCCTGCCTGCACGATCGTACGCCCAGTAGATGCAGGTTATTCTGACCTGGCTAGTTCGCTCCAGAAAGAGATGAGAGACCGATCGGGAATCACCATCCCTATCGTGAGGGAGGACAAAGCGCCGAGGTTGCCCAGGAAAAACCTCATTCTCTTGGGCAACTTGANCAACAGCCGTGTCCTCTTCCGGCTTTATGGATACAGCTATACCCCGGCCGATCACCTCTTCCCCGGCAATGGGGGCTATCTCGTCCAGACCATTCACGATCCCTGGGGGAATGGCCACAATGCGATCGGGTTGCTGGGCAGCGATCTGGCAGGCGTCCGCAGGGCAGTCGACAGGTTCCTACAGGTGACCGGAAAGAACCTGATAAAAGTGGATCCTACATTCGATGTGGCGTTGGGCGAAGGAGCTCATCGTATTCCAAATATGCAGGACATGCCAGACTTTGATGTCGAAATGGCAAATGCAGAGGAAGCGCTTCAACGCGGGTCTCACACCGGCCTTTGGGGAAAGATCGGTCAAACTGGACTGCTCTATGGTCTTACCGGCAACAACACGTACGCGGAGATCTATCGAGCGCTCGTCTTCCGGATGTATGCACATGCCATGTCGGATCCGGACAACTATGGCGGCATCTGGGGATTCGATGCGGACTTCGCCCTGCAGTATGTCATTCCCGGATGGGACCTCGTGGAGGAAAGTGCCGTAATCAGCACAAAGGACCGCCTGGAGATCACGCGTATTCTGTACAAATTCATCTGCGACTGCGTTTCACACGTCGGCAATGTAGAAGTCAATACTGTTCGGCACAACCACTCGACCTATGCAGCACTTGGTCTTCACTACGCCGGGACCTACTTCAATAAGTACTATGACTGTCCTGCAGCGAAACGATGGCTCGAGCTTTCGGACAAATGTTTTGCTCTTCAGACAAGGGCCTTCAAACCTTCAGAAGACTGTGGCCATTACCAGTGGAGAACGCACTTCCACACAATGAGATACACGCTCTCAAAAGGAGACTGGACATTCATCGAATCGGGCAACGCAAAGTTGGCCGGAGACTACGCCATACTCACGACGGATAACCTCGGATACGGTGTCCCTAACGGAGACACTTCTTCACCCTTCGGAACATGGACCGAACTTCCTTACCTGCACGCCATGGTGTGCGTCACCGGTGATGGAAGATATCAATGGATGCTGGATAAGAAACTAGAAGTGGCGCCGCAGTATATGGCCTACGAGCACAACAGGCAGGTTGAGCCGTTAGAGCCCACGGACCTGGACGGCACCCAGGTCTTCCCGGTCGATCCCCTCTACCACAAGTCAAACAATGGCGAGCAACACCTGGCCCTAAGGAAGACCTTCGACAAGGTCGTGTTTCGTGACGGATTTGACCCGGCCAACCAGTATTTGTTCCTCGATGGTCTGTCCAATGGCGGGCACAAACACTATGATGGAAACTCAATCTGCAGGCTGACACAGAACAACCGCATCTGGTTGGCAGACTGCGACTACATAAAGTCGCTGCCCAAATTCCACAACGGGGTGTTGATTTTCAAAAATGGGCAATCTGCCGAAATCCCACCCTTCGCTGAACTCGAGCGGTCCGCAGACTTCGGTCACACTGGATTCTCGGAGACAACACTTCAGAAATACAGCGGGGTTGACTGGCACAGGAACATCCTCTGGAACCGTGGGAAGTTCTTCATTGTGGTAGACGAAATGGAAGCCCTCGTAAAGGCGGATTTCTCGTTTAGAGCCGTATGGCAGACCCTGGGGAAAGTAGAGATGCAGGAAGGTGGGCTGGCAGTAGAACAGAATGGGGAACAGTTCTTCATCAAGGGCCTGGACAATGCGGACCTCAAACTCGAGGATGATACCATCACTGGTAAGAATTGGGCCAAATATCAGCACGCTGAGCCAGTAGTGCGAATTCTTCAACAAATCTCAAATGTCAGCCTCCGGAAGGGTGAGAACCACACCTATTTCAACTTGCTCTACAGTCCGGATAGTGGCTCCGATCTTGATCTNAAGATGGAGCAGGTTTCAAATGGTGCAGTTCTCGTTCGGGGAGACGACGAAATCGTCTTCGCCGGTGTCGGCAACTCCAACGTCAAGCAGAGCCTCGGAGGTGGCCTCGAGGTTGCTGCTGCTCAGTTCCAGATCTCGCCCTCTCGATACGCCCTTGTCGATGGGACCGCCCTTGAATGGGGTCCGATTGGCTTTGGGAGCGAGCGCCCTGTTTCCATCGAGTTTGATCTGAATAAGGGCATGGGGATCATCATCGTAAACAGACAAACAGAGATTTCCATGACTGCCCAGAAAGCAAGTCGCATAACCCTCAACGGAAAAGGCATCGATACCAGGCGCAACAGGAGTGTCTTGCGATTCAAGGTCGGCAAAGGGAGACACGAGCTGGCCCTCATCACGAAATCTGAGCATTCAGTCCTTACGCGCTCTGCCAGACCGTTTACGGCCAGGCTCACACTTCCGCATAGAATAGCGACGGGCACGCGGGAAGCGCGCACCTTGAGGCAGGTGTGGACCTATAAGGGATCTGACACATCATTGAGCCTCGCTGCAGGAGATCTGGATGGAGATGGGGCACATGAAATCGTCTCTGGTGGTCACGACAATTCTGTTCGGTCTATTAAGCACGGAACATCCATTTGGCATCACAAGACAGAAGGCGTGGTCCGATCTGTTTGTGTAGCAGACCTCGACAGAGACGGCAGACAGGAAGTACTGGCCGGATCGGAAGACACCAGNTTGTANTCCCTGAACGACAANGGAAAGCTCAAGTGGCGTTACGAGATACCCTTCTATTTTCAAACGCCCATTATCCGCTCTGTATTCACCGGGGATATCAACGGAGACGGCAATCTCGAAGCCATCGCAGCAGTTGAATCCTGGCGTTACTATGCGTTCACTCATGACGGTAGAGAGCTCTGGCATCAGATGACGGTGCGGCCATCCTCAACCGGGTGTGCGGCTGACCTGGATGGCGATGGACGCGATGAAGTGATCGCGGGAACGGATTACCATCGGTGGCACTGNATCGACGGCACCGGTGAAATCCGCTGGTCCTATGGTCCAAGGACAGGACCCCGCGCGAATTCTGCGGCTGCCGGCGACATTGATGGAGACGGACTCAAGGAAGTGATCTTCGCGGGCGCGGACACGCACGTCCACGTCCTGAAGGCGGACGGGGATCTGGTTAGCCAGTTCAACACCGGTGACGAAGTCACTCAGGTTTTTGCTGTGGATATGGACGGGGATGGCTTGGATGAGATCGTGGCATCCTCCATGAGCTTCAATGTATACGTCATCAAGGGAGATGGTAAGACGATCCTTTGGCGAACCGATCTGGGCGAAGTGGTCACAGGCATCGCTGTTGGGGACTTCAACGGAGACGGCAAGCTCGAAGTTGCCGCAGGAGTGGCAGATGGATTCGTACACTTGTTATCGAACGAGGATGGGAAAGTGCTCAGTCGATACAGAACTGATGGACCGATTGTAACACTGATCGCAGCCGATGTCGATGGAGACGGCATCGAGGAAATTGTCGCCGCATCAGAGGATCGCCTGGTATACGCCCTCAAACCCTGATGCAGCCTAAATATCGGGCGAAGGATTCCGTCAGAATACAAATGAACGGGAATATCCGAAAACTCCTGGATCCACTACCTGACAAACCGATCCAAAAGCTCAACAGGAAGCAGATGGCTTACTTCCAGCGGTTGATCGGCTGGCAAGACGGTCCAGTCGTTCCGTATCCGCTGGTAGAAGAGAAAACCGTCCGACGCAAACGGGAGGCCTGGAAACGTCGACGTGCCGGGAAAGGACGCACTGACGCTTGCCTGCTCTATCGGTCCGAACACATTGCCTGCCTCAAACGGAATGCGCGATCACACGCGCCGACAGGTCGTTGGCTCGAACGCATTCTGGCAATCGCTGACGACGTGTCTGCTCTTCCTTCGGAGACCTTCACGCGGCTCATTGAGGAACTGGGGCCATGGAACTGCTCTGGCGTGTATTGCCCGAACTGTGTTGGTGTCAAGTCCCCACAAAGCATACACAATCGCTTCTGGAACTGGAGTGTCCACAATATGGACGAGATCAAGTGTCCATATTGTGGGATCACATATCCCAGCGCCAATTTCCCCGAAAATGGTACGATAGACCTTCCCAGGATTGGTCGTCAATACCGCTTCTACAAAAGTCCCGAGGAAGATGCCGACCCCGACTGGCGATCGGGGGATGATGCGCTTCAGTATGCCGGCTTTCCAGTCCACGTGTCCCTTTCCGGTGAAATCAGGTCCACAAAACTGGACTGGACGCTGGGACAGGTTGAGCCATTGTGCATCGCATTCGCATTGACTCGCAAGAAGAAATATGCCAAAACGGCGGAGGCGATTCTGCTTCGTCTCGCCGAAGTCTATCCTGGGTATCCGTTGATCAGCTATAATCACGACTATGTTGATGCTGAGCCCGGCTACGTCACCGAGAACGTGGAAAGAATCCCAACCGTGTTCAAGAAGAATGCTTTCCTACCGGCCTATACCGGCATTCTCGGCGAGAACAGGAACCTGTTTGGGCAGGCTCAGACCACTACCCGCTACACACGTGTAGCTTCGGGAGCTTGGGGATGTACCCGCCTTGCACGTGAAAAAAGTGCTACCGGACAGCTGTTTCTCAGCCTCTTCAGAGGATACGACCTGATCAAGTCNGCCATTTCTCCGTCGAATCGGATCAAGATCGAAANGGATTTTCTGTTGGAACAGTACCTGGACGTCAAGGCGATCTCGTGGCGGATCGACAACAAGACTGGACCGGGTGCAACGGCGCGAGTCGCCGTGGGTGTATTCTACAATGNCCAGAAGGAAATCGAGGAAGGGCTGGACTACTTTCATCGCGTTATCGATAGTCAGTACTACCCCGATGGCTCGCCCAAGGAAGCGCCGATATATGCCGCTAAGCCAGTCTATGAAAATCTATGGGAAACACCTGAGATCCTGCGTGGGCATACGGATCTCTACGACAAAGGCACCTATGGAAGAGGGTTGCATATGTTCGACAATATCTCAACCCCTCTGGGCACGCAGCCTCCTATCGACGACAGTCCTGCAACCTATCGGCTCCCCCCCACGATCGTTGACATCGCTCGCCTCCGCACTGGTGTCAGTCCTGGTTACCGCACAGCGGATTTCACTGCGTTCAATCTGACTGACCCCAGACCGAAAGCGGGTGCAAGTTTCTACGTTGCTACGCCGGCCCAGCTTCCGAGAAGACTCGATCGCGGATTTTATCCGGCAGGATTCTTGAATCTGCCTTACCCACGACCATCCACATTCTCCATGTTCAATGAGTCGCTACCCAAATCCGGTGGACGTAGCCCGGCGCAAGCCACGAACTGTTACTACCACAATCGGGGACTTGCCTGTCTGGGATTCGGCCGTGGCAGGCGCGCGACACAACTCTACATGGTTGGAGAGGACGGGCGCTACGGACATCGCCACAATGCCCCCCTCTCCTTATTGTTATTCTCCCAGGGACGAGAGATACTCCCTGACCTGGGATATATCGCTGACCATCCCGCGAACAAATGGATAAAGTCCACTCCCGCGCACAACACCGTCACCGTGGATGAATCCGACTGCCGGGCTACGGGCCCTGGGAAGGTGAATGGTCTGATCACCCGGGGTCGCATTCGTTTTATGGATATTACAGTTCCCGTCGAGGGGTTGGATCTCTATCGCCGAGCAGTCACACTCATTCTGAAATCCGACGGTCTCCCTCTGCTCATCGACGTCTTTGACGTCGCCGGTGGAAAGGTCCACGACTATCAGGTGCGGATCAACGATTCAGATGAGAGGTTCAAAATTCCGGGAAAGCCACTCAGGAAGCGCAGCAAGTCCCTCTATGCCGGTCACTCCAGCTATCCCCTTGAGAATTTTAAAACGGGCGGCCGTTCCATTTCTCCCTTTTTCGCGACCTGGGGAAAGAACCTGAAGGTCAACGCAAACATTCTTACGCCCTGCAAAGAGATCATTACATATCCCACGCCTGCCTGGCGAGACTACAAGGAGGTCTTTGCGGCGCCTGACAAAACCTTCGACACCCTTGTGCTCAGGAACCAACGAAAGAAGAGCCGATTTGTTGTCGTCTACGAACTCTATAAGGGAAGACCACTGCTGCAAGAAATCTCGACCGAGTCCACACGACCCGAAGTAAGCATACAAATCCAAGAGAGGAAGGGACGCTCATACTATCTGGCGATCGGTCCAGGAGAGATCCGTTCAAAGATAGAGCGTTGATTCGTTTGGGTCAGGGAGGATGGTTGAATGGTGGTGGATGGAGTTACCAAACAAATTCCCTACACTGGAGCTGGATGAGTACATCGTGATGCGAAATCACATTCACGGAATCCTTGTCATTGTCTGGGCGGACCTATGTGTCCGCCCAGACATCAGCGTAGATCAAAAGAAGGGCGCACACACAGGTGCGCCCCTACAGGCGATTATGCAGTGGTTCAAGACTATGACAACCAATTCGTATATCCGTGGCGTCAAGCAACACAACGGGCCACCATACCCAGATAAGCTTTGGCAGCGAAGCTACTATAATCACATCATCCGAAATGACCAGGCACTGCAAAAGATCCGACAATACATCCACGAGAACCCGGCCCAATGGGAACAGAATAACCACCACCCCGCAAACCACACAACAGGAGAACCTGTCGATGAGATCTGTAACCTTTGAGGGTGTATTCCCCATCCTCGTAACACCCTTTGACGACGAAGGTGATCTCGATCTGGCATCCTTCGATCGGACCATCAGGTTTATGGCGGACATCGGTGTGGATGGGGTCACGATCATCGGTGTGTTGGGCGAGTCCAACCGGATGAAGGACAGTGAGCGCGAGGAGCTCATCCGAACGGCTGTCTTCGCCGCTGACGACCGAATCCCCGTTATCGTAGGAACCAGCCACAGTGGTACGGAGGTCACCCGCGACCTGAGTCAGATGGCTGAGTCCCTCGGAGCGGGGGGGGTTATGGTCACACCGTCCCACGAACCTGTCCCAAACGAAGGCTGCATATTCGACTACTTCGCCCAGGTTGCCGAAGGGATCTCGATACCCGTTGTCGTTCAGGATCACCCGGCATCGACACAGGTACATATGTCAGTCGATCTCCTCCTGCGATTGGTCAACGAAATAGAGCTCGTATCTTGCATCAAGGAGGAGGCAGTACCTACGCCACCCAAGATTACGAACCTGCTGAATGGGATGACAGGTCGTACGGTATCTATTTTGACGGGACTCGGAGCGCTGTACGGAGGATTCGATCTGGCGAGAGGGTCACACGGATTCATGACAGGATTCGCATTTCCCGAGGTACTGATCGCCATGGTCAGGAGTGCCAGACAGAAACAGTTCGACAAGGTCAACGAACTATATCATCGTTATCTGCCTCTAATCGTCTTCGAGCAGCAGCCCGGTGTGGCTGTGAGGAAGGAGATATTTCGGTTGCGAGGCCTGATCAAAACCAGCACGGTTAGACACCCGGGAGCAAATATAGACGCGCATACAAATGAACGCCTGGCTGACCTGCTGAACAGCATCCTGCCAGACACAAATCTCACCAAGCCCCTGGAGATCTGAATTGACGTCACCTCCAAAACGTCTGACGCGCTGACAACCCTGTGCATATAAGGAGTCACCATGAAGATCGCAGATATCGACATTATCCCCATCTACCCCAAACTCGCCGAGCGCAACGCAGACCAGAAAATACGCTTCCAGAGTCTAAATCACCGCACCATCTACAAAGTTACAACCGATAGCGACATCACCGGTTATGGGGACATCCGTAGCGGTGCACCTCCAAAATCGAGCGTTGAAGATCTCCTGGGCAAGAGCCCCTTCGATTATATCAACGCGAATTTGAACACCGGCCTGATGGGTGCGCTCTACGACGTGATGGGAAAACATCTGGAGATACCGGCCTACAAACTGATGGGACAAAAGGTCCGCGATCGCGTTCCTGTTGCAGCGTGGACTCGCCCGGCATCACCAGAAGACCTTGCAAAGGAAGTTCAAAGAGCCGCGGCCCAGGGCTATATGACATTCAAAATGCACACCTGCGCACACTACGATGTATTCGAACAAAATCGAGCTGTTGAGGAGGTCGCACCCTCGGGATTCCAGATGCACTACGATTTCAACCACAACAGACCGTTGACAGCTGTGCTGCGCATCCTCCACAAGCTGGAAGACTCGGAGGTCATCGGTATGATTGAGGACCCGCTCGTCCTCAGTGACATCCATGGGTGGCAGCTCCTGCGGCAGAAAACCTCCTTCCCACTCCTGATGCACGTACCGCAACTGGGTGGTGGTCACGAACTCATCCAGGGATGTGCGGACGCCTACATGATTGGTGAAGCGGGTATTGGATCCACGCTTGCGTTGGCCTTCGCCTGTGCCAAGGTGAACGTCTCAACTGTTATCCAGCTTACAGGTGGTACGCTCACAAAGGCTATGGCCATGCATATGGGCGCAGTAATCCCCCACGTATCACACTCCACGAATCTGGATGATCAGTATGATGAGGACGTGGTGAAAGAGCGAATCGAGGTCTCGGAGGGTTCTTCCCCGGTTCCCGAAGAACCTGGACTCGGAATAGAAATAGACGAAGCAGCACTTCAAAATGCCGCATCCAACAGGCCGACGGAGATCCCACCAACAATTGGCATACTGCACCTACCAGGTGGGAACAAACTCTATTCGCAATCTTTCCCGGACGTGGCGAAACTGACCGGTTTACCTGAAGGAAATATCAGGGGAATTCGTCTCGAGCCCTGGGAAGATGACGGATCGGAAGAGTTCAAACAGAAATGGGAACGCCTCTCGAGTGAGGGGCCGTATATGGAACAGTAACCACCGGCAGTTTGGAGACAGCAGAGATCTCCAACTCCTGAAATGAGGCCCAAATATGATTGTCGATACCCACGTCCACATCTGGGAAATCTCCGACAAATATCCTGTCGGACCTACTTCACCAACGTGGAGCTCATATCCGGACGAACCAGGTACTTCCGAGCAACTGGTGGAGGATATGGATGCTGAAGGTGTGGACCGAACCGTGATTGTACAGACCAGTTGGTCAACCTGGGACAACGGCTATATGGCGGATTCTGTGTTACGTTTCCCGGATCGATTCATCGGGCACGGACTGATCGATCCCCAGGACCCGAAGAATGTGGATAAAGCCAGGTACTGGGTGAAAGAGCGTGGGCTTGCCGGATTCCGACTCCACCCGATGTATTACCCGGAGGAGAAGATCCTGCTCAACAAACAAAATGAACCGCTATGGGAGGAGATCGCAGAACTTGGAGCAGTGGTCCAGTTCCATCTCAGACCTTCCGATGCCGATCAGGTATCCGCCATTGCCGGGAGGTGTCCCGATACCCCACTGATTCTGGATCACATGGGCTACCCGAATCTGGAAGAGCCGCTGTCTTCATACGACACCATAACCGACCTTGCAGAATTCGACAACATCTTCTTCAAACTTTCAGATGTAGCGGGAAGATCCAGCCAGGATTTCCCGTACACGGATGTCCATCCATTTATCCGACATGCCCTACGAAAGTTTGGTGCAGATCGGATAATTTGGGGCACGGGTTATCCAGGTCACCACAGGGTGAAAAGCAACTGGCCCACCTTGGCTCAGGAACTCAGGCTTGTTCGGGAAGGTTTGCCCTTCCTGTCATCAGGGGAGATCGATCGAATCCTTGGGGGAACTGCAGCAGAGATCTGGAATCTCTCAAAAAAAAGGAGAAACAATGCCGTTACTTAACGTAGACCGGGCGCGTGAGAATTTCAGTAGACACCGGTGGGCTAAACAGCTCATCAATGGGTGGCAGAGCCAGTGTGCACACATCCTGGAGCAAGACAAAACATATATCGAAAGTCTGACCCCAGATCTCACGCTCTGGCCGGAATACGGCCAGAATTGTCCGGCTTGTGTGAATCGTCTCTCATCCATGGGAGAGACCGGTCTCTACGATTGGAGTATTCAGAATCCCGACAGATTAACCTGCAACTACTGCAAGACCGAATACCCCAACTCCGACTATCCTGAGACAGGCAGCATGACAGCCTCCCGGATGGGTCAGACCTTCGAGTTCTTCCTAACCGATGCCGAACGAGCGAACCCCAACGACACCTCCGGGGTACACGCCTTCAAGTGGACCAGTTGGCCGGTTCACACAAGTTGGAGTGGGGTTATCCGAACCAAGAAGGCGCGATGGTGCTACGAACAGCTATCCCCGTTGGCCAGTCTCTACGCACTTACGGATGATGTGAGGTGTGCGGAGCGCGCATCCTGGATACTGGATACTGTCGCCTCTCGCTACCCCAACTGGCTCTTCCATTCGTACGACGGGACCTATGCGGACTGCCCACCTGAAGAGGCAGCGAGGTCCATGGGAGAGTTTCCCCAGGCCGGCCGGTTCACCCCTGAGACAATCATCTCCGCCTTCGAAGGCCGACATCAGAAAGGAGACCACGCCGTTCTGAACAATGGCTTCTGGGGTGCAGGCAGGTTTGGATGCAGCGGATCGGACGGCAGGTTTATACTTGAGGCGACGGTGGCATATGATCTGATTCGAGAAGCTACTCGCGCAGATGGCACACCCGTCATCACACAGGATATGGATAGAAGGATCGTTGAAGACCTGATCCTGGCTGGAACCGACGACACCGAGAACTGGGACGCCATCAACAACAAATGCGGTCCGGGACGTGCGCTCAGCGCAGCAGTCGGCATCCTCTTCGACAGACCTGGTAGTGTAAAACGGGCAGTTGAAGGATTCGAGGCATTGATGGACGATGCCTTCCATTTCGATGGATTCTGTACTGAATCTCCCGGCTACAGCAATATGCATCTGAACCTCTTGAGAGACATTCCGGAACTCCTTGAGGGATCTGTCAATCCAAACGGTGATGGGACGGAAACACTTCATCCATTCCGGGACTTTAGTCGGTACCGTCTTGCCCTAGAGAGCATGGTCCGAATGCTAGATCCTTCGCTGTCAGCTCCGGTGATTGGAGACTCCCGTGAGGGAACCACCATCAGTCCCATTCACGCAGAAGTTCTCGCGGCACACTATGGGAATGACTATGCGGGACTTCTGGAATTGTCGCAGGGGGCGCCTGTTGGAGAGAAGGGGAGCGAATATGCATTGTGGCATCGAGATCCCGATCTGAAGACAGATGGTGATCATAACCTGCCCTTGCACACGGAGTGGTTCCCCGGCTGGCACGTTGCCGTGCTCAGAGGCGGGAACGCTTCAGAACACACTGCATTTTATATGAATGGATACGCCTACGGTGGCCATCGGCACTTCGACACACTTGGGATAATATATGTATCCAACAGAGTGGAGATGGCCGCGGATCGAGGGTATATCTGGGATGATCCTCGCAACGCGTGGACAAAAAGCACGCTAGCTCACAACATCGTAACCGTCGATGGACAGAGCCAGATCGCCGACGGTGGGCCCGCAAAACTCGAACTGTTCGGCCGGGGTCCCGGACTCGAGATCGTCCAGGCCTCCGCAACCGTATACGAGCAATGCGACAGATATGCACGCACCTGTGTTCTCGTGCAGGTACCAGGGGCTCAAACATACGCCTTGGACATCTTCCGAGTCAGGGGAGGAAGCCTTCACCAATATGGGTTCCATTCAAATGGATCCCTTTCCGACCTTTCCGCGGAAGTCGAACCGGACTCCCAGGAAATAAGTTGGCTCAGCAATATCCGCTCTAGTGGCCCGCTGAACGGGTTTACCGCAACCTGGCAGAATGAGGGTGTGAAATTGGACCTGTCGCTACTCAATGCCACGGACCGGCTACTCCTTGCCGATGCTCCGGGGTGGCGAAGCGATCTGGGCAACGAACTGAACAGACCTCCGGTGCAGCAGATTATGGCTGAGCGTTCATCGGAGGGAGAGTTGTGCAGCCAGTTTGCTTCGATCATTTCGCCCTACGAAGATTCATCCCCCATCATCTCTTCCCGCGTCCTGGTCGATGATCCCGAATCGGAAACCCTTGCCCTGGAGATAGCCAGAGCGGATGCAACTGATATCATAGTCTCCAATCCAGCCGGAGGAACCATGTCAGCAGGTCCGCTTACGATGACCGGTCGCTTTGCCTTCGTCTCTGTGGACCAGAGCGGAAGGGTGACAAGATCCTACCTCCTGGACGGAACCCACCTGGGAAGCGGAGATACCTCTTTGACTTTGCCTTCAGGAAGGACAGAACTGGCCGTATCATCTACCCACGACCGTACATACCATCTCACGGACATCCCTCCGAATGACCTGTCGAAGCCAGGATCCTACCTGCTTGTGGGAGACACTGGCTATGAGATCGAATCGGTGTCAGGTAGTACGCTAACGGTAAGAGATTACCCTGCAACTGAGTCTGACACCATCACCTTGCTGCATTCCATAGAGTTTAGCCGGGAGAGATAGTGCGCAAGATCATCACCATTTGTCTGATCATACTCGCAATGACCCTCACCTTCATCGCGCTTGGTGTAGCGATGTTCTACCTTACTGGCGCAGCGGAAGACCTGAATCAGATCTGGGACATTGTCACCGGCGAATCACATGGTTAAACTTCCACATTAGAACTCAGGATCCCACATTGTCCAAAACCAATGCAGATGCCGACACCATCAGTGCAGTCGGCAACTGGTTTCCCCCGCCTCGCTATGCCCGCCCTACCTTTCTTCTCACCACGTCGTTATACTGGATCTGCCTTTACCTCTATGTTCCCATACTCGCTCCATACGCAGAATACCAAGGCGGATCGCTTGCCCTCGTAGGCCTGGTCGTTAGCGCATACGGATTGGCCCAACTCCTACTGCGCATCCCGGTGGGGCTTTTCTCCGATCGTCTGGGTCGGCGCAAGCCTTTCCTCGCCCTCGGGTTCACAGCATCCATCGTGGCTTGCATATGGTTCGTCTATGCCCCGACGCCCTGGTCAATGGTTGGAGCGCGGTTCGTATCGGGGATTTCGGCCTGCGCCTGGGTCGCCTTCACGGTCCTGTTTTCGAGTTACTTCCCGTCCTCACACACCACGAGAGCGATGGGGTATATCACCTTCTGCAATACCCTGTCCGTGATGGGGGCAACATTCCTAGGTGGGCAGATTGCCGAATCCTTCGGATGGTTGGCTCCCTTCTGGGCATCGGCGGGTGTTGGTGTCCTTGGATTGTTATCCCTAAATGCAATTTATGAGCGCCCATCGGACAAGTCCTCCACGCAGCCGTCAATAGGTCGACTGCTATCCGTGCTGAAGTTTCCAGAGCTGATTCTGGCTTCCATAGTGGCTGCTCTAGGACAATACACAACCTTCGCAACAATTTTCGGATTCGTTCCCAATTACGCCGTCAGCATTGGGGCCACCAAAGCCCAGCTGGGAATTCTGTCCATGGTGGGTATGCTCACGAGCTCCCTCGCCATTCTGGTCAGCAGCAGCTACATCGTCCCTCGCCTTGGTCCTCGGGTGACTGTTTTCTTGAGCTTCTTCGCAATCACCCTTGGGACATTCGTCCTGCCCTTCATCCAAAGTGTCACCATCCTTTACGCGTCCCAGGTTTTGGCAGGTATGGGCAGGGGGGCCTCATATCCAATTCTGATGGGACTGGCCATCGCACGTTTACCCGATGGCGACAAAGCAACCGCTATGGGGTTTTTCCAGGCAACCTATGCCATTGGCATGTTTGCAGGCCCTGTGTGTGCAGGCCTTATTGGCAGTCGATGGGGATATCCAGAACTCTTCCTTTCCACTGCCTTCGTCTCCCTTCTAACAGCCTTCGTCTCCCTTTGTCTACCTCCCAAAGGTAAACAGTCCTCCTGAATCGCAATGGTGCGCCGAGAGTCTACTCAAATGGAGGCATGTAAAAAAGTCCAGCCGGACATTCGTCAGACGGGACTCGTTCGTACATATGTTCTCGAACTATAGAGCGACAAAACCTCTTGTGGACCGTTTCTGGTCAGCCACATCAAGTATCCTGCGAATGATCAGACTTTCCTTGCGATCGATATTTGCCCGACGTGCCTTGAACATTTCTATCACGGCCTTCGCAGTGTTCAGGAATATCTTGGAGGAATCGACCTGGATGTATTTCGTACCCTCGCTCGTGGTTACCGATGCAGCATATGGCGTTCTGGCATTGGTATAAACATTGACCACGGCAGTCCGTCCTCCGGTGAAACTCAGTAGCAGCTGAGAATGCCTCCCGGTTCCGCGGCGCATCACTCTCCTTACGCCAGGGCCCATACAGCTGATCGCCATCTCCAGAGGATGAATTGCGTATTCGCCGAACGACCTTCCTCCTCCCCAGGTCACCATATGTTTCACCTGCTCCCTTTCCACCTCCATTAAATATTCCTGCACACCACTATATCTCAAAGCGGAGCTCGTTTGCATGGGCACCTTGTGTCGGTCTGCAAGGTCGAATATGGCCTGGGCCGTCCTGAGATCCGGGGCAAAGGTCTTATCCACGTATGTTGGTTTGCCATAAGGGAACACTGATTTACAGAGCTCCAGATGCTTTTCGGGATTGGAAGGTGCCAGCACCATGAAATAGTCTACGACCTCGTTCAGATCCTGCACAGATCCGAAATAGGAAACCTGATTCTCCGCTGCCCATGTCTGGCTCTTCTTCTTGAGCACGCCAGTCCCACCTGCCACGACGAACCCTGTACTCTTGAGATCATTTCGGAAAAGCTTCAGATAGACACTTGAGTGAAAATTATCCAGGTTGTTATCCACAAAACCGATTCGCTTTAGTCTTCGAGCCATGGTACCTCCCTACTACAGTTGTCGTTCCCTTGCTCTTGCGAAAATCTCCAACCAGGCGTCCCATTCGGCGTTTTCCTGACTCTCCAGGCCTCCAGATCCTTCGGATCATAGGTATAAGTTGGGGAAACATAGATTGCGTGGTCCAGGCCGAACTTCGCGTTGGCCTGAAACCAGTCCATCCCATCCAGATAGTGATTCAAGTAATTCTTCATCCATCCGTGGACTTGACATAGCAATTTATCCGGACGTTCGTTCTCCAAAGCCAGCATCATTCTCTCTCGGCTTGTCATCTCGCGTCCTATCAATCGTCATCACTTCAGCTGGTCGCCGAGCAAAGGTCCTACCTGGGCCAGGAGGGCGCCTGCTGAACTTTCACGATACCCCCATTGTCGACCGATTGGTGCAAGGCATCCAGAACCGCGGTCGCCCTCCATCCGTCCAACGCCGTAACGAAAGGCTCACGATCCTCAATCACCGAGTCTACAAAGCTGTTCACACAAGATGGGAACGCACCAACCCATTTGTCGAACACCTTGTAGTTCAGAAGCGAGCGGGGCCAGGCGAATTTCTCCTCGGTGCTCATTTCAATGGCTTCGGTCTTCCGGTCCAAATGAAAATGACCCTTTTCCCCGATGACCTCCATGAAGGAATCCGGCATGGACGGATGGGTATTGGGATAGATCCACGAGGATTCGAAAGTAGCAATCGCGCCACCATCAAACTTCACCAACCCTTGTATCATATCGTATGTGTCGATTCCGCGTTCGACCAGAACCTTCTTTACGCCGTACCCATGGACCTCTATGGGGCTTTGATCAAACCACCAGCACATCAGGTCGATGTCGTGTGCGGAAAGAAACCAGGCAGGTGACGATTTCCCCGACCAGGATAACATCTCTGTTGGGACAAATATGGGGTTGTTCTTCCTCGCATAGCCCATCAAAGGCTTCCCTATCTGACCTTCACGAATCATATTCCAAGTGGCGTTATAGGCGCTCAGCCACCGATGATTGTAGGAAACCTGAAGTTTCAGACCGGAACGTTTCACCTTTTCCACAATTTCGGTTGCCTCACCAATATCAGTCGTCATCGGCTTTTCTACGTGTACGTGTAGACCCTTATCCAAACAGGCAATCACAGGATCTCTGTGCCACCAATCCGGGGTGGCTATGTAGACGATATCCAGATCCTCTTTCTCCAGCATCTCGTTGAAATCCAGGTATCCGTTGGACACCGAGAATTTCTTTTGTGCGTCTGCCAGACGATCTTCTTTCAGCGTGCAAAAGGCCTTGAGATCCACAAGGGGATTGCGCTCCAGCACCTGAGTCACGCTCGTCCCCATAATTCCCAACCCGATCACACCTACGCGTTGCTTCATCTCGTTCTCTCCTTTATAATTGACCGACGGCGACTTCCCTTGATCGACCTGCATTGTATGTTTCCAGTGCCTCCATCATCGCCCAGAAATTTTTCGGCGGTGGATTGGGTAGCACCGCGTTGCTTGCACCGTGTAAATACCCACGACCACAGCTTTCTTCAAGTATCTCAAGTCTGTTCTCATATACCTCGTTACGCGATCCCGAGTGAAGCAGATCAACGCTCACATTCATCCAGACCACAAGCTCTGGAAATCGATCCCTCAGTTTCCCCAGCGCCATAGTTGCGTCCCGATCGACCTCCCCGAAACCCGGCAAGTCGGCTTCGTCGAAAATCATGTCACCAACAGACCAGATATTGCCATCCGTTCTCCAAACATAATGCAATCCCAACTCCCTGTATTGTCTGGCAAGCACCTTCCACCTTGGCAGCATCAGGTCACGGAACACGGTCGGCGAATACATCGGCCCGTTCTTGTCGGCCATGTCACCGCCCCCGAACACAGCCTTGATTCCCCTTTCCGCGATGCCCTCAACCAGCACGAGTGCGACCTCGAGTTGGCAGTCCAGGATATCCGCCACTGCTCCGGGTTCCATCAGACAGGCCATCAGCGAAGGCTCATCAGACCCCAGAGAAATGCCTCCTCCTCCTGCTACCACCAGCATCGAATCGCCGAGCCTGACCTGCATCCGCTCTTCCTTTACGCCGGATGTTTCCCGAGCAGGCTCGAGCTGACGGTCCACATTTCCGAGCCGATTATCAGCTAGCCTGGGCTAATCTTCCGGACCCATCTTCGGGGCCCTGTTTGTGACTTCTATGAAATTGCGAACATCCGGATAGTATCTCCAGACCTGGTGCAACTCCAGCCGGTCTTCGACCAGCTTGTGCTCGAATTCCGCAAAGGCAGCCTCAACCGCCATCCAGGCTTTTGCTTCCGCGTACCACAGTGACGGTGTCCCGGTATTCACTTCACGACCAAGGATCTTGCTCGCAACATCGCAGGCCACAGTTGGCGGATATCCCGAAATACGGTCTGGCATATCGCCGTTTATTACAGCCAGACTACGTTCTAAAGGTGTCATTTCCCTCGTCTCCGCGCTAATCAGACAGATTCAAGATGCTCCTTGTATCCGTGAAGCGTCGCTTGCATTCTCTCTTCCGCACTCGATTCGCCCGGCTCGATCTCATACATCACCACGCCTTGAAACTCTCCATCTTTCAGAATCCGGGCAACAGTTGCCCAATCGACGTTCCCCTCCCCGGGTGCCAGGTGAGAATCCCCCTTCCCATCGTTGTCGTTCAGATGCAATGATATGAGATGGTCACCTATGTGGTCCTGGATGTCTTTCAAATCCCCGTCGATATTCGCATGTCCGGTATCCAATACAAACCCATACGCCGCCCTGGAGTGCCTCCCCAGTCTCTCCAGAATTTTGGTAGCGGAGGCCATTTCCCCTGCTGGGAAACCGGCGTTCTCAAAGGCAATTTGGGCAGGACTCTGCTCACCATATTCGGTTAGTTCTGTGAGGACGTCAGTTAATCTAGCATCGCTCCCTGTCGGGTCTTCTTTGAGGGGACCTACAAGGAGAGCGTGGGAGGGAACTGCCTTAGCTCCCAGTTCCGCCGCAAGGTCTAGACAATGCTTGAGAATATCCACTTGCGTCTGACGCTTCGATACGTCAGGGTCGGCAATGCTGGTCAGGTCAGGTGAGTGTATGGACCAGACAACCATCCCCAGATCGTCCGCAACACGTCTTAGGTCCGCAACCGCCGATGGATCTTCCCAATCAAAATGAGACCGGCCTTTGTAAAGATTCAGCTCAATTGCCTGAAACCCACATTCCTTTATCAGGGGAAGGTGGGTGGATGGCGTGAAACGCTCGGCCGACCACAGTCCCGTGCCGATACCAAGACACCCGGCGAATCTCGACAAGGGCAACATGGCCAACACCAGTGCCTCCAGCGCTGGAAGCCCTTTCTCTATCGCATCCGCGGTAAATCGGAATACCGATTCTGAGTCAGGTGTCCCGTCCGCATCCGCAGGATCCTTGATATCCCAATGCATCCAATGAGAACAAGAGAATCTGATTTTTGGCAAAAGCGCACGGGCAGGATCTCCGATGGTTACTACCAGATCCACATTTTGATCTGCCAGCGCACTCACGGATTTGGGGTGGTGTCCCGCCAACGAAACTCCTCGCTCAAACATGAGCTTCATAGCCATGGGATGCAGATGATCCCAGGGGTCCACCCCGGCGGACAGAATTCGAACGCGATCACCCATCCGCTCGCGGAACAGTGCCTGCGCCATCTGACTTCGCCCTGCGTTCCCAGTGCACACAAACAGCACCGAGGGTATTCCATTGGATGAACGGTTTGTCATTGCAACCTCAACCTACCTCGCGTTGATTCAGTTCAGGACCGTGCTCCGCCATAAGGTCCATGTAAAAATCTCTTCGGGATTTTCGAGACTGATCCCTGAGCTTGTAGAGTTCGCGCCTCGAATCCGCCACGTCCAGGGGAATGCTCAGTTCCTGTTTTACTGCAATACCCTTGTTGCCATCGAGAGCATCCAGGATCCTTTGTCGTTGTCCGTAAAGCGTGTCGGCAGGCAGATCATCTACACCGAAATATCCGAATTCTAGGGTCTCCCCCGCCTGAGTTGTCAGCTCACCGGCCTTCCTGGCCCCTCTGAATATTACAGAATGAACATCTCCCAGGACGCTCAACTTGGAGTACACGCCTACAAGACCGGTCAGCTCAACTGTAAGGCCCGTTTCTTCTGCGATTTCCCGAACAGCCGCCCCTGCAACACTCTCACCGTCTTCCACCATTCCTCCCGGAATGCACCAGACCTCAAAATCCTCCCGCTTAGCGAGGAGTATTCGCCCATCTTCCATTACGGCAACACCTGCGGCCAAAGTCAAATTCAATCTCCTGATAGTTAAGTTAAGGGGACCATTCAGTACAGCCGATGGGAATTCCCAGCTGCAAATTCCCATGGCACATTTCTGACACATCACGATGTCTTCAAATCGGCCTTCCTGCAGCTTGCGCGGCCACAAAGGGTCAGCAATCAGACCCCGTCCTACAGCCACAAGATCTGCCCTTCGTTCCTCGAGGACCTCCAGTGCCCTATCCACCACATCCAGTTCGCCAACCGCGATAACAGGAATTCCGAACCGCTTGAATGGTGTTGCTCAATCACCTGGCTGTTCATAGCTGGAAGGGGAGACATCCAATACATCAAGACCTGATTTTACCAGTTCATTGACAAAAAGCAGAATTTCGTCAACGGCCATACCCTTGCCCTACAGGTGTGTGACGGTAGAGAAACACAATGCCGTGCGAGTCGCAAACCTGCCTGGACGTAATCATTATGCTCAGGGCGAACGGCATGCGCGCCTCAATCGACCCGCCACCACATTCACTTGTCCTGGGAAGTCGAAGGCTTCGTGGACAGGAAGTGCGTTGGCTAAACAGTCAACTGTACCCTCATCATATGTGGCCGAATAGGCGAATGGGACATCATTGAGGAATCCACAGATTTCAACGCTACAATTGTCCATCATTACCACCTTTCAATGGAGCCAGAATGAATAAAGCTTGGCTCGATTCATCACAAAACGCACCCGTACCGGGATACTGACGTCAACCGCGGATTTCTCCTGCCAACGCACGACAGCCGTCAGATGATCTCCTTGGATGGTGCTGCAGTTTTCCATTTCGAATCCCGGTAAGGGCTTCATCGTCTTGGCATCCAGCACCTCTGCCCCAAATTCGCCATCCTTGGCGTCCACATTGACATTCAGCTCGCCCTCGGCGACAAACGGCTTCGTGATGCCGGTCCCGGTTTTCTCCGCATCCAGAGACACAAATCCGTCTTTCCTTACCTTCGCGAGACAAAGCGCGGAGATGTCGTCAAAAAACTCGTCCGGAAATTCCGGATAGAGGTCTCGGGGCCCCCTGAATCGACAGGCATTATAGTAGATCCAGACCTCCCCATCATCTTTCGCCACCGGTCGGCCACAAGGCAAGTTCTGAGCCCATCCATAGCAGTCTCCTTCAATGGGATCCACACCAATGAACACCTCCCTGTTCGCCACACGCTGCCAGGCCTGAAGATCTCGAGAAACGGTAAGCTCCACCTGATTGATGGCGGTATAGTTCATGTGAGGAGGTGGGATTGCTCCCGCCGGATTGAAAAGGACCGGAAACCCGACGTAAATGCCTTCATACGGAAGCACGGCCATTTGGTAGATCTCCGCAATGTAATCCGTCCCGTCCACAATAGGGGGCGAAAGGTAGACGGGATCCTCTATGACCTTCCGTATTCGCTCACGTCGGTTGGCTCGATCTACTTCGTCCGAATGCAAAATCAGGGATGGGTCGGTCCAGTGCTCGAAGTCGCCGCTTCTCGAAAGCCATACGGACCTTCCCCAGTCTGTCGGTTGTTTCACAAGAGCCAGGAACTCCCCTGATATCTCATCGTACAGGCAGTGTGACTCATCGCTGCTTGGAACGGGTTTTACATCCAGCACATCCCAATCGAATCCGTTGGGTGAAACTGCCGGCCGGCGATCGAGGACACCGTGAAGCCCTTTGTACCGCCTTGCTTCATCAGGATCGTGCTCATCCCTGAGTATGTGATAGGGTTGTTCGAAACCTGCCTCGGGATCGAATGCAACGTTATTATCCTCTGAGCCTCGCCATTTGTGTCTGCCAAGGGAAGGGCGTTCCCAGACAAGGCCGTCTTCCGACCGGGCATATTGAGTTACACGAATTCTTGTGGTTTGATACTTTCCATATGGGGGAACGGTGTAGTAACCCCAGTACCACCATTCCCATATGTTCAGCTGTTCATTCCAGAAGGGAGCACTTCTTGTCTGTAGCCCTGTCTGACCCTTTCCCTGGTCACCTGTCAGCACGGCTCCGCACTTTAGGGGTGGATTCAGGACCCTCTTAACGCCCTCCACAGACTCGAGAGCTTCATCGTCCAGGAACAACTGTCGATATTTACCGGGTTCAATCATCTTCTATTAGCTCCCCATATAGTCCAATACTCGGGGTGTGTACCTTGAGTTCTGATAGCGACTGCTGCCACGATTCCCCGTCATCGTCCGAATAAACCAACGTGGAACTGAGTCTTCCCGTAAACCAGAAGGCATCCAGGCCTTCCCCTCGGTCCACCCAGGTCCTACCGGTGAGATACGAAAACGGCAGCTGGATTCTCCGATTCTGCAACTGGATCACGGAATTCAGGGCACCCGTATACCCCTTCCATATTCTTTTTTGAGTCATCCAGCAGGTTCAATCCCGCTCTGTATTCAGATGCCAGTTATCAAGCTTGCGGTCTTCTGAACTGAGGCGAACGGTATTTTCTTCACCGGCCGGGTCCACGAACGCGCCTGTGCCCCTACCGTTTAGCAGGAACACATGCGATTCGCCTTAGCTATCGACCAAAGACTCGCAGCCACCCCATCTCCCTTCGTCCAAGGGAGGGGAAACCAGGGCTTGATGGTCACCCCAGGTCTTGCCGGTATCCTCAGAAGGTATCGCCCTCAGTTGCTGCTGACTGCCTTCTCTGTTTAAGTACAGCCCAAGCAGCTTGCCACAAGGCAGTACAACCAATCTGGGACGCTCGTCAAACCACGCAAGTACCTCCGGCTTCACAGCGGCCCCCCTCATCGATTAAGAATTTCGCTCAAAACTCCTGGTATACGGTTTGCCTCATAACACAATCATCCCCTGGGCCCAGGTCAAAAATAACAGGGTCGCCGTAATCCGGTCCCGAGTAAGGGATTGAACCTGAAAAGACGAATCGGTGTCCTCCCACATCAGGCCTGGGATACACCTTTTCGATCTCCCAGAGACGACCCTTGTGTGCTACTCTCGCCCCAATCAGGTAATGACAACCCGAGTCCTCGGTATCCTCCCATTCCCGGTGGATCCAGGTCCTGGTTGACAATCCATCCTCTATCTCTTCGTCTATGACGAAACGGCCAATCCGTAGTCGCTCAGCACCCAACTTCAGTCGGTATGAACCTGACTCCTCGCTAACCGACTCAACCGGGAAATTCCAGACATGTGTAATATTACTCCCCGCCAGGGTTTCATTGCATGGAGGTCGCTCGCAACCGGGACTGGGCTCGACGACCACGGAACAGCCCTCGAAATCGACCTCACGTACTGTTCCCCGCCAGGTGCCAGGACCACTTACAGTTGCCTTCAGAAGACTGATCAGCCTGCCTGAAACACATCCCCACCTGGCCTTACCGTCCTTGCCCAAAGTTAAGACGCCAAACCCGCCGTCGAGAGCAAGTCCCTCATCGAATGTCACGGTCTCACCTTCTCCTGTATTGCTCGCCAGGTAGCAAATACCATCCTCCCACGAAACCTTGATACCAATTGCATCCTCACTTGAGGCGCTCAGCCGGTCAACACCTGTAATCCTGGGCTGGTTTCTGAATGTCTCGCAAACAACAGCGAAGATACTGTGTAACCGATCGGCTTCACTGTCTCCCCTGTTTCGCAGGAACACATAATCGAAATGGTCGGGGGAGGAAGGTTTGTTGGGCGGCTTGCCCTGGGCAGTAATCACTTCCTGGGCAACACCTTCGGGCACCAACATTCTCAGGCCCATCTCATCATCTTTCCAATTGCCTGCGAACTGCCCGTTCAACCGTCCTCTTGCAACATTGTACAGGTAGGAGAATCCACTTCCGTGATAAGACCCATAGCTCCTCTTGCCGTTTGTACCTGGCGGACCCGGCATCCTAGCGTGCTCGACCAGTTCTGGATCGTCGTAGATTTCACCGTAGGCGATCTGGGGTCCGGCAAGCGTACCGCCATTCTGCGTATCGAATGAAACACCGTCCGTAAAGAACTCACCTTCGAATCCATGGAATGAGTAGTCGTGTGCCCAGCCACCCTTTACGTGAAACAAGTCGACCATTACATTTAGATCGGGCTCCAATTCAACTAGTGTCACACCACGTTGGTAGGTGTCGATGCCAAGATATGCTCGGGGTGAAGAGACCTCTATGTGCTGTACACGCACCCCCTTCGCGAAACGCACCAACTCTCCCTCATCACTTGTATCCTGCCTGCTCTCATTGACAACCACACACATGTGACTCACCGTGTTCTTTTCCCAAACTGGTGGATCCGGGTGCTCAGCCGCGTGAGTGGGATAGCCTGCATCCGGTACTACCCGTTTCCCTCCGGAAATCACCTCTATGCCCAGTCTGTCTCTATGCGCGTGTCCCGCGTTGGCGTGACCGTACTGCATGATGGCCGCAAGCTGATTTTCATCTTGCCCACTCCGGAGTACGCCGAATCCCACGCCACCGAGATTGTCACTTTCCATCGGCCAACTGGCCACATCTTTTGAGGCAGATTCGAGCTCATCCCTTGTCAGTGGCTCATCAAAAAGGTCCTCATACGATCTGAAGCACTTCTCCCCTATCGTATCGCCATCCAGGAGAGCCCTGGCATATTCAGGCCACCCATAACCCCTGAAGAATTTCCCCAATGATGAGAGATCCAGCTCAGGATATCGAACATTCGCACCTGTGTCTGCTATGGAAGGTAACGTCCCGCCGTAACACGCCAGACGTCTGTCCCAGCTGCCCAGAGCTTGGATGTGTTCTTCAGGCAGACGTTTCTTCCCCAGTCTTTCCAACATCAGATCTGTGGACATCAGGCATCTGTTCCAACAACCGGCAGAATAGCCGATAGCAACTTCGAAGGACACGCCATCTCGGAACAGGAAATTATCAAGTGCGTGATCCCATCCTTCCACGCCATACGCCCACACCGCAGTGGTCGGTCCTGCCCCGGTGTATCCAGCCAGCTGGTCCACAGCCCAATCTGTAAACTTGTGATCGTCGAGCACAGCCAATGCAATCATTGTCGCGGCCTGGTGGAGACCATAATTGCCACGAATCATCCCTTCCCAGATGTCACGCACCGATTGTCGGACCAGATTCTCCTCAACATGGTTGATCAATTCATTGGAATTTTTGCCCAGGAATTCGTGCAGATCCGTGTCCTCCTGCAGAATCGGAAACAGATCGTCATATGCCTCAGCATACAAGCCAATGTTGACCGATTCTTGAACAGCGTACACGAATCGACCGGTATACCCCTTTTGGTAGTTGATCCCATACCAGGACTGCGACGAGTGATCCATTGTCGGGAAAAGGGTTGCGAGTTTGTCCAGCAGTATTGCTCCCTTCCAGCCGAATCTTCTTTCGCCGGTAATCAGGTAGGCACGCCCCAGATCCCTGAGAGCAGGTATGATCTTGTGCCAGAGATTGTAACAATAGTTCGCAACAAACCAGAACTTCGGCTGGCCATCACCAGGGTCCCACCCGTGGCCATCGTCGGCGTAATCCCCCGTTAGGAGAGACCTGTCACCTGTGCGGAGGAAATCGGGGAAATTATTCGAAGGATAGGTCTCTCCTCCAACCGCACATTTGATCTTCCAGGGGTCCTCAAAAATGTCAACGCTCCAGGGTCCTCCCGAAACACTGAAGACCTCCTCTCCGTGTACCGGACAACCCGAAAACGAAGGAAGAAATCCCCGAAAGACGGTAGCAGGCGGCGGCAGATCCTGTAGGAACCGATCGTCCAGTGCCGCCCAGATCTCCGCTTTCCTGACGATCTCCTGGGTGATCTCCTTCGCCTTTGGGTACTGGTCGACGTGTTTCTTAAGACGTTCAACCTCTGCGACCGTATGAAGCGTGCGCTTTGTCTTCATTGCTCTGTTCCCTCCACACCTGTTTGACATTGCGATCATTCAGGGACATGGTAAAGAGGTGTCACCCAAACTGAAACTGAAAATGACCCCGACTGCCTTTCATTGCCACTGTCCGTGGTGTATCTTGACATGATATTCAATTGATTCCGCTAGATCCGAAAGGCATTCCCGGAGACTTGTCTCTGATCTCTTCCTCGGTACCTCCACTTAGCCTCGACCAGACAAAATGCACTTTTCTAAGATATTCTCCTGTCTGCGCGATCGTGATCCCATAGATGGCACAGTCCTCGGACGCTGCAATGTCTACAGGCTTCGCCCAACTTGCACCAGCATCGGCTGACCTTCGACAACGCCAGCCGGGCTGCTGCCTGTATGATACAAACAGTTCTCCCGGCACCAACTGAAACGATTGTGGATAAGATGTACCAGGATCAACAATATCCACCCAACACTGCCATTCACCAGAGATATCGAAAGGTTGTCCTGACCTCAGGGCCTTCGTCGGATGCCCGTGGGCTCCTTAGAATAGGTAGAGAAATCCCTCTTCGTCGAGCATCAGCGTCGGGTTTCAGTGCGCATCCATATCAGGATTGGTGCCCAGAACCACCGGTTTCGAAAATCTCCCATCAGAATGATCTTACCTGCCGATAGCAGGTGCATTTACTTCATTCCCATATACGAAGAATGTGGTATTCACTTCCGGGGCATACGCCGCCATGGGCCGATGCCAGACCGAATATGTGGCAAAAGGTCCGGAATAGACGTAGGTCTTCCCGGGCATAACGTTGGCTGTCCCACAGCAATACCAGACACCCTTGTGGTTGCTGCTCTCCATGTCATCAGAAATTATTTTACCTCCCTCCCTACTCAGATTTAGAGAATGTTCCAGAGATGTGGCACAAACTACCTGCTTGAAACTGACGTGTCAATCTATCACGGGAGTTCCACCTGCCACGTTACAGCTTGCCGCCTCTCACGGAAAATTCGTAACTTGGGTATTGGTGATGCTACACACCGAATCTGTCCAGACTCTGCACGGAAGGATTACCTGTATGGAATCTATGCGGCTGCTTTCAGGAAATGAAATGCCTGTGGTTGGTCTCGGCACATGGCCGTTGAAAGGGGACCAATGCAAGAAGGTCCTGAAGGAGGCCCTAGGTTTGGGTTATACCCATATCGACACCGCCTGGATATACGATAATCACAGGGAAATCGGAGAGTACCTCCAGGACACACAGGTATCCCGTGGTGATCTCTTCATCACCTCCAAGATCGGCAAAGACTACGTCTCTTACGACGACACGATGGTCCAGATCGATGAAATCCTCACGGACCTCCAAATGGATTATGTCGACCTGTTACTGATCCACTGGCCAAGCGATAGTGTTCCTATGGAGGAGACGTTCCGTGCATTCAATGAAATACACGCGGCGGGTAAAGCGCTGAGTGTAGGCGTAAGCAACTTCTCTGTCGACCAGATGGAGCAGGCAAATGCTCTTTCAAATGCACCGGTGTGTGTCAACCAGATCAAGTACCATCCATCCCACGAGCAACGAGAGGTGCTCCACTGGTGCCAGCAGAGAGACACCATAGTCACGGCCTACTCCCCATTGGGCAAGGACAGAATACTCGATGATCCTATACTCGGGGAAATCGCAGGGAACCACGAAAAAACGGCCGCCCACGTCTGTCTCAAGTGGCTCCGACAACTGGGTATGATTGTAATCCCCAAGGCCAGTTCACGCGAACACCTTGAGGCAAATCTCGAGGTGTTCGACTGGAACCTTTCTGAAGAGGAAATGAGCCGCATCAGCGCCATGTATGACGCCTGAAGAGTGTCCCACACAACAACCCAAACTCGAGAGAACTGAATGTCTACACAATCCTACCAAGCACTCGTCGTCCGTCAATCCGAGAAGACCTTCGTCAAATCGATAGAAGACCTTTCGACTGATGACCTGCCTGAGGGGGAAGTCCTCATCCGAGTTCATTACTCATCCCTGAACTACAAGGATGCCATGTCCGCCTCCGGAAACAGGGCCATCACTAGGCACTTCCCGCACACACCGGGAATTGACGCATCAGGTGTGGTCGCAGAGAGTTCCTCCTCTGACTTTCAGGCCGGGGATTCAGTGCTGGTAACAGGATATGACCTGGGGATGAATACACCCGGTGGATTCGGCGAATACATCCGTGTCCCCGCGTCCTGGGTAGTGCCTCTTCCGGAAACTCTCTCTCTGAATGAATCGATGGTCTATGGTACAGCAGGCTTCACCGCTGCACTTTCTATCTACAGGATGGAGGCGAATGGTCTGGATGCTGAATCGGGATCGGTCCTTGTTACGGGTGCCACAGGAGGTGTCGGAAGTATGGCTGTAGCCATTCTGGAAAACGCAGGATACAATGTCGTTGCCGCTACCGGAAAACCAGATGCCTCGGAGTACTTGCGAAGTCTTGGAGCAACCGAAATTCTCGCGCGCGAAGATGTACACGATGACAGCGCCAGGCCCCTTACCAAGGAAACCTGGTCCGGAGTTGTGGACAGTGTCGGCGGCAACACGCTGGCCACGGCTATTGCAGGCACCAGGTATCGCGGAACAATCGCAACGTGTGGACTCGTCGGATCTCACGAACTCGCAACCACGGTGTATCCGTTCATCCTTCGAGGCATCAGTCTGTTGGGCATCGATTCGGCGAACTGTCCGATGTCGGACAGGAAAGCAATTTGGGGTAAAATATCCAAGGAATGGAAAGTCGGTTGTTTGGACGAGATCGCCAGACCATTCGGCCTTGAAAATCTGGAACCTGAAATCGATCGCATTTTGAATGGACAACAGACCGGACGTGTCGTGCTCGCCCACTCCGGAGTGTCGAATGGGTAAGAAGACAGTCAAAATGGGTGTCGTTGGCCTGGGCAAATTCGGGGAGCAACACGCCAGAGTCTTATCGCAACTACCTCACGTTGAATTGGTGGGCGTGTGTTCGCGGTCGCAGGACAGATCCAAGGAAATCGCCGAACGGTATGACGTCCCAAAATCCTACACATCTCACGAAGTCATGCTCCGGGACTCGGACTTCGATGCGGTAGACATTGTAACCGAGGTCGATCGACACGCCGAAATCGCCCAGATAGCGATGGAGAATGGCAAGCACGTCTTCAGCGAGATTCTACTCTCTCGGAGTTTGGAAGAAACCGACCAGCTCATACAAACTGCCAAGAGGAATAGCATACACTTCATGGTTGGTTTTCTCGAACGCTTCGACGTCCGACGCGCCCAGATCAAGAAACGGATTGAAGCGGGAGAAATGGGAGAACTTGTCTCCCTTTATAGTCGCCGCAACATCTGGCGCGGGATCCTGGACGCGCCCCGCTTCAAATCCTTCCCCCTGATTTTGCAGCCCGGTATACACACCATCGACCAGTTGCTCTGGCTCGCCCAGGACGAGGTCAAAGAAGTCTACGCTCGATCACGCAGTGTGGTGGATACAGATAGAGCGGACACGTGGTGGGCAACACTTACTTTCAAGAACGGACTGGTCGGCGTTATCGAACAGAGCTTTTTCGTGCCCGACTCGAGACTCTCCTGGTGCGATGTCCACCTCGAAGTGGTTGGAACAGAAGGCACTGCCAAGATCTCCGAGCCCGGTGATTCTGCCTGGTACTGGAATACGGATGCCACCCGGTCACCAGATCTCTTTCTGGCGCCCGAACTACATGGCAGGGTCACAGGTGCACTGGAGGCGGAACTCTCCTATTTCGCAGATTGCGTGATCGAAAACCGACCACCAGAACTTGGAACGCTTGAACAGGCGAAGAAAAATCTCGATGCGGGTCTCGCAATCATGGCGTCTGCCGAACGCAACGAAATTATCCGCCTGTCATAATACCTCTCCAACTCGGCATCCGACACCAGGAGGAACACGAAATGGGCGAACCCAATACCACATATCGTGTGGGGATCTCCACTGTAGACATTACACCTCCTGTAGGCATCTTCCTCGCAGGATTTGCCGCAAGGCAGGAACCATCAACTGATGTCTACCACATGCTAAGGGCGACTGCAATCGCCATCGAGGACGACCATACGCCTCTGATGATGGTAGGAGCAGAGATTCTCGGTTTCTATGAGCGCACAGAAGCCGTTCGAGACAGGATCCACAAAGCCACCGGTATTCCCCACGCAAACATTGTCCTAAACGGCTCCCACACGCACTGCGGTCCTTGCATCCGTGAAATAGACCGAGAGAGGCACGGTGAACTGGACGAAGAATACATAGAATCGCTGATTGGCAAGGTTTCGCAGTGTGCCACCTCGGCCTGGAATTCCCGAATCCCCGCAAGGCTACGATTCGGTGTCGGACACTGCGACATCGCCGTCTCCAGAAGAAAACCGGATGGACAGGGTGGTGTCGAATGGAAACCTGCACCTGATGAATCCCACGACCACCAGGTACCCGTTCTAACCATAGAAACACTGGAAGGGGCTCTGAGAGGGGTAATCTTCAGCTACGCCTGCCACCCAACAAGCAGGGGTGGCACCAGCATTGGCGGTGACTACGTCTGCTTTGCATATGACCGAATCAATGGAAAGTACCCGCAAGTCAACGCATGCTTTATACAGGGTTGCGGCGGGGATCAAAAAACAAAACCAGTCGACCCCGCGTCTGATAGGTTCATACCACGCGAAATCGATGAAATCGAGCAGATTGGGACTCAGCTTGGGGAGGCCGTGATCCAGGTCATTGAATCAGGACCCATGGCGGACATATCTGGGCCTATATCTGTGGCACGGAGCATCCTGGACCTCGAGACTGAACATCCAGACCTTGACCTGGTGGAAGCCGGTCTGAAGGACTCTCGGGAATTCGTAAAGTCCTGGGCTAAACACCTGAAGAACGCGATTGATTCTGGAGAACCCTTACCCGCCACTGTGTCGTTCGAAACCCAGTCCATACGGTTCGGACAAACTCTCGGAATTGTAACACTCTCCGGAGAGATGTGCGTAGAACATGGTCTTCGATTGAAGAGAGATCTCAGTTCACATTTCGAGAACCTGCTGATCGTGGGATATTCCAATGGCATTATCGGATATGTTCCTGTTAAACGTCAGATACCTGAAGGGGGTTACGAGGTCTGGTTCAGCCAGCAGTACATGAAACGCACGGGGCCTTATGTGGAGGAAACTGAGGACTTGATACATGAAATCGCGCATCGGAACCTGGGAATCAGGATCTAGGCAGCAGGATTTGGAGATAGACATGGAGGAACTGCAATCTGCGATCGAAGGCGTTCAAGGAACAGTCGGTTTCGCCGCCAAGCACCTTGAAACCGGGCAGCAGCTTTCGCACAACGCCGACTCGATCTTCTTCACCGCCGGCACACTAAAGGTCCCCCTTCTCACCGAACTCTATCGTCAGGTCGATGAAGGATACATCAATCTGAGTGAACGGATTGAACTTTCCGATGACCTTCGCGTACCGAGATCCGGGATCTTCAAAGAACTGGCCACTGGCCTGCAACCCACCGTGCGCGATGCTGCCATGCTCATGATCATCATAAGCGACAACACGGCCACCGATGCGTTAATGGAAATGGTGGGACGTGAAAGTCTGCACGACACGAGGCAGACGTGGGGACTCCTGCAGACCCGCATCCCGATGTCCGTTCGCCAGCTTCTCTACAGTGCAGTAGACCTCGACCCGGAGAACGCAGATCATACCTTTGCATTGTGTTCAGACCGTCTCTTCAAGGGCAGGTTCAATCTCAGTGCAGATGCGTACGACGAGGCCAAATCTGACGTGTCCTCTCCCGCTGATATGTCCAGACTCCTGGAGTTGCTCCAGTCAGGAGATATCCTTTCACCAGAATCTACTGCGGATGCCCTGGATATTCTCAAGCGCCAACAACTCCGGACCGTCATTCCACACACACTGCCGATTGGCACTTCGGCTGCCCACAAAACCGGGTTCTATCTTGGTGTTCGTGCTGACGCAGGCATCGTATCCGGACCCAACGGGCCATACACAATTGCCATTATGGCAAAAAACATTACAGCAAGTGATCGTGTGAAGGTGGATCTCAGCCTGTCGCCAATATCGGCTGCAATCTACAGGGCCTTCACATCGTGACCTCTCCCTAAGGAAGCGATGTCAACCGGCCAAGAGCCCGCGAAATCGGAATCCAAATCGGCAATCTTCAAACGGGAAAATACAACGCCATTGTGGACGACCCGGAAGTTCGCGTTGGGCATGTTTCTTTGATCACGGATACCGGAAAACTCAGTATTGGCACAGGACCGGTTCGCACAGGTGTAACCGCGATCCTGCCGCACGGTGGCAACATCTACCAAGATCGCCCCTGCGCGGCAGTCCACATCATCAACGCGTATGATAAATCGACCGGACTCAACACGTGCTGGATGCCCTTAACAACGCTTCCGACTCGGATACCTCTGTGGGTAACGTGGGAGCCGGAGTCGGGATGACCGGATTTGGATGGAAAGGCGGGATCGGCACCTCCTCATGAGTTGTGGCGGTAGAGCAAGGGAATTACACAATTGGAGTACTGGTCTTGACCAACACCCGAACGCCCGAGGAATTCGGAATCGACGGCATCCCTGTTGGCTGTGAACTCACCCCCCAAAGCCGGCAGAAGGCAGATGGATCGATCATGATCATCGTAGCGACCGACGCCCCCATGACTTCTCGTCAACTGGGACGTATCGCAAGACAAGCCGGATTTGGGTTAGCCCCTGCGGGTGGCACTGCCTGCCATGGAAGCGGAGATTTCGTAATCGCGTTTACAAATGGCCACTGGATATCTTCTACGGGCCTTCGCTCCTGCTCACTCAGCGACTTTCTCCCCCAACCACAGCTGTCGAGCTTTTTTCAGCCACTATCGACGCGACCGAAGAAGCCATTATCAACTCTATTTTGAAAGCCGAATCCCTTACCGGCCGGGGCGGGAACACCTGAATTGGCATTCCCATCAACGAGTCTAGGAAATCATCAAACTCAACTACCGCAACAATTAGGGAGACTGACACCAAATGGCCTTTGCAAATCCGCTCGACACCGAAATCTTGAAGAATTCATCTTATCCGGGACGGGGAATTGTCATCGGACTATCACCGGATCGGAAACATCTCATTCAAGTCTACTGGATCATGGGTAGAAGCGAAGGCAGCCGAAATCGCACTTTCGTTGCCGAGGGTGACACTGTGCGAACACGCGCCTTCGATGAATCCAAACTCGACAATCCATCTCTTGTAGTCTATTTTCCTATTCGAGTCCTTGCAGGTCATCACATTCTTACGAACGGGGATCAGACCGATACGATTTACAACGCGATACAGAACGGCGGCACGTTTGAATCTGCGCTCGCCGGACGTACTTTCGAACCGGATCCGCCCATATTAACCCCCAGGATATCGGGAATTGTCGATCTCGACAATGGTGCCGCAACCTATAAACTTGCCGTCCTGAAATCCGTCTTCCTGAACGAAGCCTACGCAACACGACATTTCTTCAATTACGAAACACCTATCCCCGGAATCGGCCACTGCATCACAACCTACCAGGATGACGGGAATCCTCCGCCCTCCTTCTCTGGTGAGCCGCTTGTGGTTGAGCTTTACGACACCTTGGAACAGAACTCCAATCACTTCTGGGAGATGCTGGATCCGGACAACAGGGTTTCCCTGCTCGTCAAATCTCTGGATCCCGTCTCAGGCGGCTCCGAGATTCGGATTGTCAACAAATTTGAGCATCAATAGCACGAGAGGTACCCAGATGCGAGGGACTTTGAACCGATTCTGGCCTCACATCCTTTGTGCTGTCATTGCCCTGGGATTATGGGACACACCTGCTGTCAAACCGTTTCGTGTTTTCATGGTTATGGTTCACGAAATGGGACATGCCGCCGCTGCAATCATAACCGGTGGGGAGGTGACCGAGATCCGCGTGCTCTGGAACGAATCCGGACACGCCAACAGTCGGGGAGGATGGGTTTGGGCAATCAGTTCGGCCGGTTACGTAGGGTCTGCACTGCTGGGCGCCTTCCTCATCTTTACAAGCAGCTGGCTGTTTCTCCAGAGATTGCTGCTTGCAGGAATCGGGTGTGTCACCATCTGGATGACGATACAGTACACCCCCACCATGGACACAGACTTCATTTTTGGTATTGCCAGTGGTTTGGTCCTGCTGGTGGCTGTTGTGGGTTTTCCCAAGTATGCCAGGTGGGTTGCTTCCTGGCTAGGGGTGATGCTTTGCCTGTACAGCCTCTATGATTTTCGGACGGACCTATGGATGCACACGGAACAAACCGATGCCGGCATACTTGCAAGGTACTGGGGTGTTCCGCTTCTGGCATACCCTATCGCTTTCGTCTGGGCAGTTATCTCTGTCTATGCCATGTTCCTGGCAATGCGCGCTGTTGAGCGGAGAGGACGAAAAATGGAAGCTCACACCGAGGAAATGCCACAGGTTGAAACAGTCGATACTGTTCTGGAAAGCACCGAGCCTTGAACTGGATTTGCGCAAAACACCTCACCGGATGGAGGATTGACAGATGGCGCTTCTCGATACGAACACGCAGCTTTCCTTTTTCGTGGGTGGTTTTGGCGAGGGATTAGACCATCCCGAGTGTATCGCGTGCGGGCTCGACAACTTGGCCTTCGCGGGTGGCGAAGCGGGACAGATCTACAGAATCGAAATGACTACTGGAGAATTCGAGGAAATTGGAAATACGGGTGGATTTGTGGGTGGCCTGGCACAGGACGGAAACAGAAACGTCTATGCCTGCAGCAACGGAGCGGTATGGAGAATAACGCCCGGGGGTGCATGCAGCGTTTACTCAAATGGGACGCCGGGAAACCCAATCGCCACACCCAATTACCCCGTATTCGACCAGGCAGGAAACCTGTTCGTATCCGACTCTGGCGGATGGAAGGATGACAGCGGGAGACTGTTCAGGATAAGGCCAGGCGGTGAAGCAGAGGTCTGGGAGGAATCCCTGTGTCAATTCCCCAATGGCCTGGCCATCAGTCCCGACGGCCAATACCTCTATGTCGCGGTCAGCTTGAATTCACCTCGTGTTTCCAGAGTCGCCCTGGAAGCTGATGGGACATCCGGGACTGTGGAAACAGTGGTCGATCTGCCCGAAACCGTTCCCGACGGCCTTACATTCGACACAGAAGGTAACCTCTACATCTCCTGCTATCGACCCGATCGTATCTATCGATTTAGTCCTGAAGGGGAACTGGTCGTCTTGGCCGACGATTTCGAGGGCACATACATGGCGGCACCGACCAACGTCGCTTTCTGTGGTGACAACAGAGAAGTGTTTTTGAGCGCAAACCTCGGTCGATGGCATATCACGCGGTATGACATCGAAGCCACGGGTGCTGCCCTGAACTATCCCAAGATCCCCTAGGGTCCAGCACCCGGTGAGGAGCAGTTAATGAAATCCTGGTTCGTCCCTGCAATTCTCACATTGATTTTCTTCGGGCTGTGGGGGTTTTTCCCAAAAATCACAACGCGCTATATCGAACCAAAAAGCGCGCTGGTGTACGAGGTCGCAGGAGGTGCACTTGTCGGCCTATCGGTACTGGTTTGGCTGTCATTCAAACCCCAGGTGCATCCGGTAGGTACATTTCTTGGTGTCATTACTGGAATCTTCGGGTTTGTCGGGGCGTTATTTTTTCTATATGCGGTCTCGAGAGGGAACGCCTCAATTGTCGTTACCCTTAGCGCTCTGTATCCGCTTGTGGTGATTCTCCTCTCACGAATATTTCTCGATGAACCCATAACATTAAAGCAAGGCATCGGGATCGCTCTGGCATTGATCTCGATGGTACTCTTTGCAATCTGACCCAAACCGTGGCCACAAACAGCCAAATCGAACAGGATCTCCGGGCATCGGGTATTGAACAGGGCGAACTGGTTGTTGTGCACGCATCCCTGGGGTCAATGGGTTGGGTTGAGAGGGGTCCCGAAACCGTCATTCGAGCCCTGCTGAACATGATTCGTCCTGAAAACACGCTCGTAATGTCCGCCATGACGCATCGGCTTGAACCGTAAGATCACTATGTAACAACCACCATCAACATGGGTAAAATCGCAGATTTGTTTTGGCGACGACCAGATGCCAGGCGCAGCGATCATCCCAACAGTTCGTTTGCCGCTGAAGGCCCTCCCTCCGCAGAAATTGTAGGTATGGCATCCCCTTGACGACCCGGAGGGAATCGACAGCTCGATTGGGAAAGTCTATCGGATGGATGGAAAATTCCTGCTCCTGGGCGTCGACCACGATGCCAACACTACCAGCCACCTTGGCGAGAGATTGGGTCAGGTTCCCTATCGCTGAGTTGTCGAATTCACGGTAAGGAAGGTAGCACTTCCCCATAATTGATCATTGCTGCAGGAACTTCAGGAATCTCGGGCCAATCATCATCGGTCGTGGTCTTGCAACGACCTCCAAAATTAGTAGTGCCACGTGCACCCTGATGCACTCAAAAGACGTTGTAAACATAGTCACTAAGCTTGTCTCGTCNGATCCNTACCGCTTTCTTTGTCCCGAATCGAGGAATTGTGATGAGGCCAGATCGTTTAGTCTGAACTAAATTGCCACAGCTGAGAAAAGGACCATATATGCACACCAGCACAGTTATTTCATCGCCTGATTTCCAATTTTGGAAGATCGATTCCGAGGATGGAAGCCAGGTCAAATTCGAGGCGTTCTGTCCCAACTATCACGAGCAGGATCGGACCGCGGTTGTCAGTCCAATTCTGGAAGATGGCGTCCTCAACACCGGCTATGCACTTCTGGCTATGACCNCAGTCTTCTNCGATATCCAGAGATCGAGATCCACAGACTTCTTCATATACCCGCAACATTTTGCACTTCTGGACATGGATGACCACGGCGTTGTCACACATCACGGAAGACTGCCGCTNGACCNNNAAACCACCGGTGGCCCTTGGGCAAACTTAGACGTCTGGCCGGAATCAAAATGGTATGGTGCACCCGGAACTGCATCCGGCATGCTCCAAAAGGTTCTCGACCTCCAAATCAACCGTATATTCTGGCCGGAAAATCTTGGTCCAGGAGAAGACGAGAATTTGCTACCCGACTATGGTTTCAAAATGCTAAGATCTGTCCTCAAGTCTGTGTACTACTACAATGCCGATTCACCGGATATTGAAGTGCGTGCTAACCAGGCCGCCCAGGATGTCTTTGGAGAAAGTGTAAAGCGACTTGACTCCCTGGATACGATCGATGCTCCTTCGCCTCCGATTACTACCCAATCCACCGAAATCGGGCGAACGAACACGTTTAAAAATGTCTGTCCTGATGAATTTCTCTCCAGAATGAAACCTTGTTTCGACAACACTTGAAAAGAGGAATTGGAAGTGACCAGCCACCTACTCCTTCGTCACCTGGCTTCCCGGGGAGAATCTGGCAATCCCTTACGTGTTGGCCTGATCGGCGCGGGAAAATTCGGAACGATGTTTCTTGCTCTGGCAAATAGAATATCCGGACTTCACGTCCTTGGCGTTGCAGACCTGGAAAATCAATCGAACCAAGGCAGCACTTGAACACACACAATGGCCAAAGGAAACTTACAACGCCGGAAACTTCGACGAAGCGTTTGCGGCACAAACCACGCACATCACTGGTGATCCCATCTCGCTCATTGAAGCTGAGCGTCTGGAGGTAGTGGTCGAAGCTACCGGCAACCCGGTGGCAGGTGCCCACTACGCATTACGATCAATAGATGTCGGCACACACATCGTTGCGGGCGTCTCTCTAATTCTCATGAGCCGATAGAATGAACCCGGAGCCTGACAGATGTCTTAAAATTGAGAGCAACTGAAATGGAATACCGAAAGCTCGGATCCACGGACATCGATGTCTCGGTGATCGCCCTTGGGTGCTGGCCGTTTTCCGGTGGAAATGTCTGGGGATATCAGGAAGATGCGGAGTCAATCGCAACCGTACACGCCGCATTGGATTCCGGGATCAACTTCTTCGACACGGCGGAAGGATACGAAAACTCCGAGGTAGTTTTGGGGAGGGGTCTGGAAGGCAGGAGACATGAAGCCGTGGTTGCCACCAAAGTTAGCTCTGGACATCTTACACGAGAGGGTATCGAACGTTCGTGNGANCAGAGCCTNGAAAAATTGAGGACGGACTACATCGACCTCTACCAGATTCATTGGCCCAGTCGATCTATACCCCTGGATGAAACANCCGCAGCACTGGAGGATCTCAANCAACAGGGAAAGNTTCGNNCTATCGGGGTCTGCAATTTTGGTGTAGNNGATCTCACGGATCTCCTGGAAATCACAANGTGCGAAACCAATCAACTNCCCTACAGCCTGCTCTGGCGGGTCATCGAACGGGAGATACANCCGCTTTGTGTNAGCNNAAAGGTCGGTCTGATTTGCTACAGCCCCCTGATGCAGGGCCTGCTCACCGGACGCTACGCCAGAGTTGAGGAGGTACCGGATGGTATTGCCAGGACACGGCTCTACTCCAGCGATCGTGCGATGGCCGATCACAATGAGCCCGGTTGTGAAGATGAAGTCTTTGCGTCGCTGCAACATATCAAATCCCTGTCGGAAGACGTCGGCCAGCCTATGTCCGTGGTTTGCCTCGCCNGGGCCCGTCAACAGGTCGGGGTCAACTCACTTCTCGTTGGCGCCAGATCCCCGGTAGAACTACACCTCAATCTGCCCTCCGTTGCCCTCGAGCTTTCAAAACAGGTCATTGAGGAACTCAACTCCTATACATTGGGGGTAAAGGAATATCTGGGTTCCTATCCCGATATGTGGATGTCTGATTCCAGAATGCGATAAACTACTTTCGGTCACCTTGGGTCGACCATATAAAAAGGCTCCATTCCACTAGAAGCGAAGGGAGCCGATCAGAATAGCAAAACAGAATGTTCTATCAGACCTCTTTAGTACCAATCCTTTCCTTCAGTGCCGGGGTCAGCAGTTCCAGTTCCGTTTTGAGTACGACCATAGCGTCCTCTACCCCAACAAGATTCCCCTCTCGCCCAATCGCCTCTANGCGGTAGGCAGCCNCCACAANGGGTTTTGCAGCGAAGACATCTGCGGAACCTTTCAGTGTGTGCGCCGCCCTTTTCAAGCTTGTTGTGTCTTTGCTGGCAATCGCCTTCTCAATATCCGCTACCATTTTGGGGCATTCCCCCACGAACAACTCAGCCAATTCTCTTAGCGTCTGTTNGTTGCCGCCAAGTCTTTCCAGAGCTCCTTTCCAGTCAACAATGGATATCGACTCCGAATCGGCGAAGTCCTCATCTTGGGGGCGTAATCCAGGGTCAACGCCTTCAACGGCCTCATATAGCTTGTCTACTCGAATAGGCTTGGAGAGATAACCTTCCATACCGGCGGCCAGACAGCGTTCTCTGTCCCCCTTCATTGCGTGCGCGGTCATCGCGAAGATCGGTATATGTTCACCCGATGTCTTCTCACCGGATCGAATCGCCTCAGTGGTCTCGAATCCATCCATCTCTGGCATCTGGATATCCATCAGAATCAGGTCGAAAGACGCATCCTCCAGGATGGCCATTACTTCCTTCCCGTTGTTCGCCACCACCACGTTGTGCCCGCGTTGTTGCAACAAATCCATGGCTACTCTCTGGTTTACAATCCCGTCTTCCGCCAGCAATACTCGCCTCGCCCTGATCTCCACCTGAGATTCGCCACTTATGGACATTCCCTCTGTCTTCTCCGGCAACAGATTCAGTGTTTCCGCTATTGCATCCATGAGATCCGACTGCTTTATTGGCTTACTCAGACAGCGGTGAATGCCCATCTCCTGGGATCGACGGCTGTCGTCGTGACGNCCTGCCGAGGAAAGCAGCATCAGGATCACGTTCGAGAATGAATCGTCCTTCAGTATTACCTCTGCCAGTGAGAACCCATCCATTCCCGGCATCACTGCGTCCACCAAAACCAGGTGAAACGGCTCCCCGACTTGAACGGACAACTCCATCTCCTTGAGAGCCACCTCGCCAGAAGCCACCGTAGTGGGCACCATTTCCCAGCTTTCCAGTATCTCCGCCAAAATCTCGCGGTTCGTGGCACTATCATCAACAACCAGGACCCGGGACCCGGTGAGGGCACCCCGTCTAAAATCATCACTTTGAGATACCCCTTGTTGCTTCACAAGATTTGCCGTGAAATAGAACGTGCTNCCCACGCCTTCTTGGCTGTCTACCCACATCTTGCCACCCATCATCCTGGACAGTTGAGAGGAAATAGCCAGCCCCAGACCCGTACCGCCGAACCGTCTGGATGTAGAGCTATCCACCTGACTGAAGGAGTCGAAAATGAGCTTCTGCTGTTTCTCTGGAATCCCGATTCCGGTGTCCGATACCGATACCTGTAAGGAAACATTCTTCTCGCGTTCGGTCACAACGTTGACATCGACGACTACCTCACCCTTCTCGGTGAATTTTATGGCATTGTCAGCCAGATTGATCACGATCTGACGGAACCTGCCGGGATCACCGGTAAGTGCGTTGGGGACGGCGGGGGCGATGTGGCAGGCAAGTTCCAACCCTTTGCTTGCTGCACGAACGGCGAGCGTCTGAACCGTATCCCCGACCGTATCTCTTAAATCAAACCCGATGGACTCGAGCTCCAGCCTGCCCGCCTCGATCTTGGAGAAATCCNGGATGTCATTAAGTAGGGCCAGCAGCGAACTGGAAGACTGCCCCATAAGATCCAGGTATTCTCGCTGCTGAAGTGTTAGATCCGTGTGAGATATAAGTTCCGTCATACCCATGATTCCGTTCATAGGCGTTCGGATTTCGTGGCTCATGTTTGCCAGAAACTCACTCTTGGCCTGATTGGCCTTCTCTGCTGCTTCCTTCGCAACGCGAAGCTCCTCTCTCGATCGTTCCAGCGCATTCGAACTCTTCTTCAGGGCCTCGTTCGCTTCGTGCTCAGAGGCAGCAGTCTGTTCAAGCAGTCTGTTTTGGGACAACAGCTGTAGCTGGGCTTCTTTCCGAGGCGTGATGTCCATTACGGTACCGATCAAGTGCAATGATTTTCCCGTATCATCACGAAAGACCCGTCCTTTGTTTTCCAGCCAATGGATTGATCCATCCGGCCAGACGACCCGGTGCTCCACGTCGAAGTCCACTCCCTCCTCGGCAGCCCTGGTTACCGCTTGCTTTACCAGTTCCCGATCATCCACGTGCACGCATTTGTAGAACGCTTCCCTTGTTCCACCGAACGCATCCGGTTCCAATCCGAACAGGGGTGCCACGGCCTGCGACCACGCCAATTCACCCGTCAGCAGATTCGAGTCCCAACTCCCCATGTGAGCCGCATCGAGCGCCAACATCAATCTGGCCTCGCTCTGTCTCAAGGCCTCCTCAGATTCACGTCGTTCGGTATCGAAACGTGCCAGCGATCGTGCATTCCACCAGATCAGGATGTTTAAAGCTACTATTATGCTCAATGCGAAGAGCGCGAGGGCCGCGCCCGTGCCATAGTAGCGCGCGCATTGCAGCCACACCCACCCCAGGACCAAAGGAATCAGGAACCCGGCAGGAAGGAGGCGCCTGGCCATTGCACCACCCGCCGTCCGACTTACAATGGTGGCCGCCGGCTCCAGTTCGGGCCACCCCAGGAGTATTCCAATACACAAAAGGCCGAAACCGANGGTTGTGTTGAGGGCAACAGGCAGGTCCCATGNAACNCCCCTGGTGGAAAACGTGCTGTAGATGTAGACAATCATGAAAAGCATCGAGATTATCGCGGCCACCACCACAGGGACCTGGCACGGCAAATAACTCTCCCTGATTTTCACTTCTCGCAAGAGGAGTGACAAGCCGATCAGTCCGAAATTGAGAGCAAAGACCACACCCAGGAAGCTCTTGTGGAATTGTGAGGCAAACAGCCAGGAATCACCAAATTCGAATCCTGCAAGCACCATCACCAATACGCCACACGCCTTTCCCAGATGTCTGAGGATGCCAGGTGACCGCTGGGTTTGCAGGAGCCACAGGGATATCCCGGCAATAAGGAAGGCGACTGCAGTAAGGGGACTGGGAGCCGGTATCTCGAAATACCAACCCAACTGCCCGAGCAACGCAACCAGAATAACCGCAGCGTTTGACACACGCGCCAACCTATGTGCCAGCCGAACCAAACGAGGGTCAGCAGCTTCTGTCATAAAGACCTCGGTAAATGGATTTGCCTATCGTCCAGAAAAGCAGCTAGTCGCTATGGGAACACACCCCGGAGCAATTTGGCTTGTGTGACTCTGTCTATTCCTTCTATCATCGCGGATGTGCGCATATCGACACCATCGCGCTGGGAACGTCGAAGGGTACGCTGAAATGCGCTTAACAGGATGCCGCTCAATCGTTCGTTGATCTCGTTCAGAGTCCACATGTAATTCTGTGTATCCTGAACCCATTCGAAATAGGATACCGTTACCCCACCCGCGTTGCCCAGGATATCCGGCAGGATAAAGACTCCGCGATCATTCAGGACCTCATCCGCCTCGAGCGTAGTGGGACCGTTGGCACCCTCGGCTAAGATCCTGCACCTGACCCTGTCCGCGTTCTCCGCAGTGATCTGATTCTGCAGGGCCGCAGGTGCGAGCACGTCACATTCCAACTCAAGCAAATCCGCATTAGAGATCTCTTCTCCACCTGAGAAGCCTTCGAGAAATCTGTTCTCCTCCACATGCTCCAGCATAGAGCGTACGCTCAGACCTTCCGGGTTGTATATTCCTGTTGTCGCATCGCTAACGCCAATGATTTTAACACCTGACTCCTCCAGAAAACGGGCAGCGTTGCTCCCCACATTACCGAATCCCTGGACAACGGCGGTTGTCTGTCTGAGGTCCATTTTAAGGTGCTTGGAGGCTTCTTGTATCAGATACACCAGCCCTCGTCCCGTGGCCTCCTTTCTACCCTCCGATCCCCCGAGCACCACGGGCTTGCCTGTAACCACCGCAGGAACAGTATACCCCGCCTGTTGACTGTAGGTGTCCATCATCCACGCCATGACCCGTTCATCGGTACCCATATCGGGCGCCGGAATGTCCTTCTCCGGTCCGATGACGTCGATGATTTCAGACGTATACCTGCGGGTCACCCGCTGAAGCTCCCGCCGCGACAAGCCCGTCGGATCAATCCTGACGCCCCCCTTTGCACCACCAAATGGGAGATTCATCAGTGCACACTTCCAGGTCATCCACATCGCGAGTGCGGACACCTCACCCAAATTCACATCCTGGTGATAGCGGACGCCTCCCTTTGTCGGCCCCATGGTCAGNAAATGCTGAATTCGGTAACCCGCAACGGTCTCGACCTGGTTGTGCAGGTCTCTANGGAATGGGAACGTCACNACATGTGTTCGCTGCGGAAACAGGAGACGCTGACGAATATTGTCGTCCAGATCCATCAGCTGTGCCGCCTTGAGAAACTGCTGCTGCGCGAGCCGGAACATGGGTGAATCCCATTCGGCATGCTGGGCCTTGCTGCGCTCTATTGCGTACCGAATTGACCTCACCAGTAGAGCGCTGTTGATCTGCGCCTTGACGAGATAATCCTGCGCCCCTGATTCAACAGCTCTGGCTGCAAGGGTTACATCATCCAGGCTGGTCAGAATCACAACCGGAATGTCGGAATTTGACACCCTGAGGCGGTTGAAGGTCTCCAGTTCTTCGCTGTCGGGCAGTATGAGGTCAAGCAGGACCACATCGAATTCATCTTCCCCTAGTTTACCGATCCCCCTGGCCAACGTATCGGCGGTTGCCAGATCGAAACTAGGGTTGGTGGTCTCAGAAAGCAGCTTCTGGATCAGCCGAACATGAATGGGATTGTCCTCGATCAGCAGGGCTGAAATACCGTTCTCGAGCATCTGTTTCCCCTTTTTCATCGCAATCAATTGAGGAGGATGAGCATAGTAACCTGAATGTCGGCCTGGTATACAAATATGTCAAGTGCAGGGACCATTTAGAATCCCAAACAAAAAGGACGGCGACATCTCTGTCACCGTCCTTTTCGATTCCTGAATATACGGACCCTTACAATGGGCCGCCCGTATAGGACCAGGGTGCCGATGGCCTGGAAATCCTGTCCAGCTCTTCCCGCTCCTCCCTGGTCAGTGTCACATCCAGACTTCCGAAATTCTCNTCCACATGCTCAGGCCTNTCAGGACCAATCATGGCCGAGGATATCTCGGGATGGTCCAAAACCCAGGCAATGGCCACCTGGGCGGGGCTCTTACCGTAACCCTCGCCGATCTCTATCAGTTTCTGAACAATCCTGCCTGTCTGTTCAGTCATTGCATTGTTGAAATCCAGCCGGCCCTTTCCCCAGGGCGTCCCTTCAAGGGCAGCTCCGCCCTTTCTGTACCGTCCGGTAAGCAGACCAATTGCCACGGGACTGAAGGTCATCATCCCCAGTCCATATTTCCGGCAAACTGGCATCAGGTCATTTTCGATATCCCAGCGATGCAATAGGTTGTACTGTGACTGCGTGCAAATGAAAGGTTCCACACTGTGTACGCTGCAGGACCAGAGGGCGTCTACCATCTGCCAGCCCGTGAAATTGCTGACCCCTACATATCTTACCTTTCCCTGGTGCACCAGATCGTCCATTGCCCGGAGGCCTTCGTCGATGGGCGCTTCGTTGTCGTATGCGTGCATCAGATATATATCTATGTAGTCTGTCTGCAAACGTCGGAGACTCTTCTCCACCTCTCGCATGATGTGGAATCTGGACAACCCCTGGTCATTAGGACCTGACCCAACCGGGCTTCGAACTTTGGTGGTCAGGACGACGTCCTGTCTCTTCCCCTTCAACACCTTGCCCACGATCATCTCGGACCGGCCAATGCCGTAGATATTGGCACAATCGATGAAGTTGCATCCCAGACCCAGCGCACGCTCCACTGTCTCAATGCAGATCGACTCATCCGCCTGGCCGCGAAAAGCGGTACCAAGACAGATGGGCGAAACCTTCACACCCGCCTTCCCGAAATTCCGGTATTCCATTCTCCATACTCCTTGTGCTTACGGAAGCTGCCTAACCCTCATCGCTCATCCCTACGTAGATCCAGCCACTCGATCTCCTCACGGGAAAGGCCGATCTCCAGCGCCTCAAGATTCGCCCTCAACTCATCTCCGCTCGCGCATCCGATCAGGGTATGGATATTCAGCGGTTGATTGAGCACGAACGCCAGGGCGATCTGTGGAACCGTCTTTCCTTTTTCCTCCGCCAACCTATATGCCCTGTCAAGGCGATCGAAATTCTGATCGTAGCAGTAGGCATGCACACACGACGACGACAATTCCTCTTCCATTTCTTCGAAATTCTCACGTCTCAACCTACCCGCGAAAAAGCCTTGCGCAAGTGTGGACCAGGTGAACACAGGCATCTGACAATCCGAGTACCACCTTCTGGCCTCCTCGCCCTGGGGTCCACTCAGACTCAGGCAACCTGCCCATGGCTCTTCGACTTGCTCGGCGAGGCTGAAATTCGGGCTGCTCGCCGCAAACCGGGTTATACCTTTGGAATCTGCATATGCATTGGCTTGCGCAATTCTGTTGGTCGTCCAGTTGGACCCCCCAAACGCATGTATCCGGCCGGCTTCACGGTGTTCGTTCAGCGTCTCGACGATTAAACCGACGGGGACATCGGGATCGTCACGGTGAAGCAGGTACAGATCGATGTAGTCAGTCTTCAATCGTGCCAGGGAATCAGATAGATCTGACATGATGTCGAATGTAGTCACTCGCTTACGATCCGCGTTGTGGTGAGCACCCTTGCTGAGAATGAACACCTCTTCCCTATTGCCACGACGCTCCATCCATTCGCCAAGAACGCGCTCCGCCTGGCCCCCGGCATAGACATGGGCCGTATCGAAGCTGTTGCATCCCAGCTCAAGGACCTCATCCAACAGATCTATACCTGCCTCCAACTCCTCTGATGAAAACATCACCGTACCCTGTACCAGACGAGACACGGACTTGCTTACACCCTCCACTTTCCCATAATCCATCACACACCTCCATCACTTGTCTTGTCCTTAGTCCGGGTTATTCCATTGGGTACTTGAGTCCCAGCTGACCTCTTACATCGTCGAGCGTCTGCATGATTGCCAGACTTTCGTCGTGTGGCATAATCTCACTTTCCAAGGTACCGTTTTTCATACACCTCATCACCTCTTCCGCCTCACAATTGTAACCATTTCCTTCGAAAGGCATCTCCACGGTTTCATCCTCTCCACCCCTGGTCAGGGTAGCAGTAGTTGCACGCCAAAACGGCGAATGCACATGAATCGTACCTTCTGTTCCAAGGATGTACGCGTGTTGTGGTGTGCGGCTTCTGATGGAGGTATACAGCATAGCCAGCGCGCCACCTTCGTATCCAAAAACCATCCCTAGGTTATCGTCAACATCCATATTGCCGATGTGACCGAGACTGGCGATACGATTCGGTTGACAGCCCTGAATCATTGAGGCGAATGAAACGGCATACACACCTACATCCATCAATGCACCGCCACCCAGTTTGGGTTTCCATAATCTGGATTCAGAATTGGGCTTCGAACCGAATCCGAAGTCAGCNGTTACCATGGTTACGTCACCAATGGCTCCCTCACCCAGCCACGTACGCACTTTGTACATAATGGNNACGAAGCGNGTCCACATCGCCTCCATCAAAAAGACCTTTTCCCGGCGTGCCACAGCGATCACCTCATCGGCCTCTGCACGGTTTATGGTAAAAGGTTTTTCACACAGAACTGCTTTCCCGGCCTCCAGGCACAGGATACAATTCTCCTTGTGGAGCGAGTGAGGTGTTGACACATAAATCGCGTCCACCTCCGGATCGTTCGCCAAGGCTTCATAGCTGGCATGCCGGGAGGGCACTTCGAACTCATCCCCAAAACGGTCTGCGTTTGGCTGAGTGCGGGACCCGCAGGCAACAAGATCGCCATCGGCAACTGCGGTCAAACCTCTGGCAAACTGCTTCGCAATATTCCCTAAGCCCAAAATCCCCCATCGTGTTCGATTTGCCATCGCCTTCTCCTGTCAGTTTTTAACAAGTCTTCTACCGTCAACAGCGAATGGGAAGGTACCTTCAAATCCTCGTGGCCTGGATACGTGCCACACACCATCGTACATCGGTGTCACCTGGTAGTGACAAACAACATTGCTNCGNTCCACGTTCTCCTGTTCCTTGGCGCCCTGGTGGGGGATGTGATTGATGAATACTACACAGTCTCCCGCCTTGGGATACACAGTAACATGGTCCTGANCCTCACACCACGCNTCGAATTTTAGCCGNTCCAAGGGATATAGTCCAGGCGGCTCNATCATATGCCCGTTCTTGACAAACTTCAGATGGGCAACGCCTGGATCGTTGTCCTGAAAAAAAAATGTAGTATTGATGCCCACTGGANCCACTGCAAGCCTGGATTTCTCCGCCTGTCGACGTTCCTGCCAGTACCCATAGAAATCGAGATGCCACTCCTGAAGATAGGGACCAGGATTGATGTGCGCTCTAAGACTGCGGAGTTGGCACTGACTTCCCATCATCCCCTCGAGCAGTGCGCGGACACCCTTGTGACCCACGAAACTTCTGTAGGTCTCAGGCTCCCTGTCCAACAAGGTATCGAACCACATGTTTCCTACCGCATTCAAACCCTCTTCCCACCCCATTTCTCTGGCGTGGTTAATCCGCTTCCGAACCCTTTCGGTTTCCTCCTGTGTCATCGCACCTTCAACACAGACGAACCCGTTCTGCTCCAACTCATCCAATTTGTCGTGCACATCCTTCACGCTGCCTCCCTCCCGCAATCGACAAAGTACTTCGGGTCCAAATAGAGGTTACAGATTTCCTTTTTCCCAGCCGCCTTTGTCGAAAAGGTCCAGAAAATGGGACTCGTCGTACGGTTACTTCGCCATTTCTTCCTCAACCAGATCCGGGCCCAGGCCAGGTCGTCAATTTGTGGAGTACGGACCAGCTCCACGTACCAACCTGGATCCAAAGCCTCGGGTGTTCGATCAACCTGATACCACCCGTTCGCATATGGGGGAACACGGTCTCGAAATCTGCCACCCAGCAACTGATAAACAGGTTGATCCAGTGCCTTCCCCTTGATATCCCAGCAGGCCATGTCGACCGCCGCCTTCACAAATGACGGTGCACTGATCTTCGAAAACTCCTCAATCGAGAAGGGATCGCGGTCCAGGTAATACCTTCGCATCTCCATTACGCCGGCTTCGGCCATCTTGGCCCGCCTGTGGGCGGTGGCTTCACCTACACCATAGATGTCGGAATCCGTGTGCAGCTTCAAGAACACCCAGTTTTTCCAGGGATTTCCAACAATGAACGTTTGTACATCGGTGACCTTCAGGACACGGCCTCTCCATCCTTGGGCAAAACGCGTGGTACCAGTTCCTGGAGCTCCGTCAGGGGCTGCCCCATGCTTCGGATGGCCTCGACCCAAAAGTCGGGCGCTTCCAGGTTGCAGCCAATGCTTCTCATCGCGACATTCTCAGCGGTATCGTTGCCTGTCAGGCGAAGAAACTCCTCATACCTTGGCAGGAAATCAGGGCCTTCGCTCTTGAACCTTGCAAACAGCCCTCTACTCAACAGGAACCCGAAGGTGTAAGGAAAATTGTAGAACGTGGCGCCCGTAATGTAGAAGTGCAGTTTGGATGCCCAGAAATAGGGATCTTCTCCACCCTCATCCAAAACATCACCGAAAACCTCCCTCTGGGTCTCAGCCATAAGCTCCTTGAGCCGGCTTACGCTCAACTCACCCGAAGATCTCTCCTCGTACATCGCCTCTTCGAACTTGAATCGAACGGGAATATCCATCAAGTACACGGCGCCATGACTCACCTCCATATCCAGAATCATTGCCTTCTGTACATCCTCCGTGTCGGCATCGGCGATCACACCATCTGCCAGAATCATTTCGCCAAAGGTCGATGCAGATTCCGCAAGTGTCATTGGATAGAGCCTGGAATAAGCCCGTTCTTCCTTGAGCGTAAAGCTGTGGAAGGCATGGCCGGCTTCGTGCGCCAACGTCAGTACATCGCCCATGGTATCGTTGAACGTCATGAAGATGCGCGATTCACCGATCTCCATCGAGCTGGTACAAAATCCTCCCGGCCGTTTTCCGGAACGAGGTTCCCAATCAATCCACAGCTTGTCGTATATCGATTGGGTAAACCTGCCCAGATTCGGATAGGACCGCTCGAAGGCAATTTGCACAAGCGCTTTGCCATCCTCCCAGGAAATTGGATCAAGGTCCGGAAAAGGCAGCGGAGCGCCCATGTCGTACCAGGAAATTCGGTCTATCCCCATTGCACCTGCCTTGTACTTGAGGATACTGCGAGCAAGTTCTATCTCTGAGAAAATCGCCTCAAACATGGCATCCAGCGTCTTCTTGGTGATGGCAGATTGAAAGAGGGCGACCTCGAGAAAGTGGGGGACCTGTCTGTATCCGTTCAGGGTCAAGCGTGTACCAGAGATGGCATTTAATGCCGAAGCCGCGACGTCTTCAACCGTTTCCCACGCCGCATTGCCTCCCAGGAAAGCAGCACGCCTCGTATCCCGGTCCGAATTCTCCATAAGCGAACGTCGCTGTGAGATGGGGAGTCGCTCCTTCTTACCATCCGGATAAACCATATCGAATTCCAGCTTGCCCGAGACCGTATCGTACAGACGACCCCACGCCTCTATCCCGTCAACGCCAAGGTCGGCCCTGAGAGCCTCCAGCTCTGCAGACATGGTGAATTTAGATTCGATTCTCGTTCGGCTCAGGAAATGTTTTGCTCCTGCAAGGCTCTCCCTCTGACAGAAGCTCTCGAACACGTCATCGGGAATCTGTTTCAGTGACCGGAGCAACTCCACCTCCAGCTTGGAGAACTCGGCACTGAGCAGGGCGAGATTCCCTTCCTCCTTCATATAATCCTCATTTCCCGCATCGGCAGCGGTCAGACACCCCACATATGACCCCAGATGTACTAGTCGTGACAGGGTCTCCTCACTTCGGAGGAAGATCTCCTCCCACTCCACAGCATTCTCCGGACAAAGCGCGTCAAGCCCGCCAGCAGATTCCAAAAGAGACTTTACGTCCTCACGAAGGGAGGCTTTGAACACCTTCATATCCGGACCGTTGAACTCAGGAAAGAACGCGGACAAATCCCAGTTCATTCCAGGTTCAGCATTCGCCTCTGACATCGTAATCCTCCTGAAAGATCTCAAATTGACTACTCATGACTCATGAATTCTGATAGAAGGGCTGGCTCCATGCACGGCGAACGCCGCATTGGATCTCCAACCTGAAATATGTGTGACCGGGTTCCACCTCCCAGGAAAGTTCACTGCCCTCCTGTTCATAGAGCTGCTTGCCTCCGGGTCCTATTACACAAATTCGATCGACCCATCTGTCCGAGGAGGCTCTAATCGTTGAACTCTCCATCTCGATCTGATTGAAACTGGGTGACGTCGAGGAATAGAAAGCGCCTGCCTTCAACTGGCCCACGATCTTCTGCCAGGTCACCTCATCATCCTCTTCAGGTACCTGAACACAGACCCACCCATGTCCCGGGGTCGTATACTGACAGTGGAAATCGTCCGTTGCAATACCCCAAATTCGCTCACCGGACGTCAGGATAGAATCCCAGATGCGGATGTTCGCCACTTCATCGCATCCTCTACCCTCCCGCAACCCATTGTATATCTCGAAGGCATGCAAATCACCCAATCCCGCCCAGATGTTGTCCTCGCCGGTTTCATATTCCTGGGGGTGACAGGCGGCAACAAAGCCTCCCGCTCGACGAAGCGATTGGGCTCGTTCCGAGAAATCTTCCGAGGGAGTCTCGGTCACCCCAAACACCCCCAACTCCAGGATGTGGTCCAGCTTCCCATTCTCCTCACCCGGGATAAGCACCAGCTCTGCCTGATCCTGCCAGATGCGCCATTGCTCCTCATCGGGAGCCTTGTTATGATCGGTGATCGCCATAAAATCATACCCGAGGCTGGCAAACATTGGCCCACTTTCCGAGACGTCCATGAATCTGCCACAGCAGGTATGCCCGTGAAGATTTCCTTTCAACCAGCGTCGTGACTCCGTGTAAGGGTTGCTGTATTCACCCACAGATTACTCTCCTCTATGTTTGCCTACCTATTCTTCAATGCCCAGAATGCGAGCGGATGTCCCACCCATGATCATATTCAGATCCTCATCATCCAGAAAATCGCAGTACTTCTCGATCCAGTCTCGCGACTGTCGATAGATGCAGAACCTGTTCTGAAACGGCATGTCCGTGCCCCAGTTCAGATGATGAGACCCTACGTGCTCAACCATAGTCTCGAGGACAGGCCATACCTCGGGATAAGGAAAATCAAACCAGTCCCCGATCCGGACCGGAAAACAGACCTCCAGATTGCAATTCAGATTCTCGAATGGCCTCCAGATATCGTCGGGCAAGTCGATAAATCGGTCGCCATCTACAAACGCACGCCATGGAAACCCATGCGTCAGGTTTACGACCACATCGGGATAGCGCTCCATCCAACTCATCAAAACCCGTTGTTCGTCCAGATATCCCAGCCGTGCGTCCTCCGGAAACATGCGCCTCGTCACATCCGAGTGACCGGAGCCCAGTGTGAAGAAGATGGGTACGTTATAGGATGTCGCGGCATCCCAGAACGGCCAATACTCTTCCGAATCCCACGTCCGGGACGAAGCGAAATAGGCAGGCCTCGCGTTGAATTTTATGGCGTGGAGTCCATAGTCGATAATGGCCGTATCCAGTTCACCGATCACCGCATCCGTTTCAGACAGAATGCGCCACTCGTCCACCGGCGCCATTGACCGGAGCCGATCGGGATACTGGCGTACGCAATCTGCAAGGAAAGCTGAATTTCTGGTGAGCATCGGATTGGTGTGGATCAGGGCCAAATCCACACCTGCGTAGTCCATTTCCGAAATAATGGAATGGGGTGTGAATTCCAGGTTCCTCAGATTTGGCGGATAAAACTGCTTGGTGTAGTCCTCACCCTCGATGGACCAGACAACCCGACCCCTTTCCCGATCTACCCGGAAGTTTACGTCTGGCATATTCGACCAGTTGTGGTAGTCCTCAGGAATCAGGCCGTCGGATGACGCAGGTTCTCTGTCCCGGACCCTCCAGGCCGGTTGATGGTGTAGGCCCTGGGCTTCCTGTACCCACTTGAGATGTTCCCCTTCACTTTCGAAACCGGCCGCATCGTCTCCAGGTTCGAAGCAGTAGACATGAGAATCGATAATCATCGAGACCTCCTCTCAAACCGCCTGTGCAAGTTCCTGAGGATTCATGGCACCTTCACCGAAAATCAAGGAATACTGGTTGCCATTGTCGTGCCGCGTACGGGCATCGATATAGCAGGCACTGAACGCTCGCCTCGAGATATCCGATCTGTTGACGCCTGAGCGGTGCAGCAACCAATTGTGAAGAATCATCACCTCTCCCGGCTCCAGCTCCAGATCGACGATGGATTCCATTGGACAGAACCTGGCTTCCTGCTCAGGGGTAATCGTGTGACCCTGTTCGCTCAGAATCCCAAGCTGATGGGTTCCTGCAACCACCTGAACACACCCGTTCTCAACAGTTGCCGGATCCAGGGCGGTCCAAACTGTAACCAGGGGATCCCGATCGATGTGCCACGAGCCACCCCCATCCTGGTGCCAGGGAAGCTCCGTGCCCAACTGTGCCGGTTTGTTCATGAACATAGCCCTGAAACAAGCCACGGAGGCATGCCCACCGTAGATGTATGCGCATATCTCCCTGAAAATGGGCTTCTGCATGTAATCGAGAAACAGCGCATCATACTCCAGTCCCTGAATTTTCCGATAGTTCAAGCTGGGCTCCCGGAGCCCTTTTCCCCCACCGGACACATCATCATACTTGCCTGTGCTCGAATCCAGCTGCATCATCAAACGGTCATAGTCCAGTTCGGCCTGACCCAGCATAATCTCATCGATGCGCTCCTGCAATCCCTCCAGTTCACGCCTGTCTGACTGACTGCCGATCCTCAAGAAACCGTCTCTGTGATACTGACCCCATTGGTCCTGGGTAATTCCCATCTGCTCTCTCCTATATCTCTGCCGACTTTCAGGCCGCCGGCTCCCGTTCAGCCAACATTAGGATTCACTCAACCACTCTCGAATAACCTGCTTCTGAACCTTCCCCACTGAAGTCCTGGGCAATACATCTCGGAATACCACACGATCAGGAACTTTGAAGTGAGCCAACTTCTCTTCGCAGAATGTCACAACGGATTCTGCGCTCACTGTGGTGCCATTCGCGCTCACCACCACTGCCACTAAGGACTCGTCTCGAACAGCATCCGGTACTCCCACCACGCACACATCTAGTACGCCCTCGCAATCCATAATGACCGACTCGACTTCGATACTGGATATATTTTCACCCGCGCGCTTGATCAGGTCTTTGCCCCGATCCAGAAAATAGAAGTAGCCGTCGTCATCGGTACTTACCGTGTCGCCCGAATGCAGCCAAACGCCATCCGGATACTCCCGCAGTGTCTCGGATGTGGCCTCCTCGTTCTTGAGATACCCCAGCATAAGGGTTTTCCCGGGTACTCCTTTAACAATCACCTCGCCCGGATCACCAACTCCGGTCTCTTCGCCCAGCCCATCAACAACCTTTACCTCATATCCCAGGACGGGTTTCCCCATTGCTTTCAGGCGGCGTTCTCCAGACAGCGGGCTCATGATCGGGAGGCTGCAAGTCTCTGTCATACCCCAAAGCTGCTGAAGCGGAGCACCGAATCTGCGGTGCCACTCCTCATATTGAGACTCGGTCAAGCTTTGGGCGAACGTGATATTTCGAATCTCATGACGGGTGTCCGTATCTCGCTCCGGTTGGTTCAGCAGCATCCTGAGAGGCGCCCCAAAAAGGGCAGCCATCGTTCCTTCGTATGTCACCGCCTGCTCGAAGAAACGGCTTGCGCTGAACCTTGACATCAATGCGACCTGACAACCGGAGACCAACGACGGCCATAGTGCGTGACATTGAGCGGCCGCGTGATACAGCGGTAAGGATATCAGATGGCAGTCGTCATTTCTCAATCCCGTTGCTGCCCGAAAGACTTCGGCGCCGTAGATCAGACAACTGTTGGTCAGCATAACACCTTTAGGACGTGCAGTTGTCCCACTTGTGTACAACAGCTGTACCAGACCGTCAGTGGCGACTCTTGACGCATTGGGTACCGCCACCTGCTCTCCCAACTCAAGATCGTAGCCTCGGTATCCTTCGGGAACACCCGATCCATCGTCACACACGAGGACCTGTGAAACGGAAAGGGCCTCAGCCACCTGATCTACGACATCCAGACATCCCGGGTCCGTAAAGACCGCACAACTCTCTGAATGCCCAACGAGGTACGTCAATTCGTCAACCGTACTGATCGGATTGGTGGGCATCGCCACGGCACCCAGATAGGAAGCCGCGAGAATTAGCTGAACGGATGCCGGATGGTTGGAGAGGTGGAGATCGAACGCATCTCCCTTATTGATGCCCAGCCCCGTCAGCAGATTCACAGAGCGATGGACACTGTGAAGAAACTCACCATACGTCCACCTGGTGACCTCACCGTCGGCGCGCTCGAAACCCAGCCACTCGCGGTCGGGCCTCTGTTCAGCGAATTCTGCAAAGACAGAATACAGTGACCTTCCGCCTACGACATCCATAGGCATCAACCACCTTTGCGGGACATGAAGGCAGCCACG
>PAQK01000032.1 GCA_002709665.1 Gemmatimonadota bacterium | reverse complement strand
TCCGTATTGGATCCCCTCTTCAACCTGGGTGCAGAAGGCACACATCAACTGTTACGTCACGAACTCGAATCGAAAACGACGGAACCCGAACCAACACCCGAGGAGACCCTGGTTTGACATATCAAACCCCGCTACTAAGCATCGTAATCGCGATGTACAACGAGGAAGAAAACATCGAGCCGGTGGTTCAGAGCACCACAACCGAACTCGATCGACACTTCCCCGGTGATTACGAATTGGTAATCGTAGACGATGGCAGCTCAGACAACAGCTATGCTGCAAGCGTGGATTGTGCCGGAAAGTATCCTGGTGTCCGAATTTGCCAGCACAAGGAGAACGCAGGATTTGGTGCAGCCATACGAACCGGGTATGCTGCCAGCAAAGGGCAGTACGTCCCCCTGATCCCTGCCGATGGTGAGGTAGAAGTCGATCAGGTCGTCAAACTCTACAAGGAAATCGGCCCTGCAGATCTGATCATCAGCCAGCGGAACCGATCTGTACCATTCCACCGCGAAATCCTTACCGCGGGATGGTCGTTCCTCATGAAATTGTTCCTGGGATTCGACGTGAAGATCGAAGGCATCATGGTCATGCGCAGATCCCTATTGGATCAGATTGGGCTTGATCGCATTACAACCAACACCGGACTGGTTAACATCGAAATCCCGATGCGAGCAATCAAACTGGGTTGTGACTGGAGACAGACCGTAATCGACACCAAACCAAGGCTCAGTGGAGAATCCAAGGTCGTCAACCTCCGGACCACCCTCCTTACGCTCTGGGAAACGTTCAAATTGAGATTCACGATCACCACAGACACCCGGTCCGAAGCCCCGAAGACAGTGGTCCAATTCGCAGAACACAGATAAGATCTCGAGCGATGAAAAAGCAACTCCTTCTACTGACCAAGTTCGCTGTAACTGTCGGCCTCCTAGTGCATATTGGCCGTAGAATCGAGTGGACCGAGCTGATCCATCTATTCACCCTCGCCGACGGGATATTCATTCTGGCGGCAATTCTCTTCTCCGTCCTGAATCTCCTGCTCTCCAACCTGCGGTGGCACAGCCTCATCCGTTGCACGCCCAGATCAAGCGTCCGGTTCTGGGAACTCATGGATTTAAGTGTGGTGGGACTGTTCTTCAATACGTGCCTTCCAGGTGGTATCGCCGGCGACCTCATAAGAGGGCATCGCGCCAAACAGTATCAACTGAAAAGCAGAGAGGCCTACGGATCCGTAATCGTAGACAGATTGCTTGGCTTGATCGGCCTCATCACCGTGGCGATACTCGGGTTCACGATGAATTGGACTGATACAACAGGTTTTCGGTGGCAATTTCCACTATTCTGCGTATATATTGTCGGAGTAGTGAGTTACTTCTCCCTGGTCAATCCCACGGTCTCAAATTGGGTTCTCCGCAGGTTCAATCCCAAGAATGACCTGATTGAAAAGGGGCTGCGTCTATACAAGACTGTTGCGTCGTATCCATCCAGCGGACACTACTGGGTCTCATTAATTGCCACGCTCCTCACAGGCGGGCTGCTTGTTGCCACGATGTTCTGCCTGTCCCAGGCATTTGGCTCAGCCATCCCATACGGCGTCCTCCTCTGGCTGGTGCCAACCGTAGGCATCCTGAGCACCATCCCAATCTCCTTGAACGGCTGGGGAATTCGTGAAGCCGGCTATATCTTCTTCCTCGAACTGGTCGGGGTCTCAACTACCCATGCACTTGCCCTCTCCATGTCGTTTGGTGCCCTCGCCCTTCTGCTGGGAGGACTCGGCGGATTATGGTACGGCTTCAGCACCCTCTTTCCCCAATTCCTGCATCCTGTTCGAGACCTGCCCCCTAGTCAGGTCTGACCCATGACGCGCAGAACCGTCAGCACGCTTGCCTTTCTCCTGTTATTCATCCCCTGGTTTACCTATTACTATGGCTACCTGATAAACGGCGAGATCTATGTAGCGGCGACACCCCACGCCCTTACGCCTGGTGCAACGGGTGAAACTAGCCTTAAGCAATTCTATCAGCGTGACAAATCCATGGTGCTGTATCCGGAATGGACGCTGCTTCAGAACTACCAGGAAACGGATGCTTCGCCTTACTGGAATCCCTACCATTTCGGTGGAGCGCCGCTGCTGTCCCAATCCTCATATCTGGACCCCTTACGTTACTTTCTGACCTGGCTTCTGAGCTCCGTTCTCCCAGCTCATGCTCTCTACATGCTGGCTATGATGATTCGGTCCGCCATCGCGATTTTCGGCATCTATCTCGTATTGAGACACTACAAAATAAACCCGCTGTGCTCGGCCGCCGCCACCATTGCATTCTGGTATTGTGCCCCCATCCTGGATCTTCATTCTAGAACATTCGATCCGCTCTATCTCTGGATCATCGCACTGCTGCTGAACTTGAAGCTGTGGTCTGAACCGACATTCTTGCGAAAAGTCCCTTACGCACTCGGGATCGCCCTGGCGATTGCGGCTGAGATGTATACGTGGCATCTTCATTTTGCCATGCTCTTCTGCATATTTCTGTCGGTCTTCAACATCATCATTGCACTTCGAAAGTACCGGCATCTCCGATGGGCTGTCATGGCAACTCTCGCCCTATTCGCCGGTGCAGGACTCCTGGCCACACTGATGGGTTCGTTCCGGGTTTGGGTGTTTCTGGACCACCTGTCCTACTCATACCGAACTGTGCTCCCGAAGGGATCGGGGGGACTGGTACCGTACATCCCATTTGGATCCATGTATTTTCCTTATCTGACAGAATTTCAAAACATCCTGTCATTGTTCACAAAAGTTCAGCTGCATCCTTTTCATCCTGAACTCAAGCGGGTGATCGGCGAATTCGACAGCTCGACTGTGAGCATCACGTTTTATCCCATCCTGAAGACCCTAGGGCAAATTGGCGCGGCATACCGGTCGCCCATCTGGTATCTCCTTCTCGTTTTCCTGTTTATCGAACCCAAAACACGACGTCAGGCCTATCCCTTCTGGTCCTCTTTTCTCTCAATTTTCTCGGCATACAATCTCGTTGCTCTGGTCAGCCCAATCTTCCGGGACGCGTTTCCTGACATACTGAAAGCGGGCAACTGGTCCTACCTTGTTGTGACGGCCACCCATCTTTCTCTTTCATTCTGTTTCTCATTCGGTGTTATCGGACTCTGGCGGCTACTGCGACAAACAACCAGGGAATCCGGCACAATGACGACGGACCTGAGGAGGATGCTCAACCTGGTCAGGAGCAGAGGCTCCCAAAAATCACTGCTCGCAACGGCGGCAATTGTTGTTTTCGGTTTGATCTCGGTGCATCTACTTGGGACGCAGTTCGATACTGTAATCAAAGAATATCTCTACGGTCTCGTCAAACGGATGCACCTGGGTACAGCGCCAGCAATCTTCTCTGACCTGATTCGCGGTCAATACCCTTTGGCCTACTACCACTGGAAGGTGGACATCTTCTACGACGCGCTGCTTATCCTTCTCAAATATTTATCCCTCGTAGTCCTCCCAGTGGTCGCTATCGCCTGGATCATCGTCAGTATTAAGGACGATGTAAGAAGGCCGGGACTCCGCTTCCTCTCGGCGAAGACACTTTGTGTGGGAACAGCGCTTCTCATCGGATATGGCATCACCTATCTCTCAATCGGGGCAGGCGTAAGCAAGCACGCTCCTTATCTGGGATCCGAACTACTAAAGGGTATGGTCAAATCCGAATTGGATCAGGATATCTCCCTCAACACCAGCCAGCTTTTCCAGTCCGAATTGGGATCACTTTACGATCCCCTCCCTACCATTTGTTTACTGCTCCTGGCAACTACCCTAGCCGGACTTGCGCTGATATGGATGATGTTCTGGAATCCCAAGAAACGGTCACCGGCCATATGTGCTCTGGTTCTCCTACTGGCCTTCGAAGGCGTGGGTGTGACCATTGACACTGAGGAGCGATCCGAAAGCAGCAGTCTGTCGCCCCAGGCGGAATGGCTTACCTTTCTCAGAGGGAACATCGGCCAACACCGGTATCTGGCGTTCGGCAATGCCTGGTTGCCCAAGGTCATTGAGCACAAGGAAAACGCAGCAAAAGTCTACGATCTTGGGCTTGACCATCTCGCAGTGAAAAAATATGGTCTGCTACGACCGTCTTCAGACCTGCTGTACCGGTTACCCCATCTGGAAGGATCAAGTCCTCTTGTCTCCAATGACTACCGACTGTTCACGTATGCTTCCGCAACCGACATACCTGTGGAAACGCTGAATTGGGAATACCTGCTGAGAGGACGAACTGAAATGACTTTCCCCTTCCATCATTCCCTGGCATACGACCTCCTCAGCATGAAATACCTTGTCACACAACACACGTTGTCGGATACACACATGGAGCTCGTCTACGACAAGGGGGTCCGCATCTACGAGAACAAGCGTGCGCTTCCAAGGGCGTGGCTGGCAGGGAGAATGGAGGTACAACCGGATCGGATCAAGTGTCTGGAACGCCTCAGAGATATCGACCTGAAAGGAACCGTCCTATTGGAGAAACACCCGGTTACCCCGTCCGGCGAAAGCACTCGCTATGGCTGGAGCCACTCACTGCCGGCGCGGAAAGGCGAATACGTTTCTTTCAAGTCGATGGATACTAGACAGCTATGGTCACTGGACGCGATACCCGAACAATCCGCTTCCTTTGACATTTCCCCCTCCTCGGGTGACCTTCTGCTTGGACCGACATCGCCAGGTCGCGTAATATGTACTGTATCCACTCCCACCAATCAGATGCTCGTATTCAGCGAGAACTTCTATCCTGGCTGGCAGGCCACCCTCGATGGGAAACCCAGTGATATCTACCGTGCCGATTATGCCCTGATGGCTGTTCCAGTCCCTGCCGGCGAGCACACCATCGAGATATTCTTCATGCCGCCAAGCTATGAAACTGCTTCTCTCATCAGCTTCGGTTCCCTGTCCGGATGCATCGGAATGCTGCTCCTGTTTGCATTCTGGGGGTGGAAAGTCAAACGGGGCGTAAATTCCCATGGGACACTTTCCTCAAAACCTGAAAAGGAGGTAGTTGGTCCCCGATGAAACAACCACTGCTTCTATTGGCCAAGCTAACTGTCAGTATTGGGCTTCTATCCTTAATCGCAAATAAGATCGACCTGCAGAAGCTCACCGTTTTGTTGGCGGCCTCAAGGACCATTTACATTCTGGCAGCCTTCGGGGGTATTATTCTAGGCCTCTTGCTGTCCAGTTTCCGCTGGCACCTCCTTGTTTTGAGCAAAGCCCATTCCAGAATCGGCTTTGGCGCCATTTTGGACCTTTACCTTGTGGGACTCTTCTTCAACAGCCTGCTACCCGGAGGAATCGCAGGCGATATGGCACGTGTGCATCACCTTCAAAGGCACCCCCTAACTGTTGGCGATGTATTCGGGTCTGTGGTTGTGGACCGCGTGCTGGGAGTCCTAGGTCTGATCCTGATTTCGACCTCAGGAGCCTTGCTGTGCCAAACTACGCTCCTACAGCTCGAATTTCCGATTCACCTGGTTTATCTCTTCACGGTTGGCGTGATCATCTGTGCTGCAATCCTTCGCATTCCCCTGGAAAGATGGGTAGAACGCTTGCCCCGAACCAATCCAATGGTAGCAAAATGTATCAGCATCTACATATCGGTCCGGGATTACCTACGAACCAAGGCATTCTGGACAGGTCTAGGGATCAGCTTGGTTGTCGCCATTATCTGGGTCGGCACGATGTTTTTCCTGGCCAGGTCCTTCGACATCTCGGTTCCGCCGGCGTACCTGATCTGGATGGTACCAACGGTCGCAATTCTCAGCACCCTTCCTGTTTCTTTTAGCGGGTGGGGAATCCGCGAAGTCGGGTACATTTACTTTTTGAAGCAGGTTGGCGTACCCACCGAAAAGGCCTTGACCATTTCGATTGTTTTCGGTGGCATGGTCTTGCTGACAAACCTGATCGGCGGAATTTGGTATCTGCTGCGGACGATCCTGGCAAGACTCAAGGGGGTTTCTGCAACCCTCTAGAATGCCTCAGTTCTTCCCCCCCACCCGATCTTCCCTCGCCTGGTCCATCAAATTCGGAAGTTTTTTCCCCTAACCGACCTCGCTTTTCGTCAGAAAGGTTTTCCTCCCGCTCCTTCTGAGCTCTTCAAAGTTCATAATATACTGTTTATAAATTGTTTAAGGCAACAACCCTTCCGCCAGGATCTAGGCCGATGAAACGGCATACAAGTTGCTGACCTGAAATATGTCTCCTGTCCCTAGAATTCTGCAAAGGACTTTAAAAAACTGCCGATACTTGTAATGAGGCGCGTAACTCAACCCAACGTGTCTTCGATGCCATCCCAATGTGCCTCCCCTAGCTTTACCTCGCTACATATTCTTTTACATAACCTGAGCCTGATCTACGCGATTGCGCCGCCACCCCGCAATGTGCTTCATCAGTGTGGAAACCCACAAAATGGTAGCAATGCTCCTTAAATATCTTCTGTACGGCGCCCTGCCCGGGTATTTGGTAATGCGTGTGCTTCGCCCCCGGAGCAGATCAATCCAATTGTCCGAAATAGTGTTGTGGTCCGCCCTGTCACACCCAATCGTCGCCCTCATTGTGCTTTATGTCAAAATGCTGGGCGGGTCGATGGACCTTGCGGCCAATTTCTTTGTCGCCCTGTTCTTGCCACTGGCGGGAGCATTTCTCTTTATCCTTTTCAGCCGGCGCAAACAGGGAGAGCAGATTAAAGAATTCCAGTGGGATATCCTTATCACTTTGGTGTTCATACTTCTGCTGTTCGTCCCAATGCTGGGCATCCGAAACTGGTTTGCATATCATGGATTCTGGCACTCGGGAATCGTAAACAGCATACTGGCAGGTCAATTTCCGCCCGAAAATCCAGGGTTTGGTGGAGAAGAAATATCCTACGTTTGGCTCTACCACGTCTGGGTCGCTTTCATTAGCGCCAGAACCAGCCTACCTCCTGTTCTTATCAACCTTATTGCCCACTTGCACTTGCTCGTGTCTTTGCTGGGCCTGTCGATCGTAATCGCCAGAGAGTGGGGGTACAAAGGCAAGGAGAGGACGTGGGCGTTCTGGTTTCTCTTGGGAAGTATAAATATTGGTGCTTTGGTACATCTGGCACCCTATCTGATCTACTGGATCATCTCTCCTCTGGGGTTAGAGCACTCATATTTGGACCACCTTTCGCGAAACGTGCATCCGTTGCTTTCCCTAACTGGCACATTCCTGAAAGTACCTGTTTTCTACAAGTGTTGGTCCTTCCTTATTAAATTCTTCAATTTCAACGCAATGGCCCACGGAGTAGTCTTCTTTTACACATTCGCCTGGTCATTATACCGGATTTCCTCTCCTCGACGAGATTTGAGCGACTGGATTCTGTACGCGATTTCATTGCTGGGCTTGCTGCTCTTTTACCCAGTATTCGCACTTTTTGCCATACTGTTTGTCGTGCTGTATTTGGGGATCCTTATGTATCGGCTGCCTAATCTAATTTCCCCTATTCTGGTTAGATTCGTACTTGTATCATCGACAATTGGGGCCTTGTGCCTACCTTATTTCCTCATCATTGGTACAAGAACAGGCACCACGCAGGTGCCTGTTTTTTCCCTATCGTTCGATATGAGCTACCTATGGGTTTACGGAGCAGGCCCATTCTGGCCGCTTTTGCCCCTTGTGTTCTATTGGGCATTGAAAATCTTACCAAGGGAAAGGCACTGCCCAAAGATAGCCTTCTTGGGCTCGGGCATTCTCACAAGTATTCTGGCCCCTTGCTTTATTTTTATCAGCGGAGGGCCCTCAAATTACAAATATGTCTATCTATCTGCCCTATTCATAACCTGGACCTCGTTTGCTGTGTTGATGAGTAAGATGCGCCAGATGCCTTGGGTCTCGGTCCTGTATAAGGGGTTGGCAGCAGGCCCCATTTTGCTGACAGTTCTGGCCTGGTCTTTGGGGCCCTGGTTTAGCGACGACACTCTTGCCCTCTCCGGCTGGGACGTCAAAGCCAATGCTCAGGAAGACGGCCTGGAGGCACTCGAGTGGATTTCGAATCACACCGAAAGAGATGGTCTCCTATTGATACCGTTCACTAAGGAAGACAGCAAAGCCAGCACGACCTACTCAATTTCTGCTCTAACAGGTCGGTCTATGTATGTGGCTCACGATTTGACGTGGGTAGGTGGACTTGTCGGCTATGCAAACCGAAAGGCCCTGGCCGAATACATCTGGGGTACAGCGGCGCTTGGCACCTTTGCCATAGAGCCTGACCGGGCAATAGAGGATAGACCGATGTATCTGGTATACTCCGACGACGTGGACCTCACAACAGAATTCTACACTCGGTTGATGGCCCCTATAAAAAAACTCGCTTTCTATCCAGAGAGTAAAATGAAGGAACGCGTTGAGAGTCTGGGACTCGCAGCCAGACACGTATACAATAAGAACCGGTTTAAGGTCCTCGAAATAACTCGCTGATTACCAGCACTGAACAGGAGGTTGTGGATTTGGATCTCTACGGCAGCAAGGTATTAGTAACGGGAGGGGCCGGCTTAATCGGTTCCCATATTGTGGATGAGCTTGTGAAAGAAGGCGCCCTCGTCACCGTCTACGACAACTTTATTCGTGGCCAACGAGACCACCTCGAGTGGGCCTGTGCCAACGGCGTCGTAAAAATCGTAGAAGGGGACATTTGTGATACCGGAAGTCTCCAAGAAAGCATGCAGGGCGTGGACTATGTATTCCACCAGGCAGCTATGTGGTTGCGTCTTTGCGAAGCGGAGCCCCGAAGAGCCATCGAAGTCAACATTATTGGAACCTTCAACGTTCTCGAATCCTGTGTAGAAGCGGGCGTCAAGAAGATCGTGGCCGCTTCCTCATCTTCAGTCTATGGGGATGGGTCTTATTTCCCAACCGATGAAGGCCATCCGTTTAACAACGACCTCTTCTATGGCGCCACAAAGGTAGCCGATGAGCAGCTGATGCGCAGTTTCTACAAGAAATATGGCCTCGCTTTTGTTTGCTTACGTTACCTGAATGTCTACGGTCCGCGACAGCCCTTCCAGGCGGCCTACATGGATGTCATTATGCACTTTCTCAACCGCATCGACACCGGAGAACCTCCCGTTATCCACGGAGATGGCTCGCAAACTGTGGACCTGGTCTTCGTGGAAGACGTTGCCCGCGCAAACCTGATGGCACTAAAAAGCGAAATCACAAATGATTTCTTCAATGTGGCTGGAGGTGCAGAGACAACCCTGAAGGAATTGGCCCAAATGCTCCTGGATTTGAAAGGTCGCAAAGATCTCCAGCCAGCTTATGAAACAAGAGACACAAAACTGGTCTCGCGACGCTTCGGTTGCCCGCAAAAGGCCAAAGACCTGCTTGGATTCGAAGTTTCCATTCCGCCCAGAGAAGGTCTAGAAAGAGTAATAGAATGGCGTGAACACGCAGTTACAGATCAGGTCAAACCTTCTGTCATATAAGAGGCGATAAGGGCATGATAAAAACAGCAATAATTGGTTGCGGATACTGGGGGCGGCTGCTGATCCGAAGCATTGCTCAACAGCCGGATTACCATATCCGTTACTTCTGCGATATCGACCCGAACCGGCTTGCCCAGTTGAAAAAAAACTATGGCTATGTGAATATGACAACCGAACTACACAGCATCCTGACAGACGTTGCAGTTGACGCTGTTGTCATTGCTACCCCGGTCCACAGTCACTACGAGATCGCCAAGGCTTGTCTGGAGGCGGGAAAACACATCCTCATAGAACAGCCCATGGCCGTGCGACGCATCCATTGTGACGAGCTTATCCAACTTGCGGCTCGCAAGAACCTGGCCATTATGGTAGACCACATTGATGAGTACAATACTTCGCTGAACAGTCTGAACAGGCTTATACAGAGTGAAAGCCTGGGTGATCTACGGTATATGTATGCGCAGCGACTCAACCTAGGTGAGTCCTCATTTGGCCCGGGGGTTCTGATGGAGTTGGCGAGCCATGAGATCTACTTCGGTTTGAACATCCTTGGTCTCAAGCCCTTTAGGGTATCCTCGAAGGGCTTGAACCTCCTGAGTCCTCAAATCGAGGACGTGTCATTCACCACAATCGATTTTGACAACGGCGTAACCTTCAACATTCACACTAGCTGGCTTGACCCAAACAAAGTACGACGCCTGACCGTTGTGGGTAGCGACAAAATGGCCATCCATGACGACGTCAGTACAGATGCAAAACTCACGATCTATAACAGGCAAGCAGATCTTTGCTCCGGGAACTCGGACTTTGCTGGACAAGAAAGCGACTCATTTGAACACTTTCGGCTCGCGGTCCGAACTGGCGATGTTTTGATCCCGAAAATTGATACCGTGGAACCTCTGAGATTGCTTTGCGAAGACTTTGCGACTTGCATCGGATCTGGGGCCGTTCCCAGATCCGATGGGCTCAAGGCATCCAAGGTCGTCAGCCTCCTGGAAGCCGCCAGACAGTCCATGAGAATGGACGGAACGCCCGTTGAACTGAAGGAGTGGAACTAATATGTGCGGCGTAGAGGGAATTCTACTTCCTCATCGTCAAAAGCGCGTAAGTCGAGACTCCATTGTCCAAATGTGCAACTCTATGTCGCACCGGGGACCCGATGACGAAGGTGTGTATTTGAATGGGCCGCTGGGTATCGGGCACCGACGCCTGAGCATAATCGACCTTGCCGGCGGCCATCAGCCAATGAGTAATGAAGATGGGTCAATCTGGATCTCGTTCAACGGCGAGATATACAATTACCAGGAACTGCAGCACAGGCTTCGTCCGAATCACTGGTTCTCAACACAAAGTGACACAGAGACGATCATTCATCTGTACGAAGACAAGGGTGAAGCGGTCGCGCACGACCTCAATGGTATGTTCGCGTTTGCTTTGTGGGACAGCAAGCAAGAGAAGCTGATGCTTGCCCGCGACCGACTAGGGATCAAACCTCTCTATTACTCGATTTGCCCAGACGGCACTCTCGTTTTCGCATCTGAAATCAAGGCTATCCTGTCGACCGGCAGGATCCAGGCGACTATCGATTATCCAGCCCTGGCAGAGCACTTCACATTTCACAATAACTTTGCAGAGCGAACGATCTTCAAGGACATCCATTTGCTCGAGCCGGGAACTATGCTGATATGCCAGGACGGCAAGGTGAGGAAACATACCTACTGGGATATTCAATATGTGACAGGAGAGGTTAAGTCGGAGAAATACTACATAGAAACGCTCAGAGAGTTGTTTGAAGCGGCGGTTCGCCGACAGCTGGTCAGTGAGGTGCCTGTAGGAGGCTACTTGAGTGGAGGTATGGATTCAGGCTCAATAGCTGCGGTTGCGGCACGAGAAATCCGTCCCTTCCACACATTTACCTGTGGGTTCGACACGGCCGGGGTTTCTGCGTCTGAACAACATTTTGACGAACGCGTCGAAGCTGAGCTGCTGGCCAGGACCCTGGACACGCAGCACCACGAACGTCATATATACCCCGGAGACATGACCGGGATCTTGCCGCATATCGTTCAACATCTGGAAGATTTCAGAGTGGGTATCAGCTACCAGATATACTCCATTTCAGAACTGATCTCCCAATATGCCACCGTAGTGCTATCAGGTGTAGGAGGAGACGAACTGTTCGCGGGCTACCCCTGGCGCTATGAAGCCATTATGGACTTGCCAGTTGGCAAGGATTNTGACCAAACCTATTACAAGCTCTGGGTTCGCCTAATGGACGACAGGGAAAAGCAGCACTTCTTCTCGAGTCAAGTGAACTCGGCACTCAGCGGGTTTTCAAGCTACGACCTGTTTCGAGAGGTCATCTCAACAGACAAGTCAGACCACCCACTACATCGAGCGCTTTATTTCGACGCAAAAACATTCCTGCACGGCCTGTTTGTGGTAGAGGACAAACTGAGCATGGCACATTCGATAGAAACACGCGTGCCTTTCCTGGACAACGACCTCGTCGATTTCGTCCTCAACATACCTCCAGAACTCAAACTCAAAAACGGACAGATAAAGTACGTACTCAAGGAAGCCATGAGAGGCCTGCTCCCAGAGGAAACACTCTGGCGAAAGAAACAGGGGTTTACTCCGCCGGACCAGACGTGGTATAGAGGTGAAACTATCCTCTACATTAGCGACCTCCTCTTGGGCGACAGGGCAATTGACCGAGGGTACTTCAACGTACCTTACATTCGGAAGATTCTAGATGACCACGTGAGTGGACGGGGGAACAACAGGTTCCTGATATGGTCACTCATGTGCTTCGAATGGTGGAACCGGATCTTCATCGACAACGAACCTTTGCCCGAACGATCGAGCGTAGTTGAATTTGCATCATCTGACCCCCTCAGCCTTTCGGCATAATCTGACAAGAGATAGAACATGAACACGGAAGAAAAGTGGAAAGACACTTGGAAACTGGATGCCCCTCACCACGCCACGCAGTGGGAGCTGCACCAGGAACTCCGCCAAGAGATCAAGACCCGTTGGAATCGCGCCGTACCCTATGCAGATGAGTTGTTCGACCGTTGGGAGCGTGCATCATTTCTAGGATTTGGGGAAGGCGCGAGTATCTACGACAGCAGCCTCATCCTTGGGGATGTTAAAGTTGGCCAAGACACATGGGTTGGCCCCTTCACCATCCTTGATGGACAGGGAGGACTGATGATTGGGCGAAACTGCAGCATTTCTGCGGGCGTACAGATATATACGCACGATACTGTGAAGTGGGCATTGACCGGCGGAAAAGCCGAACATGAGAGTCACCCCGTACAGATCGAGGATTGCTGTTACATCGGCCCGATGTCGATTGTGAGCAAAGGTGTCACCATAGGCAAGCACAGTGTGGTAGGCGCCAACAGCTTCGTTAACAAGGACGTTCCCCCATTCAGTATCGCCGTCGGAAGCCCTGCCCGATTGATTGGTCAGGTTGAATTGACCGACGACAACGATATACGACTTGTTTACACAGAAGGGTAGACAATGAGCCAAAACCTGCTTACTGTTGTCGTGCCAGTATTCAACGAAGAGGCTAACATCCAGCCGTTCTACAAGGCGTTGGCAGCTGTAGTAGATAACCTGGATATGAATACAGAAGTGATCTTTGTTGACGATGGCAGCATAGATCGAACCTACGAAGAGATCGCCACCATTGCGAAGCAAGATAGCCGGATAAAGTGCCTGCGCTTCTCTCGAAACTTTGGAAGCCACGCTGCCCTTCTTGCCGGTCTGCATGCAGCCGAAGGAGATGCAGCAGTCACGATATCGGTGGACTTGCAGGACCCGCCCGAACTGTTCCAGGAACTTGTTAGCCGGTGGCGGGAAGGAAGTCATGTTGTTTGGGCCGTTCGCGAAAGCCGCGAAGACCCCCCATTGAAAAAGGCCTTTGCCGCAGTCTTCTACACGCTTTTCCGACGCATTGCGCTGTCTGACTATCCGGCGAAAGGTATGGATTTCGGCCTATTCGACAGAGTGGTTCTGGATAAGCTGAAAGAGATGAAGGAACTGAATCATTTTCTGCCGGGAACCATCATCTGGCTTGGCTATCGTCAGGCCCAGGTCTCTTACCACCGGCGAGCGAGAAGAATCGGAAGCACCAAGTGGTCGCTGGGCAAGAGGGTGAAGGCCGCAATCGATGCGATCGTATCCTTTTCTTATTTTCCAATTCGTTCGATATCCTATACTGGCATCGCGATTTCCCTGATCAGCTTCCTGTATGCCAGTTTTCTCATCCTGAGAAAGGTCTTCTTCGGCTTGGGTGGTCCCGGATGGGCATCCCTTATGGTCGCAGTCCTGTTTCTTGGCGGCGTACAGCTCGTGATGCTAGGCATGTTGGGAGAGTACATTTGGCGGGGTAACGAACAGGCCAAGGGCCGGCCACCCTACATTGTAATGGATACCCTAGGTGTTGATCCAGAGAAAACAGAAACCAATCCACTCAAAATAGAGGCCCTTTTGTGAAACACGCCTTATTGGGACATATTGTATGCCCATCTGACAAGCATCCTCTTGCTCTGGAAGTCCAGAAGGCCGATAATTCGGAGATCATGAACGGCACCCTCACTTGTAAAAATGGCGATACCTGTCGCAAAATGGCCAGATTGCCACTTACTTCTACAAGGAAAAAGGTCCCATCCGCGAATTTTGTGATGACTTTCTCCGAGACCACTATACGGAGTCACCGGAGGATGAATGTCTAGAATTTTCGAGAGCGATGACCTCGCTGGGCAGAGCACTGCACGATCTCCAAATCGAATTCGAGGTCCCGAACGACATCCCCCTCCTGGACATCAAAGCAGGTTGGCACAACCTGCAGCGCTTTGTCTACTGGCACATCTTCAAGTGCTACTGGAACGAAAGCCTGGACTTCGACACCAATGTGATGACCAATTTCGATTGGTATCGTCCAAAGTACGCATACTGACACACACCTGAGGAATTGCGAAACTGGTGTCGAGACGCCAGTCTAGACATCGAGCACTTCGATATTGTAGAAAGCGGAATCAGCGTGAGGGCATCGAATCCAGGAGAACCCGACGAATGTTGAGAATGACTATCCCCGTGACTCGCCCATTCACCGGCGACGAAGAAAAAAATGCCACTGCTGAAGTCGTCGAATCCGGATGGCTCACGCAGGGACCTCGTGTAACTGAATTCGAAAATAAGGTTGCATCTTACGTAGGCGCATCTCACGCAATCGCCACAACCAGTTGCACGACTTCCCTCCAGCTTGCTCTTGAGTTGTGTAATATTACGCCGGGAGATGAGGTCATCCTTCCCTCATACACATGGATCGCAACGGCCAATGTTATCCGCATGGTGGGTGCGCAACCAGTTTTTGTGGACATCGACCTCGACACTATGAACATCTCGCCGGCTGCATTGAAAGGCGCGATCACTAAGAAAACTAGGGCAATCCTGCCGGTACATCAGTTCGGGCTTCCAGCTGATTTGGATGCGATTTCGGAAATCGCCAAGCCGCACGGGATCACGATTGTCGAAGATGCAGCTTGCGCCATCGGGAGCAGCTACAAGAATCAGCCTGTAGGCGGACTGGGCAACATCACGTGTTTCAGCTTCCATCCCCGTAAGGTTATCACGACAGGTGAAGGTGGAATGCTGGTTACAGAGGATGAAAACATGGCACGCTCTGCCAGAATTCTGTTAAATCACGGTGCGTCCGTCTCCGACATAGCAAAGCACAAAGCCGACACAGTTGAGGCCCTTCTGGCAGAAGAATTCTGTGAAGTGGGTTACAATTACCGTATGACCAACCTTCAGGGGGCACTAGGTGTTGTCCAGATGGACAGACTTGCTTTCATCTTAGCGGCACGTAATGAAAAGGCTGAGTTATATTCAGATGCATTTGCTAAACTACCATTTGTCATACCCCCGGAAACTCCCAAATATGCCACCCCGAACTGGCAGTCGTATGCAGTGCGAATCTGCGATGAATGCCCGGTGGACCGAAACACGGTTGCACAGCGACTACTGAATGTCGGGATCGCGTGTAGGCCAGCCTATATGGCCTGTCACGTCCAGCCGGAATACAGGGGTATGGTTTCGGACACCAACCTGCCCAACACAATGAAAGCACTTCAATCCCTGCTCATCTTACCTCTGTACCCCCAAATGACCGAAGCAGAACAATCATATGTCATCAAAGCCCTTTCAGATGCCACTTCAGAATAAACCGAATAACCCTAGCGAAGAAGACCTAACCGCGACCGCTGAGGGGTCGAGTTCACCCAACACGTCCACCGAGCACGAGTACCAAGGAAATCAACCTTTCAAGGCCGGAAGCGTTGAGCGCCGTGCATTTACGGCAACAATCTATGCCCACGCAGGTAAATTCGGGAACAGCCTACTAAGTTTTCCCATCACCTTCCTGATCATCAAGGCGTTGTCAGAAGAGGACTTTGGGGCCTACAACATCTTCCTCAGCGTTCTATTTTTTTCCTCCATACTGAGCAACTTGGGCACTCTGGGTGTCCTCCAGAGGTATATCCCCGAGTTTCTAGAGAAACGTCAAAACAACAATGTACGCAAAACCATAAAGCTAGCATCCGCCTTACGATTGGCCGGAGGCTTGCTATTCGTGAGTGTGTTTATCGGATTTACGGACTCCATCGCGTCCTGGCTTAACCTACCTGCAGTTTACACAGATTATGCCTTCTTGGTGAGCCTACTAATTCTCGCAACAATCGAAGTGCAAACCCTCGGGGACGGCATTCTCGGCGCGATGCTCGACCAAAAATCGGTCGCCGCGGGGCGAATGATTTCGAATCTGTCACTCCTCATCATTGTATACCTGGCCCTGAACTTCGACTATGGGTTGAAAGGGATCATAACGGCTCGCCTGATCGCCTTCTCCGGACTTCTTGTATTCTACGCTGCCAGGGTGTATAGGTTAAGTCTTCGAGGGAAAGTATCCGAAGACCCACCACTTCCGTATCGGCGCATGGTTCGCTATGGCGGATTTTACTTGGCAGGTGTATTTGGAACTTTTTTCTATGACATTGCGATAGATAATTTCGTCATTGCCCACTACTGGGGTGCATCCGATGTGGGCAAGTACACCTTCGCTGTTTTCGTTGCCACTCTGGCTGGCTTCCTGTTTCCAATGAGACTGATTACCCCGATCGTGGTCAACGTAGCGATCAGGCGTTACGCCGCAACCGGCAGAACCGACGCTCTTTGCAGGATGTTCAGTTTCTTCAACAAGTTGGTCCTATTCGGAATCCTGCCTGCTATTGTGGGCATCTTTGTTCTCTCGGATGAGATCGTTGTTCTTATATTTGACCAGAGATACGCCTCAACCTCCTCACTTGTTGGGCTTATCGTCGTATTCTCATTGTTCAGATATCTGACCTTCGCATTCCAAATCCTCATCAAACCGCTGGAAATCCTGCACCTGAGCCTATTTCAGTATGGGTGTTCGGCGCTCAACCTGGTGCTGGATCTCTGGCTCATACCCCGCCTCGGCCTACAGGGGGCCGCACTGGCTACCGGCTTCACTGTAGCACTCAACTATGCAGTCCTATACGTACTCGTCAGGAGGCGTGTTTCCATTCACACGGACTGGAACGGCATCCTCAGGATCTTCCTTAACCTGGCAATAATGACAGGCGCTGTGCTTCTCCTCAGAGATTGGATCTCAGGCGTGATCAGCTTGTTCCTCGTCATCGGCGCAAGCGGAGGTCTCTATTTCGTATCGTCGTACATGAACAAGGTATTCACGGAATCGGAGCGGCGACTGATTAATGGTATGGTGGGAAGAAGCATCTGTGTGTTTTAAGCAACTGTCATAGCAATTGAAGTAATCCAAAACAACGCAATAAAACGGAGCCCAGATGCAAACTGAATCATTAGACAACTTCTGTATCGATCCGGACTATCGAACAGCTTCCGGTATAATCGAACCCGATCAAACCTCGAATTACGACTGGAGCGAGGGCCGCGTCAAATCCAGCGTCTACTACCAATACCACGTATACCAGGAAGCGCTCAAACTAATCATGACCAGCAAGCTGGGGTCAGTGATTGACATCGGGTGTGGCCCCGGCGTGAAACTAATGGAAATGTTAAATCCCGCAGGTATCGATGCCGTAGGGATTGACCAAAAAGAGGCGATCCAGATTTGCACCAGCCGATACCCCGAGGGAGAGTTCTACGTGGACAACTTCGATAGTCCGTCCCTCAGTCTGGATAGAACATTCGACCTGATAATATGTGCGGACGTCATCGAGCATGTAGCCAACCCTGATCTTTTGCTGTCGTATGTCAGAGATCATGCCCATCTCGGCAGTCATATCATTCTATCCACGCCTGAGCGAGACAGATTGCGAGGGAAAGGATGCACGTTCTCACCCAAGCGGGAACACATCAGGGAATGGAACAGTCAAGAATTCGTGAACTACCTGGAGAGCAGAAGCCTTGTTATTGAGGAACATCGAATTGTACCGAAGCTGAAATGGAATCTGAAGGAGTACTATAAGATGCTGAAGAGGCCACTCAAATTCCGCGGACAGCTGATGAGCTGCCAGATGGCGATATGTAGATTGGCGGATTAACAACAGGAAAAGTCGCAAAGGGAACAGAGATGGTTTCAGGCAGGAAAGAGCCGCAACAACTGTCCAAACTTAAAACATCGTTGTTCGCAGGGATAGCCGTAATCACGTCTCTCCTTGTGCTCTTACCGCTGTTGGAACTCGCAGTTCGAGCAATTGGATTGGAGCCGCTGCACAAGAACCGATATACAAAGTATGATCCTATGATGGGCTATGTAGGTGCTCCAGGGGAACACCAATTCTTACGTCTCGACAGTCCTGACACAGTGAAGAACGTTTTCAACAGCAGCGGGTTCATTTCTACGGAATTCACTACCCCCGTTGACCATGACGAGAATCGGATCATTTTGTTGGGTGATTCATTCGTGGCTACGGCATTCCTGCCGATAGAGGAGAGCTTTGCTGCGATATTGGAGACACAACTGGAAGCCGTTGGCGACCATCGTAGCAAAGTATTCAATCTTGCAATGGGTGGCTACGGAACAGATCAGGAGATAATGGCCTATCAGGAATTCGCCGAATCTATAGGACCTGATATAGTGGTGCTCTTCTTCTATCTCAACGACTTCCGTGACAACATGGTACTGTCAAATCAAACGCCACCCTATTATTCCATAGAGGATAACCGTGTCCTTTCACACCTCCCGTCTAGGGGATCGTGGACACACCTAAAGTTCTATCTTCTTGGACACANTGCTCTCTACTACAGGTTGCATCGGGTGTGGGAGAAGGTGGAACGGAGAATCAGTGCCGAGAAAGCACCCCTAACTTATCGTTCAGTCGAACAGCGTCTGTTCAAGGATTCCCCCGATCCAGGCATCGAAATGGAATGGGCACGCGTCAAAGAAAGGTTGGCTGGGTGGGCGGAACTGGTCCGGAAGGGAAACGTTTCACCGGTCCTTGCTTACATCCCAAGCCGAGACCAAATCAATGTCTCCGGGACGTATAAGAAGATTTCCATCCCCTTCTCTAGAGACAACAGAGTACAGAGACGCCTACGCCGGATCTCCCAAGATGTAGGCTGTACCTTCATTGATTTTACACCTCCATTCCTTAGCATGGAGGGGCAAGGCAAAAGGCTCTATTATCTGGACGATCCCCACTGGAACGTGACTGGCATACAAGCCGCCGTAGCCTACCTGGTCAACAGGATGAACGGGTCGACCGTACCCTTGGAATCCAATACCGCCTTCCAGCATCCGAAACTCGACACATTCTAACACGAAGGACTAATTTCCAGTGTGCGGGATTCTAGCCCAGGTCTGTAACCGTCAGCCAATCGATGAACGTATTTTTCTCAGGATGAGGGACACCTTGGCCCACAGGGGGCCAGATGATGCAGATACCTGGACATCCTCTGACGGTATGGTGGCTCTGGGTCACCGACGTCTTGCCATCATTGATCTCTCCAAGCTTGGGCGACAGCCGTTGAGTAATGAAGATGGCACTATCTGGCTCTCATACAACGGCGAGATTTACAATTTCCAGGAGCTGCGATCGACTCTCGAAAGCAACGGCCATCGGTTCCGTTCTCACACCGACTCCGAAGTTATTGTTCACGCCTACGAAGAATGGGGAGAATCCTGCGTCAATCGCTTCCTGGGTATGTTCGCCTTCGTCATCTGGGACGATGGTCGTCAACTTTTGTTCGGCGCTCGGGACCGACTGGGTGTCAAGCCTTTGCACTTTAGCATCTCCGAATCGGGTTTCATCTGTGCTTCAGAGATCAAGGCCATAGTTGAGCACCCCGATGTTCCGCGAATTCTTGACCAGAGCGCCATTTGCGATTACTTGACTTACCGATACATCCCATCGCCCAAAACTATCTGGAAGTCTGTTCGCAAGCTTCCACCTGCCCACACCTTCACCTATCGGAATGGAACACTCCGGACCAGGCGATACTGGACCTTGGAACAAGGTGACACCGTCATCCCGAAAACAGACGCAGTGGAGCAACTCGCAGAACTCCTCGAGGACAGTGTAAAAATACGACTCATCAGCGACGTCCCCCTGGGCGTTTTCCTGAGTGGCGGGTTGGATTCCAGTGCCATCGCCTGGCAGATGGGCAGGATTGCAGATCGCGTGGACAGTTTCACCATCGGCTTCGGGAATGGGGAAAAGGACGAGACCTCCGATGCGGCGCAGATGGCGGAACACCTGAAAANGAACCACCACGCCGAAATTCTCTCAGAATCCGAACTGGAGAATTTGTCTACGCTTCTCTGGTATTTCGACGAGCCCTTCGGAGCAAGTTCGATGTGCCCCACTTTTCTCGTCTCGCGCATTGCCCGGCGTAATGTGACGGTCGCCCTTTCAGGTGATGGCGGAGACGAAGCCCTTGCAGGTTATAACTGGTACGACTCCCTCCTGGGCATCAAGCCGAACTTTCTCCGGCAATGGATGTATACCCAAAAGAGAAGGTGGCAGCCAGCCAAAGAGCGGTTAGCGGAAAGATACCGCCAGACAACCACGCCAAGATTCCAACGCAACCAACTGCACCAGCTCTTCAGTGTTCCGCTGACGCACCTCGAAGATGACGAACTCTGGTTCTTTGAACAGGCTATTCGACCAGATCTCAATGGAGTCAAGCAACTTCAGTGGTTGGACACCCACACCTTCTTGCCTGAAGAATCGCTCACGAAGGTCGATCGGGCATCAATGGCCAACTCGCTAGAGGTTCGAAGTCCTTTCCTGGACCACCGTCTTTTCGAATGGACTTTCTCTTTGGACGAGGCAGTTTATTTTGGGGGTATAAAGAAGCACCTGTTAAAAGAACTGCTGAAGCATCACCTGCCCGAACGAACAATCGACAAACCGAAACGCGGATTCAGCGCACCTGTGAACCTATACTGGAACGACGTGCGCTGCAACCAGGTCTTAAGAGAATCCAGGGCTGTCGCTGACGGACTCTTAAACAGCAAGTTCATGGACAACCTGATACANCAACNTGACGATCGTGCNATTCGCGCTCAAAGGTGGCTGCTCACNGTGTTTGAGCTCTGGTATAGGAAATGGTGCGTCTGAAAAACCTTGCACAAACCTGATATAGAATCCGGAACCGAAGTATGAATTCGATTCCGCCTAATGAATTCGCGAGTTCCCAACGCTGTTCAGTTAAAGCCTAACTATGAACGTCGCATTTGTCACAGCTGCCGAGATTCCCTCGAGATGGGCAAACAGCATCCAGGTCGTCAAGATGGCTCAGGGGTTCCGGGAGCTCGGCCACGATGTCGATCTGATAACCGCAGGAAGCTACAAACAGTGGAAAACCGACGACAGTGGTCCAATCTGGGAGCACTACGGCGTATCTACTCCTTTTACGCTGAGTCATCTGCCGCTACGCCCACTCCTCAAATTGGAAAAGAAGCTCGATTGCGGCCGACTCTCTTACGGGTACCTGGTATCCCGGTGGAAGCAGCGGCGAAATGTCGATCTGGTTTTTGCTCGTAATTATATCGCCCCATATTGGTCCGCCAAACTCGGCATTCCAACCATCGCAGAAAGTCACGCGGATGTAGATAACTTTTACCAGAAGCACAGATTATTCGAAGCCGCCAGACTGCCCAGCTTCAGAGCGTTGGTCACTATATCTGACAGACTGGCCGCAGACTACGCGGAAGCCGGTGTGCCCACGAACAAGATCATTGTCGAACAGGATGGTGTGGACCTCTCATTATTCAAGCATACAGATCCATCCCAAGTCCAGGGACTTCGAAAATCGCTCCTTAGGCACAAAAGAGCCATTGTGCTGTACGCCGGTCATCTCTATGACTATAAGGGTATCCCGACGATCCTGAATACCGCTGAGATTCTGACCGATGTTTCCTTCATACTTGTGGGCGGATGGGAACACGACATCGAACGTGTGCAACAGCAGGTCACCGCTCGCAAGTTGGGAAATGTCCACCTTCAAGGATTTGTGCCTAACAGGAACATACCGGCCTATCTCAAGGCAGCGGACATTCTTCTTCTGCCCAACAGCGCCGAACATGCGCAGTCACACACGACATCGCCGCTGAAGCTCTTCGAGTATATGGCCTCTGGGACACCCATCGTTGCATCGGAAATACAGAATGTAAAACACGTGCTCAGGCAACGGGAAAACGCAGTATTATTTCAGCCAGACAACGCACATTCTTTGGCGGAAGGCATAGAAACTTCCCTGAAGACCCCGGAGGATGCGGCAAGATGGGCATCACATGCCGAGACTGATGCACATCAGTATTCGTGGTCTGAACGGGTAAGACGCATTATAGAATTCGCCCGTCTTGACCAGGACCCAATCCACAGCCAGCAAGTCTGAGCTGACCCATATTCAAACCCCCAGAGATTGGCCAAATCGTGCTGAACCGATTCAAAAGGCGGCTGCGGCGCCATTTTATCGATAAGGGTGTCTGGCCCATTGCATTCGCTCCTTACGGAAATAATCCGTTTGAGGTGACCCCCGGAGAAGTTTCGAAAGAGACCTACCTGGATCTAGGGAGGAAGGCCCGTAAAAGCATACCTCCGGAATTCCTACAAAATGTGGAGGAAGCGTTCCATTCCCTGCCTCAGGAGAACTTCATTCACGACCTTGCTCTGTCCACTCAAGTTGTGGTCAAGCAATCTGAACTACTTTACCTGCATGGATATCTCCTCTATGGGGCCTTACGGACCTATGTGGACGAACGCCCTGACCAGAAAACATTCAACCTGCTCGAAACCGGCACTGCCCGAGGGTTCGGCACTGTTTGTATGGCAAAAGCGCTAGCCGATGCGGGCGCATCTGGAAAGATCACCACTGTAGATATCCTGCCCAGTGAGGAGGCCATTTACTGGAATTGTATCCAAGACCTTGATGGGCCCAGAACTAGAATCGAGCTTCTGGAGCCCTGGAAAGACCTGGTAGAGAACCATATAATATTCCTTCAGGGCTACACCAACATCGTACTCCGTCAACTTGGACTGCCCCGTATTCATTTCGCATTCCTTGACAGTGGTCACGAGTATGAAACACTCAAGATGGAGATCGAGTATGTAGCAAAACGACAACAACCAGGAGATGTGATCATATGCGACGACTATGATAAGGCCCAGTTTCCCGGTGTCGTTAAAGCGGTGGAAGAACTGCTGTCCAGCAATGAATATGGAGGCCGTCTGTTCAAAGGCGACGATGAGCGTGGATACATGTATTGCCGGCGGAGGAATGAGGTATGACGATAGGGCCGGATACTATTGCAGTTGTCTCCGGCCTGCCACGATCAGGCACATCCATGATGATGCAGATGCTGGAAGCTGGCGGAATGGTGATTCTCACGGACAGAATCAGAGTTGCGGATGAAGACAACAGGAAGGGTTACTACGAGTATGAGAAAGTTAAGTCGCTGAAGAGCGATCAGAACTGGCTCGCCGATGCCTCTGGAAAGGTTGTCAAGATCATCTCCGAATTGCTCAAGTATTTGCCCGGTTCCTACACTTACAAAATCGTCTTTATGGAGCGGGACATTCTTGAGGTCCTGGCCTCACAAGATCAGATGCTCCTACGGAGAGGGATAGAAGCTGCCGGCGAAGTGGACAATAGCCAAATAGCCCAAATCTTCGAGAAGCACCTCGCCGAGACACGCTCCTGGCTAGAGCAAAAACCCTCTATGGAAACCCTATACATCAACCACAATGATGTGCTGGGATCCCCGCTGATACAGGCGGAAAGCATCAATGAATTCCTGGGAAACTCCATGGATGTCGTCCGTATGGCCTCCGTGATCGATCGTGGGCTCTATCGTCAACGCGGATGACCATCACTCCACACATCACGTCCCAATGGCAATGCTCAGAACAGTAGAGAACGGACGTCTGGTCTATTATCGGGAGCGTGCCGACAACCCCGAATTCTGGACGACTCACTGGGCTGATGTCGACGTAAATGCGTCATTGGATGCAGCCCGAACTGGCTACCTAGGTGACTATTCGCGGGTCTTCCTGGATCACCTGCCAATGGGCAAACCCATCCTGGAGGCGGGCTGCGGGTATGGTCGATATGTGCTCGCTTTGATGGCGCACGGCTACAATGTTCAGGGCGTTGAGTTCAGCGAAGAAACTGTATATGGTGCCAAGCAAATCGCACAGGAGATGGACATACGCGTTGGCGATATACTTGAACTCGACCAGCCCGACAATTATTTTGGCGCCTATGTTTCTCTTGGTGTAGTCGAACACTTTCGAGAGGGACCTCACAAAGCGATCCTGGAGGCCTACCGGGTCATACAGCCTGGTGGCGTCCTGATTTGCTCGGTCCCATACTTCAACCCCTACCGACAATGGAAATCACGTCGTCACCTTCCTGGAGACCCCGCCTGCGAAGAAGACTTCTATCAGTTTGCGTTTACTGAAATAGAATTCAGAGCAACTCTAGAATTATACGGCTTCAGGACCGAAGCCACCTACTTCCACGGGCTGGCAAAAGGTCTGAAAGACGAAATTGCCTGTGTGGCGACATTTCAGAAACTCCACCCCCTCTTTGCCAAATGTCTCTGGCATTTTGGCCGCATTCCCTGGTTTTTGCCTCGCAGGATGGCTCATATGATCACCTTTGTAGCCAAGAAGCCCGCCCCCTAGCACCCACATCCAGAAGCCCCCAAGAATTGACCTTCCCGTCCTTCTGGCCTAAAGTATAGTGTTCGGTACCCTTACTAATTCTATTGTGGCAAATGAGGAGTTTTGAAGGCCACTCGTGGTCAATTCAACCACCCCTTCAGCGCATCCGACACCTCTGACATTCCTGCCGGGATCCCCCTCTTCAGTTTCCGAGAACCCAACACCGATGACATCACTGACCTGCACACCATCCGACCTCAGTCAGAAACGGATCGCCCTATGTTTCACCCAGGGTGTGTCACTGCGATCCTGGTCGGAAACGGGCCTATTCGATCGAGAAGTCGACCTCTACAACAGGCTTTGCGCGCACATCAAGGGCGTCAACTTCCTTACTTACGGTGACCGCACCGACCTTGCGTATACTGCTCAACTGAATGATGGCATCCAGATTTACCCGAACCGGAACAAGATTTTGAGGAAAGCCAGTAGGCGCTGGCAGCGAGTGCTCTACCTTCAGCACCGAAGCGTCTTACGCGACTCGGACATCATCAAAACAAACCAGATCGCAGCAGCTCCCCTTGCCCTGCACGCAAAAACGACCTTCGGCAAAAAAGTTATCACCCGATGCGGTTACCTCTGGAGCTATATGGCAGAGAAAGAGAACCGAAGCGCGGATCACATATCGAGAGTATACAGTCTCGAAGGAGCGGCATTCCGAAAAGCAGACGCAGGTGTGGTCACCACTACGAAAATCAGAGACATGATCATCGAACGGCATCAGGTAGATGGTGAGAAACTCCACGTCATACCAAACTTCGTTAACACGGACATCTTCAAACCCCTGCCCAAAATCGAAAAAGAGCCAGGCTTGATTTGCTTCGTCGGCAAATTCGAGCACCAAAAGAATCTACTCGCCCTTCTNGACGCGGTATCTATAGCGAACAAGNCCACTNCGCNGAAACCCTACAGGCTCTGCCTCATCGGCGAAGGCTCCCTCGAAAACGAACTTAGGAGCAAAGTGTCGGAACTCAGATTGACCGCAGAGTTTCATCCCAGAATGCCAAACTACCAGCTGCCCCAATTCCTCAACTGTGCCGAGGCCTTCGTTCTCGTCTCAAAATTCGAGGGCCATCCAAAGACTTCGCTGGAAGCGATGGCCTGTGAACTGCCATTCATCGGTACAGACGTCACTGGGATCAGGGATGAAGTTATCCATGAAAGAACGGGCTACCTCTGCAATACCTCGCCTGAGAGCATCGCCCAAGGGATTCAGCACGTTATGTCGAATCCACTCCTGCGTGAGCAGATGGGGAAGGCAGCGAGGGAACACGTCATATCACAATACTCCCTAGACCGCATCATAGAAATGGAACTGGAAGTTTACGAAAGTGTGCTAAGGAAATGAGTGACGCGTCCCCAAAAGTCACGGTCTTGATGTCTGTCTACAACGGAGAGGATTACCTCCGAGAATCAATCGACAGCATCCTTGGGCAATCATATGGGGCGTTCGAATTCCTCATCTTAGACGACTGCTCTACGGATCGGACAGGTGAAATCCTGCGCGCTTACGAATCAGATGATAATCGAGTGCGAGTCCTCAATAACGAAGAGAACAAAGGACTCCCTTTTTCTCTAAATCTTGGACTCGCTGAGGCGCGGGGAGACCTCATAGCCAGGCAGGACGCGGACGACCTCTCGGCTGCACACCGGCTTCAGATGCAGGTCGCCCAGTTTGAACAAAGACCGGAACTGGTTGCCGTCGGTTCGTGGTTCGAATCGCTAGACGACAGCGGGACACCCTACGGCTGGTCAGAACCCACAGACACTTCGCAGTCAATACGAGACCAGCTCCTCGAAGGAAGGAATCCCCTCGCCCACGGTAGTGTGATGTTTTGCAAAGCAGCGATCCTGAACCTGGGTGGTTACGACGAACGGTTCTGGTACGGACAGGATTTCGACCTCTGGCTGAGGCTCTTTGCGCAGGAAGGCGCCTCAGTCGCGATCGTCCCGGACTATCTATATAAACGAAGGAAGCTACCTTCCAGCAGCTCATTCAAGGGACTCTGCCAGGCGCGTGCCGGCGTAGTCGCTCTTCAGCAACACCGTTCGGGTAACCGTATCGAATTCCAGGACATTAGACAGTGGGTCCGAGAGCATTATCCCGAGTCTGATCAGCCAGATCCAGTAGTCATCGGGAAATACTGGATTCTGCTCGCCATCACAGCAATGAATAACAAAAAGCGATCGCTGGCCCGAGTGTATGGTCGGAAGGCATTCGGGATCCCACGTCTCGGGATACGTCTCAAGGGGGCATGTCTTATCGCTCTATCCCACTTGCCGTTCAATTTGCTCACGCTGCGAAGAGACAGTTGAAGCCGCTATGAAAATCCTGGTCATCAATCACGAGTTCCCCCCTATTGGTGGAGGCGCAGGAAACGCCAGCAAGCACATCGCCACAGAACTTGCCCTGAAGGGTTTGGACATCACCTTTCTCACCACCGCTTTCGGGGAACTGCCGCGTCAGGAAGTGGTCGACGGATACAACCTAGTCCGAGTTCCAGCTTTCAGATCGATCACCCTCGAGGCAAATCCGGCGGAGATCATCTCCTTCTCGGCCTCGGCCTTCGTGTCTTCCCTCCAAAGAATCACAGGCAATCCCCCTGACCTGGTGCACGCTTACTTCGGCATTCCAGGAGGCGCCATAGCTTGTGCGCTCAAAACCCTCACCAATCTCCCTTACGTAATCTCATTCAGGGGTCGAGACGTTCACGGCGGAAAAGCACTGGATTCCGAAGGGATCGGTGGACTGTTCAAGGCCATCAGCCGCCCGATCTGGAGGGTCGCAGATGCTTTGGTGGCGAACAGCGAGGGGCTGAAGTCGATCGCTCACCGGGTCGAACCAACCGTCGAAATCGAGGTCATCCCAAACGGGATCGACACCAACCGGTTTCAGCCGAGAAAAGAAGACCGTAAGGGTGATACGGTCCGAATCCTCTTCGTTGGGAGACTCGAACCTTACAAGGGGCTTGACCACCTGATCGAAGCAATCGCACTAATCAAACCGCGACTCACCTGCGGATTGGCAGTCGACATAGTTGGAGATGGGTCGCTCAGGGATGAACTGCCAGAACAGATTCGCAAACTCGATGTAAACCAGGAAGTCCATCTCAAAGGAGGGGTCTCACCAGACCGCATTCCCTCCGAGTTTCAGCAAGCGGACATCTTCGTTCTGCCCTCAATTGTAGAAGGTATGCCCAACGTGGTCCTCGAAGCGATGGCATCGGGACTTCCGGTGGTGACAACCGAAATCCCGGGTAGTCAGGAATTGGTGCTGAATGGACAAACCGGATTCCTTGTCCCTCACTCGTCCCCTACCGAGCTTGGTAAGGCGCTTTTGAACCTTGTCGAAAACAAAANTAAACGTGTGCAAATGGGAAGAAATGGCCGGCATGTGGCGGAGTCTCGCTCCTGNGGTAATGTCGCGGAGGCCTATCTGAAGACGTTCGAACGTGTCCTGGAAGGAAAACCNTGATGTGCGGTATCGTTGGCGTACTCAACAAGGANCCCAACCAACCCGTCAGCAGCGACCTGATCAGGGACATGTGTTCGGCCATCAAACATCGCGGTCCCGATGACGAGGGTGTCCTGGTGGACCGAAACATCGGGATAGGAATGCGTCGTCTNANTGTGATCGACGTAGAAGGCGGTAAACAGCCCCAACAAAACGAAGACGGATCTATTCACATCGTCTACAATGGCGAAATCTACAACTACCCCGAACTTCGGAAGGCGTGCCAGGACAATGGTCACCTCTTCGCCACAAACAGCGACACGGAGACCATTGTCCACCTTTTCGAAGACAAGGGAAAGGACTGTGTGGCTCCACTTAACGGTATGTTCGCTTTCGCCGTATTCGATACCCGAAGTCGCACAGTAACGCTCGCCCGTGACAGATTGGGCATCAAGCCTCTCTACTACGCGGACACCGGAAAGTCTCTTGTCTTTGGATCGGAAATCAAATCGTTGCTCGTTTACCCGGAGGTGTCCCGAGAGATCGATCCAATAGGGCTGGATCACTATCTCACCTACAAGTACGTACCCGAGCCAAGGACGATCTTCAAACAGATACGTAAGCTGCCTCCCGGACACTTGCTAACCTGGCAGGACAATAGAATCGAGATACAGTCCTACTGGGGGCTCTCCTATACAGATCAGGGCGGACGTTCCGAGACGGATCTGGCGGAGGAACTGCTTCAGCGACTTCAAAAAGCCGTCCAGATGCAGATGATCTCGGACGTCCCCTTGGGTGCGCTCCTGAGCGGAGGTATAGACTCCAGCGCAATCGTCGGGATGATGAGCAAGATCTCCGACCAACCGGTTAACACATTCTCGATCGGATTTGAAGAACGCTCCTACAGCGAACTCGAACACGCCCGCACGATCGCCCAGTCCTTCAATACCGAGCATCGGGAGCTCGTCGTCCGTCCGGATGTCCAGGAACTCTTCGACCGTGTTGTCGGCCACTTCGACGAACCCTTCGCCGATTCCTCGGCCATCCCGACCTACCTTGTCTCACAACTTGCACGGGAGCACGTCACCGTTGCCCTCTCGGGAACAGGAGCCGACGAACTCTTTGCGGGGTATGAGCGTTACTGGGCGATTCCTCTATCCAGGGCATATAGCAGAATACCCCAACCCATTCGATCCGCCGTGAATTATGCCTCTCAGAGATTGCCGACGGGACGCGAAAAGAAGAGTCTTACCCTACGGGCACGCAGGTTCACAGAATCTGCAAGCAGCCCTCTCCTGTCTCGTCACCGGCAAGTCGTAGGGCTGTTCTCTCCGCTTGATCGCTCTGAACTCTACACATCAGATTGGTTCGATAGGATCCAACGCGAGGAGGAGGATCCGCTCCTCGCCCGATACAACGCATCGGACGCCCGGTCGGATCTCAATCGACTTCTGGACGTAGATACAGGAACCTTGCTGCCCGGAGATTACCTGGTAAAAGACGACCGGATGAGTATGGCGGTATCACTGGAGCTTCGCGTACCCTTTCTCGACCATACACTTGTGGAATTCGCAGCGACGCTACCACCAGACATGAAATTAAGAAGACTTACCACTAAATACCTACTCAAGAAATCCCTCGAGGATTTGCTGCCGAAACACATTCTGCGTCGACCAAAACACGGATTTGAAATTCCGATCGCCAGATGGATTGACGAGGATCTGAAGGAACCCGTTCAGGATCTGCTGCTATCGAAGAGAGCTACGGAAAGAGGGCTATTTCACCGGCACCGGATTAACAGCCTCCTGAAGACTCACGCGTCCGGACAGGATAATCTAAGCCGGCAGATATGGAGTTTGATGGCACTGGAGGTCTGGTTTCGGCGGTATGTGGACTAGGAGCAGCAGGAAAGAGACGCCGGGACAATTGCAGGATCACCCACCTTCACTGCGGCGCAGCTACGGCGGACACAGGCAGAGGGCCACAGATTGCCGCTTTCAGCGGCTCACAGAGCGCCCCACCAACCAACCACCAACTGGGCATCACGCTTGACTCCCGTTTTGTTCTTGTTATATTCTCGGACAGCGCTAAGGAGCGCATCCAGTTCGCAGAAAGGGCCGTGCCCACCCTCCTCATAGAAAATCAATCATACGAGNATTCTTTCGGCCGGCAAAAGCGGACACCAGGCCATTTTTCGAAAGGAGCTCCGTATGGATACCCTTCCTTTGCCGTCCAGACCCGATCTAGAGCAGTACAAGAAGCGCGCTAAAGATCTCCTGAAAGCTGCAAAATCGGGGGGACGTTGACGCTGTACGCGCATGGGGCATTACACCTTCCAACCAACGACCCCGGCCGCAAATATCCTGGTGAATCCGGATGTGCGAGATCTGTTCGAGGTCGTTGAGAAGAACGACTACTCCGGCGTAATCTTCGATCGTCCCCGGGTGCTCACCCTCTTCACCGGTGTACGAGCGGCCGCCTGCTTCAACGCCCCTGATTATCTCGAATCGGACATTGTATTGGACCTCGAAAGACTGCTCGACCTGGCCTCTACCGGCGACATCTCCCACATTATTCTGGACCGCAGACGATCGGCAACGTGATTGGCTCTGAACCCGATCATCTTCCGGAACCCCTCTTTGTTCACCCCCAGCTATAGCAACGGATCATTCGACATCTTCGAAATCCACCTAAACAGCAGTTGAAGTATCATCATAGCTGATGCGATTGCTCGCCCCGCNTCCACTTAAAAAACTGTTTACAATACACTTATCCTATACATTCTGTCTGAATCGGATACAGGAGTTCGCGTCCGACCTCCTGCTCAAAATATCCAACGCTTGTGCCTCAAAAATCCGCAGAATCCCCCTCAAGTAATTGGCTAACCCGCCGATCTAATAAGTAGGCCGGACCTCCCAGTCTGGTACATCAGTTGCTCCCTTAATCGTGGGAGTAACCATCCCATCTAGCAGTGCCATCCCAAAGCTTCACTGAATAGCATACAAAACATTTAAAAACAATATTTTATGTTTGCATATTCTCAGCGATTTCCACAAGCGCAATCGCCATTTGTGCGGAAAAAAATTCCAAAAACGGATCTCTCTTCCGCTTCGAATCGACCCATCGGCAAATAAGGACGGAAAATGAAAATTCTGGGCATCAGCATACAGCACGACGCGGGCGCTGCTGTCATCTCTGACGGACGAATCCTCTCCGCTGTCAACGAAGAACGTCTGAACCGCAAGAAAATGTACTGGGGCTGGCCGAAGCGCTCTATCACTGAATCCTTGCGAATCGCAGGCATCGAACCTGAAGATCTGGATGCAGTGGCAGTGGCAAATACAACCAACAGCACCTACGCTGCGAACTGGGAAGGCTTCTATCCGAAAGACCTCAAACGTAAGGCTCTCATCTGGTTATCCAAGCTCGGTATTGCCCGTCTGGTCGGCGGCACGAGACTGGGTATCGAAGCTTACCTGATCCTCAACAGCAAGAAGGTCCATTTCGCAGAAACCAGGAAATCCGAAGACTTCCTCTTGGGCCAGGGCGTCTATTCACCGGTTACCTACGTAGACCACCACGAAGCCCACCTGGCATCAGCCTATTACACCTCCGGGTGGGACCGCTGCCTGTCTTTATCTCTCGACGGTGTCGGCGACGGCTATTGCTCCCGAATCGCAATCTGCGAAAATGGAAAAATGGACCAGGTCCACAAGATTCCCTTCTACCACACGCCAGGACAGTATTACGGATTCGTAACGGGCTGGGCCGGATTCACACCCGGCAAGCACGAAGGCAAGATTACCGGCCTCGCCGCCTACGGTGACCCGGATAAGGCCATTGGCCTCTTCCGTGACCGAATCACCTATTCGCCTGAGCGATTCTCATTCGTCAATCACGGAATGTGGGGCTGGGCTGAGTACGAGCATCTCTCGAAACGGCTCGACGCATTCGACAAAGCCGATGTCGCCGCAGCGGTCCAGTTCCACCTGGAAGATCTCGTTACCTCCTACGTCGAACAGGCCGTAGACACCTTCGGCATCGGTCGTGTCGCCCTTTCAGGCGGCATCTTCGCCAACGTAAAGCTGAACCAGCGAATTCGTGAACTGGCCAATGTAGAAGATATCTACGTCCATCCGCACATGAGCGACGGTGGATTGGCGGTCGGCAGCGCGCTCACACACAACGCCAAGAACAAGATGGTCTACCCGACAGCCACGCAGAATGTCTACTTCGGAACAGAGATTCAGGATCACGATATCGAAGCAGTCCTGGACGATCAGAACCTCCCTTACGCTCGATACGACAATGTCGAGGCCGAAATCGCCTCGCTTCTGGCGGAAGGGAAAGTGGTCGCAAGGGTGAATGGCAAAATGGAATACGGACCGCGCGCCCTGGGCAATCGCTCCATCCTCTACCAGGCTACCGACGTAACGGTGAACGAGTGGCTCAACAAGCGCCTGAAGCGAACCGAATTTATGCCCTTTGCGCCAGCAATTCTCGAAGAAAGAGCGGCAGAATATTTTAAAGGGTATCCCGCTTCACAATACACCGCAGAGTATATGACCGTCACCTACGACGTCACCGAACGCTGCAAAGAAGAGGCCCCCGCCACGGTCCACATTGACGGCACGGCCCGTCCACAGACCGTATCGGAGCGAACGAACCCCTCTTTCTACAGAATTCTGAAAGCCTACGAGGCCATTACGGGGTATCCCCAGGTTATCAACACCAGCTTCAATATGCACGAAGAGCCCATTGTCTGTACCGCAGCAGACGCTGTCCGGGCCTTCCAGCTGGGGCACCTGGATATCCTGGCGATCGGCAACTACATCGTGGAACACCCTGAACTCGACTCGCAGCTTACAGAGACAGCCACAGACGCGGTCCTCCAGGACAACTGAAAATGCCGTCAATCGCACGCCAAGTTCTCAAGACCATCCTCAGCCTGACCATACTTGGATTCATCGCCATCCAGGTCGACCTTTCCCAAACGATCACTTTGATCCAGTCGCTCAACCTGGTCTACCTCGCCGGGGTTCTTGCCCTGGGTGTGTTCGGAATCTTCGTCAGCACCCAAAAGTGGTCGCTCCTGCTCACCCAGGCGGGCACACCGATCCCATTCGGCCAGCTGCTCAGGCTGTTCTGGATCGGCGTCTTCTTCAACAATCTCCTCCCAGGGAGAACCGGTGGTGACCTTGTCAGAGCCTACGGGACGGCCAAGGACTCACCCAACAGAGCAGGCGCCGCTCTCTAAGTTGGAATCGACCGCGGATTGAATCTTGCGGCACTCCTGGGAATCGCACTTGTGGCTCTCCTCTATTTCCCAGGCAATCTCCCCCAGGCACTGGGAGCAACTCTGATCTACACGGCTTTGTCACTCGCCGGAGCCAGCCTCCTGGTCCTCGTGGTGACTTCCCACATCTCTATCAAATCTAATTCACGCATTGGTCACCTGCTTAAGGAAGCTATCGCCGCGGTTCGCGGCCTCATCAAGAAGCCTACTTTGCTTCTCAAGTCGATCGCACTCGCACTAGTCTATCAATCCGCGATGATATACGGAAACTATCTGGTTGCCCTGACGCTTGGGGTCAACATCGGCCCTGGTGTCTTCTTCTACCTCATACCGGTAACGGCTCTGATAACACTCATTCCAGTAACGCTAAACGGATTCGGTCTCAGAGAAGGGGCCTACGTGGTCGTCTTCGCCCAGGTTGGACTCGCCGCGGAAGTCTCCGTGGCAATCTCCCTGGTGGCAACACTCTGTATGATCGGCCTCAGCCTTGTGGGCGGTCTCTTTTATCTGCGAGGTCCACTGGGAATACAGAATACCCTGAAGCAAGTGGACCCTCACGGGTCATACGCAGCAGGAAAGGTGAATTGATGTCTCTGTTCAAGAATCTCGAACCATTAAGCAACTCGAAGCACCTGACCGGCACGCGTTGGATCCTCCTGGCAATTGTCTTGACCGCCCTCGTCCTTCGCGCCGGACTGTCGCTCTATAAACCGCCCATTTTACTGGATGTGATGGTGGCCAGGCAGACAGCGCTGGTAGAAAGGACTGGCATCAGCGCCAGTACCATCGAGGATCTGAAGGAAAACAAGCTGCTTCAGTCGGATGCCCAGGTCTACCATATCCTGGCCTCGAACCTGGTTGCCGGCCGCGGATACACAGACGCTAGAGAAGCACCCTTCGCACCCACACGAATTCGCACACCTGGCTATCCATCGTTCATCGCCCTGGTGTATCTCCTCTTTGGGACCGATCACCGTGTCCTGCTGGTCGCACAGTCGGTCCTGGGTGCACTCTCGGCCTACTTCGTCTTCCTCCTGGGTGCTCGCCTGTTCGATTCACGGGCAGGTCTCCTGGGTGCGGCGATGGTCGCCCTCTATCCTGCGCTGATCTACTACGACACGCGAGTGTTGCGCGAAGGGCTCGCTGCCTCGGTGCTCACGCTCACAGTGTTGCTCGCTGTTTACAACAATCAAAACCGAAAGCCGTTTCCGCTGCTGATCACCGGTGCACTGCTAACGCTCCTCAGTCTGAGCAAGCCGGAGTTCATCCTCCTCTACGCACCCGTTGTCTTCTTGCTTGTCCGTCCTCTGCGAAACCTGAGGGCCATTCTGAAACCAGCCCTGCTGGTCGCCCTCCCGATCGTTGTGGTCTGGAGCGCGTGGACTGCACGGAACTACACCACCTTCGGATCGCTCTCGCCGGTTACGGTCGGCCTGGGAAGCACCATCTGGTTCGGTAGCCGCTGGGCAGAAATCGGTGGGGAGGACCGTAAACAAAAGGACTATCTCCATCTGAACGTCAAGACCAGAGATAGGATCCGCGACATACGCAGTAGCAGTGACGAATCCAAGATCGAAAAGACGTTTATGCAGCTTCTCCTAAAGGACCTAGCAGATAAGCCGGGTTGGTTTGCCTCGATGGTCCTCAAGAAGGGCTACCTCTTCTGGAAGGACGCAAACGGAACGAAGAAGATGCTTCCTGCGATTCACCCGACTGCTGCAACACTCGTAAACCTCTACTACTATCTGCTCTTGGGGTTGGCTATTACAGCCCTTGCCCTCTCCGCCAAATCCCGCGAGTGGGTGCTTCCTGTGGCCTCGGTCATCGGGACGTTTATGATAACCTACGCGTTGCTCCACGTGCGCAACCGATACAGGGTTCCGGTCTTGCCGCTCACGCTGCTGTTGTCCGCAGGTGGGTTCTGGATCCTCTTTGACCTCGTCAAGGCCAGCATTCCTGTCAGAGCACCCGCTACTTATCTGAATGGACGTGTTCCTCACGCTATTCACAACAGTTCCGCAGGTGTTCACCAGACCAGCCGTCGGACAGGAGAGTGATGATGAACGCCCACGCCCAAACTGTACAGGAACGCTTCAGCCGAGAGGCTGGAAATTGGAATGGACTTTACGACCAGACACCGACACGGTCGATCTATACACACAATGTGCGTCACCGCAAGGCTCAGGCACTGGAACTGCTCGCGGGAACAACGGGTCGCGTTCTCGAAATCGGATGCGGCGCAGGGAATGTCATTCTTGCTGCTCCTGAAGAATTGGAGACGATAGGCGTCGACTTTTCCGTCGAAATACTCCGACAGGCAAAAGTCAATTCGGGTGAAAGGGACAGCGAGTTTCTGGCGGCAGATGCACTCAGCCTCCCCTTCGCGGACGACAGCTTCGACGCAATCATCTGTCTCGGTCTGCTCGACTATATAACGAATTACCGATCAGTCCTCGAAGGGTGTCACAGAATTCTTCGTCCCGGCGGACCACTGATCGTATCCGTTCCGAACCTGACCTCACCCTTCATCCGGATCGACGACTTCGGGTTCAGTCTCAAGAACAGGATCACCCACAGCCTGCCGGACAGACTTCGAACGTGGCTCAAGACACAGGTAATGGGAAAAGATGACAAACCCTACTTCTCGCACCGCAAACAGCGATACAACCCTGCAGTATTCACCCAAAACCTGGATTCAATCGGCTTCGATATTGACCAGACGTACTATCACACTTACGGCTTCGGCCTTCTCAACGGGATCTCGCTGAACCTGAAGGTCAGCCGACAGATCGAATCCCGCAACCGCAGTAAGACACTGGAGAAACTCGGATGGACTTACATACTCAAAGCGACGAAGTCGCCGCAGCAATAGACCTGGCTGAGGCCCCGGTGGAGACGAACTCCGGACTCGGACTCATCACGGTCATCATTCCTGCTTACAACGAGGAAAACGCGATCGTGGAAACCATTCACGACGTGCGCAAGACTATGGCCGACTCCCCTTACGACTACGAGCTCATCATTGTGGACGATGGGTCGGAGGACCGCACGGGTGAACTTGCACGTCTCGAGGGTGCACGCGTCGTCAATCACGAGATGAACCGGGGATACGGTGCCAGCCTGAAAGACGGTATTCGTTCCGCAAAAGGTGACTGGATCGTCATCACGGACGCAGACGGCACTTATCCCAACGATCGGATACCGGATCTGCTCAAGTATGCCGGCGACAACGAAATGGTCGTGGGTGCACGCAACGGCAGTGCCGCCAAGATCCCGCTGATCCGTCGCCCGATGAAATGGCTGCTGTCCAAGCTGGCCAACTACCTGGCCGAAACGCGAATTCCCGACTACAACTCGGGACTGCGGGTCTTCCGCAAGAACGTGGCCGAGCGCTTCTTCAGGATTCTCCCCTCAGGGTTTTCCTTCACGACCACTATCACCCTCGCCTCCCTCTCGCAGGGCTACCGGGTGAAATACGTGCCGATCGCCTACTACAAGCGCACGGGGAAATCCAAAATCAAGCCGATCCGAGACACCTACAACTTCTTTATGCTCATCATCCGAACCGTCCTGTACTTCAATCCATTGCGCGTATTTATGCCCGTCGGGTTCACGCTTCNGATGCTCGGCCTGGCCAAAATGACTCACGAGATCATCACAGCAGGCGGCCTGGCTGAGACCTCGGTCCTGCTCATCCTTGCTGCCTTCCAGACCGTCGCCCTTGGTCTTCTCGCAGATATGATCGAAAAGCGTATATGAACAAGCCTGCAGACATCCTCTACGTGATCCCCCGGCCCGAAATTGGCGGGGCGGAACGCCAGCTCCTGATGCTGATGCAGGGATTGGACCGCGACAGGTTCCGTCCTCACGTCGTCTGCCTGGACGGAGAAGGTGCTTTGAGGGATGACTACGTGGACGCGTCCGCGAGCTATCACGTCCTGAACAGAAGGCACACCTTGGACCCGAACGCTCTGAATTCGCTGGTTGACCTCACGCGTCGGATTCGTCCCGCGATTGCCCACACCTGGCTGTATATCGCGAACCTTTACGGGGGTTGGGCAGCAAGACTCGCTGGAGTGCCTTCCGTGATCGTCTCCCAGCGAGGACTGGGAATCGATCCGCAGCACTCCTGGCTGAAAAGGGCTCAGATGCCTGTTTTCAACTTCCTCATCTCACAGTTCTCCGATCGCCTCCTGGTAAACGCCAGAGCGGTTGCAGAGCCAATGTATCGTGTCGGTTTCTCAGCAGACCGCACCGAGGTGATTTACAACGGGCTTCAGGGAGACACTGTCGTCGCNGAGGCCGAACAGAATGCCCTTCGCGAGGAGCTCGANATTCAGCCTGAAGACATCCTACTCACCGCGATCGCTCGCACAGATCCCAAAAAGGATCTCGCCACAATGATCAAGGCGGTCGCCCTNGTGGCCGGTATCCACCCGAATGTCCGACTGATCGTCGCAGGCGGTGGCTTTCCCGAATATCAGCGATCTCTCGAGCGACTTGCAGCAGACCTCGAAATNGATGACAAAGTGAGCTTCCTGGGCTTCCACAAGGACCCCCAGGCGCTACTATCGATCTCACACGTCTCCCTGCTCTCCTCACTCACGGAGGGCCTGCCTAACGCGATCCTCGAATCGATGCGGCAGGCCCGCCCGGTGGTCGCCACAGCTGTCGGCGGTGTTCCCGAACTGATCACGGACGGAGAACACGGATACCTCTTTCCCCGGGGCGATTCCACGGCTTTCGCAGACCGAATCAATCGGCTGATCGAGAATCCTGAACTGGCAGGAAAAATGGGACAGGCAGGAAATGCAAAGGCTGCGACCCAGTTCAGCTCACAGGCAATGATCGAGGCAACCCAGGGGGTCTACACCCAGCTGCTAGGCGCAGATGATCACGAATCAGGCTTCCAAAAGCGGGAATCCCTGCGCAGTGTCACATTTGGGAAGCAGAACAGCCACCGTGTTCAGAGTGGCTACAACCCGACGCCCACGGAAGCCGAATTACAACCAGCAGATTAGACACAGAAAAACAATGTCAAACAAACCACTCAAAATACTCGTCGTAACCAGCATCTACCCGATTCCAGAAGATCCTGGCCTCGGAGCATTTGTTGCCTCCCAGGTGGAATCGCTCAGGGAAGCGGGTCTCGAAGTNGACCTGCACTTCCTCGATGTGCGCCGTTCCAAGTGGGAGCTGATCAAGGGTATTCGGTCGATTAGGAGGATCACCGAAAACTATGACTTGATCCANGTCCACTTTGGATACAACGGCATCCCCGCATGCCTGCAGAAGGAGATTCCCGTTATCGTCTCTTTTTGCGGAACAGACATCATCCATCCCAAGCTCAGCGGAATCAGCCGCTTGGTAGCCCGCCGGGCCGACGCCTGCATCGTCAAATCCAAATTCTTATTGGAAAAACTCGGCCACCTTGCCGTCGTTATTCCCAACGGTGTAGATACCAATCGTTTTCGACCTCTCCCAAGGACCGATGCACGACGTCGACTCGGGTTGAAAGAGAACCNGCGTTACGCGCTGTTTGTAGCCAATCCTTCAAGACCTGAAAAGCGATTCGATCTCGCCCAAGCTGCACTCTCTGCCGCCCGGAANCAGATCGAACCTTTGGTGCTGTTCAATCGAACCAGGGACGAGGTGCCCACTTATCTGAACGCGGCGGATCTCTTGCTGCTTACCTCGGATCACGAGGGATCGCCCAACTCCGTCAAAGAAGCAATGGCCTGCAATCTCCCAATCGTCAGCACAGATGTGGGCGATGTGAGACAGCTCGTGGAGAACACACACAATTGCACGGTGGCGGACAGGTCGCCTGAGAAACTCGCCGAGGCGATCGACGCGGTCCTGTCCGACGGTGAACCGAGCAATGGCCGACCCAATATTGCTCACCTTTCGACAGATACGGTCGCCGCCAGGGTGATTGAGGTGTATCACTCGGTGCTCGCAANAGGAGGTCGGTCGTGAAAATCGCAATGGTCGTTCACTCCTACTATCCGAACGACGTTCGTGTCCGTAGAGAATGCGAGGCACTTGCCGACCTTGGAGACTCCGTAGACCTGATCTGTCTTTGCAAGAACGGCGAACGGTCCAGGGAACAGATCGACAACGTCGAAGTCCGCCGACTCCCTGTCCAGCACAACCGTGGTCAGGGACCGTTGGGTTACATCAAAGAATATCTAAGCTTCTTTTTCAGAGCGGCCTTCACACTCACGCGTCTATACCTGACCCGAAAATACCCGATTATCCAGGTACATAACCTCCCGGACTTCCTGGTGTTCGTAACACTCATTCCGAAGCTCCTGGGAGCCAAAGTTGTCCTCGATATGCACGACATTACACCAGAGCTTTTTCAGTCGCTCTATGGAATATCCGATGACAGTAAGACTTTTAGGCTGCTGACATTTGTCGAACAGTTGAGTTTGTCCTACGCCGATCTCGTGATCACAGTGAACAAGAATATCCGTGACCTCTTCCTCACGCGGAACCAGATTGCACACAAGCTCGAAGTCGTGATGAACGCACCCGATCCCAGATATTTCAACGAAAACGGGTCCGCGACAAACGGGATCAACGGAGCCTTCAAGCTCTTCCTACACGGGCAGATCCTGCGTCGCTACAACTTTGAATCGGCCCTGGAGGGATTCGATCTCGCCCGCAGGGAAATCCCTGAACTCGAACTCGACATCTACGGTGACGGAGAACGACAGTATATCGACGAACTCCAAGAGTTTGTCCTAGCCAGGGGTATCCGGGAAGATGTGCGGTTTCATAACAGAGTTCCAGTCGAACGCGTTCCAGATCTGATCCGCAAGGCCGATCTCGGGTTGGTCCCCTGCGAAAAGGACGTCTTCGTAGACAAGGTAATGCTCCCAGTCAGGCTTCTCGAATACGTGACAATGGGCTTGCCGGCNGTCGTCTCCCGGGTGGGAACCGTAGAATCTTACTTCGGCGAAAGTGAAGTGGCTTATTATCCATATGACGACCCCAGGGCGCTCGCCCGGCGGATCGTTGAACTTTATCGGAACCCCAAGCGACGCACCGAAATGGCACGTCGCGCAAAAAACGCCTTTCGGAGTTATGAATGGCCTCGCATGCAAACACGATACTACAACGCGCTGGACGGCCTGCTGTCCCGGTAGTGTCCCGGACGGCCGAACTGTCAACACGAATACCTTTCTGACCACTGGGGTGCGAGTGACCGCTCAGTTCGAATCCCTCGATCCGGGGAGCACCGCCGAAAAGGAATTCCTGCTAAATTTCTGAGGCCAGCCGAAGCTCCTGATAGATGGGTTCCATCTGCTCCGCCTGCTTGCGGTCTGTAATATCTATTACCGTGCCCATCATGNGCACCGACTTTCCGTCAGAATCCCTGAACACACGTCCCTTGTTCTCCATACAGCGAATAGACCCGTCCGGCCAGACCCTATGGTGCTCCACATCAAAATCTATCCCGGCCTCGGTAGCGCGGTTTACCGACCTTCGAATGATATCTCTATCGTCCTCGTGCACCATCTCATAGAACGCTTCTCGAGTACCTTTGAAGGACCCCCTCTCGAGGCCAAAGATCGACTCAGCTGCATCCGACCATACCAGTTCACCTGTCAGTAGATTTGAATCCCAGGTGCCTATACGGGCAGCTTCAATGGCAACCTTTAGTCTGCGCTGGCTTCCCTCCAAAGCCTCCTCAACCTGTTTCCTCTGAACAGAGTAGGATCAGAGCAGGNAGCCTGTTGTCAGTAGCAAAACACACGCAGAAGCAATAATTCGATATCCGACAAGGGTCACTCCGGATTGATCCAGCCGATCTATTTTCGATTTGCCTCGGGCCGTCGAATGGTGATTCTCCTTGACAACTTGCGCTCACCATTTAGGTTATCAAAAGATATGAAATGGCATTTCAGATAGAAAGACTTATCCGGTCAACACCGATCTGTCCAGGAGAACATTGCTATAAAATCAGTGGTTATCACAATCGTGGCTGCATTGGTCCCGTCGCTGGCAGCCGCCAAAGATTCAGGAGGCGCTCCAACTGTGCAGGTTACGACCACAGGATCTGTAGCGCACGAGCCGAATCGGGTCCGCCTGCTTCTCTCCGTTGAGACGTTCGCATCACGCGCTGAAGATGCTGCCAGAGAGAATGCAACCCGAATGAAGGCCGTTTACAAGGGACTTTATAGGTTGGGTCTGACCCGAAACATGATCCAGACGGTTTCCTACAGCCTGGACCCTCGTTTCGACCACAGTAAGCGCCAATCGCCCGAGCCCGTAGGGTATTCTGCACGAAACAGACTCCAGGTCACACTCGACTCGCTCGCGCTTGTGGGCAAGCTGATCGACACCGCCATCGCCTCNGGNGCGAACCGNGCTACTGAGCTCCNATTCGAACTCAAGGACTCCGATGAAGCTCGACTGGGTGCCTTGAGAGCTGCGATGACAAGGGCTAGGGCACATGCAAGAGCATTGGCGGAGGCCGCAGGGAAGAGGTTGGGTTCACCTATAAACATCGTGACCACTCCGGGAGGCCCGGTTCCAAGGATGGCGAAAGTCCAGAGCATGCGCAGCTTTGACGAAACACCCATCGAAGGAGGAGCGGTCCACACCTCCGCAACNGTAACCTTTCTGCTAAAGTAATCCAGAGGAACACGAGACAGTCAAGACAGACATCACGGATTTTGGCCAGTTTCTTGCGGCCTCTGATGGTGTTAACGTTCTTGTCCACCTGGTCGCCGACCCCAGCATGCAGGCTGAATTCTATGATTCGCTCTTGCCGCTCAATATCATTGGCGGCTATAACGCAATCCAGGCAGCCCACCAGGCACGGTGCGAACATATTGTGTTCGCCAGCAGTGTAAATGCGGTTCTCGGACACGGAGGAGTGGAGCCAGTGTCATGGGATGTGCCAGTTCATCCCTTTAACGTCTACGGTGCCACCAAGTGCTGGGGGGAGTCGTTGGCGCGAGTATACTTGTCGCAACACAATCTCTCAACCATCTGCATTCGACTCGGCAGCCCGCCTTTCCAGCAGGATGGAGACTTTGATGCAGATGAGCCTAACCTCGGGATCAGCCCAAGAAGGAATACGGCTTGGCTGTTTTTCAGGTGAGTCGATGTCGAAGACCTCCCATTTGCAATCGTGCACGGTGTCTCCAACCACCGCAATTCCTAGATGAACTTTAACTCAAGCCGAACAACGCTTGGTTACGACCCACAGGACTGCACCGCATTCCCGCGAACCCACCAATAGCCACACATCAAATCCAGAACACCAAAAAGGAGCATAGTCGATGGATAAGCACGTAATCACTTCGAACAAAGCCGCTCTACCCGTTGGACCCTATTCCCAAGCGATAAGGGCCGGTGACTTCATATTCGTAGCGGGTGAAAAGGGGATTGACCCGGCTACTGGGAAGATTGTCGACGGCGGCATCGCCGCCGAAACACGCCAGACCCTGGAAAACGTGAAGGCGATTCTCGAGGCAGCTGGAGCCACCATGGACGACGCGGTTCGCAGCGTCGTTTACATGACCGATATGGGTGANTTTTNNCAGATGAACGAGGTGTANGCANAGTACTTCGGGCAGGCGCCGCCTGGTAGAAGCTGTGTGCAGGTTGTTGCCTTACCGGCAGGTGCTCACGTGGAAATCGAGATCACCGCTGTCCTTTGATTGGGGGGCGCTTGACTCACCTCCCAACCTTCTGCATCTTGAGATCCACCTGTATTGTTCTGTTTTAAAGAGAAGGACCTCGTCATAACTGAACTATGGATGCCCCGGAAGGATGACCTCCAGGTCATCCGAGAGTTGCGCGGGGAATTGCCCACGGCAAAGATCATCGTAATGACCAGTTACGAACTCGAGGTCCTGTCCTCAGCAGCTNAGCTTGATGTTTCTTACATCTTCATCAAANCGTTTCGAATGGNAAATTTTCTCCAAGCTGTTTCTNNAANATTGGAATCTTGAACATACATTCTCGAGGTGATTTGTACCGGTGGCTAGAGTTCTCATCATAGACGACTACGAAATTCGACTGGCACTCTGGAAACTGCTCGAGCGGGAAAGAGAGAGAAGATGATCGCGTCTATGCACGCGAATTGCTCGACCTCATCATTACGGACCTTTTGATGCAGGAAAAGGATGGGGTGGAAGTCCTTTTGGACCTNAGGGCAAACCACCCGGAAATGAAGGCCATTGTAATCTCGGGTAAAGGACAGGAATTTCTCCTCGCCGCAAAAAATTTCAGCGCACTGCACACCTTTTCAAAGCCATTAGATGCCAAGGAAGTCATTGCGACTGTCCGCCGAATTCTGAATGACTAGACGAAAGGTGGTTGAGGAAATTTGGTAATGGCACACATCCTGGTGATTGACGACGAAATTACCTCGAAGGCGATTCTGCGGGAAATTCTGGAGGAAGCTGGTCACCAAATCAGCGAAGCCGNCGATGGATCTGAGGGGATTCGTGCNTATGAGGAAAATCGACCGGATGTTNTGATCGTAGATCTTTTTATGCCTCCAGNAGGGGGGCTGGATGTAATCCGTAAANTGAAGTCGAGCAGTCCGAACNTAAAGATTATCGCGATCTCAGGAGTNGACNCTCGACACGAGCTTGAAACCGTTTCTGAGGCCATACGCCAGGGCGCCTCAAGGGATCTTGACAAGCCCGTGGAACCCAAAGAACTCAAGTTGGTTGTAGCTGAACTGGTCGGCTAGCTCCTATATAACCCGCCCAAAAAAACAGAGGCCCCGATTTTTCCGGGGCCTTTTGTATACCTGCAATCTAATGGCAAAAGCTACAGTTCCTCGTTATCTGTCCTTTCCACCTCTGTCATATGGATCGACTCATCCGCTTTCACAATCGGTTCCGTTAGCATAATCGCACGTCGCTTCCCGTCCAAACCCGGCTTGCCTCTGAATTTTGGCCGTGTCCCCACAAACATCACAGCATCATCACGCACACTGGTATCCAGCCGCAACACATCCCCTTCCTCAAGATTCAACACATCTCCCAGGCTCACCTTCGCCGTGCCCAGTTGGGCCTTCACCGGTGCGAACACACGGTCCAGCTGAAGCAGCCGCTCTTCCTTGGTCATCTCCCGGTTGCCCTTTTCTCTGCTCGCCCAGGTCTGCACATTCAAATACGCCATCACAGGCTCGAGCGTAAAATAGGGATAACACAAATTCACCAGACCTGAGGCGTGTGTGCTGTTCACCTCGAACGCGATCAGCACCACCGTGTCAGAAGGACTGGCTACCTGCATAAACTCCGGGTTCGTCTCCAGTTCTGCATCGGACACTTGGATCTTGATCAACTGCTCCCACGTCGCCTCCAGTTCCGCCAAGGTGCGCGTCACCACCTTCGTCATAACGGTTCGTTCGATACTGGTGAGTGCACGACCTTCCTGAGGGGGATTTCCGCCCACACCACCGAACTGCCTGTCGATGAAGGAATAGGCTACAGGAAGCGAGAAATCGATGATGGCAGGCCCACCCAGCGGCTCGATGGTGAACGTATACGAACACGATGGGTTGGACAGCGACATGATGAATTCCGCATACGTCGTCTGGTCCACAAACGCGATGTCGCAGTCCACCACGGAACGCTGCATCGTAGAAAATGAAGAGGCCATCAAACGTGCCAGATTCGAATGCAGGTTCTCGAGCGTCCGTGTCTGGTCCTTGGACACCCGGGTAGGGTGCTTGAAATCGTGCGTCAGGATGGGGCGCGAATCCGCAGCATTTATCGTGCTGGACGAAGAGCCTGCACCCATATCCTCTCCGCCATCCTCGCTACCCGTAGCGGTCAAGAGTGCATCGATCTCATCCTGCGAAAGAATGTCAGGCATTGTTCATCTCCAGAAATGGTAAATTCGCCGCATCGATAGGGCAGCGCGATTCCGGACTTAGGAATCATTATCCCTTCATTTAGAACAATCTAGAACTTATTGCCCATATCGACGGCTCCCCTCGAAGGGAAAATACACATATCTCAATAAATATCAATTGGATATGACAAATCACCTATCACTTACATTGGTATAATAAAGCAACGTGTGTGCCAGATGATTCGGTCTGATCCGGTTAGATTCGGATTGCCAATCCCAGTATCTCCAGGTATTTTGTCAGCTGGAAATTTAGCGGACACCAAGCAACAATTCGGCAAGGATCTGGTCCAGGCGCTCGTGTCCAAGGCCCTTTGCACCCATCTCATCTACATCGAATTTCGTACGCTTCAGGCTCTGTGCCTTCTTGCGACTGTATTTCCCCAGATGCTTCTTGAAAGATGCATTCTGACCAACCATATCCTTGAGTATATCCTGTACCTCAGGGTCCTCACTGAAGCGTAATGCCTTTTCCTTGAGTATATTGTATGTGCGCATGCACCCTTCAGCAAATGCCCACACCCCCGTTTCGTCCTCGGTGCGATATGCGTGAGCGTCAAAATGCTTTGGCCCGCCGTAACTGGTGTCTTCCAGCAAACGAACGAGATGGAATGCGCTTTTGTAGTCTTCTGACCCGAAGCGGAAGTCCTGATCATACCTTCCGAATCTCTGGTCGTTGAGGTCGATGTGAAACAGTTTTCCGGCCTCTATCGCCTGGGCGACACCGTGGTGAAAATTCAGTCCGGCCATATGTTCGTGAGCGACTTCGGGATTCACCCCAACCATTTTGGGGTGATCCAGCGTTTCGATGAATGCCAGGTAGTGACCGGTGGTAGGGAAATACAAGTCTGCTCGAGGTTCATTCGGTTTGGCTTCTAGTGCGAATTTTAGATCGTACCCTTGATCGATCACGTACTTGCACAGGTAGTTAATACCGTCACGGTATCGTTTGATGGCCTCGACTGGGTCTTTGGCAACATTGCACTCGATTCCCTCGCGGCCTCCCCAGCACACGAAGAACTTGGCGCCCAGTTCTACACCCAGATCGATGGATTTCATCACCTTCTGCAGGCCGTAGGCACGGACCTTCGGATCGTTGGAGGTAAATCCCCCGTCTCTGAAGACGGGATGCGTGAAGGTGTTGGTTGTCGCCATCGGCACAACCATACCATGGTCCTTCAGGACCTTTTTAAAAGATCTGACGATCTTGTTTCGTTGCGTCCGTGTCGCGTCAATCGGCACCAGATCGTTGTCGTGCAGATTCACTCCCCAGGCGCCGAGCCTGCTTAATCTCTGGACGATGCGGTTGGGTGGAATCGGTTTGCGAACGGGGTCCCCGAAGGGATCCCTGCCAACGTTGCCGACGGTCCAGAGACCAAACGAGAATTTGTCTTCTTTTGTTGGTGTGTAGGGATCGGACATAATGGTTTCTCCCTTTTAAAGGCGAATTGGATACAGGGCTCTTTCCGGCCAAGATATAACAGATCAAAAAGTCAGGCAATCGCCCGGTAGAGTGGCCGGCTGACACAACCCGATACAGAGGATCACCCTATGGTTATTCGCGATCCCGTTCACGGCGACCTTCGGTTTTCGGAAACCGAGAGACGTGTCATGGACTCGCGTCAATTCCAGCGACTTCGCGGGGTTCGCCAAACCGGTACCGCATACCTGGTATATCCCGGCTGTGTCCATACCCGCTTTGAACACTCCCTCGGAACAGCAGCAATGGCCAAACAGATCATCTCGGTCCTGAAAGACAATGGGGAGCAGATTACCGACGACCAAGAGGAGATCGTGTCCCTGTCTGCCCTCGTGCACGACATATCCCACCTGCCCTTCGGACACACGTTTGAGGACGAACGCAAACTCTTTCCCAGACACGACACAGCGGAGAGGTTGCAGCATTTCCTGTCACAAGACCAGGTTGCCGACGCGCTTGCCGCTTCCGGGCACCGTGATCAGGTGCTGGACCTGCTCACCAACCGGAGGTGTGCAACCCCCTGGATGCGTCAGATCGTGTCCAGTACGGTCGATGCCGATTTGCTCGACTACCTGCGACGGGATGCGTATTTCTCGGGACTGCAGCAGGATTACGACGACCGCATATTCAGCACATTTACCTTGGCCGACGGGCAGTTGGCCATAAACATGTCCAAGCTCAGTACGCGCACCGAGCTGCTACATCTCCTCCGTCTGAGATACTTTCTCACCGAGAGAGTCTATTATCACCACGCCAAGGTTGCTTCCGGCGCCATGATCGCCAAGGCCGTAGAACTGGCTGTTGGCGAAGGGCTCACTGAACAGGACATCTACCCGTTAACGGACGGAGCCCTGTTACGTTCCCTCATCAGACGGGAGAATCCGGCTATTGAGCGTCTCATCAGAGGTGTGGTGCACCGGCAGCTCTTGAAGAGGGCCTACGTCCTGTCAGCTGCGGAAATCGGTCGAAATGGTCGCGATGAACTGATCGCCAAATACAATCGATCTATCGATGCACGCCAGCAGGTCGAAAACGAAATTGCGGAAACTCTGGGGGTCGAATCGGACCAGGTCATACTTTACTGCCCGGATATTTCAATCATAAAGGAAGCACGCGTGTTTACACTCACGCAAGCCGGCGTCAGACGCTTGAACGAGCCGCTGGACAGCCCGCCATTCGACGTAAAGGCCGTAGAGGATCAATATGAGAGACTTTGGTGCCTCTATGTGTTTGTCCCGGAGTCCCATCGAGATCGTGCGGGGAAGATTTGCGAAAGTGTCTTCGGCGAGAGCAATGCGATGGTTGATGGGAAGTCCTGAATATTTCGCCTAAGGAAGTCGCACCGGTGCTGAGCCCTTGTGATTGTGGCCGAGGGAAAGGTACGCGAATGAGTTGAATCCTCTGGGTTCCGCGATTGGGCATCGGACGAATAGTACCCTTTCAACCGAGGCTATTGGGGTGCGGCAAGCGCCTTGAGCCGAGCACTTGCTCTTCTGGAAAATCTGTCGTCGGCTTCCCATCTGTCCAGGAAGTTCCGATAGTGTGTTCTGGCTTCTTCAGATGCACCCGCCTCATCCAGGAGTGAGGCGAGTGTGAAGTAGGCTTTGGCAAACTCCGGATCCAGATCGATCGCCTTTCTGCATGCTGCCGCAGATCGCGATTTCTCTCCTCTCCTTCCGTAGATATTGGCAAGGTTCCCATAGACTTCGGCCGTACCCTCGCCCAGGTCTACAAGCCTATCGTATGCGTGCTCCGCCGCCTTGAAGTCCCCCTTGCGCATGTAGCTGTCGCCCAGTACCGGATAGAGTTGCAGGAGCCTCGATTTCGTTCGTCGCGCCAATGTGGCATTGTCCGGTTTCTTTCCTAGAAATGCCTCGAAGACTTCCGCAGATCTCTCGAATTCATCCATCAACAAATACAGTCCGCCGAGGCTATAGAGCACCTCTACCATGGTGGGGGCCCGGTTCAGTGCCTCACGGTAAGCTGCTTCCGCCTCTGCAAATGATCCCTCCTGCGCCTTGATCAACCCCAGGTTGTGATATCCCTCGGCGTTCTTCCCCTCTTCATATACCTTAAGTGCCAAAGCGACATCTCCCCTCTCCTTGTACAGAACCGCAAGGTTGTTTGAAAGTGTAGGTTCTGCGGGAAATATCTCGAGCCCCCTTCGATATGCTGCTTCCGCACCCGTAGAGTCACCATGCGCCAGAAGCGATTGACCGAGGTTGTTATGGATCGCAGGCAGATAAGGCTGGTAGATCAGATGGTCCCTGTATGTCCTGATCGCCTCATTGTATCTGCCCAGATTGTGTAGCGCTCCGGCCTCTTGCAAGAAGACACGATGGTCGAAAGTCCCAGCGGTGATCGCCTTCCTGGACTCCTCAAGCTGCGTGTGTATCCTTCCCTCCTGTTGGGCTGCCAAAGCCTGATGGTAATGTCTGTCGAACGTGAGTGCTCCTGCCAGCAGCCAGACCCCGCCCAGTCCGACAATCAGAGAAACTACCGCACCTGACCTGATCGCCCTGCAGACGCCTTCCGATGCTCGGCAGGGTGTTCCTCGCACTACCAGCGCTGCAGCCAGCCAGAAGATCATCGACCCCGCCGCCTGTTCTCTGGGAAAACTGAAGAGAGACTGAATGAACAAGGACAGAGCGCCGGCTGCCAACCAGATCCGCATGAGACGGTCTTCATTGGCACCTGTATCCAGTTGTTGGAACATTCGGCGGAATACGAGCACGACAAACCAGAGATAGAACAAAAGACCCACAGGTCCCAACTCCGCCCAGATCCAGAGCAGGTCGTTGTGTGGTCGTTTTGGCGCGGATTCTATAACGAGCCCGTCGCCGGCATCAAACAATGGATAGTAGGCAGACCAGTTGCCCAGTCCCACCCCGGTCAATGGATGGTCCCGGATCAACTCCAGCGTGTGTTCCCAGATCCTGAATCGGCCCCTATCCCCACCGGGATTCCAGACCGAAGAGAGAGTGGTTGTCACCCCGGTTTTNTTTTCATCCAATCGGTGCAGGCTCACGTCCTCGAATCTCGGCCGGATGGAGCCCAAGGCCAGCGCAACCAGCAGGCATCCGGGAATCAGCCAGCGCCTCANTACTGTGGTGCTGTGCCATGCATTCCTTGCAAGCGACCTTCCATCCTCTCCGTGGACCCGAGACATTACGAGAATCGCGATTGCGCTGGCCACTGCCACTCCTAGCCACGCGCCTCGTGAACGAGTCATCACTAGAAACGCGACCATACACGTTGTAGCCATGGCACCCAAAATAAAATCGCTGCGTGACCGACGCTGCGAAAGCAGGATTGACAGAGGGAGGTTTGCGGCAAGATACATAGCCGCAATATTGCGGTAACCGAAAGTGGCTCCCGGACGACCTGACGAGGGCGGAAGCCACAGGCCAAGCTGTTCGGACACACCNAGGAGTCCGACAATCAGACCGCCGAGTGCACTGAATCTGACCAGCGTGAATTCACGCCCGGGAGGAACCAGAAATACAACCGAGACCGCAAGAAGACCGAAAGAGACTTGCGTCGTCAAAGTGATCAGGGCATCTGAAACGTTGAGGCTTCGAAGGGCTTGCAAGGAGGTGAGCAGGAGGAGAAGAGCTATTGGATACAGAAAGGAAGAACGGCGAGAAACCCATACGCTTCGCGCCGCTATGCAACAGACCGCCAAAGCACAGACAGAGACCTGGAGTGTGATTAACTTAGGATAATGCATGCCCCTGTAGTAACCGGAAAGATAGACCAGGGGAACCAGCAAAAGGGTGAGATTCAGGACCCGGATGCCAGCATTGTTCAAGGTCGACTCAGGCCGACCTGGGTCCGGGGTCTCGCTCAATATGCCCCCCTCGTCAGGAGCACCTTGGGAATCGTCTTCAAGATGATTTTGATATCCAGGAGCGGTGACCAGTTCTCAATGTAGTAGAAATCCAGACGCAATGTCTCGTCGAAGCTCAAGTCGCTGCGCCCGCTGATCTGAGCCATCCCGGTCAACCCGGAAAGCACTTCGAATCGTTTTCTCTGCCAGGTTTCATACTGGTCCACCTCGGATGGCAAAGGGGGTCTTGGACCCACAAGGCTCATATCCCCCTTGATTACATTGAACAATTGGGGGATTTCGTCGATGCTGAATTTCCGGATAAAGCGACCCACTCTTGTAATCCTCGGGTCGTTACGGATCTTGAACAGGGGTCCCTGTGCCTCATTCAGATGGATCAGGTCCTCCTGGATTTGTTCTGCATCCTCACGCATGGATCGGAACTTGAGCACGGTAAACGGCCGAGCCTGTTTGCCTATTCGTGTCTGCTTCCAGATTAGGGGTCCACGAGATTCCANTTTGATCAACCCCGCCACAATTCCAATCAGAGGTGAAAAGACCGTCAGGGCGAGCATAGCGAGAATCAGGTCGATTGTCCGCTTGAGAAGTCGACTTGAACGAAGGAAGATTCGTTCTTCGAGCGCAAATATAGGGACTCCCGCAACCTCCCGAACCTGGATCTGGCTTGTCAACACGTGAAATAATGTTGGCACCATGCTGAAACGAACCCTTGTCTCCTGGCAAATCCCCATCATCTGCATTACCCATCCTGGATCTGTTTCCCTTGCGGCGATCATCACCTCGTCGACCTGTTCCGCCATTAGGCNCTTTCCCAGAACATCTGCCTCCTTTTCCTTTGCCAGCCCAACCGGGCTGTAACCAAGTTCAGGGTTCTCTTCGAGCAGATTGTGGAAAGAGTTGGCAAAGTCATCTTCACCCACAATCATCACTCTGGTGAGACCCCTGCCGCGTCTTCGAAATGTGGTCAACAGAAAGTCGAAACCAAGNCGCCAGAAGGTCAGCATCACAATACCCAGTAGCCACGACATGGCCAGCACAATCCTGGAGTAAGTTTCCATCGGGTCGCCTGGAATCCTGCCCCTTATCGCGAAACCCACGGCAGCGGCAATCAGGTGAGAGAGCGTGCCGGCCTTTACCAGTGCAAAGAAATCGTCTATTCCAAAAAAAGGTTGTTGGAGTCGATACATACCTGCATTGAATAGCGTGACGAATCCTACGAACCCTATGAAAATGGAAAAGCGAAGATAGGTTCCAAAATCCGTCTGGGGAGGAGGAGGGAAGAAGGGCAGCTGAAGCCGAAGCCAGTAGGCCAACATCACCCCGAGCGCAATCACGGTGGTATCTACAATGGCGAGCCCAACTTTAAAGATGGCTTTGTCATTTGCCCGCATCACGACCCCCTCCGAAATCCGGCACACAAATGCAGAAGCCCTTCCTTCCAACAGAAAGAAAGGCGAAATGATTCATACCCATTCAGTTCTCCAATGACCATGAGCCTGAATGTCTCCAACGCAAAAGTCGATGCCGCAAGTCATCGGTCCAAATCGCCCGGCCGCTGTCCCGGGTGGTCCACCGGCTCGAACAAAGGCAGGTGTTCTCGCCCGGCCTCCTCCTCGCGCTTGTGGCAGGAAGGACAGACCGAGACCAGATTGCTCAGATGATTCGCGTCCGTGGCCGTACCGAAGGTCCTTACGGGCATCTTGTGATGAACATCCAGTTTCCTGTCCAGCTCTTCTTCGGTAATCCCGCAAATCTGGCAGGTGAACCTGTCGCGTTCCCGAGCTAGGGCCGCCTGATGCGTCCAGTTTCCGCCTCTATGTTCGGGACGGCCATTCAGCTCAAGATGAAAGATGCCATCATCTTGGGCCGCCTTCTCCCAGTCCTCTCTGCAGGTCTGGCTGCAAAAATGCACCCGAACACCCTTCTCGGTATACCAACGGGGCAGAAATACGGCCTTGCTGCATCCTTTGCACCGAACCCGGATCTCTTCTTCCTGCCGTANTCGCTGGTCGTTCCCGAAACGCAATCGCATCTGCACCTCGAGCGATCCTGCTTTTTTTTCCTTCGATGAATCGTCTGCCATAACCCCTAGAACTGAGGTGTGAGCACCACTATAGTACTGTCTCTGGGGAGGGTGGGTTGTCTGAAGATTTTTGCAAGATCTTCAGCACTTTGTACTGCGCGGAGACTGAAGGTGGCATTTTCCGCATCGAGGGTGTCGATTTCCGTGATCACGGTATCCGTAAAAGCCCGCGTTCCATTGCTGCTCAGGTCTTTCAGGTGTGCCACGAACCTCCTCACACCGGTTGGTATCTGCGCCANCGTCACGCGTCTGCTGAAGATCCCTTCTGCAAGGGTGGTAAACTGGTCACCAAGTCCAACAGAGACGAGGGGAAGAATCTCGAGGGCATCGTGGTGGGGATTGGGAATAAGTTCTAAAATGTCCATTACCGAATTCAAGGGCAGGAGGGAAAATACCTGCTCGCTCAAATTGGCACCTACGGTGTCGAGCACGGCCTGGAAGTTGACCACACCGCCTACTCGGTTTAGAGTAACGTTAACCAGTTTCGTCTGACCTGCCAGGACCGTGGAGTCGGCAGTGCCTTGAAATCTGGGTACGCCCTGGGTATCTGCCGTGTCAAACGCCGCAATGTGAAACCGGCGCCTGCCTGGAGGGATATCGGCCACCTGGCTCACAGCCAGATTTCCACCAGGGATCGGGAAGTTCATATCCCGCTTGATCTCTCGTATCCTGCCCGTGTCGGCAGCAGTCACGGAAATGCTGACACGATGGATGAGACCACGCGAAAAGGGCGGGATTTGTACGGATATCAAAGCGGTGCCGGATTCATCTCGGAACGAGGGNGCAACAACCGCAAAGGGCTCGTTGTCGCAGCCGGTCGAAAATCCCGAAATCAACACAAACAGAATAAAAATAAAGAGTTTGTACATACGCGACCCACAGATTAAAGGAATATAGGAATGGTTAGAGAGTTTAGTCAACTTCATTCCCCATGTTCCAGTGTATTCAAGTGCTGGCGTAACCACCTAACGCGAGGAGTTTCAGNGCCCTTCCAATGCCTGAAGAACGCTTCATAAGCATCTACGGTTTCATCCAGACGACCCTGGGCCTCTCTTGCCCTGCCAAGATTGTAATGGATTTCTGCGCGGGTTGAGTCAGATAACAGAGCATTTGCGAACTGGGCTTCCGCAGCAGGGTAACTGCTGGAAACCATGTAACTGCTGCCCAGGGCGTTGCAGGCCTCCGGGTGACCTGGAGCCAGCTCCAGCGCCCTGTTTGCCGATGCGAAGGCGGCCACGAGATCTCCCGATCTCCGATGCACATTACTCAGGTTGGCATGTGCCTCTGCCATGTCGGGTTGATTCGCAACGGCCTGTTCGTAGGCGGCCCTCGCAGAATCTATGGCCCCGCTCATTGCATGCAGGGTGCCGATATTGTTGTAAGACATCCCGGACTTGGGATCGAGACCCAGCCCCTTTTTATAGGCGTCCATTGCTGCATCCGGATCCCCGGACTGCCTGAGTGTATTTCCCAGCTCGTTCCATAGGCCCACAGAATTTGGATGAAAGGCCAGTCCTTGCCTGAAGTCCATCTGGGCTCGCACGTTATTTCCGAAGGCGGAATAGCTCCTGCCACGCATCAGAAAGGCCTCTTCGTCGAATGATCCCCAGGCCAGGGCCTGATTGACCTCATGGATAACCTCCGACCACTGCTCCTGTATGAACGCGATGCGATACCTTACGCTGTAGCGATCGAACGCAATTTGCCGGACCGTTATTCCAATTGCGACGATAGAAATCAATATCGCCCAGGTAACAATCCACTTGTGTTTTCGGCTGCCGGTTCTTGTGNCGGACTCGCTGTTGAGGGCCAATCCGCCCAGACATATCACAAACGGCAGCCAAGCAGCCGGGAACTCCCTTGGGAAGCTGAAAAGGCTGTTCACCAGCGCGGCGGTCATACTGCATATTAATACAAGGCCAAGGGGACGGCGCCCGTCCTCCAGTAGGAGTCTTCTAACCATGCCGAAGGCAACCCATAACATATAGAGATAGGCCAGTAAGCCAACCGTACCCATCTCGGACCAAACCCACAACACGTCGTTGTGTGGTCGGTGAGGTGTGGCACGGGGATCCATCATATCGCCTTCCGAGTAGGCCGGAAAGACGATCCGCCAGTTGCCTGCCCCTACTCCCATGATCGGCCGATCTGCAATCATCTCCAGTGTTCTGTGCCATAGGGCCAATCTGCCTTTGTCTCCACCCGAACGAACCACAGAGGCCAACGAAGCGCCGATGGAACGTTTTCCTTCCCACATAGCCTCTCCGCTGCCCTTTTCGATCTGGGCCGGAACTGCTGCAGCCAGCGTGCACAAAGCAACCGCGACTGCCAGAGAAGCTGTTCGTGCGTGCGAGAGCAAACGAAAAGGACCTTTTGATCCCCTCGAAGACAGGTGGTAGAATACGATGATGGACACAAGGCCCAGCCCCAAACCTGTCCAAGCGCCCCTTGACCGGGTGGCGATCAGAAATGCCGACTGCAGACCGATTACAGAACCCCAGAAGATGATTTTCCGAGTGTTCCTGGCCTCCGACCAGAGCAGAAATGTGAAAGGGAGGATGCCAACCATATATGCAGCAGCTATGTTCCTGTGCCCCATCGTTGCGCTGGGAAGACCAGCCGTGGGAATCCAGGAGGGCTCCCAACCCAGGAACTGTGCCAGACCTATAGTCGATGCCAGGCCGCCGGTCAGGCTGGAGACCTTCAGGACAATATGGAAATCCTCTGGATTTTCAAGGTTCAGCAGTACAATGAAATAGACTAGAAATGAGAAATGTGTGGCGATCGGCAGAAGGGAAAGGACAGGATTCTCAGCCACCAGAACAGACAGCGTTTCCAGCGTAAAGAATATCAAAACCGGCAGGAGGAGCCTGCTGTTGCGCCACNTGCCCCGGGAGGCAAGTACCCAGACGATCAGGCCCGCCAATCCCACCAGCTGAAGCGATAGGATCTGGGGAAGGAGCGCAAACCTGTTTACTTGGTCCAGGAAGGCCAGCGGTACTACAACAGATCCGGCCATACCGACCCATAGCAACGGTCGGCGGTTTGAGAGTCCGTCTGCCATTTACTCTGGCAACCAATCGAAGTTCTGCGCCAGTTCCATCATTAGCTTTGCCACTGCCTGGCCATTGGCTTCTTCCCAGATTCGCTCTCGCTCGAGAGCATTTAAATAGCTTGTCCGGTCGTCCTTAGAGGTTGGAAACAGACGAATTCCCCGGGATTGGCGGCCGGTCCCTGTAACCCGAAGGGAAAACACCTCTCCCTGTTTTCGCACATCGACTACGCGAACGTCCGCCTCCATATTCGCAACCGTCTGAGGGAATCCAACAACCAGCGGAACGTTTGGCCGTGCCGATCGGGTAACGTCCGATCTGAGGATGCGACCGGTAATCACCACATCCAGAGTTCTTTCGTCGGAGAGGGTTAGTGCGGCATCCGGCGCGAGGAAATCAGGCGCCATATCCACATCCACGATCCGGATGTGTCCGTATCGAGACAGGACGGTGGCAATCTTGTTTGCCAATAGTGTCCCGGCTTTTCTGTCTTCGAATCCGGAGAAATCCACAATAGCGATCCGAACGGAGGTCTCCGTGTCCTTCGCCAGAGACACCCGTCGGGTGCGTCCACCGAAGGATTTCTTCCGCTTCCCGCCAAGGCTGGTATGGATCTGGATTCCGGCCATNGTAGACAGGTTNGGCAGATCCTTGCTNAGCCCTTTCTCTACACCAGCCTGGAGCCTCAACCACCACAAGTTCANGTGCGCGCCCAGTACCGCCCTTTTGGACCGCTCCCCAATCGCGCTGGGTTCATTCCAGTATTCACCTGTCACGGTTAAGATCTGGCCTCGCCCGATCTCCACGCCTGCTCCGTACAGGGGACCTGCTTGACGAATCTGTGAAGACGCCAGATACCCCAGGTTGAACCTGAACCCAATTGCCTCCCGATTGATATCGAGCAGAAGCCGGCTTGAGATTTCTCTGGATGTACGTGTGAAAGGGCGCACCTTCAGGGCTTCTCGACCAATGTATCCATACGGATGCGTTACAGAAATGTCTAAGCCAAAGTAGTAAGCCGACGGAAACCGACCGGGCAGACCGAACTTGAGCGAAGTCGTTATGTCACCTGTTCCATACTTCGTGAGGTCACCAGCAATGTCAAGCATCAAGGGCATGCTGACCGCGAAATCGACGCCGTTCGCAATGCCGTATCCCAACCCTGCGTGGCCCGTTAGGGATGTACCGGTTCCTACCTTGTCCACACTGATCTTGTAGGCTTCGTTGAGATACCGGATATTAAACCCCTTCTTGCCCAATGGCTCTGCAGAAAAAATCCTGAACAGACCTTCGGTCATCGGGACGACGAATGGTGGGGCAACATCTTCCGCTAGCACCTCTTGTGCCTGGANGCGTGTGGAGACGACTGCCGAAAGAAGGCAGAGAAAAATCACGGAGCGCTTCATGGCCGTTGTAACTCCTCTATCTTGAGAATCAAATCCGGGGGAGTGAGTTCGTCGTCCCTATAGAGCTTCTTGAAGCCGGGACTCAGAACGTCAAGATGGTGTAACGTATTGTTCGGGTCGGGCGTCGCCTCGGAGTGTTCGAACGAGCCCAAGAAGAAGTAGGCCTCAGCCAGGATCAAATGCACGTTTCTATAGTCGATGTTGTCGTGTATGGAAAAAAATCGACTATCCAGGCTCAGAGCGGTCGATGCCGAGTTGGCAGCTGCCTGCCAGTCGCCCTGTACCAACTGCACACCCGCAAGTCCAACCCAAGCATCAACATTCTCAGGGTCTGCGAAAGTCGCCTTTTGAAAATTGGTCTTCGCGGCGTCAAGAAGTTGCGTTTGTTCCTGTGCATCGGCTTGCGCCGCATTCCGAAAAATCAACCACCCCAAACCGTTGAGCGCATCAGAGTGTGTGGGATCAAGATTCAAGGCATTGTTGAACAGGTCCTCTGCCTTTTTGGGATCTGAGCCTTTGCGGTAGTCATCCCAAGCCTCGTAGGTGAGTGTCTCCGCAGATCCGAATGTTCCGCCCTCACCCGTTCCGCCTCCGCAACCTGCAGCCGAGATCAAGAGAAGGCCCGTTAGCATCACACCTGCAACAAGGTTGAGTCTACGCATGGTCATTCCGCCTTTTTTGAGCATTTCTGGTATACTCTTGCATTTACTTCAGCAGCAACATCTTTTTGGTAAGAACCACATTCGGTGATTCCAGACGATAGAGATACATCCCCGTTGCAGCCTGACATCCGCTATCGTCGAGACCATCCCATGAAAGCGTATACCGCCCGGCGGCCAGGGATTCTCCAACCAGCTGCCGAACCCGCTGTCCAAGCAAATTGTAGATGGCCAGACGAACCTGTGCGGCCTTTGGAACTTCAAAGCGAATCACTGTTTCAGGATTGAACGGATTAGGGAAGTTCTGATGCAATACGAACCTGGATGGACGCGGAAACATCTTTCCAAGGTCCAGTTGCCTCTCCCAAATGGTAGAATTGCCTGCAAGGTCGGAGAGCTCCAGCCTGACCTCTCGATTCCCAGGCTCGAATACCTGTTCCGGTCGCCAGACTACGCGTTTCCCAGCGTGGTCATAACTGGTTCGTACCGCACTGCCATCTACCACGAGTCTCAGCGACCGAACATCGATTCCTGTGCCGATCTCCGCCACCGGAATGGACAATACACCTTCGATGGCTTTCGGATTGCCCAGCTGTGGTGAGTGGTCGTCAACGAAGAGGGCATATCTGCCAAAAGAGGTGAACGTACCGGATATTCCGCCGTTGGTGAGCTTGGAACCCATAAAGTCCCATTCCTGGTCGCGGCCATTCCATCTATACACACCAGTCTTCTCAGCCCGTGAACCCGGATTTGAGAATCTGATTTCACCAGAACGGTTGACTTCCGCACCTGTAGAATGAACCGTGTATGCCCTTGAGGCAGCACGTAGAAAGGTTCCTACGGAGTTCAACTCAGTTGTGGCGCCATCCGGTATGAGCGCAACTAACGCGGATTTGCTCAGGGCTTGCTTTGGAAGATCCACGGCGACGTCAGGATTGGAAATCGAGAACGTAGCCTGAACCCCTGCTGCCTCAATTTCTAGATTCAGTGTATCTGTCAATGCCACTCGTGTGTTCTCGGTAATGCCTGTTGCGGAAATCTGTACCCGACCAACAATAGCGTCACTGATGGATAAATCCCCCACCCAGACATTTAGAGCCTCCTCTACCGGTTCCAAGGGAATAGCTACAGGTTTGGTTTCTGTGCCGATGCCGATCGTTACACCCAGGACGGGTTCGCCTAGCAGGCTCTTCTGCGAGATCACAAACACATCGAGAAAGTTGGGCAGAACGGGATTTGCGACTACAGACACCTTGAGCAGACCACGCGTAAACGGAGACACTGAATTGGGTAGTTCGCCAGTGAGTTCTGAGGAACCCGTAGGTGACGAAGAAGAGCCCGAAGAATTGGCTGCAGAGGCCGAGCTCGCGACGGTTACAGGCGAGGCAACGGAGAATGCCTGGTCTCCCGTGTCCGAGTCCTCCGCTCGAAATGTGATGCTCCCCGCATTCCCTACAAATCCTGCGAAGGATCGAAGGATCGCTGTCTGATCCGCCTGGTCCACTTCAACCCCAACGTATTCGTTCCCTCCCGTAAACCAGAGTAGCCTTGGGACCGATCCTCTTACAACCAACGTTGTTAGATCGATCGTGGTATCGCGATTCGCTTTTATTACAAGCGGAAATGTTTTGATCAGTTCCAGGCTGCCGCCGGTGGCGGCAGGCGTGATTGTTACATCGATGTATCCCTGGACACTGAAATTCGTTTCGGAATCTGTTGCCGTAACAGTGACAAGCAATCTGCCTCTAGCGGCGCCGAAAAGTATCAACTCCGCGTTGTCCAAAGCGCCCGGTGGCACATCCGCATTCTTATTGTTGGACAGCGCGGTCCATACAATGTTATTTGGCTCTCCTGCAACCAGGGCCTGGTTCAAATCGATTGTAATACTCTCGTTTCTAGCAAGTGTCACCTGCGAGCCGACCAGATTCA